>JAGZJZ010000014.1 GCA_018365455.1 Clostridiales bacterium
GTACATCACCGAATTTGCTCCAAAGTATTTCATACTCCTCTTTATCACATCTACTACAATCGTTTCTTATATTACAGGTATTACAATCGTAGATTCCTGATTCGCAGTTATTATCATCCACTTCTTCTTTTAGTGGTTCAGACATATCTAAAACTTGTATGGGATCTCCGTCTGGATCATCTTTCCCATATACCCTTACCTGAACACATTTTTTCCCAGGGTTATATTCCATGATCACTCCTGGTTGACCATCTACATTTTCAAGTAGTAGCGCAATTCCTGGATATTCTTCATCTTGTAGAACTGAAGCTGCTATTTTCCCTACTGGCGTATTAACATATAATTTATTCATATCCAACCCCTTCTTTCACTCTTCTTCTGGGTCATAGTATCCACATTTACATTTCCACTCCCAACCAGCGAAATTCCCATCTGAATCCTCATTATCAATCAATTCCATTTTACTTCCACATCTTGGACAATTTTTATTTTCCATATTCTACTCCTTTTGTTTAACATATTGTTCCATCTATTTAATTCCTGAATTTAAACGTGCATTTCATCCCTCTACGCTATATTGCAAGTTTAATACCTTGCAATGCCTTGAGTATTTCTTCAATGGAAAATGTTTTAACATATTGCTCTCCATTTGCAAGTACCCATGAAATATTGTAAGACTCATCGTCTTTAGAGCATTTACAAAACATAACACAACTTGCGTTATATCCCATTGCTTGTAAAATAATATTACCAAAGACATCACTTTCGATATCAGCATATCGGTCAATGGTTTCTTTATATATGTAATTCATTAACATTTTCATATTTTTCTCCAATCTTTTCTTGAAAGACATCATTCATGGCAATACTTTTGTGATTCTCCAAATCCGATAATGCCCTTTATATCTTGCCCATGCACTTAATCCATCTTCTCCCATTTCACAATGGTTGCCATATTCGATGTTATGTTCATCAGAAGTAAAGCCATTAAACTCAGCATCTATGTATTCTTTTGCTTCTTCTAAACTTTTGTACTCCTTATTACAAAGAACATGTTCACCATAAACATCTATTAAAAAATACATATTAATTCCCCTATTCCCGCACCTTAAAAGGTACATTTCAACTGTTAATTTCAATATTCACAGCAAGCAAATTCTCGCCTATGATGTGAATATCAGTAACTGTTTCATTCTTATACATCTTCATTTTCTCTTTATTGCTTGATTCAAATTCTTCTATAAAATTTCCATTTTTATTAACTCCAATCAAAACTTTGTCGTAAGGAATAATACTACTTATACTTTCTAATGTAGTCATGCTTACACCTCCATACAATATGTGTTTATTGCTCTACGATTTTCTGGTGTATCAATCCATCCAAAGTATCTTCTATCAAAGTTTTCAGGCAGTTCTTCTATTGGAATGATTTTGACACCATCCTTAATGGCTTGTTCAACAGCTTCTTCATCGGACTTAAAACAAGTATTTGAATCTATCTTTTGAATTTCAAGCATTCCCGTTCCATCAAAATTAGTAATGTCATATCCTTTTTTACTCATATTATTCTCCGTTCCGTTCTAAAGGACTTAAAATCATTGCTTCAACTGTTCATTGTCATCTGGAATATCATCAATACATCCCGTCTGTGCCATACATATATCGCATGTTGGACAATCATCACAATTAAATGTTGTACATGTTTTGCAAGGACAATAACTTTTTGCCATTATGCATTCCTCCATTCCTGTTATTCTGTAAAAAAAATTAATGATATAATCATTTGCATCTGGTAAGCAAAGTGATTCCTATTCCTGGTGCATAAATTATCATATTCATAATCTTCTCTCCTTCAATTGAAATTCACTTTATAATTGTTTGTGTAATTTATAATCGCCAGGAATAGCCATGTATTCCTGTAATCTCACACCGGAATCACAGCACCACTCTAACGCCTTTGCCAGACTCCCTTCTTCTGTTTCTTTTAACACTTCATCATTTACTTCCAATATTGCTAAATACCTCGACATATTCGCTTGTCTCCTTTGGTCTAAGCTGTGTGACTCTTTTTAAAATGTTCCGGATGATATTGTCCCCAAATTCTTTTATATTCTCTAGCACCTATAACACAGGCAGCTCCCGGAGTCTTTAATATAAGATACGGTTCCTCTTTGATTCCGTCTATTACAGCCAACACTCTAATATCTTCATGTTTCATTCGTATTCCTCCCAGTAGTCATTGATAAGCCACTTTTTCTTACTTAGAAACAGAGGAACACCCATTAGCCATAAGAATACAGCCAAGGTCATCCCCTCTGTTTCGGGTAATAAAATAGCAGCCAATAGTCCGATGAAAAGAACTAATGCTGCTAATAGTTTTTGTTTTGCATAATATATTTTACGCTGTCTTTGCTTTCTTTTGACTCTTTGAAGTTTCTTTTGGGTAACTAACCACTCGTGATGGCGTTGTTGCTGCAAGATCTCCCTTGCTTGATCCAATGTATAGTAATCGTATTCCGCTGCTATGTTCATTATCTTTTCTCCCTTATATCAATTTGTAAAGTTGTTTCATTTTTTCATGTTTAAATCCCAATGAAGCGAGAACTTGCCCTATTCCCACTATTTCTCCATAATGCTGGTCTGCTTTTCTCTGCTCCAAAGCAGCTTTTTCTTCCTCATTCTGTTTTACATACTCTTCATATAATGCAAATTCTTCTTGAGATTCTTTCCCTTTTCGAATCCCATATTCCATTAATTTCTCACACTTCTTTTTCTCTTCTTTTGTCATGAGCGTTTCCCCTTTACTATTCTGACTGAAATAATCCGGTCATCAGATATCTTTTTGGTTCCTCTGGTATTGAAAGTTACTTTTACTTTCTGCCCATCTTTGAACCTTGCCTTGTACACTTTATGTTTCTTGTCCCATCTCATATACGGGTTTCTCTTTGATTGCTTGTCAGATAACAACCACTCATTACCATCCTTAGTTACGATTGTCATGTAATCATAATACGTCCCGGTCGCAGTCCTTGTTTTCGCTTTCTTTGCCTGGACTGGGAATGATGATAAGATAATTAGTGCTATTACGGCTAATATTAACATTGCTATTTTATATGTTTTATTCTTCATGATTATCACTCCTTTTAAATGTAGAATTCATCGTTTGACAATTCTTCTTATTACTTCTCCTATACATTGTTCTGATTCAAACAATCGTACAACATCTCTTTTACAATGACCGAAGTAACAAACACAATGTTCTTTTCCATTGTTATCAGTGTAGTACACGTCATATAAATCACCATTTTGAAAATCCTCTTTCATGTTTTCCCCCCTTGAAACTGTGGTTTTATTCCTTCTCACAGTAACGCATACAGCATTTTCTCTTCTGTAGTAATGTCCCGATTTGTAATTTCTTTATTTGCATCATTCTCCGTTCCATCACAACCATACGGGCATTCTTTTATACATTCCTCACACATAGAACAAGGGGCTAACGGCTTTCCACATTCTGGACACCGTGTAACCCCTTTAGAAAATATAACTTGATCCGTATCGCACCAAGGACAATACTCAATCGTGTACTTGTCCAGGTTGTATTTATCTTTTAGTTCCTCTCTGCTAATTGACATATAGTTCCCTTTCCTTCTGATTAATCCACCTCAACAATTGTTTGCATATTAATGTATTCTTTTTCTTCTTCCACGTTAAAAGTCTGAAGCAGATTACTCCATGTTCGTTCGGAATAATCATCTTTATACAAGGTTATTTGATCTATCTTCGGTTCAATATTCAAATAACAGCGGATATCAGTCATATACTCCCAGACTGTACACTCTTTACAGATCCTCACGGCTGCTTTGACCATAGCTCTGCAGAAATCGTCAGTCATTAATTTACTACTACTTTTAATATCTTCTATTTGTATATCTGCCACTTCTTTAAGTTGATTAAATCCATGCTCCAGTATATATGAAAAGATAGCTGCTTCCATTCTACTGTCAAATTCCTGTGCAATGATTTTTCCTATTTTAGTTTCGTAATATGGTGTCATATGCATTCCTCCCTTTTTCTAATGCTTCTTTCATTTTTACTTTTTATAATACATCCCTCTATCGCTATACGGCTTGATATTCGCCATCATAGCCGTATGTATTTAGATATATAGTTATATATCCTTTATTATTCGAAGCATGATGAATTTCCATATTTCCGAACTGTGCATATTTTCTACTGTTCAGGAAATAAATATTATTGCTTAAATCATAAATTGCATTTACTTCAAAATTACAAACTGCCAAAAAATCTTTAGTTTTCATCTTTCTATCTCCATTTTTTGCCCTCAGAGCATCCGTTTCAACCGCTAATAGACCTAAGTAAATTAAATAACTTTGGTGCTACATTCTGAATTTTGCGGAAATCTTTTATCATATCTTGTAAATCTTCTATTTTATCCTCCTTGCCACAATAGTCCATTTTAACTAACCAACTATAAAAATCACATGCTACTTCTTCTGCATTATATAATATTGTATTATCCATATTCATATCCTCCTTGAAATTCGTGTTTCATTTTTATTTCCCTCTCTTTTTTAATATTTATTTTTTTTACTATTGACAAACAACAAAAAAGAGAGTAGAGTAATACTTGCATGGACGAGCACTTACCGCTCATCCAAAAATGCACCTATTAGTTTTATAGCCAGCAGTTACGACTTGCTGGCTATATTTATGCATATAAATATTTCTTTTTTGTTTGTTATAGGGATTAAAATTCCCTTTGCTTTGAAATCGGTCTTTCATCTTATGCTTAATGGCGCTGTTCTTACGTACTCATATGCAGCTTCTTTTCCATTATGTTGCAATTCTCCGTATACTGAAAACCAAATTATGTCCATATCTGCATTTGTCAGTTTGACTTCTGGTCTTTCTTCTTGATATCTTTGAATTACTATTGAATATAAATCATCCGCTATGTCTCTTTTTAGCATATTTATCACCTACCCTTTTATTGATATAACCGTAAGCGCCGCCGCCAACAATCCAGCTTCAGCAACACTATCACTGCTACTAATAAGATTTTCCATGCTATTCAGAAATGTATCTCCTTCTCCATGCTCTTTCTGTGGATTTCTATGTACCATTTCAGGTATTAAAACCTCAATAATGTCTCGCTCTCCCATTCCTTCAACACTTTCTGTATCTCCACGATTTAAAGCAACTTGCTTTCCATACGCAATAGCCTCTTCTCTTTGCAACGCATTGAAATAATTTTCATTTGAAATATTGGGGTTATAATGATACTCAATGAAAAATCCTGTTCCGCCGTGATTATGTCCAAGTCCGAAAGTAGTGATATTATACATAGGTTCTCCACATTCAGACCAAATTTTTCCATCGTAGATTATATACTCCGAGGCACGTTCTTTAATAGTATTTATTACATCTTCCTTGTTGTCTGACTTAACGATCGAATGTTCTGAAAACTCTTCCCCACCTTTCCAATATGGAGCGTAACCAGTTATTTTCCTTTTAATATAGTCTAAACTTTCATAGACTAAACTAATAGCAGATCCATGAGTAACTCTAACCGGTATATATAATTTCTCATTGTACGTTCTCATTTTTTCGGAGAACATTTTATATTCGCTGCTTCTATTAAAATCATCATAGGATTTTGCATTTTCATATACGCTCTTGTAGTCGTGTACAATAAAAGCAACTGGAAATTCCTGCTCTGTTATTTCCTTTACTTCTACACTGTAAACATCCTTAACCATTCTTGAACGCACTTTTTTGTGTCTCTTTGTTGGTAAATATTTTTCTTCGTACCAAAATGTAATATCATATAACATACTTATTCCCTCCTCTTTCCAAATAAAAAGCATCCAGATATATATTCTCTAAATGCTTAATCGATTTTGTTATGAATTTGGTTTTTCAACTACCACTCCATTAGCATCACATCCAACAAATCAAAGAACCTTTCTAATGTTTTATTCTGTGTATCAGTTGGATTTTGTTTTATATATTTATTAATTGCTTTCATAAGATCTGCAATTTCCGTTCTGCTTTCAAATTGAATTGCATCCATATTCTTTTTCATGTTTTCCCTCCAATCTACGATGAAAACTTGTTTTATATTAAAAGTCGCTTGCCATATCTTCAAATGCCTGTCTCCAAATGATTTTTGCTTCCGAATCTGGTAATCCACACTTATTCAAAGTTGAAAAACCGTATCCATATTTAAGACAATCACAACTGTTCTGGTAAACAAATTGTTTTGTTTGATCTGAGTATCTTCTTTTATACATCAATATTCCTCCTACTATGTATAATTAAATAAATTATAGACTTCATCAAATCCAATAATATCCACATTATCTGGTGGATCTATTTCAGAATCATGAAGTACTCTTACGTAATAATCCTTATCCTCTAAGTATTTATAACCGTTACTTATACCATCTTCTAAGTCTTTATTGGTCTCCTTACAAAAACCCTCTATATCCTCTGTAAGTGCATCTGTAATGAATAGCATTGCATCATGGCTCATTCCTTCTGTTATTAAAATTTTTCTTTTATCCTCCATGCTGCTCCTTTCTTTTTATGCATATTTTTCTTCCAATAAATTTAAACTATTGGTGTCAAATAAATAGTAATCTGTATTATCCATCACTTTGTTATACTCTGCTTCGCCTTCAAACTGACTAACAACACTTTTTTCCTCCGTTGTCATATCTTTGTAAGCTTTTTTTCCATACGATGGTGGAAGCCAACCTTTATGTTGTGATCCAAATATATTAAACTTTTTTAAAAGTTCCGGATTAGTAAATCTAATATGGCAAGTTCCTTTTTTGTAAAATGTTACTGAGAAATACTTTAATTGAATATCTCTTGTTTCCCCATATTCTTGTGAAAACTCCAAAGATTCTTTAAGATCAATTGCATCCGTCAAACCACAATCAAGATAATTGAAACATTTTTCCATGTCTTGCAGTTTCTCTACAATCTTATAATCGTTAACACGAAAATCATTCCATATAGAATCCCACGCTGATAATGGTATTATGACTTTATCATTTATTATCCAACTTTTATTAGTTTTCCACCCATTATAGTAATGGATATTGCTAGATGTATCTTTATCCCAGTAATGCTTATGGCTAAGTTCATCAAACAGGGATACTATAGTTTCTTCTACCCCCTTAACAACTTTTTTTTGCATTTCAATCTTTAATTCGTATATATTATAAAGAGAAAAGTCATATTCTTTTAAATCTTCTATACGTTTATAAAAGTCTTGTCGTAAATTACCCGTAAGTTGACCGACAAATTTTTCATTATTAAATAATGCAGTCCAATATTTTCCACGTACTTCTCGTATGTATCCATTCACAGATAAGCAACTTTTATACTTATCAGTATTGGTTATTAAATCAAGGTCTAAAATGCATCCGCCCTTCTGTATTGCCTCACCCGTTTTTTCATCTTTTCCAAAAGAAGATAAAATATATGGACACATGGCATAATACTCTTTTATCAATTTTATCCCTGCTTGAATCTCTAAATTGTATTGTCCTACTATGGATTTAAATAAATCATTATCCGCTAAATATGTATTTTCTACGTATTTACATTCTCTTTGTTTTTGGGTTTCTCTGAGTCCATCTAAAATAAAAGATTGTCTTTTGACCTCTGGCAGTTGTACTTTTATTAAAGCAGTCTCAACGTCTGTCTTTCGCTCCGCGGTTGTAAATGCATCCTTCAAATACTCAATTTCTGAATTATAATCTGCCAACAATCTGACAAGTGTTATTCTATCGTTGTTACACTGATTCCTTAAAGTTTCAGCGTTCAATAAACAGACTATTGCCCCACCATTTCTTTTTTGCATTTCCAAAGCCTTTAAAAGGTGTTTACATCCACTTGAAAATGGAGGGTTCATAATAATAAGATCATATTCTTTCATCGTATCATAGCTTAGAAAGTCATTATGAACTACTCGATACCCCTTCCC
The DNA here is from genome assembly GCA_018365455.1 of Clostridiales bacterium. Classification (GTDB taxonomy): domain Bacteria; phylum Bacillota; class Clostridia; order Lachnospirales; family Lachnospiraceae; genus Robinsoniella. The sequence goes on from JAGZJZ010000014.1 coordinate 8,021, forward strand.
TTTAAGGATATGCTGTAGATTTTTGTCCTGCTCTATGCAATCAATATCGAATGAAAACTTTTGCCAACGATCCGATAATGATTCTTCCCTTATTTTAATCTTGTCAACAATATCTCCCTTGCCAGCTTCTGGTTCTAATATGGATTTTATTCTATCTAATTTCAAAGAAAAGAGCATCTTTTCTATAAGATGCCCTGGTGTTGGGTAAAAATCTGAATTATTTATAAACATTGTAACTCTCTCCTATATTATTAATTTTTCTTTTGGATCATATTTAAATATAAATCCATCTTTAAGTCTACTATGATAGCCCTGTATTTTAGCAAACCTTCGCTTTACTCTGGAAAACTCTTCTTTTGATAATTCATTTTTAACTTTTACCAAATAAATAATTTTTCCAGAGGGACTTTTATCTTCTATGATATCAAATTCAATAGAAGAATTTTCTTTTGAGGATTGTTTCTCTTCTTTTCTCTTTTCATCCTGAATATCATCAGTCATTTTGTTTTTTTCACTATGTAAAAACTCTTCAGGGTTCTCTTTAAAAATAAATCCATGTTTAAAACGGGAATAATAGCCACCATTATCTCCCATAATCTTTTTAAGATCCTTATATTCTTCTCTGCTTAATGATTCTTTTACTTTTACAACCCAAATTTCAGAGTTATCTCTTGTATCAGTATCTTTCAATATTTCATATGTATATTCAGTGCTATTGGCTAACTTTTCTTCTTGCTTATCGGGCTCTTTGACATTTGTATTATTCATACTTTTAACTGTCTTTTTAGTTACCTTTTCAACTGTATAAGGCGTTTTTACTTCTTTTAGTTCACACCATGCTATAGCCCCATTGCTAATCCACTTAGCAAAATTTTCCTCTTCAGAACTACCAATAAACCAATAATTGTTACGACTAGCATGTCCTGTACATTCCTTTGTATACTTCCCGTTAAGCTTATATGCATGGTAACTTTTCTTTCCATCGTATTCAGTTTCATGTATTTTATATACCAAACCTGAAAAACGACCGTAATTGAAATTAGTTTTAAGAATGAAACATTGTCCTTCTTTAATAGTCCCGTTCTCAACTTCAACCGGCTTTAATTCCTTCTTATATTTTGTTACTGTTACTTTTTCATATACTGTGCCGTCTCCTTCTCCCAATAGCCCACCACAAGTAGTATCTAATTTATTGATAAATTTTTCAAAGTCTTCTATCAGAATTGAGTCCTTCTCCAGTCTTTCACGATTGTATTTTGCACCTTTAGTAGCTTCTTCTTTTGTTTCGTAATGATAAGAGTGATTTAACAAATATTTAGCATTTTCTTTCTCCCATGCATCCGCACCAAGATTCTTGAATTCTTGATAATCTTTTATATAATGTTCATATCTGTAGTAAGAATCAACTTCCGCATATTTTAAAATTCCATTACCTTTTGCAATAATGATTCCATCCTTTTCAATATGCCAATTACATCGGCTAGGGTGTGCCATATGCCCTGGAATCATGCCAATGACTGTATACTTTTCTTTGTTCTCTGTTACTAATTCTGCTTTTTTATGTAAGCGCTCTATCATTTTTTTAGCGCTTTCTTCTTCCTGTTCACTGGCTCCACGTTCTACTGTCATTTGTTTCAATTTCTGAATTTTTTCAGTAATACTTGTATCATGGGAAAAACCGTTATAATTATATTTTCGAATTTCTTCAGCTTTCGATGCTCCATATACGTCAACGCAAAGAATATAGCCGTTTTTCTCCGCTACGCCACCCCAATGTGCCGGACAATAGTAATCTGTCATACTATCAGATTGATCTGCTGAATATCCGTACACCTTCCAACCATCCATATTCATAAGCTTATGAGCTATCATAATTTTAACATCCTGATATTCGTAATATGTTGACATAATTTCACCTTTGACCTTTCTTATATATGTTCTCTTTTTCTCCATCAAAAAAAGGAATACTTCAAAAGAAATATCCCTTTTATTCTTTAAGTAGTCTTTCTAGCTCTTCTTTTACGTTGTCATATGAAGGATTAAAACATATAAGTTCATAAATAAGATCATTTCTATGTCCTATATATGGTTTTCCTCCGTTTTGTTCTTTGCATAGTGCCAAAAATCGCTTCAATTCCAAATAACAACCATACTGCCTAATACGCAACTCTTTTACTCTTTTTTTGTAATAATCTTCAGTTATATTATAATCTGTATGGAAAGATCGAATTCCAGCATTTTTATCAGCATTATAATTACACTTTTCTTTATATTTGTATGATAAATCTCTAAAACTTTGTGCTACATCTTCTATATCTTTTTCCATATATATCTCTAATTTTAATGCTAATCCATAACTAATTTTGACATCAATCATAATCTTCCTCTCTCAATTCAGAAGGTGTCGGAAAATTCGGACTCCTTGTATTATTAAATTTGATCACTTACCATTATTTTTTGCAGCTTAACTACCAAATTTTCAAATTCATCTGATTCAATGTGCGTGACTCTCATACGGGTTTCTTTCCCGCTATCGCTATTTGTTTCTATTACCTGTTCAGTATAATTTACGGTAATAAATATCATATATATTCCCCCTTAAACAACATGTTTATTTAGAATAAATAAGTATCAATTTTCTTTTTTAAACCTGATAGTGTTTTGTGACAATCAAATGGGGCATCCTCTTGTGTAGTTGCTATATAACCTGTGCTCTCTACCCTTGTGCCTTTTTTTTCGATATATTTTGTAATCTTGAATCCCTTATAATCTTTCAGTTCCACTTCGATTGTTTTACTCATTTTACATCCTCCTTGATCAAAGATTCATTTTATTTGATTATCGCTAATACTTCTATATACTCATCTTCTATATTTGCATCAAGAAAACATGAATCATAGAATCTTTCTTTCGTTTCTCTGTTTCTTCCAGTATATTTTCCATTTTCAGTGTAATGAACATCGGTTTCCATGTCTTCGACATCTCTCCAAAAATGAATCCCCTGGGGATATATGCAAAGTAAAATTTTATGTACCTCCTCATCATCTACAAAATGACTCACCCCTATTTTTCGGATTAATATTTCCATCCAACTTGCAATAGAATTTTTATTATTACCGTATGCAAGTAAAAACCACACTTTATAAAATGACAGCTTCTCAGAATCACAAAATCCTTTAATAATACATTCTAATTGTTTAGCTGTAAGTTTTTTACAGTCGTTCCATTGTTTCATAATAGATTCGTGAAAATAATTTGTTTTCTTGTTTTTAAAAACTTCTATGGCTGCAAAACATTTAACAGAATAATCCACGTTTCTCTCATCTTCCCACTGCTTATAGATTAATGCTATTTTTTGTTTATAACAGTTATATCCATACGCAATACCATTAATAAAGTGTGGATTCATGATTGCCTTGCCACATTCTGCACATTTCATATCTTTGTATTCCTCCCGTAAATCTAATATTTTTATGCTTCTCCGTTTATTCCTTGCAACACTTGACTGAAGAGAACAGCAACATAAGTTTTTAGTTCCGAGTCTGTCATTTTGGCAGTGGTAAGCCCTAATGTTTCTAAGACTTCATTTGCGAAGTATTCACTGGCAGATTCCAAGGTCATTACGCCATATGAATTATATTTATATCTACTCATGTTTCTTTCCTCCTAATTAAGCTATATCTTCCCATCCAACAAAAACAGTAGTTTTATATCCTGCTTCCGTTGTAGCTTAGAAGATATGATGCTCTATAATTTTTCTATTCTAGTTTCTATTCCTACATATAGACAATGATTTCCCGCACATATGTATTCTTCTTCATATATTTCTTTTGAGTTAAGATCTTCTATCGTGTAATATAATTCACAGAGACCTTTTTCTTCGCAGTAATCTACTACTGCATCCAAAGCTGCTTGCTCATTCCCAGCGTGTACTATAAAACCTGCCATCCACGCTGTGCCGGTCGGCAACAGTACTTTCCATTGCGGATCATCTTCAAATCCGTCAGGGTTAATAACTTTTATATATTCCGTTTCATTTATAGTTACTTTTTCTTCTCTTTCTAATAATTCATTCATGGTAAAACCTCCTTTTCCATTTATCATTGTATAACAACTTCTATCTGTTCCTATAACGTCAGATTTCTGTTGAAAATTACGAAACCAACAACTCATAGTCCCTTGATGGTTCAAGTGTTGTTCTGTGGCTTCCTATGCTTCCGTCCTGCCACTCTACCGTAACCGACTTTAGCAAAGGCCAATTGTGCGAGTAGTCATAGACAACATGAAGTACTTTGTACCACTGCTGCCAGTAACCACACCAGTATGTTTTCCCTTTCTCATAAATAGCGTTCTTAGGTAACTCTTTAATCTCTATATTTGATGATCTTAATAACTGGTTTAATCCATAACTATATCTAATCATTTGCCTTTCCTCCTATGTATGCTAATAAATCTTCTATTGCTTCTTTTGGTGAATCCGCGCTTTGAACAAATTCACCTTGAGCATTAATTATGATATAATGCTCTTTTTCCAGTAGTATTTCGTATTCTCCCAATTTCATATTCTCCCTTCTACACAAATTTGGTGGGGGAGCCCCATGCCCCATACACTAATCTGTACCAAATTGATTCCCTTTCTCCTGAATAAGCAACGCAAAGAGTTTCATCTGCATGGAATTCTATAGAACTAATTCCCTTGCGGGGAATAGAATCTAACCATTTATCTGGTACTGTTCTCCAACCTATTATTTCTCCTGTTTCTCTATCTAGGTGTTCGTCCCATATATTCCAGGTTCCGTCTTTGTTTTTCACTTTCATGTGCCATTCCTCCTATATATTCATTTTATTTGCATTCTATAAAACCCTCTTACCTGTTATGTAAATGCATAATAAGCAAAAGGGCTTTTACAATGTAAATATTATTTTCTTTCCTCCCACTATCTAAACAATCCACTATCGTAAACGAATAGGATGTCATCCTCTTCCCTTACGCAAACAAGGCTTTTTACCTTGCTACCTTGAGGATGATATTGATTGTAAGCAATATAATACCCATCTGTAGTAATTCCAGATGGGTGATTATACTCTCCATAACCCTGAGATACGGATGTTTCCATTTCCAAACGGTAAGGATTATTTTCTTGAATTCCCTTGCCAACTGCTGCAGAGCACATAATTACAAGCATGGACGCAGCTATATATTTATTAAGCATAAGTCTGTTTCCTTTCTATTTGCTTTCTTTATAATCCTGATATGCACTTAATATATCTTTTGTAGTTGTCTGTGGCATATTGCTCACCTCACTTTCTCCATTAAAAAAGACTATCTCTTTAAGCAAAAAGATAGCCAATACAATAGCTCCCAGAGTTATCCCTGTTAGCATGGGGATAATTATATTCTCTTTTATTTTACGTTTCATTCTACACTCCCTATGCTATGGAATGGATGCGTTTCTCCATCTTAGATTGCTTCTCTTCTTCCACTATGTCCTCAAGAATTAATCTTAATCTTGTTCTTCTTCCTAATGTTGGATATTCACTATTCGCAAGTCCGAACAATTCCGAAGGGTTACTATTACGAAAGAATTTTATTAAATTCCTTTGCATTCTATTCATATCTTTGATGTGATGAGCATACAATCGTCCTAATCCTTCCAGCATATCACCAGAGTACGATTCTTTAAAATCCTCCCAATGCGATTCTTTTATTACGCTAAATACCCATTCTAATGCCATAGTTCCGCCCATTTTCATTATGGTTCTTGCTGCTGTCACACTTCTTAAAGTATGAATTTTATTAGATTTTTTGACTTCAATCTCGAATTTATCACAGACCGCTTTTATTGCTGTATCAGTCTCTTCTCCATAGCACAAATTTGCTTTGAAGATATCAAAAGAAGATAATCTGCGAGTAGACGTATTATATTCCACGAATAACTTTGCTTCCTCCTCAAATGACATATCTATAAAGATTTCACAGACAAGGTATTTAATTCCTTTTATTCTAGCAGCCGCAAGTCGATGCTGACCGTCTATTACAGAAATATATCCTAATTGACTTCTATAATTTGTTAGTAGTGGTGTGCATTTTATTGGATTCCATTCTACTGCCATCGTTTTTATTTTTTCATCACGCTGAAAACCGCCTTCTCCGTTATCTACACGTAATAAATTCAACGGTACATACGCAAAGTATTTCCCGCCAACTTCTTTACAGTTTGCTATTACGCTTTCAGCAAGTCTTTGATTTGCTTCTAACTCTTTCTTTTCTTCCATTGACATTAATTTCTTATTTACATTCATGATATTTACCTCTCTTTTTATATTTTATTTTTTTATTTTACTATTGACAGTTAATAAAAAAGAGAGTAAACTAATGCTTGCATAGAACATTTGTTTGCTCTCTTTATATGCAGACCCTAATAGTCAGTAGTTACGACCTACTGACTATTTTCATGCATATAAATATTTCGTTTTAGTTTTATGAATCAAAAAACCCCTTGCATTGAAATCTGCCTGACCTGTTTCCACAATATAATGGAGATCCGGATCATACAGATTTTGATTAAATAACTGAATATATTTTTGTTTCGCTTCTGATGAATTCATGTATTCAGAATATGTGTAGGAAAGAATAGAATCCTCGACACATTTTTTAATAGTTACGTAGTATATAATTGGTTGAATCCTCCTTATCTGATCGGAACGCATAGATTCAGCGTACACTCTGTATAGCCTTTTATTTTCTTATTTCCTTTTTGAAAACTACTCCAGTAATCCCCTCCCGAAAGGCGTGACTGGTTTGAATGTCTACCCTTAGATAAATCATATGCATACGCTTCTTTGCTTTGTTCTATTGTATGCTTACACGGAATCGGCATAACATTCCACAAGCGGTCTTTAACAATATGGTTTATAATTACGTTGTAAAGCGTGGCATAACTTGCACTTGTGGATCTTTCTTTTTGCGCTCTAATAGTTCCGTTTCCATAAAGTCGGCACTGCACCCAACGATCTGTAATCCATAGGTTTATGTTTAATGCGAGAGTTTTGTCTTGTGGGTTAAAATCTGTGATGACATACTCCACCCCTGATACATTCCCGTATGCTGCATATTTGGGTATAGTCCACCCATGCAGCGTACAGCGCCAATTTGTCTTATTGATCGTGAACTTTTTCATAAATTCACCTACTTTCTCCTTATTTTGGTGCGATTAAGGCACACTATTAAGCACACGGAGAGTATGTCTCTCCATGTACTTATACTATCCCTTAGAAAGTGTCTACTTCCACTTCTTTCGCTGTTTTCGCTACTGAAGTATCTTTGTTCTTGTGTTCTACTTCACTGAAATATCTCTTTATCATAGAATTATAAAGAGACTCTTTATTCTTACGTTTTGCGGAAAGATTACTATCCTGATTTCTTGCATAATCTCCATATATGAAATTTATACAACCTTCTACAAAAGCGGATGACAATTTGACGGTATTTGACTTGTACATTGGGTTTGAATCTTTGGGAATATTGAATCTATCCCCTAAAATTTCCGTCATGAGTCCCTTGATGTAGGTAAAATCTTTTTTGCGCTCTGGTGACCATGCTTCTATACCTTCATATGTATTGTAATATGATACGATTGCATCATACAGGGTTGACAGTTTTGTAATACTCGGCTTAACAGGCATGAATGTTAAAACCATGTTTCGTGCTGGCTTATTATTGTAGTATTCCTGACGTTGTTCAGTTGTAAGCTTGTCACCTGTAAACTTTTCATATGTAGTTTCTAATTGATCTATCCTCTTTTTAAGGATATCCCTACCCGCTTTTGCCTCCACTAATTTGAGTTTATCCTCTTCTGATTCTGATTTGATATACTTATTAATGTCAGACTCTTTTTTTGCCAAACTATCACTTAATTTAATATGTGACTCACGGTAGTAATTGTATTCTACCGCTTCACTATATGCGCTTGCGTCTAATACAAATCTGGGAACGTTATATTCTTGTTCTTTAATACCATTAGTTCCGATTAAATTGATCTTTAAAGTTGTGTTATTCATAAATACTCCTTTTCTCACACCCATTTTTGCTGTGCAAAAGAGGGAATTTGGTGTGTCCTCTATAATTTTTTAATTAAGTGTAGCTAACACTCTATTAAATACTTAAAATAGGCAGACTGGTAGCGTGACCAATGGTTTGGTTATCACCTTTTAAATACTTAATACAGTGCCATTACACTGTAATTTGCGCTTTATAACAGGTTGGTTATAAAGTCACAAGACAATATTTACATACAATTCTTATGTTAAGGAAAGTCGACATTGTCAATCATTCCCATAAGAAAGACATTTTGCCAGTGTGCGTATACTTTCGTAGGGCTTGCCTATCCCAGTACACTTGTGTGCACGTTTGGTTAAATGCATGTATGAAATGTAAGTGGTTACCCTTGTGCTTACATATTTTCAGAGAGCGGTTTTCAGTCCTAGTTAGGTTCGTGAGGATTTTTTAGAAAAACCCTTTGACATAAGTCAAACGAAAAAATTTGTTGATCAATTGGAAATAATTTGTGCGATTACACTTGAAAAGCGAATAAAAATGTATTAGAATGAAGTCAGTGCTTTTAAAGTGCTATGGGGAAAAGTCGGCAACTACTTTGGTCGGTGGGAAACCGGCTTTTCTTATGTCGTATTCAATTGATAAATACATCATAACACGTATTTTCTAATATGTCAACAGGTTTTTCTAATATTTTATAAGTTTTTTCTACTTTATCTCTCGCCCGTCTGGAAACTTGAACCCTGAAAAATATTCAGCCCCCAGTGCTTTAGCCATAGATATAAAATCACTATCGGAAAATTTTCCCGTTTTGTATCTCTGGGAAAAGGCAGACTGGGAACTTCCCATTCTTTTAGCCAGTTCAGTTTTTGAAATACCAACAACTTTACATGCCATATCTATTTTTTGCTGTATTGTCAGTGTCATTTAATCACCCCACTTTCAGAATGATTATAGCATATTTTATTAGAAATATCTAATACACTTTTATTCACTTTTCAAGGTTCGCTATAACTTAATACAATTGGGAATTGAAAGAACGAGTGTTCAGGATTGAATTTATCACAGATTTTTGGTAGAATAAATTTGATAGGTTTTGTGATAATTGTTTTGTCTTGATCAATGTACTGGTAATACAATGGTCAGGAATCTGAACGTTTCGTTCTATTCAATTATCAATGTACGGAATAAGACTGTGAACTGGTAATTCATGGTCTTATTTTATTGCTTTACTTTTTAGAGTGGTTCTGTCCCACTGAATAGCAAGTTCAAATTGAATTGTACGGCTGAACCGCTTGCTTGTGTTGCGTTGTTGTATTGCTTACATATACCTTACTACGTTTTGCGTATAATGTCAAGTACTATTTTTATAATTTACAACTATTTTCGTATATCATATATTTTGTTTGACGTATTCTATACTAATATAGTATAATAAGAACATACTTATAAGTAAGGATGTGAATACAATGTTAAAAAGTAGATTAAAGGTGTTACTGGCTGAACGGGATATGTCACAAGTCGAATTATCTAATAAAATATCTGTCAGACAACCAACCATATCCGCTATAGCGAACAATAAAGCTAAACATATACCTATGGATGTAGCGTGTAAACTCTGTAAAGAGTTTGACTGCCAGTTGTCTGATATTTGGACATACATACCAGACAATGAGTAACAAAAAAGGTATTAGCGCCTATTTATTTAATAGACTCTAATACCTTTACTACTATATGTTTATGCCAGATGTTTTTTTGTATCCTGAACGTGCTTATCTAAGATTTCATGTACTCGCTCAATTTCATCGAGTAATAAAGTTTCACTAGAATCAATCCGTATCGTGAGTTTTTTCTCAGACACTTTTATTTGTCGCTCGATTTTATCAAGACGTTCATTAATCGGATCAAGCTTTGCGTCCATAAGTGTTGCAATTGCCAGTAGATCTTCTTGTGTTAATGCCATAGTATCACATCCTCTCTATAATGAATGTGGTTGTTGCGTGTGTAGTGGCTGTAAATATTATAGCATATACATAGTAGGAAGTATAGAGTCTATTAAATTTTCAAGGTGCGTTGTGCGCATTGATCAATGAATATGGATTCTGGGGAAATGAGGACTTGTTAACACAAGTCAAATTCCTTTAAAACGATATTCAAATTCATGTGCTGTACCTATGTGGTACACTGACATAATATAACAATCGCAAATGATTGTCAATACTTAATGAGTTGTATGTGTAAAATTGTAGAAAATGTATGTTTTATACAGTTTTACAGGCATTTCAGCGCATGGCGGGGGTGGTTAAAACTAGCAGACCCCTTGTTTTTTCCCTATTTTCCGTTAGCTAGTCCATCTCTACACTCACTCAAAAATCGCCTCTTTCAGCCCTCTTCAGTCCTCTCTTATCATCCCCAATTCCAACCGTAAATATATCCCATCAGCTCTAATAAATCCCTCGCAACCCCTTATTTTAAGCCTATCGAAGCATCTATCGCAATTCCTTTAATCCATTCACATTATTTACTTTCTTCTATATGAATGAAAAAATAATTTTTCTACATCTCTAAAAATTATTTTTACTTTTTTATATTTTTATCTTGACAAACCTAATGAGGTGTATGTATAATGCCAATATAAACACATAAAAGTTACAAACTCACATTTAAATTAAAAAAGGAGATCAACAATATGGGGAAAACAGAAAACAACGAATTCAAAATTGGAGACAGGGTAATTGGAACAGGTACATTTGGTAGCATTGACTTTACAAACAAAGAAGGCATTATTGTCGCTATATTCGATATGTCACAAGGATTGTCAGCAACAGATTTATCATTCGGAGTAAAGTTTGACAATCCAATTCCTGGAGGACATGATTTAGGTATTCTTACTACGTTCAGATATGGATATATACTTCCTGGTTATGTACTACAGCTTGAAGACACACAGCAGCCAGACAAATTCTTATTATGTACATTTGGTTTAATTCCTTACTGGACACCAGGCAAAGTCTACGAAATCATTAATAATCACATTACGAATGATAAGGGAATTGAGTCTGTATACAATAATTTTCAAGATTTCACCAGTAAGCGTGACACTTCTCAATTCCAGCTTTTAACCGGAGAGAAACGCATAGCAGAAGCTGGCGAGTATGTATTAGTAACAAACCCTAAAACAGTACCAGGAAATGATTACAAAAAAGGTGATATTCTAAAAATAATTAAATCAGCTCAAACAAATCAACGCTATGCTGAAGGGAGGATAGGGATAGTTGAAAGAGTAATTTCCCCTCAAGAATATCTTACTCTTACCAACTACTCTCCTACTGGCTTTGAAAAAGTCTTTGAACCTTCGCCAAAAGAAATGACTTTGGATGAAATCAGTGCTACATTAAACTGTATTATAACCAAGGCTCCTAGTAAGGACAATATATACGAAAAGATTACAGGCTGTCATAAGGAAATGACGAAAAAAGATCTAAAATCTAGGATGATTGTAGAATTACAGAACGAAGAAAGATGCATAACAATATCTGACATCGATGAATTTATTTTTATTGGTCAAGAAGACTACTATTCGCTCTATTCAGAATGTCTACATAGTCTACTAGGACGTCGCTGGGACATTGTTAGAATATTTCCTCCTGTAGACTCACTTAGTGAAATAGACATAGTATCAGATCCCATCTGGAAAAGAGTAGAAATCACACAGGAAGATATTGAAAAAGAACTCGGCTATCCTGTTAAAATAGTAGACAAAATAAAATTCTAATGCTATTGCAAACTAACAATATATATTTACAAATAAGGAGAATAAGATCATGACAAATAAAACAATAAAAAAAGAAAACTTAAAAAACTGGGATACTTTTGTAAAAGGTAATATTTCATACTTCTGTTCGAATCGTGAGGAGGCTAACGCTCTGCGCAAGCTCTGTATAACTGAAGAAATAACTATAAAAGACCTTCGAATTAATGGAGGCTCCGCTACATATATAAGCACCAGTATCACTCTCTCCATAATCAGTAACGCCATTCCTCTTACGGATGATATTATTCCTTCTCCTGAATTCACCCTGTCTGATCTTAAGACAGGTATGATCGTTCGGCTAAGAAATGGATCTTATAAAACTATTATGAGAGATACACCCATCGGAGATTTGCTAATTCCTCATAATTCTAAGCATGGGTTTTATATCCTTTCTGGATTTCGAAAAGATTTAACAAACATGACCCTTGAAGCATTCGACATTATGAAAGTATACACTTGTAAATATCCTCCTTATATCCCAGCAGATATCATTAACGAGGATAACTGTATTTATTCCAGAGAAGATGAAGAGTCAGCTGCTTTAGAAGAAGAATATGACACACTTGTAAATCTGATAAGCAGTTTCGTAGATGACATAACCAATGTTACTGCACTCTCTAATTTTTTAGATGAACTGGAGGAAAGCTATGAGACCTTATGATGTTGGGTTACTCTGCGGTAGATTTCAAACGATCCATAAAGGTCATGAGTCACTAGTAGAAACAGGAATAAACTTATGTGATCGATTACTAATTCTGGTCGGTTCTGCACAAGAGTGTGGAACCGAAAGGAATCCATTTAATATCTCTACCAGAATGAAAATGATAAAAACCATATATGGTGATAAACCTAATATAATGATTTATGGACTCGCAGATATGACAAATGAAAATGACATCTGTCCTGAATGGGGTAGATACCTTTTAGATAATGTAGAACGTTACATATATAAAGCCCCAGAATTAATGGTATACGGTAATGATGAGAGTCGTTCCAAATGGTTCTCTCCTGAAGATATCCGGGAAACCTCGGAACTTATTGTTAACAGAGGAAAGATACCACTCTCAGCTACAATGGTTAGAGAATATATGGTCAAGGATGACCGCAAATCATGGATGCGCTGTGTAAATCCAAGACTGCACAAGCTATATGATGAATTACGAAGTGAACTAATGTCTGTTCCTTATTATCAAACTATGGCTAAGGAGGGCATCAATGCATTACATAATAACAAATGATCGACAATACGTACAGTGGACAACAAGAGGAGTACAATTAACAAACCATCTTGAAAATGCCACAAAATTCACAAAAGAAAAAGCTGCTAATGTCAATGCAAACTTACCAAAAATATGGAGAAAATTTCATCTGAAACTAAAACTGCTTCCACCTATGAAAGAATCTACAGAAATAATTAAATATACAGATATTACATTTCTTACCGACAGAACAAAAGAATTCCTCACCAATGCTCAAGATATATCTATTAAAATGAAAAATGAGCTTGATCGGCTGTCTGGGGAATTAAGCGATGTAGACAAAGCTAAAGTTGACATCGAACACAAGATTGAACTATCAGAAAAAGTAAATGCTTGCATGGGATATAAATACTTTGCCACCTTAAAAGATATCCTTAAGAAACGCAGGATGATTAAAGATGATATCCAGTATATTTCCTATATTTTAGGCTCTACCATAAAAGATTGCGGAGAGGGAAAGCCTCTTAACTTTATAAATGGAATGGAAAATAGACAATATACAGCCAGGATTATGAGTAGTCTCTTTGAAAATGGTAAGGAGAATAACGGGAGTTAAAATGAATTTAAAGAATATTAAAGAAGGACAGGAATTTAAAAATTACAAAGAATTATGTGCAGCACTAGAAGAACCATTACTTGGAGGCACACAAAAGAAAGCACAACTAAAGGAATTTGATAGATATTTTTTATCAAGCCAAAATAAATACCAATTTAAAATTGAAAAAATATATGATTTTCCCCTCGAAAAATTAGACAAACGAACAGAAGGTATCTATGTAAAACATATTGAGACTATCTTGCTGCAAACATTTTTAAAGAGAGATACGAATACTATCTTCCTATCTTATAACGAGTGTTACCGGCTTTTTGGATTTATGAACACAGATTTTAGCTCTCCTGTCTCGGAACATCATTTTTTAGAGATTAATAAGGACATAAGCTATGGACAGCTACAATTATTCAAGAATAGAAGCTACTCTAAATTTCACGATATTCTAAACTCAGCTATAAAAAGCTTAGAAAGGCGAAAATTAATAGAAGCCAAAAAAAGCCGGTTAATTAAAATTGCCGGAGAATATGAACCTATTGTAGCTACCAATGACCAAGTTGAAGACATACTCAGAATCGAAAAAAATGTATTAAATAAATTAGGCTTTAATTCCATTGATGGAATATTCGCCAGCAGTAACCAAAATAAATATTATAAGCTGGTTAATGATGCACTTTATGATGCTTATGGATGGGAAAGCACATTCAGAGCAATGGAAATCGTATACATAAGAGACTTTGTACCCGAAGCATTAGGTGAAAATATCATATATATAGAACAAAACTTGTGCAACAGCCGTATTGTAGAGTCATTGAATAAGCAATCCGAGACACAATATACGAACTATCACGAGAAGGTAAAAAAGGAGACAAAATTACTCGGAGGGCATACGCTTCCATTGGAGCACTCCCCAACTTTCCAGAGAGATTCGGTAAATTATCCTGATAACTTTGTAGAAATACAAAAAAAACTGACAGAGCGTTTCATAAAGTACTTAAATAATTGACAATTCGAAAATGTTGACTACTTTAAACCATAATAAAAAACCCTTTAATGGGTCAAAGTAGTCAACATTTGAAAATCAGTAATATTTGTTGAACATTTAACCAGATTATAAAACTTGACTATATGTATGAAACGCAGAAGCTTTTATGGAATATGTTACAGAAATATAAAAACGTTCCATATATGCGGTGTAATAGAAAACCTTATAGATCGGATATATGGAACGTTTTTCACCCGGATAAAAAATAGAGTCAATCGTTCCCCATATATAGGATCAATATGGACAAAATTTTAATCCTTGCAATAAAACAAACCTTTTTTACCGAGTAGGACGTACCTATTCCGACCAACGGGAAGGAATGGGGACGGATACGCAGGAAAAACACTGGACGTACTGGTGGAGGAACGTGGAGCTTGCGGAACTTTCCGGAATCAGTGCGTCCATTATCCTCATTTGTATGCCCACATTAAATGCTTGCTCACGATTGTCTTCATCAATAATCCACGTTCTTTTCCTCTTACGTCTGCTACGCATCCGTCCCTCCGGGACAGAGGAAGAGAAAGTGGATAATAGATGAATTCACGATGAGTACTGCGCTAGGGATTTGGGGGTGAGAGGTAATTGAATGCATTATATGCAAACTATATATTTATGATTGCATGATTCAGACTCGTCCTTACTGGTGATTACTGCACTTGAGGTCAGTATACAGATCAAATCGAGGTGATAGAGAATCATGGGTATTAATTATCACCTAGCGTTAAAAGTGTCTGTATAGTCTGTCAGCTGCATTTATCTCTAAACGGAGAAAGAGCCCTATACATAGTACAGGGCTGAGTTATGAAAAAGAAAAAGTCTCTATGTTAACCAATATTGTTGGATAATTGTTAGGCGAAGTCCAACGGCAGTCCACTACTTGTTAGTATGATTTATTATGCTGTGAAACCGCTGTCCTTCATTTGATGTTATTAGTATACCGAAGATTTGTGTCAAGTTTATGACGTGGGGGATAAAGCATTTATAAATAAATAAAAAATATCCCCTATGCTTTAGCATAGGCTGGAGGAGTTAATATCTGAATGGAGATCAAATTTCGTATGCAGTGTCGGAAACATATCTGAAAAGCAATTACAAAAATTTATAGAAAATCAAGGATAAAAACAGAGAATAAACACGAGAAGGTGAGGTGATTATAGATTGCTCGTAGCATATAAATACAGGCTTTACCCAAACAGAGAACAACAGGAATACTTTGCAAAATGTTTCGGATGTGTACGATTCATCTATAATCGTATGCTCTCTGACAAGGTTGAGTATTACAAAGAGACAAAGCAAAAACTCAATAATACTCCGGCTCACTACAAAAAAGAATTTGAATGGTTAAGAGAAGTTGATGCACAAGCATTATGTAATGCACAGATGAATTTGCAAACTGCTTACAATAATTTCTTCAAACGTCCAGAAGTTGGATTTCCTAAATTCAAGAGTAAGAAGAATAGACATTATTCTTATACTACGAATCAAGTAACAATTAAGGTGTCTGAAAAATACATTACGCTTCCAAAAGTCGGACATGTAAGGATTAAAAGGCATAGAGAATTTGAAGGTAAAATCAAAAATGCTACTGTTTCAAAAACTCCATCTGAAAAATATTATGTATCGGTTTTAGTGGTTCAAGACGATAAGGAGAAATTTCCTAATACTGATTCAAAAGTTGGAATTGACTTAGGAATTAAAGAATTTGCAATTACCTCTGATGGTGAAATGATTGAGAACCCAAAATATCTCCACAAGTCTGAAAAACGATTGCGTAAGTTACAAAAGGATATATCCCGTTGCCAAAAAGGAAGTAGGAACAGAGAGAAATCAAGAATTAAAGTAGCTATGCAATATGAAAAGATTGCGAATCTAAGGAAAGATTTTTTACATAAAACATCCAAACAACTAATAGACGAAAATCAAGTCATAGTTTTGGAATCACTGAAGGTAAAAAATATGATGAGAAATCACAAATTAGCAAAATCTATTGCAGATGCCTCATGGAGTGAGTTTGTACGACAGTTACAATATAAAGCAGAATGGTATGGAAGAAAAATCGCAAAGATTGATACGTGGTTTCCGTCTAGTCAGATATGCTCTAATTGTGGACACAATGATGGCAAGAAAGCATTATCAATTCGTAAATGGACTTGCCCTAAATGTGGTACATATCATGAAAGAGATGTAAATGCAGCAATTAATATTCTGAATGAAGGATTGCGGTTGCAATTAGTATAGAAACTATAGACAAAAACCGTAGGAACTACGGGGATAGCCTGTGTAAACTTATGCGGTTACGCATATTGAGCAGGAAGCACCGCAATCTTCAGATTCGGTGTAGTTCACAAAAGCTTGTGATTCCATTAAGAAAATCGTATGGAAATAGAAAACATTGGAAAATTATCTATACGGTTATCACTGTATAGTTACATTCTCTACAGGTGATCATTGGAGCTTTCGTCAGTATATTGATGATAGCCGAATGATAAGGGGATGGGTGTGTTAATTATCAGCTAGAGTGAATGGTGTTTATTTGAACCGTTAGCTGACTGTAGATATAGTACCACAAAAAAACTTTAAAGAAAGAAGGAAATAATATGATTATAAAAACAGAACAACTAAAGCCACATCCTAAGAATTCATTTTATTTTGATGATATTACTGGGGTTAAATGGAATGAATTTTTAGAAAGTATCCGAATCAATGGTGTTATAGAACCATTAATTATAACAGAAAATTATACTATTGTATCTGGGCATCAACGTTTACGAGCTTGCTTAGAGTTAGAAATATCTGAAGTACCTTGTGAGATCCGTCATTATGAAAGCGATGATCAGATAGAGAAGGAGCTTATTGAGATTAATGTCCGACAGCGTGGGGATATTGGAGGATCGCCGGTTAAAATTGGGCGAAGAATTAGAGCACTAGAGAGGTTTTATGGAATTAGACATGGTGGCAAACATGGAAATCAATATATTTTGGCAAGACGAAATAATTTCGCTTTGGCAAAACAAACAGATCTAGCCAAGGATTTTAACCTTACTGAGCGAACTCTCCAAAATTACAAAAAGCTCACCGAACTCATCCCTGAAATGGAAGAATTAGTAGACACGGGGATAGTAAACATTACCACTGCTGTTGCTATAGTAAAAGAACTATCTGCTGCTGAGCAAGAGAAACTTGTTAAGACCTTGGACGTAACACAGAAATATACACAGAAGCAAATACAACCTTATATTAATAAAATCAAACAATTAGAAGAAGAAAAGGAGAATACACCTATGAATGTTACAAACCATTTTGATCAAGAAGTTAAAAATGCCACAGAATTATCCAGGTTTACAGTGCAAATCCAAAACTTGCTAGAGCATGATTTAGCTCCAATCAAATATAAAAGCTGCATAGAGATTGTAAATGGAGACTCTGTTGCGTATAAAAACCTGGCAGAAGTTGTTGACCGGGTGGAATCTTGGTGTAGCGAGTTAAAAAAAGTATTAAATAATGGAGAAGACATTATAGATTCAGAAAAATGGGAGGAAATTAAATAATGAATGAAGTAACGAATTTGAATATAACTAATCCACTAAATGGATTGTCAACGGATCAATTATTTGCAGCGCTGTTACAAAAAATGAACACTACTATTGAAGAAACACGGGAAGAAACTAAGAATAATACAAATGAAATCCTTAAATTAGATGAAAAAGTGAACTCATCATTGCAGATGAACCAGGCTAAAGCACATTTAACAGACTCTTTTGAGGGGTATATGAATCAGACCGAGTTCGGAAATCAA
The DNA here is from genome assembly GCA_018365455.1 of Clostridiales bacterium. GTDB lineage: Bacteria > Bacillota > Clostridia > Lachnospirales > Lachnospiraceae > Robinsoniella. Next base: position 26,541 of record JAGZJZ010000014.1, read on the forward strand.
TATTTCTGTAAAATTAGTAGCGTACAAATTGGGTGGTTACTACAGATGTGTGGAGTTGCCATGAAGTCAAACGGTAATTTTCCCTATGATGATATTAAAATTTCAAAATATTGGAAAGCAAAGGTCTGCCTTGATAAATACGCGAATGAACGAATCCAATATTTATGGAATTACAAAAACTGCAGTGCTGAAATTGATACTTGGTTAAAGAAACATCACTTATTTGTAACCTTCTACTCCTGTTCTACTCACAAAAGCCTTAAGGAATATATAACTGCTATCCACAATAACTGGCTTAATGGTGAGTACAGATAAATATTTAATTAAATCAGTATACTCAGAAAGAAAGGTGATGACATATAAAAAGAAACGGTGTATACATTCCTTCCATTGATGCTAAGGATTTATACATAGCAAACAACCAAAAATCACATGATCTGCGGGGGTTCACTCTCCTCCGCAAAGACGGATTACACAACCTAAAGAAGTTTAAAAACTCCTTAGACTACAGTTTAGACCTGATAAAAATAAGAGAAGTATACCAACGGGTTTATCGCAATTCTAACTTTTCCTTTCAATATCATGGAAAAGAGTATAGTGACCGAATTATCAATGTAACCTTTAAATACAGTAATAAGGAATTCAATAAAATATCTAAAGATATATATGTTAGGTTTGGTTATCCTAAACAGCAGATTGACTTTACGAACGCTGTACTGCTGGAGGAAGTGGATGGGCAACCATATTTAACTGCAATAAATACAGGTATTGATGTGCCTGAAGATAAGCGAGTTTCTGATGAGCTATTGGGAAGCGAATTTGAATATATCGATGGTAAATATCAAGTAAAAAGAAATTCTACGCTGAATACCGTAAAAGAATTACGTGAAGAGCTGTACAAAAACGGCTTTTATTGCGATGGTGTTCACTATGTACGGTTTAAAAGATCTACCGGTTCTTCCAGAGTTGGGAAATGCCTGTATGTAGATGAAAAACTATATCCACGCTTACATAAATGGGAATCCCTGGGGCTTAAAATTGAAGAAGGTCAAGCTATTGATTTAGCTGCATACGAGGCATATATAGCATTAACGCTCTCTTCTATTATAGATTCAATCGAAATTAACCCTGAAAATATATTACTTATTGATGATTACGAAAGTGTATTCCAGGATGATGTTATAGCTACCACTTTTGATGAAGCAGCTGGCAGATTAAGAACAGTACCCATAAAGACCACTATAAGAAATTCACTTTGGGATGGATTATCATTAATCGACAAAAGTCTAATGGGAAAATACGATAAAAAGGGGATGGTTGTACTAAGGACTAATTTCTTTAAGACATGCGCTTTCAACACGAATGTGCAACAGTTCTTGATTGATAATAATATCACTTCCATAGAACAGCTGAACGGTAAGACTATTGCCAAGGATATCAAAGATATAAAATTGATAACCACTCCATCTAGCATTAAGTTCTTGAAATTTGGAACGTTTAAGCAGTGGATCAAAAAAATTGATACAACTTTTGGTATTGTTAAGCATGATAAAAAAACTCACTATTTTGATGGGCGGATGGTGCAGACTCATTACCAGCTTTTGAATACGTTACAGCTTTCTAAAAAAGAAATGGCAGATTTCCTGAAACCATCTCTAGACTATCTGGAACTAATTGTTAAAGATCCTGCTGTGCTGAGGTATTATATCAAATATCCAGCAAAAACAGAATTCGGAGACACGCCTATAAACACCAAAGACAAGAATGAAATCGTATTTAGATTAATGGGCATCAACGAAAATTTCTGTAATACCACGCTATATAAACAGTTTCGAAAAGAACTGATTAGTTCATATAAAAGAAAACTAAGAGCCGGTCATGTATTAGTAAAAGGTAATTATTCTACATTATTAGGAAACCCAATGGAAATGCTGCTTCATGCCATAGGAAAATTTAATGGAGAAAGTTATCTTGGTACAGGGTATGTTTGCAATACAACCTTTGCAAATGGAGAAGTACTCCTTGGCTCAAGGAGTCCCCATGTATGTCAGGGTAATATACTTTTGACTACAAATAAACATGATGATAAGATTTTCACTTATTTTAATTTAACGGATGAGATTGTTTGTATAAATTCAATTAATGAAAACATATTACAAAGGTTAAGTGGAGCTGATTATGATGGTGATACGATGCTCTTAACAAATAATCTAATTCTAATTGCAGCAGCACGAAGAAATTATAATTTGTTTGGTGTTCCTACCTGTATGGTGGATTCTGTAAAGTCTAAAAGATTTTATACGGATGAGCAAAAAGCTGATCTTGATTTTAAGACTTCCGTTAATAAAATAGGCGAAATAGTCAACCTGTCTCAACAACTGGTTTCATTATATTGGGATAAGCGAAATCGTAATGAATGTGAGGGGCTGGATGAGATATATTATGATATATGTCAATTGGACGTAATGTCCGGGATTGAAATTGACAAAGCAAAAAAAGAGTTCCCTGAAGTATCCGGTGTAGGCATTAATGAACTTGAATTAAAACGAATTCGTAGCAAATACACATTGAATAATAATGAAGATAAGAAAGTACTCCCTTATTTCTTTAAATTTATTGAGCAGGATAAGGGATATTACAATCCAACAAAAAAACATTATAAGCCTCATGCTACTTCGATGGATTATTTAGAACAGATAATTGATGAACATATTTCCCCAAGAATTAAAACTCCAACTTTACATTTTTTTGATATATTGGATTTTCCAGATTATAGGTCTTCATCTGTAAAACATGACCAGATCGAAACAGTAATGTCCTTAGTGACACAATTTAAAAAAGAAAGCACAAAAATTTGGAATGATAATAATTATGAAAATAAAAGCAAACAGTATTTTCACTACTTACATTTAAAAAGTGAATTATGTCAAGAAATAAAAGAAATAAATTTAAGCAAAAATACTATGTACTGGCTTTTAAAAGGAATAGATTCAATAGCTGAATTTAAACAAAATAAGACTACCTACATGAATATACTGTTTAATACCTCCGACAAAACATTTTACGACCTAATAAAAGAATCGTCCAAACAATTACCAACTATTGAAGAGGACATTCGTGGCGATATACCTATTCATGACTTCAAATTTAGATATTCACAAATATAAAAAAGGGGCAAAAAATACAAATTTAGGCGATTTTGGGAGCGTTTTTGACTTTCGATTTGCCAATTTTATCAACTTAATCAAACAAAATTAGAACCTCTCTATGGTATGGTAATGGAGAGGAAAGAAATTAAAAAAGGAGACTTACTTAATGAGCAAGAAAATTAGCAATAAATCATTTAAAAATACATTTACTGGTAAAGAACTATCAACTTATACGCCTACTGCTTTTGAAAAAATTAGGGAGCAGTTTGGCTGTACACCTCTTCGTAAAAAACCAAAAGATCCAAAAGTTTTAAAATCTAAGATAGATGGATTTACCAAGCCTCATCGCTTCAAATGCAAAGTATGTGGTTCAAAGTTGCAATGGATTCCCGGTACAAATTCATTTACCTGTATCAATCCTGAATGCAAAGGAATCGAAAAAACAAAAAAAGATGGGACAAAATATTATATTCCTGTTATTACCTTACTAAACGCGCAAGGTGGAGCCATTGCTGAGACCTTGCTTAGTGAAACTATAAAAAATGATGAAATCAAAAAGGAGAACAAATTATGTTAGTTACTGAAGCTTTGAATGAATTAAAAACCTTAGATTCAAGAATTAATCGTGAAATTGAAAAGGCTCATTTTGTAGCCGCTGCTAAACTTTGCGAAACAAAGGTTAATCCGTACACTACAAAGGACGATTTTTCAAATGACGCAAAAGCTGCATGGCAATCCATTAACGATCTCATTAAAAATAAAGAAAACATCAAAGCAGCTGTTGTTCTGTCTAATGCAGTAACATATGTAGAAGTAGATGGAATCAAAATGACTGTTGCTGCAGCCATTGAACTTAAATCCAGTATTGAATACCAACGAGACCTCTTACTTAAAATGAAGAAAGAGCGGGACAATGCACTTAGAACCATGAACACTGCTAACATAGCTATGGAAGATCAGATTAATCGTTTACTTGAAACAGCCTGCGGTAAAGACACTACAGTCAAATCTGAGAACTACTCTTCTATTGCCGTTCCTTATAAAACAAACAATGAGTATGGATTAGTTGATCCGTTGAAGATCGAAGAGAAAATTGAGGAAATGGAAAAGCGTATTGAAGGATTTTTAAGTAATGTGGATTCTGCGTTACAAATTTCCAACTGTATTACTGAAATAAAACTGCCAGATTAATTTTTGGTAGTTGGTGTAACTATACGAAAACTTACAATTTATATGCCCTTTCTTTTGGGATAAAAAGAATTAAATATAATTTGCGGATGACGCTGTAGAACAAGTACTTAGAGTAAAGTACATATACAAACATTCTAAGAATGCTATTGGTTCTCTTATATTAGAAAACTCCATGCTTTCTTATCTAATATCCGAAAATGTTCAATGGTCAATTCTCATATCGTCAATAGTCAATCATTAATTTTCTTAAATATCAATGATTAATTATAAATTACAAATTTTCGATCAAATCCGTGGTTAAAGGTTTCTGGGTGGTCATATAAGTATCCCTAAGTGTTCCTCACGGCTGTATAGTTACACAATAATACATGAGTTAGACAGTTGACTCCCTGGATACAGGTTAACGAACTGTCATAAATAAAGCTGGTGGCAGGTCAGATATCTCGTTCTGTTTCATAGGCAGAATTAAGTCGGTGCAACTCCGGCACGTAACAACTAAGCGTCTGTAACTCAGTTGGCAGAGTAACCGGCTTTTAACCGGTAAGTCAAGGGTTCGAATCCCTTCAGGCGTACTTATATATTTCGGTTGATAGCTTAAGCGGTCTGAGCGCTGGTCTGAAGAACCAGAGGATGAAGGTTCAACACCTTCTCAACCGGCTTTGTGAATGTAGTGTAACGGGTAACACAAGTGATTTCCAATCATTTAATGAGGGTTCAACTCCCTTCATTCACTTTTCCACTCCATAGGGTAATTGGATGTCCAGTAGCCTTTCACGCTACTAGTCCCGGATCATAGCCGGGTGGAGTGATTAAACGACATTCCGGAAAGACGGAAATTTTGGATAAGTAGAGCGTAATTGGTAGCGTCCCGGTCTGTAAAATCGGTGCCTTCGGGTCTTGGCAGTTCAAGTCTGTCCTTATCCACTATATTATTCCATATGTAGTTCAAAGGTAGAACACCAGATTGTGGCTCTGGTTATCCGAGTTCGATTCTCGGCATAGGGACTTAGTTATATTTCTGTAGCTCAGTGAATAGAGCGCCAGGCTACGAACCTGGGACAAGCGAGGGTTTGAATCCCTCCAGAGATTTGTGTTTCATTAGCTCAATAGAACAGAGCATCGAATTTCTAATTCGAATGTTCCCGGTTTGAATCCGGGATGAAACTTTTTGTTAAGTAAACTCAGAAGGTCTGAGACCCGTCTGCTAAACGGTGTGTACATGGATGTATCTGCTTCGATTGCAGTGCTTAACGTTTAATGGCAGCGTACCGAAATGGTATAACGGCGTAGTCTTGAAAACTATTGTGCTGTAAAAGGCTTGGGCGTTCGAATCGCTCCGCTGTCGTTACTCCCCTCTGAGAGTTAGTCAAAGGGGAGATCAGAAGAAAAAACTAGAAACACTATTAAAAAATCAGACTATTTGATGGACTTCTTCGTTAACAGGTCGAACTACAAGTAGTTCTTATAGCCCTTTCGCCAAGTGGTAAGGCACAGCACTTTGACTGCTGCATTCGGTTGTTCGAATCAACCAAGGGCTGTTATAAACTTAGGAGTGTAGTATCAATTGGAAAAACACTGGTCTCCAAAACCAGATTTCTGAGTTCAAATCTCAGTGCTCCTGCTCTCTTCCATCCGGAAGAAATTTAAAATGAAAAGAGGTCATTCTTATTAAAGAAATCACACAAAGGGAAATTCAAGTATTGAAGAAATTTGGGAAGGTACAAGAAAGTAATCGCAGTCTTGTAAGTTCTACCGGTGAAGAAACTGGATATTTTCGAACAAAGCATAAAGCCTTTATTGAAAACAAATATGTAGATATCGCAAGAAATCTAATAAAAAATGGGAGGTAATATGACTGTACTATAGAGATTATAACATTGACAAAACTGAAAATGGATACCGAGTAAGTAAAAATAATAATCCTGATATACATTGTCACATGAAAAACTTTAATCCATGCTTGCGTCTTATTGATTCTGTTGTTGATAAAAAGATACCACGTAAAACCGGTTTCTATTATTTATCATGTCTCGCTAGGCTTTCCTCAGATAATAATTATATAGCAAAAGTTAACAGTCTGATTAACACTAGAAAATCAAAAGGTAAAAAACAAAACTATATGAATCCTAAAATTAAACACTGAAAAATATGTATATTTTTACAAATATCATGTTATCACTCTTCTTGCATTTTGTCAAGAGGATTGTATATAAATCAAACTATAAATGGGCTATGACCCGAATAAAAAGGAGAAAAAACTATGAAAGAAAACAAAGAAATTTTAACAATGAATGCACAGGAATTACAGGCTGAGGTAGCTGTTGCTACTGGATTATCTAAAACAAAAATGGCAGAAGTAATGAAGGCTGTTAATGAGTCCGTTACAACCGCTTTAAAACAGGCAAAAGAAGGTACTGATGTACTTGTAAAATTATTCCCTGGAGTTACGATTACTGCAGAGTTTGTTGATAAACATGAAGTGCGCAGACCAGTAGATGGCGCTATGGTAATGAAAGATGCGGAGATCAAAGTTAGAGCAAAGGCAACTTCACCTATTAAAAATGCTGTAAATGCTTAGGGGGAAGCCGGGATGTTAAATAATAATCTCTGTAAAATGTGTAATAAGGGCGAAGTTTGTAAGATTAAAGATATCTTATACAAATTTGACGAATCTGCAAAGAAACCGCTTGGTGTAGATATTGCTATGGAAACATGTGAGAACTACGTGGAAGATAAAATTCCTGAAGTTTCGATTGATGACTTAAATTAACATTATGCACTACATAAAGCCTACTGAGTGTCAAAGCTCAGTGGGCTATTTTTGTAAATAGGGAAATGCACATGTTGTGAAACAGTGTTAAGACATTTCTCTTTTATTTGTAATGAAACTATATGAATAAAAGGGAGGCATAAAATGATTCAAAAATTTAGTAAAAAGGAATTAGAACGGTTAGGCTGTTCAGAAGAGGAAGTAACACTTGTAATGAAGTGCCAAAAGAAATTCCCTATCATTTTAGATAACGAAAGCGATACTAAAGGATTTTGCATAGATGCAAGAGTACTGCATGAACAATTAGAAATTGGAAAACATTTCTCTTCTTGGATTTCTGAGAAAATAAAAAAATATAAGTTCATAGAGAATGTCGATTATCTCGTTACCCAAAAACGGGTAGCGAGAAAAATTGGAGGAACAATCGCAATGGAATATTCTCTAACTCTTCGGATGTCAGAACATCTTTGCATGATTCAAAATAATGACAATGGATTTATGTTCAGAGATTATTTTTGTCTCATGGAAGAATTAGTTAGACGGAATAAGGATTGGTGAAATACCAGAAACCCAGAGCGCAAGGAATATACCAGTATGTGTAATGCTGTGTCAGAAAATATCTTTCGCCACAGTGGCCGTAGCGCTGATAAATATGATTATTCTCGTGAAGCTAATATTTTAAATATAATCGCTAACGGAAGCGAAGCCCAATCTATACGGAACTATTTTGGGTTATGCGGAAATGAATTGACCCGGGACAGTCTGGAACGAGATTACAATGAAAAACTCGTTTTCTACAGAAACAGAATATCATTTATCTAGGCATGAACTTGCCAATCGCAGAAAGAGTTAAGTTGCTCATTGCTGCATTTGACATTATTTATCCTACCGCTTCTCCTGTCTTACCTTATTTATCAAAAGAAGACATGAATAAAGCAAGAATGTCTTTACTTTCAAATCTAAATACATAAACTTACAGGGCTGTTTGATACAGTCCTTATTTTGAATAAAAAGGAGAAAAAATGACATTTGATCAAGAATTGGACAAATACGGATTGTCTCAGGAAAGTTATGAGGAAGTCCTGAATGATATTTATGACAAACTATTAGGCATAAAAGATATTGACTGGTCAGAAATTAAAGAACGGTACAATATCCAATGCAACCCAGATACCATAAGAAAAGCAAGCCAAACCCCATTTGGTGGATTTGCTGTTATGCAGCACTATAAACATAAAATGGCACTAAATAATTGTGTGTCAGAACACACTGATGATTCTTACATGAAAGAGCTTGAACTTAAACGCCAAGAATTGGAAAAAGAAAAAGTAAAATTTCGAGACCAGCGCAACGATCTGAATCGCCATCTGCGAAATCAGGCAAGATTTGAAGAAAGAATAGATGCACTTGAAATGAGCTTGAAAAACATTGGTCGTGATCAATTTCCATACAGCTCTTCTACCATCTCTGAATCAGATAACGATTTACTTATTACACTATCTGATCTCCATTTAGGTGCTGAACATTATTCGTTTGCTGGCTGCTTCAATACTGAGATTGCAAAGGAGCGGTTAGGACAGTATCTCGAATCTATCATTGAAATTCAAAGTTTACATAAATCCGAAAATTGTTATGTTTCTTTATTGGGAGATCTCATTTCAGGATCTATTCATCAAACGTTACAAGTCTCTAATAGGGAGAATGTAATTGAACAAATTACGATTGCAGCCAAACTTGTAAGTGAATTTTTATTCGAACTTAGAAAACATTTCAAAGACGTTTATGTAAATTCAGTAAATGGAAACCACTCTCGTATCGCTAAAAAAGATGATGCGGTAAAAGATGAACGCCTGGATAGTCTTATTCCTTGGTATTGTTCCGCTAAACTAAGTCACTTTGATAATGTCCATTTTGAATTGGATCAGTTGGATTCTACACTATCTGTTTTTGATATCAGAGGTAAAACTTATGTCAGTGTACATGGAGATTACGATGCTTTTAGTGATTCTGCTGTGGCTAAATTAGTTTTATGGCTTGGCTTTAGACCTGACTGTATTTTATTTGGACACAAACATTTTCCAGCTATGAGTGAATGCTCTGGTATTAAAATGATACAAACCGGAAGTTTATCATCTACAGGTGATGACTTCACAATTCAGAAAAGATTGCGCGGAAAAGCAAGCCAGTCTGTAATGATATGTACTCCAAAAGGAATAAAAGCTTTGTATCCTGTTGAATTGGACTAATATATAACCAGAATTTATTGAACCATTAAGAGGTTCTTTTTTTATTTGAAAGGGGGTGGAGATTTGCCAAGAAAAAAATTTGAAATACAGGATGTTTCGAAAATGACTGTTGCAAATATAAGGAAAGCCTATACTGCTTTAGCCGAGCAATACATAAAAACAACTGAGATGATTTTTTGTCATTCATGTGGTGAATTGAAACCTCGTGATAAATTTTATGTTAGCACTGATCCAGGTAATAAATCTGGTTATACACATGTTTGCAAAGAATGTGCTTATGATATTGCCCTTCGTAAGGATATTAACGGTGAATACCATGAGCCTACATTGGAAAGTGTACAGCAAGCTTTAAGAATACTAAACAAGCCTTTCTTAGAGAAAATATGGGAATCATCTATTAGTGAGTATACCAATACTGCTTTGGGAAAAGCCAAAAATAATGTATGGACTTCTTACATTAAGAATATCCAAATGATAAACTACGAAGGTTTAACTTGGGAGCAGTCTGATATATTTAAAACTTCATTTAAATATAATGATGAAATTGAAAAAGAGAAAATATCTAACCGGTCAGATGAAATTCAAGAAACTTATACCAAGAATAAAGATGATACCATTCGTCTTTTAGGATATGATCCATTCGATAAGGAATCTGAAATTGACAAACCTTTTCTTTACAGTCAGCTGATTGGATATCTTGATTCAAGTGAAGAAACAAATGATGATAAGATGCGTGTAAGTTCCATCATTGAAATTGTAAAGGGTTTTAGTCATATAGAAAAGATCAATGATATTATTGCTTCTCTTATGAGGGATACAATCAATATTGATAAGAACATTTCTACAATCAGAACGTTAGAAGATACGAAAAGCAAAATCACTGGGAATATAAATAAATTAGCAGAATCAAGCTGTATATCTTTAAAAAATAGCAAGAATGCAGCTAAGGGTGAAAACACTTGGACTGGTAAAATTAAAAAGATAAAAGATATGAATTTACGAGAAGGTGAGGTAAATGGCTTTGATATCAGTACCTGCAGGGGAATGAAACAAGTAATGGACATGAGTAATGCATCTATTATTGAGCAGCTTAAGCTTGATGATTCTGATTATGCAGAGATGCTTGCTCAGCAAAGAGAGATGATCACAAATCTACATAGGGATATTGCTCACTATAAAGAAATCTCCAGAATATTATTGAGAGAAAACTTTGACCTTAGAGATACGATGCGTGAAAAAGGAATGCTGAGTGAAGAAGACCTTGTTGATCTGGATAATGTATACTCCTGTTTCAGTGATGTTTCTGAAGAAATCGAGAGTGATTCAGATGGATAAATACACTAGAGAATTACTCCCTGATTACGATGCTGTCTATGTCAAAAAGGGATCTTATGCCCTTTCAAGCAGAAAGCTGGAATCATTAATAAAAATAGCAGAATTACAAAGATTCTATCAGTGTAATCCTGTTAAGTTTATTAATGATTTTTTTAATATCGAATTACTTGATTCTCAGGCATTTATTGTCCAAAGAAGCTGGAATTGCCCAAATGTATTATTGGTTTGTACCCGTGGATTTGGTAAATCAACTTTAACCGATTTAATCATTATGGCGAAAGACATGCTGTATACCAATTACTGGTCATATATAGCTTCCGGATCTGGATCACAGGCAGAGATGACTTTTACAACGCTTGAAAGATTAGCAAATGATAACATTGACACGATGATGGGATCTACGGGTTATATCTTTAAAAATGAAGTTGAAGTAAAGAATGCTGCTGGAGATGGCTTCTCTCACGGAAGCGATGGATTTACATACAGTCTCTACAACGGTGCAATGACTAAAACGTTAAATTCCAACGTAGACCGGAAAAGGGGAGCCAGAGGACATTTAGTTGTATTTGACGAATGTGGATTCCTGGAAGCAGATATGATGAGTGTCTATGCTGCTTTTGTAATCGTTAATAAAGGATTTGCTACTGGTAAAGACCGTGACGGAAATTCCATTGACTTGAATCGTTTAAGGTCATTTCCAACTAATATTCCAAACCAGCTTTTTTATATCTCTTCTGCATCTTCCACTGATACAGAGTTTTATAAATTATACCGGGATTTTTCTAAACAAATGATTTTAGGTAATCCTGATTATTTTGTTGCGCATATTGATTGTGAAGTTGCAATGAAACCAACAAAACACGGAAAAGTTGTAGCACCGTTGCTTACAAAAGATACAGTTGAAGCTGCTATGCGAAACAATCCAGAAAAGGCAAGACGTGAATATTACTGCCAATTTACCAGTGATGCTGGGTCACAAGCGATCATAAAGCGCTCTGCTATCGCCCGTAATAGTGAAATCAGAGTACCATTAATGCACAATGATACTAATGATAAACGTTTTGTTATTACATATGACCCCGCGCGTAGTAGAGATAATGCTATTATTTTAATCAGTGAAATATATAAAGATAACTCCGGGGAATATAATATGCGGATTGTCAATTGTGTAAATCTTTTAGACATAAGCAAGAAGCGAAAATCTCCAATGCAGACTCCAGATCAAGTGGCATATTTAAAAGAGTTAATCTTAGAGTATAATGGCAACGCTCCAGACTATGAAAATATCGAGGCTATCGTTATTGATGCGGGTTCTGGAGGAGCTGGTGTTAACATTGCGGATTATTTAATGGAAAACTGGTACGAAAAAGATCATGAAGGCAATCCCGCATATTCCCATAAAGGTTTGATTGATAAAGAATATTCAGAAGATTACACTAAAAAATTTCCAGAAGCTATTAATAAAATTAAATTACGTGCTCCTTCTGCTTTTAAAAGTGAAATGTTTGAGGCTTTAATCGAGATGATGAATCAGAACGCAATTAAATTCACTGCTGATTATGACAACAAAGGATATTTAACCATTCTGGAAACAGACGAAGACGATGTGAATAAAGCGAAAGCTAAAATAGAAGCAAAGCTTAAAAAACTAAATCTCTCTGAAGACGAGTATAATACACGTTTTCAAAAAGAAATGGATAAAGCTAATATAAAAGTAAATACCCGTGTTGAAAAGCTAGATCCTTATCAGGAAATAGCTCTTACTAATATCGATGCCTTAAAAGAAGAAGCAGTCAATATGATACGTAAACCTCGTGAATCCCACAAAGATTCATTTGAATTACTGCCAGAGAAAGTTAACAAGCTCCATGATGACAGAGTGTACTGCTTGGCTATGGCAGCTCATATCCTGCAGCAATTGCGCCGTGACCACATTGTAAACAAAAGAAAACCAAAACAAGATCCAAGACAAATGTTCCGCATTTCTAAGCAGCCGAAGAAATGGGGACGTTTTTAATGTTCAAAATCTATGATAGGAAGGGGATGAATTATGACTAAAAAAACAGTACCAAAAAAGATGAACTCTTCCGTACCTACTGCCTCTCAACCGCCGGTTAAACTTCCGCTTGTTCCAGAATTCAAATCTGGTGAATTAGGAAAATATGCCCGTGATCGTGCTTCGATCTTAAACTATGCAGAGCTAAAACGGCTGATGATGCAGAATGTAGGGAAAACGCAGTCTAAAACTTTTACACAATACACAAAAGAAAAAATCCAGTCTTATATCCTTAATCCTCTCTCTAACTTAGATAATATTCGAGATGTAAGCCAGTTTGTATACCGGGTTAGTAATTTATACAAAAAGGTCATTGACTATTTTGCGGGAATGCTTGTCTATTCTTATAATGTAGTCTTCCAATCAAAGGACTGGACTAAAAATATATCCAGTAAAGACTTTTTAAAGAATTACCAAACAGTTCTTCAACGCTTGAACAATATTAATATGTCTCATGAGATGGGAACTATAGTTGCTACAGCATTAAGAGATGGAATATATGTTGGATTCGCTTATGATGATGAAGAAACTTTTTTCTTACAGGCACTTGATCCAAAATACTGCAAAGTTGCCAGTATTACAAGCGCAGGAACTTTTATCATAAAATTTAATGCAGCTTATTTTGATTCCGGAACAAACAAGGAGTTCTTATATGGAGTCAATAATGATGGAGAAGGAATATGGGATGATGTATTTATATCTGGATATGAAACTTACAAAAAGGATGGAAGGGATTTCCAATGGTTCGAATTACCACCGGAAAAAACCATTGCAGTTGTAGCCGGGGATGATCCCCTAATACCACTCCCCTACTTTATGGCAGTTCTGCCTGACATTTTGGATCTTATTGATTATGGCAATCTGATACGGCAAAAAACGGAATTAGAAAACTATGTTCTACTCGTTAGTAAAATACCTCTGATCAGTAGTACAAAAGATGTTGACGATTTTGCGGTCAGCATGGAATACATACAAATGATGCAGAATCTAATCGACGAGGCTGTACCATCATTAGTAGGAACAGCATATTCTCCTTGCGAACTAACCCCTGTAAGATTTGACCGTAATGATCAAAATGAGACGGATATTATGGCTAAAGCTACACGAGCTGTTTATGATAACCTTGGTGTTTCCCAGGTTGTTTTTAATAACAATGGTACTACCACATCGGCAATTACTGCTTCAGAAATTGGCGATGCTGTATTTGCTTATCGTCTGCTTTCCAAATTGGAAGCAAACGTACAAAGGTATGTGACACTAAATATCTCTGATGAATTTTTATTCTATTTCCATCGAGTTACTTATTTTAATCTAAAAGAATATTCCGATTCCCTCAAAGACAAGGCTACACTCGGTCTGCCTAAAAAATTAGATTGGATGACATGTGATGGCACAACGCCATACCGGGCAATGAATCAAATTTATATGGAAAATGCGCTGGATCTAGTCAAATTATTAATTCCTTTGGATTCCAGTTATACTCAGTCCGGGAAATCAGAAGGTGGCGCACCGGTAAAGGATGTTACTAATCTGAGTGACGAGGGGGAAAAATCAAAAGACCAAGAAAAAAATACAGGATAAGAGGATAAATAAATATGGGTAAACAAAAATCAAAATTTATTCATACTACCGATTGTGACACTGCTTCCAGGTTAATTAACCAGGGCGTACAATTAGTCTTACAGGACAATAATCATTGGACTTTTATGGATGATGATGGTTCTCCTGTTACGTTTTCAAAAGAAGATAAAATCGTAAAAAGCAATATGTTATATATGTAGAACTCCTCTTCAGGGTAGTTCTTTTTTTATATATAAAGAGAGGAGGAAACATGGCAAAACCTATTATATGGTTAAAAGATTTATACCAGTTTTGCATCGATAAGCAGGTAAATACTTTTAAAGCTACGGCAAAAGAAGATTCCATCATTGTATCTATACCAGCTACCTATTCAGCAACGAAATATTTTGACGATGAATCCGATGACCGTTTTATGTCATTGCGTCTCAAGGCGTGTCATACGCTTGAGAACTTAAATGGCAGCGGCATAAGTGATGAGTCAATGACTCAATATATGGACACTTTTCACAATTGTCCAATTTTAGGATCAGTGAAAGAAATTGAAAATCCAGATGGCACAAAAACTTATGACTTTAATGGTCATGATATGGAAGTAATCGATGATCCATTCAACAAAGGAGAACAGCGGGTTAATTACATAGAAAGAGTAATTGGCGTAGTGCCTTCCGATTCTGTCCTTTCATTAGAAAAAGATGAAAAGTCAGAGAAAAAATTCTTATATGCTGATGGACTGATTTATGTGGAACATGGTAATTTAGCAGCTGATATTTTGAAACAGCGTGAAGAAGTTGCCTGTAGCGTAGAAATTGCTGTCGATGAGATGAGTTTTAATGCGAAAGATAAGATCATGAATATTGAAGCATTCCGCTTCTTAGGATGTACGCTTCTGGGTGCCGATGTAAAAGAAGGTATGCAGGGAAGCCGAGCATACACAAATTATGCAGCGAAAGAACAAGGTTATGAACAACAATTGATTGAACTATTAGGAAAAGTAAATACTGCTCTTTCTGATTTCAATAATACAAATCTGAGCAAAGGAGGGAAAAGTGAAGAAATGAATAAATTTGAAGAATTGCTGGAGCAATACGGGAAAACCGCTGATGACATTACTTTTGATTATGACGGTTTGACCGATGAAGAATTAGAAACCAAGTTTGCTGAAGAATTTGGAAGTACAGGTGAAGATCCTGTAGATGAACCCAATGATGACTTTAGTAAAAGCAAAAAGAAACGATGTACCATTGATGATGACACTAAAAATATGTCTCTGATTTATGAGATCAGCCATGATGACATTCGTTACGGTCTTTATAGTTTACTTAGTTCTTTTGAGAACACAGACAACGAATGGTATTTTATCTCAAATGTATATGATACCTATTTCATTTATGAAAATTGGGATGGAACGAAAACATTTAAGCAGTCTTATGCAAAAGATGATGATAACGTCTCCTTTGACGGTGAACGCATTGCTTTATTTAAAGAATTGCTTACCGAGGATGAGAAGAATCAGTTAGAAGAAATGCGTGCTGATTATTCTGCTCTCAAAGAATTCAAAAATCAATATGAAATTAACGAAGCTAAAGCAATGAAAGAAGAAATTCTTTCCGATGAAGCTTATACAAAATTGAGTGAGTTTGAAGATTTCAAGACATTAGTCAAAGAAGCTGACACATACTCCGTTGAAGAGATTCAAAATAAAGCGGATCTTATTCTGGCTAAGTACGTAAAGAGTATTGGTCATTTTGAGATAAAAGATCCTACTAAGCGAAAAGCGGGTAAGAAAGTTCTCACGGGAACTCAAGAACCCGATACAGCGCAAAAACCTTACGGTGGTATGTTCGAAGAATTTTTAAAGAAATAGAGTGATAAAAGGACTGAAAATAAATCAGTCTTTTTTTATGTCCAAAATTATAAGGAGGAAAAGTATATGAGTATTTATGGAAATCAAACATGGACAGAGCAAAACAAATATATGGTTGCTCGTTCAAGTAAATTAAAAGCTTCGGATACTGGTCATATTTATGACTTGGTATTTGAAACACCTATTCAGCAAGGTATGGCTGTAAGACCGGGTGATTATCTTGGTGACGGACTGCAGTTAAGAAAAGGCGCTTTCGCCAAAAAGGGGGAAGCAATTTCATTTGTTTGTGATGTTCCTTTGATTTATGAAGAATATAAAACTTCAGATCAGTTCGAGTTTAATTACATCAATAAAAAAGGAAAGCCGGTTAAAACATATGAGATTGTCAGGGATGATATCTTCGGTGTTTCGGATTATGGCTTCAGCACGATCGTGGATACAAACAAAGGTGTCCAGTTAAACAGCTATGTTGTTGTCGATGAAGCTGGAAAATATAAAGAATTGTCAGCCAAACCATCCGAAACAGAATACGGATTCATCGGACAGGTTATGGGTTTTGAGAAGTATCAATACGACACAGTTGTGCTGATTACTGTATTAAAGAATACAGACGTTGCAGCACCGACAGCGTAAGGAAAGGAGGAAATAAATAATGATAAAATTAAATTTTAGCACTAACATTACACAAAATTTTGAAACAGAAGCTAAGATCATGCAGTTCAATAAATTATTGATTGATGCTGCAAATGGACGATCTGCATACTCCGCTGAAGAAGCTGACCAGATTATCCGTGGACAGTTTAATAAAATCCTGGGGCTGTCAGAGAATTTTAGCAATCGTGAATTCAGACAGGCATGGAGAGCTCACAAACCAGAAATCTACAATATTATTGAAGATACCATGTTGGATAAATTAGTAACAGGATGGCCTGATGATCCATTTTTCATGGCTTATGTAGAATATAAAAACTTACAATTAGGTGATAAAAACGAATTCTATGTAGCAGAAAACTCTTTGCTACAGGTTTCAAAATTTAGTGGTAACCACCATGATATTGTTCGTCAAAAAGTTGGATATGGCAAATCCTTTATGGTTGAGACTTCTTGGTATGCAATTAAAGTATATCAGGATTGGGAATTATTCCAGGCAGGTAAGATTGACTGGCCATCTCTGGTAAATAAAATGTACACATCCATTGATAAGTATCGTAAAGACGCTATTTATCAGGCTTTTGTAACAGCTGATACATATTTACCAACTGATTTAGTAAAAGAATTAGCTTTAGTTGCAGCTGACAAAGCTGATGTTATTGAATTAGCTGAGACAGTTATTCGTGATACCGGAAAGAATGTTGCTTTTATTGGTACAAAAGCTGCTCTGTCAAAACTGCAGGCGCTTACTCCTACTGCTCTGTGGTCTAATGATATGAAAGATGAGCTCCATAAAACAGGTATGCTAGGTAGTTTCGAGGGATATGACTTAATCACTATTCCGAGGGTTAACGAATTTAATTCCAGAAAAGAGGCTACTGATAATAGTAAAATCTATATTATGCCAATTGATCCAGAATTCAAACCAATTAAAGTGGTTGATGAAGGAGATACCATGTTTGCTGAAAGTGGTATGGACGCTTCCAAGAAAGATATGACAATCGAAGCAGAACTTGCTTACAAAGAAGGTATTGCGGTAGTTATCAATCAGCTCTATGGCGAAATCAAAATCCAATCAGGCAACTAAATAAAATACAAGAGCCAGCCGCGGGGTTGGCTTTTTGAATAAAAAGGAGGACAACATGACGAAAACCCCAGTAACAAAAAAGACTCCGGCTGCTGCTCCAGAGACTACTCCGATTGAAGAAAAGGAAAAAGTTCCAGTTAAAGCAAAAACCTTTGAAGCAAATGATTATATTCCCTGCCGGTGCGTAAAAGGACATTATGTCTGTATTCGGAATACAAAAAGCGGAAGTGCTTATCCTTTCTACGGTTACGGCGATGATCAGGAAATTGAATTCCAGGATTTACGTGGCTTAGTAACTGCAAGATCCGGATTCCTTTTTGACCCATCCATTATCATTTTGGATGATGATGTATTAAATCTGCCCCAGTTTAAAAAGCTGAAAGATATCTATGAACGGACATTCAGTACCGAAGATATTGACGCCTTATTTGAATTGGACGACTTGACTTTTAAAGAAAGGCTTTTATCTGCAACCAATGGCACCAAGGATTTAATTCTTGCCAGTGTAACCCGCATGTTAAAAGAAGGAACTTTTGAGAGTATTGCAAAGCTTCGCATGATAGACGAAGTGTTTAAAACAAATTTAAAAGATTTTATCTAAGGAGGTATTCATATGACCCCCTACAGGCAAATCTATGAGCAATTCGCTCAAAAAATATCCGATATCAAGCTCCTATCTTTATCGGATGAAGACATCGCCTCTATGATGTATGGTTGGATGCGCAGTGCATGTGTTAAATTTCTAAACTCGGAAAATGATTTGACAGATAGAGATGATACATTGCAGCAATTCAACTATGATCTGTCTGAGCTTGATCAGGAGATCATAGCAAACTTCATGATAGTAGAATGGCTGGAACCACAGTTGAACAGTACTTTACTGACATCTCAATTTTATGGAAGTAAAGAAGAAAAATTCTATGCCCAGGCAAATCAGTTAGATAAGCTTATGAACCTTAGTGAGAAGAATCAAATAAAAACCAAAAAGCTGATACGTGACTATGGTTATCAAAAAGCTTTAAAGGGGGTGACAACATGATGTTGAAATATGGCTATGCCCCCGATGAGCAGGTACACAGCAATGAATCTGATGTTGTAAATCAAATTTACAGGCTGCTTCTTGCAAAAGAAAACCATAATCCTAACCTGGATTATATGTTTACTACTCTGCTCTTTCGTTTACATGGAATGAACGAATTACTTTTAGAACCGTCAGAATTAATCACAGTATTAAGTCTGTTAGAGTCTGCACGTAAGGAATCTGATTTCCCATTATACCGTAAAGCTATTCTGGATTCATGCAACATCATGAGCCATCTTATTAAGAAAGCCGGTGATGACACTTGTTAGAGTTATACAGAAAACGAATGGGCTTAATGGGTACAAATATGGGGTCTGCTTTAAGGAATCAGTCAGACATGATTATGAATGCAACATTCACAAATGACACTGCTTACCGGGAAGTGAAAATTGATGGTAAGTTAATCGATGCAAAATACAGTACTCATACCGGGTATTCCATATTAAAAGATAATGTTGATTATTACCTGCAATTTCGCCCTAAGATTCATTACCCACTGGGTACATATGTAGAAATACCAGATGACACCGACACATATAAAACATGGCTTATTGTTGGTCGCACTAATGATAATCAGTTTGTACGGCATCTGGTGTTAGAATGTAACTTTGTTTTCAAGTGGATATACAAAGATTACATCTATTCATGTCTCGGTTGTATTCGTAGCCGTAATAGCTACAACTCAGGTGTATGGACAAGTGAATACAGTACCTCACCGGAAAATCAGATTGCAGCATGGTTCCCTACAACACAGGATATCAAGACGATTAATTATGATACACGATTTTTAATAACAGACAACGAGATCAATCCGGTAGCATATTCTGTAACAAAACGTGAAGATATGGTACCGAAGGGTATTACTAAACTAACTTTAAAACAGGACGATTTTAATGAACATACAGATAATCCGAATTTGATGATTGCTGATTATTGGAAAAGCTCTGTCTTACCAGAAGAAAAACCGTCTACTCCAGATGAGGGAAATATTTCATGGAGAATTACTTATAACGGAATCTCAAAAGATATCAAATGCGGTGGCAGCTATAAAACATTTACTGCAAAACTCTATGATAAAGATAACAACGAATTGGATACCTCTCCTATTTGGACTGTTACAACCGTTGACAATTCCAAATTTGATATTATTCAGACAAGTGATCCTCATGTTTTGAAAGTCAAGGCTCATAAATATGTAGAATTAATCAACAGCATTGTCAATATAGCCGTTACCGACGAATCTGGTGAATACTCCTCTTCTATTGATTTGGAGGTGATCCCATTATGATAAGAGATTTAAACAATATCGATGATGACATTGTACGTGTTAAACGGAATATAAAAGAGATCCTTTATAATGATCCCGATATTATTGAATCTCTTAACAGTCCGACCTTAGATCCAGAGTGTCCCAGTGATGCACTAGGTAGGAATATCCTGTCCTATATCAGACTTCCAGGAACACAAGACCAGGTAGACAACTATATCTGTTTTGATATAGGAGATACGCGTGAATCTTACGTAAATGAAAAGATGAAGAACCAAGTAATAGTGTTTATGTGTTTTGTACATGAAAAAGACCTGGAAACCAATTTTGACATTGATCGACATGACCTTCTTGCCTATTTGGTCAGAGATCTTATCAACTATAGGGATTACCTCGGAAACGGTACTCAATACAAACTCTTCTATAATAATGCAGATATTATCGATGTTAAGTGGCATGTTCGAACACTCAAGTTTAAAGCTACTACTCCTAATAATCTTATGAATGGGGGAAGAAATAAACATGAGATCATACGCCATTGATAAACTCAAGATTTTGTTTGGTGAAAACTATTATGCCTCGCAGCATATAAAAGTATTTCAACCAAAAATCCAAGAAATTGTTGACTATGGAGAAGAAGCATATTTCTCACTGGTGGGAAGATTAACATGCTCCCCCTATGATATGTTAGGCTGGCTTCAAGAACATGGAATGGATTATGAAACCATCAGTGATTTTGAGCTTTTTATTATGCTTTTTCAACAGCTTCCACCAGAAGACACCTGCATATTATTTGGCAGATTAGACTTTAGAAAATTTTCTTTATATAAACGTAATGATAGTGATGAACTCTTTTTACACCAAAATACACGAGAAGGTGAGGTCGTAATAGACAGACTTGTCTATGAAAGAATTGCTTCTTTTATTCGTTTTGTACATGGGTATAAAAAGAATACAAAAAAAGCTGCTAATCTTTTTACTAAGAGAAAAATATATCAGGAATATCTTTATACCAAAAATGACAAACAAGATTTTCATTCTATTTTACACCCATTGATTTCTTCTATGGTTAATTCATCTGGATTTAAATATAACCATGAAGAGGTATTACATATGCCTCTATATAAATTCATGAATAGTGTAAAAAGGATCTCAAAAATCAAAAGTGTTGAAGCTTTACAAATGTCAATGACAACATATGGATTTGACTATAACTCAATAAACCCTAAAAAGGATTTGGATTGGGCAGGAGAACTAGGTGAAGACTAGTTCTTTTTTTATGTTCAATCCACCAAAAAATATACAGGAGGAAATATAACATGAATATCCGTGGACAATTTACGATTAATAGACCAGTGAGACTGACAGCATATTCGCTCTCTACTGGCAATGCACTGTATTGTATTCGTGAACTTGAAGATTTATCTCTGAAAGTTACATCTGAAGATAATACAGTAACCGATGCAATGGGTTCTCCGATTGCTATTTTCGAGAAGGCAAAACAGGGGGAAGTAAGTGGTAGCGCCTCTTTAGTTAACTTTGGACTTGCTTCTGCTCAGTTTGGTTCAGATGCAAAAGCTGCATCCTCTTCTGAAAAACTTATTATGCCAAGAATTGACGAACTTGAAATTAAGGCTGGTAAAGTTACTTTAACCAAAACTCCTATCGCAGATAGTGTTACAAGCATCAATGTTGTCAACACTGATGGTACATTTGGAGATTACTACATGGTCGCTGCTACCGCTTCTGAGAGTGAATTTTCTATTACAGGTAAAGAAATTACGGTGCCAACATCCTTAACCAAAGGTACAATTGCTGTTACATATGATTATGAAACAACAACAGGATTAATGCTGGAAAACAACGCAACCGAGTATACAAAACCATGCCGTATCTTAATCGAAGTATTAGGTTCTGACGTATGTACACCTGATTTGGAAAAATGGATCATGATTGAATCTAAGAACGCCAAACCGGACAGTAACGTAGAACTGGCTCTGAAATCTGACGGTAAACATCCATTTACTTATAAGATTATGCCTCAGTACTGTGACAAAAAGAAAAATATCTTTACGATCTTTGCTCCAGAGGAATAATTGAAGAAAGGGGTGATCCCAACGAAACAGCCTAACCATAAATGTGTTATTTGCGGTTTAGACTATTATGCATGTAATCAGTGTGATGAACTAAATGGAGTCGGAAGCTGGCACAAATTTTGTGAAAGCCAAGAGCATTACAAAATATACCAGGTGCTCCAATGGTTCAAGGAATCCCTGATAACATCTGAGGAAGCAAAAGAACATCTGCACAAATGTCATTTGGAAAATCTAAATGATTTCCGTGTAGATGTCCAGCAGCTTATTCACAGCATCATAGATGAACCAGAAAAAATAATCGTTAACAAACAAAAAGAAATGCTAAGCAAGTCTGCAAAGCGAAAAAATAGTGAAAATAAATTATAAAAACCTATGGGGACATTCACTATTTTAACTAGTGTTGTCCCCATTTTTTTTACTAATAATTGGAGGAAAAGGAAAATGAAATTATATTCGAAAATAACCCAGAGGGAATATGAACCCTGTGAGATGATTTATATACTCGGAGTAAAACAAGGCGGACTCTATATTGCTAATGGATGTACACTGTATGACCTCTTATGGTCAAAAGGTAAATTAGTATATGTTTTTAATAAAAAGGAATCAAAACAATATTATGACATGTTCTGCAAATTTGAACTACCGGACATCAACTCTGAAAATGCACCTGTGTTAAAGGGTAATAATGAATAGAGGTCATTCCAAATATGGCGTAGATATCACCGCCAAAGGTAAAGCAAAGCGTACATATAAGGGCATTACCTATGACAGTGAATTAGAACTTCTATTTTTAAAAGAAGTTATAGAGCCAGGGCTTATTTCTGGTGAAATCATAGGTTATGAAAGACAGGTCACCTATGAGCTACAGCCTGGATTTACTGATTACACTGGTAAAAAAGTATTAGCTGTAAAGTATAAGTCTGATTTTGACGTGTTTTATAGAGATGGACATAAGATCGTTTGGGATTGTAAAGGAAATGCAGATGCTACTGCTATCCTAAAACGAAAACTATTTAAATACAGATATCCCCATATTGACTATCGGTGGGTAACCCGTTCCTTAAAATACAGTGAAACGGGATGGATTGATTATGATGAACTGCAAAAAATAAGACGTGAGAATAAAAAGAAGAAATCAGGTGCTTAAATGTATTCATATGAGATTGAGCAACTTATAAACTCAAAGACCGGGATATTAAGGTCTGTAGATTATCTTCAGATTTTACAAACATCTCCACAAATCAGAAATGTAGAATACAATTGCCAAGATGATGCTTTCCATATTTATACAGATGACCATTACAATTTTAATTTCAAAGTAACACCATAAAAAGGAGGACTCTAAATGAATGTTAGAGAATTTATTGATAATTATAAAGAAAATCCAGCTACGTTTGAAGAACTGGAAATAAAGCATTACATTCCATGTGCGGTTAAAATTAGCGCTATCGATGGGATACAGCAACGACTGGTTCATGAGAATACAGAAGGGCTGATCACCTTCTCTTCTATAGAAAAATATTTCTTATTCATTATGACTGTCATTGACTTATACACAGAGCTGGAAATAGACTCTCCGGTTACAGATGACTACGATCTTCTTGCAGAGCATGGTCTGATTAAGAAAATCATTGATGAGATTGGTGCTGATTACTATGATTTCATGGAACTGTTAAATATGCGCTGGTTAGATATAGTCAGAGACAACAATACTATTGAAGCTTCCGTTAACAGAGTGTTAGGTGCGATGCAAATTGGTTTGCAGGAAGGTGTTAATCAAATAGCTTCTTCTATGCTTGGCTCTGCATCACTTGCTGGTGAAGATGCTTCGAAGTTAATACAGAACTTATTTACAAAATAAAGTACATATATTCAAAGACTTATCCTTTCATCGGGATAGGTCTTTTTTATTGGGAGGGAGGAATAAATGGCAGTAATAACTGAAGCTGAAATATTAGAATTAGTAAAAGATCAGATAATGGAATACGCAAATAAAGTTGTAGATGAATTTCACAGTGTCTCACAAGAAACAATTCAATATTTCTATGGAGATTATGTTCCGTTTTATTACAGCAGAGCCGACAGCTTGTATGGAACCGTGACAAAAATATATCCACGATGGACAGGTAAAGGTGCAGTTTGTGGTTTACATATTTCCAGTGGTGGAGTTGTAACTAACCACGACTCATCTGATTACGTATTCACGGGAGCTATGGAAATGGGTGTACATGGAACATCTCTTATTGCCACTACTGCCCCATCTCCTATGGAAACAATTATGAACTATTACGACAGTCTATAAATAGTGAACGGAGGAAAGAAATGAATAGGACTTTTACAAGGAAAGAATTACAGGAACAAATAGGATTTAACGCTGAGGATGCAAAGATAATTATGGAGTATCAAAAGAGATTACCGATCCTTATTGAAAATGATGAAGTAGATGGGTTTTGTGTAAATGCCAGAGACTTATGGGAACAACTGGCGGTTGACAGGCAATTTTCCAAATGGATAAGTGACAGCATTGCAAAAGGTAGTTTTACTGAATCTAAGGACTATTCTTCAGAATTTTTTCAAAATGGTCACGTAGTCAAAATAGACTACGTCAATTTATCCCAACAGAAAATGGCCCGCAACGGTATTACTTTAGAATACCATATCACTTTAGATATGGCGAAACAAATAGCAATGTTTGCTGGCACGCATAAAAACTCAAATGAAGCTTTGCGTAAAAATAGTCAGTTAACACGACAATATTTCATTCTTATGGAAAAAGCTGTGCGTCAAAATATTGATTGGCTGAAAGTCCGTCATCCTGAAAAGGAAGGGTATATCAAGTTATGTTCTGCTCTGGATAAATACATAAATGAGAAATCTGGACGAAGCGCTGATAAATGGGATTACTCTGCTGAAGCTGATGCGATAAATATCATATGTACTGGTTTAAAAGCCCAATCTATAAGAAACCATTTAGGCATATTTAACGGCAGTGATTTAACCAGAGATAGCTTAACGAAACAATACAATGAGTACTTATTGAAAATGCAGGAAATGGACATTGTGTATCTGGGAATGCAAATGGACAGGTGCCAACGTTATGAGATGCTGAATCAAACATTTAATATCTTATTTCCTAACGCTGTATCTTTAGTCGAAAATATCAGCACATCTGAAATTCTAGATAACAAAACTAAGTTTCTGAAAGAAGTAAAAGACAAATACGGGAAAGTGGCATGAAATTGCTACCTTCCTTTTTTAATTGAAAGGAAGTGAGGATTTGGAAAAAGATCTATTACTAAATATAACTGGTGACACCAAAAAGATTATAGAAGAAATCAATGGTCTACAAAACACTGAGGTTACAATAAAACTGGATGGAGATTTTGGCGATCTAATGAAGGATATACAATCATCAGCTAAAAAGATGAGTACTTCATTCAGTAAAGCTTTTGATGGAATTGATTTATCCTCTTTGAACAAAGCAAGTCATCAAATGAAAGCCATTGAAAAGGTTTCTGCGAATATAAACGCAGAACAAATGAAGTTAGCTAGTATAAATAAGCAAATCGCTTCTGAAGAAAAGAAATATAGCGCTGATACTTCAAAAGCTGCTTTGGCAAATGCTAAAAACTCTTGGAAAAATGCCACAAAAGACGGCTATAAAATTACTTCAAAAAATGTCCAGGAAATGCAGGACTATGTTAAATGGTATGAGAAAGCACAATCTTTGG
The DNA here is from genome assembly GCA_018365455.1 of Clostridiales bacterium. GTDB lineage: Bacteria > Bacillota > Clostridia > Lachnospirales > Lachnospiraceae > Robinsoniella. Next base: position 52,646 of record JAGZJZ010000014.1, read on the forward strand.
GCGGTAAACCACCAAAAACTTTCCAGGATAGCGGTGAACGATTTAACTATGCTGAAGAATATGAAACAGCCACAAAAGCACTCCAGAAATTTTATACTACTCAGAAAATGGCTCCACCGGTTGGGAATCTTAATCAGCAAAAGGAAGCAATTGAATCTAATATAGCGGCATTAAAAGAAGAGTTGGATACGCTTAATCAAGTTCAAAATCAAAGTAAGAACTTATCAAGCTCTAATATTTCAATTGATCCTTTAAAGATTGAAGTTGATTTCTCTGCATTAGATACTCTTCAATCAAAGATCTCTACTATTAATGACTCAATTGCCAATATGCAGCCTATTAAGATTCAAGAGCAGAAAGTTGACGGGAATAAAGGTGCTGGGAAAGGAACCTCTCCTTCACCTAAACCGCAAGAAGACGATGCACTTGAAGCCAACCGAAAAAAGCTTGTTAATTTCAGTAAATCAACAATTGCTAAACTGAATACCGCTATTAAAAAAAATAAATATGCAGACTCTAAGGATGCTACTGACTTAATTAAGAAATTAAACTTAGGTGTAGTAGGCAACTTGGCAGATGCAGATAAAACCATCGAGACTCTTACGCAAAAAAGTGAAAAAGTAATTAGTAATCTTCAAAATAATCATGCAATAAGGGCTAAATCTATATCCGATGAAGCAGAAAAACAAAAAACGTTAAATAAATTATATGATGATTCATTAAAACAAGAGAAAACTTACATGAATCTTAAATCAAAATATAATTCTGGTGAAAAGTCTGAAGATAATAAATTAGATTTAGAAAATGCCTATAAGACACGTTTACAGTATTCAAAAGAAATTGAAAAGCTGAATCAAGAAGGTTTTTATAATAGTCAAAAGGCTTATGATTTAGAGCAAAAGAAATCTGCACTTCAAAAAGACTATGCTCAAACAATGATGAAAAGCGCTGCTCCAAGTGAAAAGCCAGTTAGTGATTCCTCTTATAAAAGATTATATGACGGCATTGAAAAATATCAAGGAAAGCAAATTGACACAAGAAATTTAATCAATACTAATGGGTTGAATGAAGCACTTAGTACCATTACCAAAGTCAAAGATGAGATAAATAAGCTCTCAGATAATGGTAAATTTACAGGTTCATCTAAACAGTTTAATGATTTAAATAACAGCGCAAAAGAGGCGTTTCAAACTATTGATAAACTGACAAAAGTCGAAAATCAGCTTGTTAATAAAAAAGGAAAGCTACTTAGTGGGTTTGAATTAGGCAATTCGAATGACCTAGCAAAATTAAAACAACAAATGGTTGAAGTAGCAAAAGCTACCGCTAATGGTAAGGTCAAGATAAAAGAGTTTAATGACACCACGAAGGAATTAAAGTATACCGTAACAGACAATAATAACCAAGTTAAACAGATGAAACTCGTTCCTGATATGGATAACAATGGTTTCCGTCAAGCAGTTGGAACTGTAAAAGAACAAGCTGGCTTAATTAGTGGAATGTTAGATGGTATTGGTACGAAATTCCGTTCACTTTTTCAGTATGCAGTATCCTCAATTGGAATTTATCAAGTATGGGGAATGTTTAAACAGGGAATTGGTGTTGTAAAAGATTTTGATACCGCTCTTACAGATTTAAAGAAAACTTCTAATGGCACTGCTCAAGATTATGCCAATTTTACACAAACTGTGCAGAAAAGTGCTCCTAAAATCGGTACAACTAGCCAAGTCTTAACTGAATCTGCTGCTGATTGGAGTCGTTTAGGTTATAGCTTAGATGATTCTGCAACAATGGCAAAGAACACGGCTGTATTAATGAACGTTTCAGAATTTGAAAATGTATCAGATGCAACAAACAGCTTAATTAGTATCATGCAAGCTTTCCATATTAATGCCGATGAAAGTATGGGATTAATAGATAAGCTTAACAATGTCGGAAACAATTATGCGATCAGTACAGACGAAATTGCAAGTAGTTTAATGCGTTCTTCAGCTGCTTTGGTTGCTGCAGGAAACTCAATTGACGAGGCAATCGCATTAACAGCAAGTTCAAACAGTATAGTGCAAGATCCAGAGTCCGTCGGAGCCGGACTAAAAACAGTTTCACTCCGTCTCAGAGGGACAGATAGTGCAAAGAAAGAACTCGAAGAATCTGGTGAAGATGTCTCCGATTTCACAACAAATATATCTAAGCTTCAAGAATCATTAAAAGAATTAACTAAAGTAGAATCCAATAGCTTTGAAGGATTTGATATTTTAAAAGATGATGGTTCTTATAAATCTACATATCAAATTTTATTAGGGATCGGTAAGATATGGAAAGAGATTGGAGAACAACAAGGAGACCTTGCGCAGGCAAAAGTTTGCCTGGCTGCATAGAAATATGTAGTATAGAACACATTTAATTGCAGGTAATCCCTTAGAGCCTTGCACCACAATATAGGAGAAATCACTATATGACGGTTTTACAACGTAAGGATTGGGTGTTCATGCAGCGAAGTTCCTAAGTGGAAACATAAGGAAAACGTTCACAGACTATCCCCATGTCGGGATTCATGGTCAGAATACATACATGAATCATTAGGAGTACGGCTCAATCGCAAATGGAGTGGGTGAAATTCCCTTAAATGGAAAAGGTGTGACCATAACAAGTAATGTTGATGGATAAGAAATAGTCGGAACTTATATTAAAGTATAAGAAACTGTAGTTATGATATTAACTAACAATTTATTGAAGTTTTGCGAACTTCAATTAACATATTTGAAACATCCTAGAGAAGATGTTTGGCAAAAATAGAGCCCAAATTGGTGCCGCTATTTTGCAAAATCCTGATCTTCTTGAAAGCGTATATAATTCTTCAGGCAATTCTGATGGATCTGCAGCTCAAGAATTAGATACATATTTAGGCTCCATTGAAGCACACGTACAGCAGCTTCAGGAAGCATTCAACCAGTTATGGACAAATACCTTTGATTCATCTATGGTAAAAGGTTTTGTTGATATGGGAACGTCCATAATAAAATTAGTAGATGACGTAGGTCTATTAAATATAGCATTGACTGGTTTAGCAGTATTTGCAACAAAAAAAGGCATGGGTTGACCCGAAATGTAGGGTGACATAAATCAAGTTTGATGCCCATCCTAACCTAACGGTAACGTACAGCGAGAACATTATATGTTCAAGGGGTTAGGCAGTTATGTGCCCTTGGCTTAAAAGTCAAGTTTTATATAACATAAGCAATACTCGATACTGGTGCGTGTAAGAATCGCATGACATTTGATAATAATGTCCGGGGAAGCTCCGTTAAGTTTTATCTACCAAGCTATTGTGGTGACATAATAGTGGCGTTGTTAATCGCAACGGTATGGTAACAAGGATAAGATTTGGGTAATCCGCAGCAAAGCCTTTTATATATGTTTATATATGTAAAAGGAATGTTCACAGGCCACAATGGGTACTTGGTATTTTATATCAAGAGGGTATGGTCGGAAACTGAGTGTCCACAACACTTTTATTATCAGCATATTTACACCATATGCTTTGTGGAAATTGGGACTTGCTTGATGTGTGAGTTATGGTGTGAACATCAAAAATAATTTGAATAAAAGGATGTGAAAAATGATTAGTAAAAATGAAATTATAAATCCAATATTTGGCGAAGATGATATTCATCCTAACTATGATAATCATGAAAATTTTTATTGTGGTATATGCTATCTTACTCCATATGGAATTAAAAAAGATGCTTTCCGTGATATGTTGGGCGAGTTAATGGAATATGCGAAATCAAAAGGACTTACCATACGGCAAGCCCAGCATTTATTCATTGCTTGTAGTGACTATGTTTTAGACAACAAGATTCTATAAAAGAAATGCTCCGGGTGCACTCCAGAGCATTCTAATGTACGTACAGCGGTAGTACTTTCCACTGTAGTGAATGGTTTACAGTGCCATAGCAATCGTCATTGCTGTTTTCCTTTTTAATCCTTTGAAAAACATTACTGTTCCTCAATGCTCTGTTCTTGGTCATTTTTATATTCAAGTGTCATAGATCCATAACCCGTTTTAATGTGAAAATGGGATGGTCTACTATTCTTGATAATGATCATATGTATTGTTGATGTGATGCAAAATAACAACAAACACAGCAGAGCGACTATTGAAAGAATAACAGCTTCTGACATTGCTACCCTCCTTTCTACTAATGGAATGGAAAGCAGGGTAGAACATCAGGGCTGAATTTCACGTCAAATATCATTGTGCCTCACGCTTCTCTCTACCATAGTGGTAATTGTTGGATTATCATGTTACTGTAGCACGCGCATGTACAATTATATTATACGGCTACACAATAATTTTGTGTAGTCTGAACATTTGTTTTAAAGAGAATAGCCACCCTATATAAGCGATGGCTTTGATCATAGATAGACCAATATGAAAAATGCAAAAACGCCACGGCTGGACTACCCGTGACGCTTTCTCAACTACTACCACTACTCTCCTACTCTTGACATGTACTAATTTGCATTATCCTGATTTTCATAAAACTCACTATCAATTTTCATACCAGTCTGGTCTACCGATAAATGAAATTCTTTAGTGTTTTTAGAGTAGATTCTATTGACCAAATAGTATCCTAATCCTAGTAATACAAGCTTCAGGATGAAGTCGAAAATAATCTCCATATCTCACCTCCCTCCCGTGATAAAATAACGTTTGGGAATTTTGGTGTGGAGAACCCACTAGATGTTTTTCTCAAGAGCGTTACACTCACTTTTCCCTAGAAAGCTAGGAATGTGAAGTTAATAAGTTACGCTTCTCAGTGCACTTTGATTCTTCTATATTATAACATTTAATAATAGAAAAATCTACCATATTAACATTATATTATAATTAAAAAATCTTCTTTCAACTACTATCGCGGTGTATATTATAGCAATTTTACTTAGTTTGAACTTTTGTTCTGTCCCCATATCTCACCTCCCCTCTGATTGTAAAGTCTATCATCTTAGGGAAGCTCTCGAGCAGAACGCTCAGAATTTTAGAAACTTCTGAAATGACTGTCACCTATCTTTCTGACACTTATTTATGCCTGTGACGTTATCGGGTTCCATCGGTACAATAATGCAAATCATGGTGCGATTTGCTGTACAATTATATTGTACCATATTTTACCAGATTTTATAGTCGGAACATTTGTTTCTAAAATTTAGCAAAGTGTGGCTAACACTATAATCTGAAATGGGGAAGAATAAATATTTTCTTGTTAATCCTAAGAGATTAACCGTTGGCAGACAACACTAAAATTAGCCGTTAGGAGAGGTTATGTGATACAGCGGTATCTCTCTTCTCTCCTTAAAATATCAAAAAGAAAGGATAATAATATGTATCTTAAAATTAAAATAAACACGCTTTCAGATCTCGATCAGATAATCAACAAAATTGAAGAAATAAAGAAAAACCACCCCTATATAGATTTAAATATTGAGGTGGTCTGGAAGGATACTACTCCTTTATTTCTATGCAACTTATATTTACCAAATACTTTACAGAAAGCAGGTGATAATATGGTAGTACAACCATTAGACAAGCAAATTGCTACAGCAGTTGAAATATTTAAGCTTCTTGAAAAAAACAAAATTACGTTCAGCGAATTTCCATTTATTAATCAAATTGTTTGTGATTCAATAAAAAACCAAGCTGAAACCGTTGAATATGAAACCATTAGTAACTACATGATAGGTAAAAAAGTAAGAGATTCAGCAGATGTAATTATTGAATACCATTGTGAAGATCCGGATGAAGAGGATGACTAATATAATTCTATATTACCATTCCTCAGAAATCTTATAGTCTTTATATGAGTTCATTATTAATTTAGTAAATTTTTCAGGCAGAGTCCAATTATCACCAGAATAAGAGATCGCATTTAACAGATCTTCTAGCGATTTTTGCGGTACTTCTAATAATACGTATGACCATCGATGTTTATGTAAACCATAGAAACAATATAATAAATCAGTATCCTGATTCCAATGGAAAACAAAATGGCAAACTTCAACCGTTGTTACATAAATCTCTATATAATCATCAAAATCGTAGTCCCCTCGTTGAGTATTTGCTAATATAATCTTATATATTCTTTCAATTGGATCTAAAGATCTCCATTTAATTAATTGATTATTTGTTAATTCTATAAGAATTTCAATTATGCGTTTATGTCGATTTACATATATTTCGTCTTCGACATTTGATTTATCGTACAGTATATTAATTTCACTTTCCAAACCTTGAAGTTTTGTAATGTAGCGGTCTTTTTCTTTAATAATTGCTTTGTAATTATTAACTTCCAATATGCATGAATTTTCTCTTGCTAAAATATCTGACATCAATTCATGTTTATTAAAGCGAGAATTCAAAAACATACTTTGGAAAGAATTCAATTCCTCTTCTTGGTATTTTATAGTGTTTCTTAAACGGCTAATAATTTTATTAAAAAAATTGAATTCTTGTTGAATGGACTTATTATCTTGCTTCAACTTTAAGTTTTCATTCTTCAATAATTCATTTTCTTGTAAAATCTTATTGTATGAATGTTCTAGATTGGATAATTCGCTTTGCTTATCACGTAACTTTTTAACAGCTAATTTATTATTCCGCTCCATTTCATAACTCCTTTATAGAAAGTAGGTGAAAACACATGACTAATATAAAAAATAAAGACACAATGGAATTATTGCACCAAAAATTATTGGAAACCATCAAAGAATACTGTAACGAAAATGACACAACAATTATGGAAGTGCACAAATGCATAAACCGTTTAAAAGATGATATCTGCAATGGTACTATTAAATTCTGATACAGACATTAGTCTGACAAAGCTGAAACAGATGTATCAATACAAGACAATGAGGAATCAATAGCCTTTAAATGCTCACAAACATCGTTTATACTACTTTCAAAAATACCGTCTCCTCTTATACTTTTTAATTCATCAAGAATTGCTTCCTGATTGCGTGCAATTTGTGACAATGTTTCATTCATAACTGTAAGCTGCTGTAATATTTCTTCCATCTCAAAACCTCCTAATAATTTTACATTAATTATACAACCTAATATTCTTATTAGCTAGAGAGAAAATATGTTCTTATGAGAAGTAGGGATGATTTAATACTTGAAGAAAGTCACATGACAGATGAAACCAGTGCAATTATCTTGAGGTCGGAAATGGTTCCCGACACACTCTTTTAGAGTACCTGAGATGCTGGATACACCGCCCAGCCAAGGATAATTGTGCTTTTATTATGTTTTTTTAATATTTAAATTATTTAAAGACCAGCACTCTTCTACTGGTCTTTTTTGTAACTACAAACCTAGTTTTATAACCTCGGAGGTCTTTATGAAAAAAGAGAAACTCAAATTCCAAAAAAAATCTGTTATCGTAGAAGCATATCAAACAGATGTAGAAATAATCATTGACACCTTAGAAGGAAAAATGACTGCTTCTCCTGGTGATTGGATTATTACTGGTGTTAACGGAGAGCAATATCCTTGTAAGCCCGATATCTTTAACAAAACGTATAATAAAATTAGTAGTTCATCCTCTACCGATATTGCAGACAAACAATTTTTAATGGCTCAAAAAATATTAATTCTTCTTGAACAGAATAAATGTAACTATCGAGATTGGCAATTCATTGATGGTTTAGTTAATGCTGTAGTTAATGAACAAAAGAGTCAACAGTTAATTAAATATATGGGAGCCCCCGTACATTAAGAAAGTAGGTAGTACTATGAAACACAAAGAATATACTGCTACTATTCAATTAAAAAATATGGAATCCTTTATCCAACATGTCATTAACATTCGTAAAAAGTATGGATTAAAAGGTGTTGTTACACTTGACCCTTGTGATCCTATTATGATAGAATTAATGACTTTTCCGTTCGAATTTGAAAGTGTATTACTTAAAACCTAATTTTTTCATACCTTCGGTATATTTTTTAACAAATTTAGTTGTGTCAAAAGTTGAAGTGCTTTCGCATTTAGGACATTTATGTACGAATTCATTGTGTTTAAAAAATTCTATAGTTTTTACTGTTATTTTTTTCTTACATTTTGAATTTTGACATTCTAACTCAATTTTAGGATTTTGACTGCATAAAACTTCCATGTATTTGTCCATATTATTTTCCTTCCTAGTAAATCTTTTTTTATGTTTAAAATTTACTACCACATACATTACACTTCCAGGTCTTTCCATTATCGCCCAAACCAAAGATACCAAAAGTAGCAACTTTGGCAACTTTTTTAACAGTTGATATTTTTGATAGTGATGTGCTACCACATAATGGACACTTTAACGAATAACTGGTAGATTTATAAGATGCCTCATCTTCTTCTCGTTTTTCAAACATATTTACATTATATTCATTACTTGAAAAACAATATTTATTGTATAACTGATTTTTAATCTTTTTCTCAGTCATTGTAAGTTTCATAGATATTGACTCTCGTAATTGCTGTGAATCTACATCAGTTATAATGAGGTCACATCCGCAAAACATACAATTTATATCTTTATACGATATTTTACCACACCGAGGACATATTTTTATATTTTCACTCATTAGACTTCTTCTCCTTTAAAAGTCACTACCACAATTATTACAGTGATAGTTTTTCCCTATTTTACTGGAGCCAAGACCAAAGAACCCCGTAGATAATAATCGTGATCCTGTGGAGATTTTTCTTGTATTAGAACTATTGCAGTATGGACATGAGACTGAAGATTTAGATGAAAAGAGTCCTGAATTGCTCCTGGCTAGTTCACGAATTTCTTCTCTGTTTTGTAACAGTCTTTTATCCATAGCATCTTGACTAAACTCTGGAGATTTTTTGATGACATTTTCAAGAATTTCTTTTTCGATATTTCTCATATCGGCGTAGGACATATTTTGAAAATCTTCGTAATGTACTTTTGAAGTATATTGAAAATACTCACTACCGCAGAAATGACATTTTGTAAAGTACCCTGTTGGTATAAAACCACAACGTTTGCATATTGAATATTTAATCATTCTACCACTATATTTTTTTCATTGATTGGACATCCACACTGCGGGCACGATTTGGCTTTATCGCTGATTTCCTTTGCACATTCTGGACATTTGATTATTGCCATATTTCTTCCTCCTTTGGTATTAAAAATCACTATTACAATTATTACAATGCCATTGTTTACCTAGTTTTTTACTAAACAAACCAAGCATACCCACTGAAGCTATTCGTGATGCAGTAGAAATCTTATCCGTATTTAAACTTTTACAGAAAGGACATGATACCTTTGGTGTGGAATTGTAGTTGCCAGAGCGTGCTTGTTTGATGCTCTTTTTGTTATAAGCTTCTTGGTCAACTAGACGTTTTTCCAATGCGTATTGACTGAATTTAGGAGACTTTTTGATTACATTTTCAAGAATTCCCTTTTCGAAGTTTACCTGTTCTTGTAGTGACATTTTTATGAAATCTTGTACTGTGATGTTAGATTCATATTCATCATATGGGTGACCGCACCAATTGCAAGGAGTATGACCACTGTAAATGCCATCCGGTATCCATCCACAATGCCAACACACTATAAATTTTGTCATTTTAGCTTTCGGTACCTCTTTCCCTTTAATAGGAAAACCACAGTGTGGGCACAACTCCGCCTGATCACTTACTTTACCTTCACACTCTGGACATGTTAATAAAGCCATAACTCTTCCTCCTGTTAACAATTACCATATTTTAATTAAAATTATATACAACTTTTATATAAAAAGCAATATATATTTCCCAATAATATGTATTGCTTAGTTTTGATCACTGATTTATTCAATAAAATAAAATTTGGTAAAAGCAGAGAAAATATATTAGGTTCTTTCACCGAGGAAGGGCTTGCTGAAACTTATAAAACTCTCGCCAAATCTGGGGATGTTACAGGACTAGCAAATTTCAAGAAAAACCTTCCCTCCCGAGAACTGGTTGATTTCTTTAAAGATGTTGAAAGTCATAAGAAGAAAATTGCGGATCTACCATCCTACGTAGACGACTGTACAAAAAGCTTTGGATCATTCAAAGACAAGCTCTCTGGCTTAGGTGGAAAAACGGTCAGTGTTTTAAAAGGTCTCGGTGTCGGTCTGGCAAAAACTGCTCTGAATTTCGGAGTCTTTATGCTGGCTGATTTAGCCATAGGTGCTGCTGTTAAAGGAATTGATAATTTCGTTCATCGTTCTGAAAAGTTAATCGAAAAGGGCAACGAAGCAAAAAAAACAATTACGGGAATCAATGATGCATATAAAAAGAGCTCAGACTCCTTGAAAGAAAATTCAGAATCCTATGAAGAATTGTCAAAAGGTATTGATAAGGTTACAAATAGAAACATCTCTTTATCAGATGAAGATTATCAGGAATTAATGGATATACAAAATTCTTTGGCAGAATCGTTCCCAGAACTTGTTAGTGGCTGGGACATCCAAGGAAATGCTATTTTGAATTTAGGAAATTCAGCGCAGTCTGCAGGTGATCAGCTTACAGAATTATTAAAAACACAGCGTGAATTGGCTAATATTGAAATTGCGAAGCAGCTACCTGATCAATATAAAGGTATAGCAGAACAAACTAAGATATTAAAAAAAGAAAAAGATGAATATCAACAATCTGTTGATTCGTTAAGTATTGAACGTGCTTCTTTTCTTGATAGATTAACATCTGAGAATGAAAATGGTGGATTTACTAGTGCATGGATTGAAGCTACCCCGGGTATTTATGATAAAATGCTTAGTCTCTGGGGAGATAAAGCTTATATTACTCCTGAAATAAAGGACGGATTAGAGGGATATACTGTCACTCTTAATACTGTTCTTAACGAAGATGATCTTAATAAAGCTAAAGAAGAATTAACTGAGGTCAACAAACCTGATAAAATCGCTGAAGCTAATTTAGCCAACGAAATAAGTAAAAACAGAAAATTAGCAGCTATTACAGAAAAAGAAATTCGAGCAACATGGAATGAACTTGTTCCTTCTATTGCTACGTACCTTGAAACGTCTCCAGCTTATACAGACTTAAGTGACAAACTCAAATCTGGAATCTTAGGAATCGTACCGAATACTGATTGGAATAAAATAGCTACCGATTACGATGGTAATATTGAAAGTTTCATAAAAAAGGAATTTATCCTTCCAATAGCATCTGAAACTCCTCAAGTACAAAAAGCGTATGAAGAACTGTTTACGATCAACCCTGATGATTATACAGTAGGTGAATATCAAAACAAAACTGATTCTTTAATACAAGCTATTACTGGCGACGATGTTGATGCTCAAAATAAACTCAAGATCAAATTGGGACTTGCATTTGAGACTACAGATGATAAGGGAAATGTTAATGGCATAAAAGATTCAGTAGAACAACAATTGGAAACTTTGTCGAAAGAATTACCGGCTATCTCTCTTAAAGATCTTAAAAATCTAAACGTTTCTGATATGAAGATCGCTTATGATCTCGTGATAAATGCTGATAAAGCTTTCAAAACAATAGATGAGTTAAATGCTGCCATTACTGAGTCTAAGAACGAACAAGCATATGATGATAATTTCAAACAAATAAAAGAAGATGTTAGCGCCTTTACTTCTGCTTATAGTAAATTGAACGAAGCCATGTCTTCCCAAGGCACTGGCAAAAGCTTGTCTTTAGAAAACTTCAATGCTGCTGAGTTAGAAGATTATCGGTCTGCTCTCGAATACGTCAACGGCTCCTTACAGCTTAACGAAGAAAAAGTAAAAGCATTATCAAAAGCAAAAGCGGAAGAAACCTTAGCGACAATTAAAGCTGCCGATGCTCAGACAAAAGCAGACTACAGAGACAATGCAAACCGCATTCAGGAATTATTAGATATCAAACGGTCATTATCAGAAGAAGAGCAACAAGAACTAACTAGTCTACAGACAAAACAAGATAATTTATATTATCAGTCTCAACAGTACTCACTCATGGCTGCCAGCATTCGTGAAGCAACTGGTGCTTACCAGGAATGGTTAAACACGCAAAACGCTCATGAAGAAGGGGATATGGGTACTGATGTATCTAATGCAATACAGGCTATTAAAGATGTCAATGATACCGAGTCCGATAGTTATATGGAAGTCGGGACTAAGAAATACAAAGCTGCAATGGAATTTGTTGTACCTGACAATATTCCGGAAGAACAGGTGCAGACTTATGTAGATAATTTAGGCACATATTTCAAAGATAAATCTGGTGCAGATAAATTTCTGGAAGAGTCCATCAATAAAGGTTTAATGCAGTATGACCCTGATACTGAAAAGCTCAAAGTCGTTGCCGATAAAACAATGAAAGATTTTGCAAGTCAGTTCAACTGGACTGATGAAACCGTTCAGGCAATGTTTGGTGTCCTCAATGATTATGGCGGAGAATATGACTGGGGAGATGAAGCATTCAGTAATATTGATGATGCGTTATTTGAAACGGAAAAACATATCTCTGATACTCAAACAAAAATTGATAAGATTAATGATAAGAAAATAAAAACCTCTGTAGACTTCATTGAATTAAAACAGTTAAATCAAGATTTACAGGAGGCTCTTAGTCTTAAGCAAGAACTCTCAGCTGAAAAGGTCAATACTTCTATCGGCTTGGATGAAGATATTTTAAATACCCGCACTAGCCTTAATGGTATGCAAAATAAACAGAATATGGGATTCACCGTTGATGATTCTGAAATTGAAGCAGCACAGAATAAGTTAAATGAACTTATAGCACAGAAAAATGAATTAGGAACTCCTACAAAAGTCGAAATTCAGGCTGCTATTGAAGATACCGATTCTAAGATTACGACATTGAATAGTGAACTGGAAGCATTAAATAACAAAAACTATACATTATCAGTTGATGTTAATGAAGAAAATGCACCTGCCCGTATCGCTGAAATCCAAGATCAATTAAAGAGTCTTGAAGGCAATAAAGTCAAAATGGAAGTTATGGCTGAAACTGCACCTGCTGAATCTGCTGTACAAAAAGTGCAGGATGACGAAATTGAAGATAAAAACTTTCATGTCAATGCAATTGATAATGCAAGTTCTTCACTACAGATGATACGTGCTTATCTGAGCACTATACAGGATAAAACCATAACCGTTACTACCATGCATAACAATCAAAGCGGTGGTGCCTCGGGGCCTTTACCCATATCAGGAACACATGGTGTAAACGGAACATTCAATGGTAGTGCTTTCGCCAATGGCAATGCAGGTAACCCAATTGGACAACGAGTACTTATAGGGGAACTTGGTAGAGAAATTGTTGTTGATCCTAATACTGGGAAATGGCGGACATACGGAGATAATGGGGCTGAGTTTGCTCATATTCCTAAAAATGCTATTGTATTTAATCACTTACAATCCGAAAATTTATTAGAAAGAGGATTTGTCACTGGTCGTGGAACATTAAAGGGTGGCGCTTTAGCAAGTGGCAATGCTTTTGTTGGCGGTGGGATTTCATATAAACCTGGAAGTGGAATTACAAGCGGTTACGTTCCCAACTCATCCTCTTCTGCAACAAACCAAAATACATCTGCTGTAAATGCAAATAGTCAAGCACAAGGCGAAAATACCGAAAAAACCAAAGAGTCCACATCAGAAATAGATAACTTTGCTACCCGCTTAAGCTGGCTTGAGCGTAAAGCGAAGAACATCACAGATTCCATAACAGAATATGTATCCTTTGCTTTCAAATCTGCAAAACTCAAAGCGCAGTCAAAACTAAATGATACACGTATCTCTGCAAATCAGCGGAGTTATGAAGGTTATCTAAATAAAGCTAACAGTATTGAACTTTCTGAGGACTGGAAGCAAAAGGTACGTGATGGAGACTTCTCCATAGACACAATCGACACCTCCACAGATGACGGTAAAAAGCTGAAAGAAAACATTGATAATTACCAGAAATGGTATGACAAAGCTCTGGACTGCAAAGATGCTGTTGCTGAACTACGCAGAGAACAGACAAAGCTATTCGATGAATTAATGAACATTCCAACTGAAAAAGCAGAAAAGAAAATTGAAAAGCTTAATGATAAGTTAGATCTCTTGGAAGCTAACTATAATGCAGCGAGTTCTGGAAGTTCTGCGACTATTCAGAAAAGGATTCAGCTAAAGGAAAAACTGGAACCACAGAAAAAGACTGCAAAGTCTAAGAATAAGATTACTCGGAAAGCAAAGAAAGAATTTAATGCTGCTGATGACAGGATGGATGACAGTGCCGAAGCTGCAATCAAAGCCGTTAATAAGAGTGGACTCTCTCGGACTAAGAAGAACCGGCTCAAAAAGCAGATCAATGCAGGTAAGAAAATCAGCACAAAAGGATTTTCAGGCAAGAAGCTAAAAGCGGTTGAAGCATATGACCAATCTGTTTCGAAGAGATCTTCAGCCAAGAAAACATATAAATCAGCTAAAAAGATTTCGGATAAAGCCAATAGCAAGGTAGCCCGTACAGAAAAAGAACTTCGAAGCCTCAATAAAAATGATGCACAAGCATCTTATATAGAACAAAATGCGATATTGGACAAAGAAGTCACCAATCAGAGAAGTCAGTATAACACCTATAAGAAAGCTGATAAAGAAGCTGATAAGAATGTCAAATCAACAAAAAAGACTGTAAAAAGTAAAGGTAATAGTCTTCTTAAAACTAAAAATAAAAATATACGAAAGCAAGAAGCTGCAATTAAAGCTGGTAAAACCATCAGTACAAAAGGGTTAAAAGGTGACGATTTAAAGAAAGCGAAAGCTTATAATGAAGCTGTCAAGAAAAATAACCTGGCTTTAAATGCACAAACGAAAGCTGCTAATAATGCTGCTAAAGCTCAAGCGGAACTGGCTTCCAAAATGGCGGAAGTTGCAAATCAGCAAATGGAAAATATAAAAGCATTCTATGAAGCGAAAGGAACGTATCTCTCTTCTAATAGTAACAAGGCTTCTAAAAACAGAGAACTAAAAGTCGCTCAAGGTAAGGCTGTTACCGAAAATGATTTTGGAGCTGAAATTGTTGGAAAGAGAAATGAGAAGACAAATCTATTATCCCAACAAAAAGCAATGCAGGATCAATTTAATTCACTAGTGAAGTCAGGAAAAATCAAAGCAGGTAGTGAGGATTGGTATAAGTGGCAAGCTGATATTGATGGTGTTGGTACTGCAGCTGCAGATGCTGAAATAGAAATTCAAAACCTGCTCGACAGCCAGAAAAATATCAAAGTAACAAACATGGGTTATTCATTGGACAGACTTAAAGCCCAAGCAGACAGTAAACAAGATGATATTTCTTTAAATGAAAAGAAGGGGATTCTCGCTACTGCTGGTGACTACAATACTTTAAAAACAAACAGCGAAGCCCAGGTAACAAACCTTGCTGCTCAGAATAAGGAATATAAGGCACAGCAAAAAGGGTTAGATATTAACTCTGAGAAATATCAGGAAATACAGTCCAAGATTGAAGCAAATGAATCTGCAATAAGAGCTGCACAGCAAAATCAGGAAGAATGGAATCACACAATTGAGAATCTTCCTATAGAAAAACTGCAAAAGGAACTGGAGTTACTAGATGCCCAGAAGTCAAATCTTGAAAGCATCGTTAATCTAAAAAAGGCTCAAAGTTCTGATTTGAGTAAGGATGATTACGAAAGCCAGATTACGAAAAATAAGGAAGAAATTAATAAGCAAAAAGCCATAAAAAGTGCAGCCGAAGAAAATGCTAAAAAGTATGCAGGTGATCCTGACAATGAGTACTTCAAACAGTATACACAGGAAGCACTTGATGCTGATACCGCTATAAATAATCTGGAAGCTGATAATGAAGAATTAAAGGACTCAATGCGAAATGACATTTACTTCCGTGATCTTGAACGGATGCTTGAAGTTACAGAGCATTTAAGAAATTCTCTTAGTACAATAGCTTCGCTTATTACTGATGAGATGATGTTTGACGATGATGGTAAAATGACAGATTTTGGAATTACCAAGCTTGCCACAAGTATTAAAGAATACGAATCATACATGGATGATATCCAAACGATTCAGAAAAAGATTGCAACGATTGAGGGGCTAAAGGGACAGGAAGGTTATTCTGAAAAAGAATACCTGGAAGACCTGAAGAATGCACAAGAAGAACTCAATGAAGCAATCAAAAATGGTGGCTCTGCAAGAGAAGCCATATTGAATATCATGAAAAGCCAATCTAAAGCGGAACTTGATGCTATTTTCAAAGTCATTGATGCCCGGAACAAGTTGTTACAAAAAACTGAAGACTATTATAATTACGACAAGAACATGAAGAAAAGCAGTAAGGAGCTTCAGCAGTTAAAGGCACAAGCAGCCGCTCTTGACGGCGTAACGGATGCAGAAAGCAGGGCACAAAAAGCAAGGTTAGATGCACAGATCAAAGAAAAGCAAGACGAAATCGATGATACCGTTCATGAACAGACAATTAAGATACAGATGGATGGACTTGACGAACTCAAGACTGAATTGCAGGAGGATTATGATAAATATATCAAAGACCTTGCACAGAATCTGGACAAGATCACTGACCTGATTAATGGGGCAACCGACATTGTTACTTCCTCTTTTGGAAAAGTCGGAGAAACCATACAGAAGATGTTGGAAAGTCTGGGAGTTACTCCTGAAAACTTTGACTGGTCTGGTCTTGGTGGTGCTGCTAAAGGCGGAGTAATTGAGAAGATTCATTCAAACGGTGATTCACTGCTTGCTTCTGTAAATCCGGGAGAAACCATCTTAACACAGGATTTCACAAAAATTCTGCCAGAAGCTTTATTTACGATGAAAGCTTTTCATGCTCAGTTTGCTGATATGCCTACACCAAAAATTCCTAAGATTGAACCACGAGGATTCAACAACTTAAATCCAAACGTTAACATGTCATTCAATATCCAAAGCAACAATCCACAGGATACTGCAAATGCTATCAAGAAAGAAATACCGCATATCAGCAAGTTAGTAATAAAAGAAATCGCAAAAGATGCCCGAAAAGGCGGACTATTATAAAATCATTAGGAAGCTGCTCTGTTAAAGGGGCAGCTTCTATTTTTGTTAGAAAGGAGGTTTACGATGGAATTTAAATATGACGAAAAAACCAGTGCCACTGTTCTGTCCGTTCCTTTAATCTTATGTTTCTTCGATTATCCTGAAGAACTTACCGGATTTGAACGGGAAACAATAAAAGGCGAAACCACAATAAATCGTAGTGTTCCAAACCAGTATGGCACAAAATATGTATCTACTCCAAAACCTGAATTTGCTTTAATAAAAGAAGACCAAAGTGTCTTTACGGATAATGAGCAAAGAATAATAAATCGATGGCTTACATCTCCAAAATTACCCAAATGGTTGGAATTTAAAAAATCTGATAATGAAACGACCATTTATCAAGGAACTTTTACTGATGCCCGCTTTAAGCCAGCTTTAAATCCTATTGGTGTTATATGCCAGTTTGAATTTTCCTCTCCATATGCCTGGAACTTCCAAGAGGAACACTTTTCTACCGCTGGAACTTATTCCATATATGTAGACTCTGATGAAACTGAGGAATATGTTTATCCAATACTAACAGTTAAAACGGAAACAACAACTGACATAGTTATTAAAAATATAACTGACAACGATAATTCCATGAAAATTCATACTTACGCTAAACTTCCGATGACTTTCGACTGCAAATTATGCATTCCAACTGATGCTACAACGCATGGCATTATTTCCTACAAAGATTTGGGCTGGGAAGATGTCGGAAATATTTACTGGCTGCGGTTACTGCCGGGTGAAAATGTAATTCAGATAACAGGTGATGCCGATGTAAGAATTACATATAGATGTCCACAGAAAAAGGCTGGTGGTTTCCTATGTTAGAAAGTGGAAAACGTATTTACCTATGTCAGCCGGGAAATAAATTAATGACGCAATTAAACGGTGTCCAGATCGATACCGTTCAATGCTCGGAGCACTTAAAAGATTTCTGGGAACTAAGCTTTGTCGTTGACCGTTATGTCACTACGGAAGATGGGACAGAGATTGTAACCAATGGATATGAGGATCTGGGGGTTTACATGGAATTGTACCTGGAGGATATTGGTTACTTCCAGATGCAGGAACCGGTAACAGGCAATGATGGATTTCAGGAAACAAAGTCGATCCAGGCATATGATATTTCAAAAGAATTTCAGGATAAAGCCCTGACCGGTATTTTAATTAATAAGGGTACCACAGATTCATTGGAGTATTTAGCAGCAAACAACGTTGATGAACTTGGTTTCGCCAAGAAATATATTATTCTGTACCGAAGCGATAACCCAGAATTATCATTGTTGCATCTTATGTTAGAAAAAATGCCTGGATGGAAAGCAGGCTTTGTTTCCGAAATCCTAAAAGACAATGAAGCGAAACGAATGTCCGTAGAAGCAGATAATACGAATATATACGCTTTTCTTACTTCTGTAGTCGCTCCAAAATTAGACCTTATCTTCCGATTTGATATTCTGAACAAAACGATTAACGTTTACGACAAGGAAGAAATCGGAGAAGACACAACTGTATTTATTGGATACCGTAACCTCGCCAAGGCTGTAGAGATTAACTGTGATGAGGACAGCGTATTTACCCAGTTTACAGTAACTGGTGACGATGATCTGGACATCCGGGCTGTAAATTTTAATGAAAGATGGATTCAAGACCTGTCTTTCTTTATGAACGAAAAATACATGTCATCCGAGCTGATAGAGAAGTTAAAAGCCTGGATTACATATCGTGAGAAGAAGCGTCCAGATTTCATAGAGTTGTCTACAAAAGGGGCAGATCTTGAGTCTAAGATACAAGACATAACTCATCGTGCTCCAAATGACGGCTGCGACTGGAAACAATGGGACGACATGACGGAAGAACTACTTAATAAGAACATGAAGTACTACAATGCTCTCCTAACTAGTCTTCAGGTCAGTGTCGATCCAGATCCTCAGTATACTAATCCAACAGATGGGACAGAGCCAGAATATATCCCCTGGAAGAAAGAGGATGGCACAGTTGACCATGAGCGATACTTAGATCTTCTATATAATAAGGCAAATGGATATGGCGGCTACTACACTTACATACAAATAAAGGATTATATTCTTCCGAATATTCAGATCGCCATAGATAATCTGCTAATACCAGACAAAGAGGATAAGCACGATTACAACAAAGAATTTGAAACCAACTGGGATTTATATGGTGTTGATCTTCTGAAAGCAAAGAAAGAAAATTATGAAAATCTATTAAAGACACTTGAAGGATACGAAAAACCTTGGAATGAATTAACAGATGAGGAAAAAGCAAAACATCCTTCCGGAGAAGAAGCTTATAATATAGAACATGATAAGTATATCGAGTATAAAGGTTATCTTGGCAGTGAAACCACCCAAGGTACTCTCCTATTCAAACTAAAACAACTGACAGATGAAATTGAGGTTTTAAAAACAGAACAAAAAGGCATCACAGATCAGAAAACCGCCATGATTGCCGATGTCTCAATAAGAAATGAAAAATGGAAGCCATCTGATGACGAGTATATCATTTACAACACTCTGATTCATGATCAAACATACACAAACTCTAATATAGTCTCTACATCAATAGATTCTACCCTTGATACCATAAAGGTACAGGAAACATTGTATCAGGATGCGATTGATAAAATCTCAGAATTATCCCAACCCCAATATACATTTACAACTGAAATGGATAATCTGCTACGCCTGGAAGAATTCAAATGCTGGCATAGCTCTTTTGTGCTGGGTAATTTTGTCCGCTTAGGAATTAGGGATGATTATTCCGTTAAGTTAAGATTAATAGGCAGAACGTGGAATCCGTGTGCGATTACTCCAGATTTAACCGTAGAATTTTCAAATATGATTACAAGCAGGTCAGGTAGAAATGACTTGACCCAGATTCTGCAGAATGAAAATGAACGGGGATCTTCTGGTGGCGGAGTTACACTTGGAACTGGTAACAGCAAGGATGATAAAGAATACTTGACCACCTTATTGCAGAAAATGATTTCCAATAACCTGTTTAGCAACGCCGTAACCAACATTACCGGAAATTTACAAGTTCCTTCTGCTACGATTCAAAAATTAGTGGGGGAATATCTTCGTTTTGCAAAAATAGATGTTGGGAGCATTACTGGAGATGAAGCAAGTTTTAATAAGTTTTTCAGTGAATATATAGATGCTGACTATATTGCAGCTCGTGTAATCATTGGTGATAATGCTGAGTTTAAAACGCTCTCAACATTAGTCGCCAATATTGGAGAATTAATCGCAGGTAAAGTAGTGGCAGGCAGTGGTTTAATTATCAATTTAACATCTGGTAACGTCCATATTGATGACGCAGTAATCAAAGAATTGATAGCTGCTAAAATATCAGTTGCAGATCTTATGGCACATGCAGCTTCAGCAGAAATAATCACACTCATTTCTACCGTTACCGGACAGCCCTCAATTGCTTTCGCTAATGGTACACAACAATTTTACGATGACAAAGGCAATGTCCGCGTGCAGATTGGTCAGGATGCAAATGGGGAGTTCAATTTTATTGTCCGTGGTTCAGATGGAACTACTGCCCTCTTTGATGAAAAGGGTGTCACTACTTCTGGTATTCGAGATGGATTGATTAAGAATGATATGCTTGGTGAAAATGAGATCTCCAAGAATAAACTCAATTTCCCAATCGTTAAAACCGATGATAACGGTAAAGTGTCGATCACAGAAATCTTAGATGGCAACGGAGATCAGTTTGGGATTAAGTACCAAGAGTTCCAAGAAAGTGTAACTTCTACAACGACTGCCCTTGATCAGAAAATTGATGAATCTCTAGTTTATAATGTAGAAATTTGGTCATCAAACGGGAACTTCTTCAAAAATGGTGAAATATCTACAACTCTGTCCTGCCATGTATATAAAAGCAATATTGAAATAACAGACCAACTTAATGCAGCTGCTTTTCACTGGATCAAAATAAATAGGGATGGAACTCCAGACGAAGAATGGAACGCAAATCACTTTGGTGGAGCAAAGGAAATAAATATCACAAAAGATGATGTTTGGGGGCGTGCAACCTTTGAATGTCATGTCGATGGAATACCAACACAAAATAACTAATAATACCAGTCCAAAAGAGGCTGGATTTTTTAATTTAAAGGAGAAAATAAATTATGGCTATAGCAATGGGTTCATTTAGTATTACAGATTTTAATGATGCCATATCCCTTTCAGGATTTATCGGTAGCAATTTAAGTAAATATCAGATTTACAATCCAGATACCGGAACATATTCACCTAACTACGCAACAACTAATCTGGTGTTAACGCCAGAGCTTTATGTTACCAGTACAACAGCAAATGTAATCACATCTGCTGAAGTACAGTCTGTCAAGTGGTATCAGGGTACATCTACAACGCCAATAGTAAATGGTGGAAACTATGCTATTTCAGGAGCAAAGAGTCACATCCTTACCATTAAAGCAAATATTATGGCGGGAGTTGATGGAGTAGATTTTACATGTGTAATTACCTATAAAGATTCCTCAACTGGATTAACCCTTACACATAAAGAAAATATATCGTTTACCCGAGTATCATCTGGTGGAGGTGTTGCCTGTGCAATTGCCACAACTGACCAGGGTAATGTGTTTAAGAATGGAAGTATCGCAACATTAACAGCCACTTGTGTTTTATGGCGAGGCAGCAGCGTTGATGAAACACTCGTTTCATACCAGTGGTATCAGCAGGATAGTTCTGTTACTACAAATCAAGGCGGTGGAGTTGGTTGGAAGAAACTGACCAATACAGCCAATAAATATTCAGGTGTCACCACAAAGACCATTACCGTTTATGCGGATGCTGTAATTGGTGTTGGAAATTTCAAATGTATTATTAAAGACACGGACAGCACTTCAAACAGCTACAATCAGGAATTTATAGATGTTGTATCCTTTACTGACTTATCAGATCCGATTCAGGTTACAGTAGAATCAACAGGCGGAGATACTTTTGTTAATGGACAGGGTTCTTCTGTTCTAACGGCAAGATTGTTTCAAGCAGGTGCAGAAATAGACACCGCAGGTACTAAATATACTTACAAATGGTATAAGTACGACAAGTCAGGAAATCTGGTAACGGGATTTGGTGGCACAGGCATAAACTTTAAAACTGGTAAAACATTGAATGTCGGATCAGCCGATGTCGATGTAAAAGCCACTTTTAAAATTGAAATAGAATAGTTTAGAGAGAAGGTGTTTTTTGAAAAATGATATAAAAAAAGATATACATATAGGAGATCGCTTTGGACGATTAAAAGTTATTGGTCAAGATCCTAAAAGGGAAAGATATTGGATTTGCAAATGTAATTGTGAAAAACAAACAATTAAACCAATACGTAAAGACCATCTATTACGTGGCGAAACCTTATCATGTGGATGCATATCTTCCGAAAAGACTAAACAACGTAATATAGAAAACAGTACTTCCTTTTTCGACTGGTGTAATAAAAATCAGCGTAAAGATTTATTAGAACGGTGGGATTATGATCTGAACGCAATGTCACCAAAAGATATAGCACGTTATAGTAGAGTAAAAATTTATCTTAAATGTCCATCTGGCAAACACAGTAGCCATGCTCATCATTTAAGTAGCCATGCCAAATATGTTTGTCCCCTTTGCTATAAAGAAAACACAATTTATTTTCCGAAAGAAACGCGGGAAAAGATAAATAAAACAAATCTAGAGAGATATGGTACAACAAATCCATTGAATAATCCAGTAATTAGAGAAAAAGCAAGGCAAACATGTCTTAGAAAGTATGGTGTTAGGTATCCCCTCAGTAACTCTGCTATATATAATAAAGTAAAAGCAACTAATATTAAGAAGTATGGTGTAGAAAATCCATTCGCTTCCAAAAAAATACAAGAGAAGATTAAAAATGTTAATCTAGAAAAATATGGTGTGGAACATCCTATGCAAAATGAAGACGTTAGAAAGACACTTGAAAAAACCATTCTAAAAAAATATGGCGTTAAAAATCCGTTAGAAAATAAAGATATCAGAGAAAAAGCTAAGCGGAGTTTATATAACAATGGAACGGCACCTTGTTCTTCTCAACAAAGATATATATGCAACTTATATTCTGGAAAACTTAATTATCCAATTGATTACTACAATGCTGACATGTTATTGGCTGACGATATTATTTGCGAATATGATGGATCTGGTCACGACTTATGTGTGAGAATTGGAACCGTTACGGAAAAGGAGTTTCTAAGAAAAGAAATCATTAGAGGAATACATATACGTAAAAACGGATTTAAAGAATACCGAATTATATCTTCTACAGATAATTTACCTTCTGATGAAACTCTCTTAAACATGTTAAACGAGGCAAGAAAATATTTGCTTTCAACATCTCATACATGGATTAATTTTTATGTGGATAAAGGAATAGTATGCAATGCCGAACATAGGGACGGATTCAACTACAACTATGGCGCACTAAAAAATCTAAGATTAACTAATAAAATAACGCAGTCAAAATGTTAAACAAGGTCTTTCGAAGCCTTGTTATTTTTATGCAATCAAATAGAAATCTCAAGGCTATGAAAGGAGAAAAATTATGTCAATAAAAGCAACAGGACAAATAACAATATCAGCAATAGCAGATCTCACCTACGAAGACATCTGCACCCACGACACGGCAACCGGACTCATCGAATGCACACACGCACAAGACCAGGGATGTGTCAGAATTACGGAAATACAGGGGAAATCGGAGCAGGTTCAGAGTACACAGGGGAAGAATTTATTTAATGGGGTATTCCATGATGGATTTATAGATTTAAATACAGGAGCAATCACTTCGTCTCCCGCTGATAATCCAAGTTCTGTTTACTCAGATTTTATTCGCTTATATTCCGGTAAAAGCTATATAGTATCTGGTCACAATGGGCAAGACATGAGATACCGTCTTTACAATTTAGATGGTTCTTATGCTAAAAGTATTAGTTTCAATGATCAATACACTTCTGACGGGGACTATTATGTACGGTTACTTTGGTATCAGGGCTTAACCAATGAGCAAAAATCTAAAATTCAATTAGAAGAAGGAACCACAGCAACAGCCTACGAGCCATTCACCCCTAACAGTCCCAGCCCAGATTATCCAAGTGTTATTAACAGTATTGGGGATAGCGGGAAATTGAATGTAGTAAGTTCTGTTGGACGGAGGAATCTTATCCCAAATACAAATCAAGGTAAAACGGGATGGTATTGGTCAAAAGAGAATGGATCAGCTGAAGTTACTGACACTGAATCTTTTGGCATAAATGCTTGTAAGTTTAGATGCATTACGGCTTCAACGGGATATCAAATGATTACGCATAATTTAAATCTTAAATTGTTAAAACTAAAAACAAAATATACAGTTTCATTTGATATTTATACAAATATGGATTTTGGAATCGCATTATGGATCACAAGATCCAATGCTACAGGTACCTTTACGGATACATATAGTCAAAACTGTACGGCAAATAAATGGACTAAGGTTCAAGGAACTATTACTTCATCTACTCAAAGTGTAACTTTAGATTCACAATTACTATATATGACAGGCATGAATAAAACTGGGATAGAACTAATTATAGCTAACCTCCAAATGGTAGAAGGAGATCCCACCGATAAATATTCACCCGCACCAGAAGACATCACCCCAGAGAACTCCAAACAATATGAAGATAAACTATCTCTCGCATCGGTTAATCTTACATCTCCACTTCGTTCTCTGCCAAATGGAATACACGATGTTCTGGAATGTAAAGATGGGGTTTGGGGAGTAACGAGGAATTGTGGATTATTACATATTGATGAAACAGCAAACTTCGCAACTCATAATAATATGGTATTTTCCAAAGAAATCCGCGTTTCTAATCCTGGTAAAAACAATAATAATTTAATGTGCAGTAGATTTAAAAAAATCAATTCCACATGGGGCATTGATAATGTTGGTATATTTTCAACCGCTGGGTTAAACGGGGAATCTATCGCATTTCGCACTCCAATTAGTTCAGACCCCAAAGTATTCTTCCGTGACAATCCTACTGATGTAGTTTACGAACTAATCACACCAACCTGGGAACCCTTAGACGATCCATCCCAAAAAGCGCTGAACAACCTATTATCTTACTCCGGTAAAGATTACATATTTATAACAGATCCTTTAGCTACAAACTTTTCAGTAGCAGTAAAATCACGTGCGTTCTATGAAAACTTCAAGCTTCAGGAAGAAATCAAGAATACAAACACGTCACTTGATGATTTAGATGACGAGATCAAAGGTGGATTCTACGATGGTATTATCAATACAAATGAAGCGGAAGCAATCAGAAAAGCTGCCGAAACAATGCATACTCAAGTCACGAACCAATTTAATAAGGTAGATTCTAATCCTTCATTGACAGGTGCGCCAAAGACTACACACCAAACTAAGTATACTGAGTGCAATAATGCATATAACACGCTTATTTCTAAGATCAACACTGCGATAGATTACTGCTCAGTTAATAGTACAAAAACTGACGCACAGAAGAAAACTGCTGTTACGGATATGAATACGGCTTTCGGAACGTATAAGACTAAGTTGGCAGATTACCAGAAAGCTTATCAGGATGCAATAGATGCTATTGCTAAGAAGAAAGCTGATGATGCTGTTGATGGTGTTGTGATTGGGGGAAGGAATCTTTTTAGACAGTCAGGACATTGGGAGAAGTTACCCGATACGAAATATTGGGGCAATAATGGCGGAACTCTTAGCTTGGACACAACCGTTAAGTATTTAGGTTACAACACTTTACGTACTACTGTTGGTAACGGAATAAATGGTCATAACACAGAATGGATAGAATTAGACACAAATAAAATTTATACTTATTCGGCAATGATCTTAACAAATGCTAATGTAACCGGGAGTGAAAGTACTCCTTTGCATTATCACTGCGCAGTCGACAAAAATAATAATACTGCAGGAATCAAAACAATAAAATTCCAACAATCCGCAATTGCAAATCAATGGACTTTATTATATGTAACATTTCAACCTAAAGGAAAGTATTGGCGACCTTTCGTATTCATGGGTAGCGGAAGTACGATATTTAATATTGCGTATTTAAAGCTGGAAGAAGGAACAAAAGCCACTGATTGGGCACCTAACAGTGAAGATGCAGACGAGAAAATTAATCAAGTGTCAGCTACCCTAACCAGCACCATAAATGAGATTGAACATACCGTTGATAAAAACACCAAGAGTATTACAGACAAGGTGTGGAAAACGGATATCATCACTGGTATAAAAGATCTTAATGTAGGTGGAATTAACCTCTGGGATTTATCTGCTATTAAAGGGTATAATTCAGGGAGTCTTAGCACTTTAACCGGAGCTACGGTTGATGCCAAAACAGGAAAAATAACAGTCACAACAAATTCAGTTGCAGTCCCTGGTTGTAAAATTGATACTTCCACTCTTACTCGGAATACAAGCAATATAGGTGAGTTAGTTGTTACAGGGTATTATGACCGACCTGACTCAGATTCAAATAAGTTTGAAAATGTCTACCTTTACTATAAATGCTTTAATAGTTCAAATGCTGAAGTACAAACACATACAAAAATATCTCTTCCCATTGAAACAAGCAGTAAGTTATTTGCAGCAACCATTTCTATACCGGCAAATACCGCTTATATTAATTTTGGTGTTGGGCAAATCCCTTATGTAAAACCGTATACTTTGACTGGAGTCACCGTAAAAGATTCAGCACTCTATGATATCACGAAAGGACTTAGGGATCAGGTTTCACAGGCTTATCAGGATATTAGCGGATTTAAGCAGACGGTCAGTGATACTTATACTACTAAGACGGAATTTGACCAGCTGAGTATTGGCGGAAGGAATCTTCTATTAAATAGTGGGCGTGTTATAACGACAACTACAGCATACAATGTTGCTATCTACGAAACATCTTCTCTTAAACCGAATACCAAATACACATTTGTCATCAATGGTTTTACTAATTCAGGAAATTCAATGTGGGTATGTTTTAATCATGGAAACAGCGATGGTAAAATGTTTTTGGCAACAACTACAGCTAAGACACAGTACATAGTGGTAACTACCCCAGGTACGCTAAATTCTACAGCAGTGTTTATATATAACTATCCTCAATCAACAGCAACAAGCGCTACTATTAACTGGGCATGTATGTATGAAGGAGAAATAAAGCCTCCATTAGATTGGACACCTGCCCCGGAAGACATAGACGAAAAGTTTACCAATTATACCACTACCACTGACATGAATTCATTAATCGACCAAACCAAGGAAAACATTGAACTTGGGGTATCTAGGACATACACAAGCAAAGCCGAGGGTGATAAAATAACCCAAGGTTTAAATAAGTGGATATTAGAGGTTTATCAGTTAACAAGTTCTTCTATGCCAAATCCAAGACTTGCGAATATCGAGAATATACGTGGTAAAGTGCCTACTAAGATTGTTGAGGTTGCGGATACATCTACAAATATTAATATAAATGTTGGCGATTATTATATTGGTCATGCCTTTACTTATCTCTACTTTGATACTGCTTATACATGGTCAGGTACCATCATCACAAATGAAGAAGGTGCTGTTTATCTAAACGGTGTTAAAAAAGTATCGACTGCTGTCCTCGTTTCTACAAATGTTACATTACCATTTCAAGCTGGATGGAATGTCCTTGAGATCGTTTATAATGAAGGGGGAGGGGATGACGGCTGGTTATTCAGTAGTAAATTATCTACTTTATCCCAATGCAAAATTATGAACTGTTATGCTCAGGTTTCGCTGAATGCAAGTGCGTTAATTAAGGTTACGGCTGATGCTATTAACAGTAAGGTAGAGAATAATTCAGCTTATAGTGAAGTTGTTCAAAATGCTGGGAAAATTAAATGGTTAGTTGCATCGGGGAAAGATCCTGCCAGTATGGAGTTGACACCGGAAGCTTTAAATGTGGTTGTTAAGCATATAAATCTCAATGGCGACGTCAAAGTTAACGGAGATATGTTGGTAAATGGATCAATTACAGCAGAGAAAATTTCAGCTAATTCAATTAATACAGATCATTTAGTTGTTGGCATGAATCCTAACCTCGTGAGATATGGACTGGACACGATGGAACAATTTTCTACGGTGCCTTATTTTTCAAAGTCAGCTACTGCGACTGTTACGCTTGATGATTCACAGTATTACATCGGAACTAAATCCATTAAGTTCATAGGTACATCTGACAGTAACTCTGTTTGCTTAGGCTCAAAAGAGACAGATTATGGGTGTGTTCCAGTCATATCAGGTAAAACATATATATTATCTTGTTATGTAAAAACAACCTCTACTTCTAATGTTAATGCTTTTATAGGATTTGTTGCACACCCCGATATTTCTGCTTCCAATATTATTAATCATGGAAATGCTAGTAAATCATTAAAAAATACAGATGGATGGGTACGGCTGTCTATTAAATATACGGCAAGTAGTGCTTACCCCTATGCATCCATAAGAATCAATGTAGAGAGTCCAAGTTATCCAGTTTGGTTTGACGCTTTTCAGATTGAAGAAGTAGACAGCGAAGATAAAGAACCGGGTACATTTAAGCAAGCTGGAACCACTACTATTGATGGTGGGAATATTACAACGGGAATCATGAAATCGGCTAATTACAATTATAGCAGTGGAAACTTTACTATTGCGGGGACGATGATTGATTTGGCTACCGGAGTTATAAGAAGTAAAGGTTTCGGAATGGATGCCAGTGGGAACAGCTATTTTAATGGAAATGTTACGGCTACGACTCTTACCGCAACTACTGGTGGAAAGATTGCCGGGTGGAATATTAAGAATTCTTGTCTCTGGAAGGGGAGTTCTGTTCTTGGGTCAACGGGAAAGTCTAATATTTACTTAGGCGATGAGGGGATTTCGTTTAGCGATAAGTTTATTTATGAGACGGAAACAGGAGAGCTTGAGATCAATGGTAAGATTTTAGCATCAAGTGGACAGATTGGTGGAGCAAACGGTTTTAATATTAAAACAGGTGCAATTTGGAGAGGCAGTGAAACCTGGGGCGCCGCTGGAAATGGTAATATATACTTGGGGGTTGATGGTTTTTCACTGAGCGATAAATTGAAGTATAAGGATGGTGTATTAGAAGTAAATGGCGTTGTCAATGCTACAAGTGGAAGTATTGGCGGTTGGAATATTACAACTGGATCTATGAACCGACAATTTACAGCAAATGGGAAAAATTATTGGTTATATTTTGATACAGGAACAACCAGTGATGCCTTCGCTGCATTTATGTTAAGGACGAAAGCTACAACTGCCAGTGCTTGGGAAGATAAGTTTTCAATCGCATGGAATGGGAAAATGACTGCTATGGATGCGGATGTGCGGGGGACTATTAATGCTATCTCACTGCAAGCGAAAGATACTATAAAGATGTACAGTGCTCTAACATCAGAACCAGCAACTATTTTACAGTTAGTTAAACCTGGAACAACCTATACATATGATGTTCTGCTTATTGGAGATGGATTAGATGCTTCTAGTTATTTGCAATTCCAAAGACATGCAAAATTTACAAATGGTGCAATCATAAGTGCTGGCGGATTGCTCGTTAATAATAATATTTCTGCAGCAGAAATATATGCGTCTCAACATCATATTTCTAGTTACGATGGTGGGTGGTTTATGCAAGATTCGACATGGGTTAGGTCTATTAATAATAAAAGCATTTATACTGGTAGTCAGATTATGGCTGGAAATGCAATCTATGAGTTTGGAACATTGTTATCAAACAGATACCAAGCAAAAGGTAGTTATTCTGCCTCATCTCATACTCATGGTAATATCATTAATGGTATATATAGTTGGAATATAAGTGGTACAGGAAACTTAATTCCACGTAAAAATGGAACAGATACTGCTGCTAATATTGGGGCTAATAGTACTACAGGATGTGTAAATGCTGTTTATTACAAGAGTCTTGTCAACAAATCAGATCGAAGATTTAAAGAAAATATAAGGGATATCTCTTTAGCCGAAGCTCTCACCATAGTTGAAAATTTAAATATTAAATCTTATAACTATAAAGACGACAAAGCCAAAATAAAAAATTATGGAATATTGGGACAGGAATTAAGAGACTTATTAATTGAATCTTCACATGAATTATTCTCTGGTTTATCAATCGACGATAGATACGAAGAGGGTAGACCTGTCTATGATTTAGAAGCAAATGAGGAATATGTGATATATGGGGTTAATTATACTCAATTTATACCTTTATTGATAAAAGCTATGCAATATGTTCTAAAAGAAATTCATAAGGATTAAAAGTTGTAAATATATTCCATATAGTCTATAATAAGGTTAAATATAACAAGGGAGGATATGGGATATGAAAAAAATACTTATCAGCATGTGCATTATATTTATTGTTAGTCTTGGTCTAAATATTAATGCAAAAGCAGATGACAAACATCGGATAGGTGACAATGTGTATGTCACGCTAAATGAGGAAACACAGGAGGCAACTATTACAGGAACAGGTGAAACATTCAATTATGATCAAGAAGGATATGATACAAGTGGCTATAATAAAAACCCTTTTAGAGGTGGAAAATACTATCGAGTAATAATATCCCCTGGAATTACAAGTATTGGGGATTATCTATTTAATGGTATTCATCTCTTAGGAGATTCTTATACCATACCCAATGGTGTTACTAGAATTGGGAAAAGCTCTTTTCTCGGAACAGATATTAAGAAAATAATATTACCTAATACATTGAAAATTATAGATGAAGACGCTTTTTCCTTTAACATGCGCCTAGAAAACATCAATTTACCAGAAGGATTAACGGTTATTGGAAAAAGTTCATTTGCAAGTTCTGGGATCAAAGAAATAAAGATACCTAATACAATAAAAAAAATAGAGCCTTGGGCATTTAATTCATGCCCTAATTTAACAAAAATAGAGTTGCCACCTACAATAACTTCTATAGGACGAAATGCCTTTTGGTATAGTCAAGCATTGACAACTATTAATCTACCGAACAGTCTGAAAACCATAGAAGAAGATGCCTTTGCAGGTTGCATTTCACTTACAGATATCAATATCCCCGGTTCAATGCAAACCATAGGGAGTAACGCATTTGCTGGTTGTCGTAGACTCTTTAATGTAACGATGCAAGAAGGAGTACGTACAATAGCGAATAATGCCTTTGACGGGTGCATTCGATTACAAACAGTGACTCTACCATCAACAATCCAATCAATCGGCAGTTATGCATTCAATCAATGTACAATGCTTCGTAGCGTAATGGTTCGTAACGGTAACGCAAATCTCGGCTCAGGAGTATTCAACGGGTGCCCGGTAACACTATCAGCATCCAAAGGCTCCAGAGTCCAGGCATACGCAAAGAGCAACGGAATAGGTTTTAAAGACAACGGTAGCTATGCTGTGCCATTTGTAACTCAGGAATATATCTCAGGCAGTTTCAGATATAAAGTCCTGACATCAGGCTCAAACGGCGGCACAGTCCAGGTAATCGCACCAATCAACAACAAGAAAACGAAGCTAACGATTCCAGACACAGTTAAACTCAACACCTATAACTTTACGGTAACAAGCATCGCAAAGAACGCTTTCAAATCAAACAAAAAGCTTCAATCTGTCAATATTGGCAAATATGTTACATCTATCGGTGACAGAGCATTCTATAACTGTTCAGCACTTACAAGTGTGAAATTCGGTAATAAAGTTAATGAAATCGGGAAAGCTGCATTCCGTGGCTGCTCAAATCTGAAAAAGGTGAAGTTGCCGACTAAAGTTACTTCTATTAAAGATGAACTGTTCTACGGATGTAAGAAGCTGACGAGTGTGACGTTGAGTAATAATACAACTTCAGTTGGTAACGGAGCTTTTTCGGGATGTAGCAGTTTAAAGAGCATTACTCTTCCATCACGTGTCAAGACACTGGGGAACAAGGTGTTCTACAACTGTAAGAATCTGAAAAAGATCACAGTTAAAGGAACTGCGCTGAGAAAAGTTGGTGGTTCTGCGCTGAAGAAGATAAACAGTCAGGCTGTGATAAAGGTTCCTAAGAGTAAAGTTAGGAAATACACAACTTTAT
This sequence comes from Clostridiales bacterium, assembly GCA_018365455.1. Lineage (GTDB taxonomy): Bacteria > Bacillota > Clostridia > Lachnospirales > Lachnospiraceae > Robinsoniella. Next base: position 85,025 of record JAGZJZ010000014.1, read on the forward strand.
TTAAAGGTAAGGGACAGAGCAAGACCGTTAAGGTGAGTAAATAAATCAGCATAATATATAGACTAAATTTGTGTACTTTATAAAAAAAGTATAAAATATTGGGATTATACTTGACCTTCTACTTAGTTCAAGGTTTAGAATTAAGTAGAAAGGAGCTGATTATATGAAAATCCATGAAGTTTCAAAGCTTATTGATATGACAGAGTCAAATATTAGACATTATGAAAAATCCGGTTTAATAAAACCAAAACGTGAGGCTAACAATTATCGATCATACTCAGAAGAAGATGTTAAAATATTAAAACAAATCATTCTAATGCGTATGGTTGGCACTCCACTAAAAGAAATTGAAGATGTCTTTAATTCTAATGTGTCATTAAATGATATGTTACATACAAGAATTGCGGAGCTTGAAGAAGATCAAATTGAATTAGATAAAAAGAAAAACATCTGTAATATGCTTATAGATAAAAACGCATCGTTTGATGATACTGAAGAGATATTACAAGATCAGCTATATACTGATGCTACTTCATATGCTGAAATATTGGAAAAAATAAGAAAACAAGATACATTCAAACAACGTTCTTACAAAATATTTGGATCTATAGGTTTAGGAGTCATGCTTCTACTGTGTGCCTACTATGCAATAACATGGTATATTTCTTATTTAAATTATGCCACGTCTCCGTGGTTAGGCATAGTCGTATTTATTGTTGCTGTTGGTATGATTTTAAATATTATCTATCAAGTTTATAAAAAAGAAAAGGGTAAGGAATGATAACCAAAAGAGTCTGCTGAAAGGTAGGCTCTTTTCCATAGATATTAATAATAAGTAAGTATATGGTAATATTAGCCTCTTTGTAGTATAATAATATAATAAGGAGAAAAATGTATGCTTGAAAATATAAAATATCTAATAGGTCTTTTCATTACCATCTGTCCCTTTATATATACCTATTTTTCAAATTCAAAATATAGAAAAGGGTGGCTTATATCTGTAAAAGAAAAAGGTAGCTACTTTTTTGCTAAAATAATTTTCTTTTCGATTGCAATTTCATTTACCATGTACTGTATTTTATTATTTATAAGATATATGTCATCAGTATTCATTACAGAAGCAATTATAAATACTTGTATATTTTATATCTGCGCATGTGTATTATATTTAATAGCTTGTAAAGTATTCTTACGTCTAAAATTTGTAAAACTAAAAAATATGCCCCATAGAAAAAGCAATGATTTACTTATGATATCGCCGATGTTTATACTTCTTTGCCTGTATTTTATTTATAATAAAGTTGAGTGGTTAAGTTCATTGCTCTATATTCTCTTTTTAGTAATTGAAACAATTGGACTATTACGTTTTTCTGACACATATTTTATTTATCCGTATACATATGTAAATATTGATCTATCTGATGGAAGTCATATTAAACAAATTGACATTGACAAAATAAAGTGTGAAAGTTCGTGGGTAATTATAAGTTTGCATAATAAAGAGTTACGAATAAAAACTGAGACTATAACTAAAGTAGAGTATTATGGTGAAAAAATAATTAAACTTAAGTCTATCCTCAAGAAGGAACGTGAAAAAGAAAAATAAGAACTAGCCGACATATAAACACACGTTCCCCCTACTCTCCTATGATATTTTGGTATATAATTAGTTTATCAAAATATTAGGGAGGTATAGTTATGAGTTTTGTAGTTTTTACCGGATGTCATCTTTTTGGTGCAATGTATGGAGATAAGCGGTCTACTAGTGATAATGCAGAAACAGTATCTGAAAACGTGCAAAAGGTAAAGCGAATAAATAACAATGTCATTACCTGTGCTGGGGGACATTCTGCTTTGATTAACGTATTGTGGAAACCTATATTCCATAGTCCAGCTTTACCAACACTTACATATAAGCAAACTGTGGAATTAATTTCCAAGAAATATTTAAATATTTCAGATGAATTGAAAGAATTAAGTAAAGAATATTCTGATTTAACGGCAAATATAGGCGTATGTGGACGTAGTAACGGTTATATTAAATTTACTTTGATTGAGGTAGGTAAATCAATTAACGTTAAAGAAACTATTCATAAAACAGAAAATGATGATGTTACTATGTGCTTTTTAGCACAAGGTCAATTACATTTAGGGAATATTTATAAAAATCTATTTTATAAGACTCCTGTATTTTCTTCAGAAAATTTAAAAAGCATATTCTACCAGACTTTAAAAAAAGGTATTAAATTAGGAGATTCTTCTATTAATGATAATTTTGATTGCGAGGTGATATATTTGCATGATTTGTCAAACGAACTAAAAGAAAATAACGTATTATGGGGTAAGGTCAATACAGCCGAGTTTTGGAACCCTGATAAAAATAAAATAATATTTAAAGAAAGAACAGATAGTGATAACGGAGTAATAAAATAATCTACAATAAAAGAGTCGTTTCATTGGCTTTATTTTATCACTCCTAATGAAATATACGTTACCTAGACCAGCAACCCGCTGGTCTTTTTTAATGCCCAAAAACAGAAAGAAAGAGGAAAACCACTATGACAAAAACATTAACAAACGGAGATATCGTAACAATCTACAAAGCATTAAATGACGCTTCTTCCTTTATGAAGAACAGTGCGATTAAGCTGCCATCAGGAATGATGTGGTCGCTTAGAAAAAATATGAAAGCCCTCTCTCCCATCTTCGAATTAATTTCCGAAACGGAAAAGGAGTTATTTCAGGAGTGTATGAAGCCAGAATTTCTACAGGAAGTAACCGATGACCAGGGCAGTAAACAGCAACAGATCAAGCAGGAATTTATGCAGGAATTTGTTGCAGCTGTAAATGTAAAAATCAGTGAACTTTCATTGCAGAAAAATGAGGTTGTTCTGGATGCAATTCAAGAAAGCGATATAGAGAAATTTGTAACTGATTATGATGGAAAGATTTCTATGCCCGAATTGGATGCATTAGAGTTTTTCATCGAACTAACCGAAAAGGAGGACAAATAATATGGAAACATTAGAAAAGTTAAGGGTTAACGGCAAAACAGATTTTGAGTGCTTCTTCATCAATGATACCATGCCAGATATGTTTGAAGCCGTTATCAAATCAGACGACTATTCTTCTGTCGTAAAAGAATTCAGCAGCATTGAGAAATTGGAGATTCTTGACGTAAATGGGCTGGTCAGGAAGATGACTACTGCTTACAGCACCCTAAAAGAAGTCAAAACTATCTTCAACATGTATACGGACGAGGATGGTAAATTTATTACGCCTTTCCGAATCAGCTTAGCGCCTCATGATTTAAAAGAACAGGTTGATAAGTTGGAAAAGCAAGTTAATCCTGTAGTTGATGAAAGTGCTATGTCACTGGACGAATTTAAAGCTTATAAAATTAAGCAGCTTGGTAAAGAATGTACATCTGCAATCTATGCCGGCACAGAAGTAGAGACCTCGAAAGGTAAAGAAATGTTCAGCTACAACCTGGAAGACCAGTCCAATCTAAAGGACTTATTTGCCACCGCTACTGCTACAGGTCTGGCTTGTCCTTATCATCCAAACTCAGGAAGCTGTGTAATCTATTCGGCTGAGGATATTGTAGCAATTTATCTTACCTTGTCTGCCCATAAGCTTTACCACACTACTTACGCCAATGCACTTAATACATATATCAGGGATTTGTATGATAAGGCTGAAATTAAAAAAGTGATCTATGGGCAGGAAGTAACGGGCAAATACAAGGAAAATATGGACGCTGCTCTTGCCCAGGGTGAATTAGCTCTTAAAGCTCTTTTAAGTGGCAATACAACGCCTGAACCAGAGGAACCTACTAATCCTGAAGTTCCACCAGAGGAAATTACTCCACCAGAAAGCGGTGATACCAATGCAGACAGTAACAAAACTAATTAAGATTACGCTCAAATATCTATTCATTGCAGCATTTTGCGGATTGATTTATTCAGGTATTGAACTCTTATGGCGTGGCAGAACTGCGCCTGAGATGTTCTTTTTAGCTGGAATATGCGGATTATTTATCTGCTGGCTTAATAACATTTTTACGTATGAGCTGGATTATCTTCTGCAAATCATTGTTTGCGGCATATTCTGTACCGGTGCGGAATGGATCTGTGGCTTACTGTTTAATAAAGATTACCATATCTGGGATTACCGTGGACTACCTCTCTCTTCCTTAGATGGACAGATATGTCTGCTGTTCTCTCTGGCTTGGTGTCTTATAGCTGCTTTTACCATTCCACTGCTGGATTGGATAGAATGGAAATTATTTAAGTATAAAGAAGATACGCCCCCTTATTACATGGTTTTGGGCAGAAAAGTATTTGAATTTAAGAAAGGGTGAGGTGTATGAAATGCCAGAATTTTTGCAATTATTCGGAGAGGTAACAATTGCACAGATTGTTACAATAATTATTGCTATCGGAGCTATTTCAGGATTGATTTTAAAATACAATTCTAAATTTGACTCCTGGTATGAAAAACGGAAACATAATAAAAAGGTGCTTACTGAATTTGACGAAACAATTCGGTCATTATCACAGAAGCAGGAACAGGATATGGTGCGTTCTAATCAGATGGATTTAGACATCAAAAAAGAATTGGAGAGGCTTGTTGAAAAAATCAATGTTATATCCCAAATGCTTTTGGAATCTAACCAAAATACAGATAAACGATTTGAGGAGATGCAGGAAAAAATGGACGTTAGTGAACGGCTAAAATTAAAAGACAGGATCTCTCAGGTTTACAGATATCATCATGCTAAGGGAGAGTGGACAACAATGGATAAAGAGTCTTTTCATGGCTTAATCTTAGACTACGAAAACCACGGAGGACAAAACAGCTTTATCCATGAAATCTGTGAGCCAGAATCATGCACCTGGAAAATTATCGATGTGAAAGAGGAGGACTAACATATGAACCAGATTATTACATATTTACCCGTTTTAGCTATTGTGATGGCTATTAATATTGCGCTGGGAATGTACTACCAGATCGGGAAACAGAATTTTAAATTTGATAAGGCAAAATTTATCAATGGAATTATTAAAGCTGCTATCTTAGGGTTGTCTGCTGTTGGCTTGGCATATTGCTTCGATGTGGTGGATTTGACATCTGTAGGGATTACACCACTGCTTGTGATTCAGACAGCGATTATTACTTATGCCGGTAAGGATTTGATTAATTTTGGAAAGATATTGGGAGTTACTGTGCAGACTAAAAGTGAACCTGACATCTCTGAAAAAATATCCGCTGATATTGAAAATATTTTAGTTGCAAATCTAAGAAAAAGTGATTAATATGGAATGGATTATGAAAGAAGAAGCAGTAAAAATGGTGTTAACCGATACCCCCTTAAGGTTAGTAGCAAAAGAAATGATTATTAGTATGCAGAATAACAAAAAATAGACAATATGCCACTCCATATGGTATTATTAAGTAAATAATGAATAACTTAAGGAGAATAGTGTGAAAAATTATATTAAAATTTATAAAACTATATGGTGGATATATATTGTATTACTCTTGCTTGTTGTTATCATCAAATTTAGAGGTTCGTTTAGAGAACTGGAAATTAAAATTATAACTACTCCTTTTGGAAGCAATTATAATTTAATACCATTGAATAGTATTGGAGAACAGCTTTCACATTTTTCTGAAGGTTGGGCGAGATTTAATATATTGGGAAATATTATACCACTTATGCCTTTTGGTTTTCTTTTGCCACTTGCATATCCAAAAGTAAACTCATTTTTTAATTTCCTAGTGGTTAGTTTATTGTTCCTATTTTTAATAGAAATTTTTCAATATTTTACTCGCCTTGGCAGTTTTGATGTGGACGACATAATTCTAAATATTATTGGTATACTTATTGGATATTTTGCAGTTTGTTTCATCAAATCTTTATCAAAAAGAACAGTTTAAATATAATCGTTAAGTGTAATTCTACATTAGTATTGAGCATTTTAAGTCTCAATTAATATTAATAAATTAAAACCCTTAGAGCGGTACTTCGGTACTGCTCTTTTTTAATGTAAAGGAGGAAATAATGGCTTATACAAGAACAAAATACGGTGATCACGTAAATGAAAGCTCTTTGAGCGAATTCTTATGTGATAAGGTAGCCGATATAAATGATCTTCCAACCTCGGCAGGATCAAATGGAAAGCATACCTGCGCCATAGGATCAACGTGTGAGGTAATAGAAGATGGCAGTAAATATATTTTAAACAATAAAAATCAATGGGTATTGAAGGATTCTCCCCAGAACTCTTCTACTACTCCAGAAACTGGGGAACCACTCACAAAACCAAAACTATTTAGGTTACCTACTGTAGCAAACACAAAACTTGTCTTTGAATTTGATGTAACTGGATATGAATTTTCGGTTGCCAACTTCACAGATGGTGATATTTATGTAGCCTACACATCAGATACAGCTAACACTGAGTCCTGGTTAATACCTGCCGAATGTGCATCCATGATTACCATCAGAAAAGGGACTAAATTACATGGCACGCAAACAGTCGTAGTTTCGCCGGCTTCTACGTCTGAAAAGGGGGTACAGGTACAATGCTTGGATTGGAAGTAAAAGAAGTAGGTCAGATTGCTGGAATGGGGTTTATTGGAACAGATCTGGGGATATATAAAATGCAATCCAAAAAGAGAAATAAAAATCTGATAGAAGGTGCAACTCCGCCGCTATCTGTAAGCCCTAAATGGAAGCAAATGAGAGCAGATGGCAGTATTACTGTTTCTGAGGACCATTATTTAATTCGAAATAACGGAGTAAACGACTGGAATAAATGGTATTATCCATTACCAGACGATGTAAAGAAAATAAGGATCACATGCAAAGTCAAAGACGATGAAGTAGGAACTTCCCCAAACTCTGGGCTGTGGATCAGTTTAAGCAACATCTATCATAGTACATTCCAGGTTTATAATAATCAGATTCAAAAGGGCTGGGTAGAAGTGGATAAAGAATTCACCTTGACTACTCCATATGTAGGCTTCTTACAACGAGGGTCGCAATATGTGGTAGGACAGATTTGTGCCTTTGACATTAAAGATTTAGTAGTAGAGAAAATTGGATAGGAGGATTTACATATGTATGCTGCAATTATAAACGGAGTTATTCATTATAGCTCAACAGAGAAAGAAGGGTATCAGGAATTGGCGAATTCTAATATCGTCAACGATTCGGAAATCAAACCAGAATTAGGAGAAAAGCTACAAGCAGATATCATAGAAATAAAGCATACTCAGGCGGTAACGGATGCTGCTTTGCAAGAATTAATACTTAGTACTATGGGAGGTGAGGTATAATGGCATACTTTTTAGCATGTAGGGTTATAAATGGTTATTTGGTTTATGCCAATGTACCTGATCGGTTAAAAGATGGAGTAAGTACAGAATTAATGAATGCTGGACGAGAAGATTTAGTTATTGTATGATGTGCCAAATATGACTACTTAAATTTGTTTATTATCTAAATAGTATTTTCATCCCATACAAGTTATAATAAACAAAAAATAGGGAGGTAAGTTATGGATTGGTTTTATATTAGTGCAATAAGTTTTCAGGTTTGTGGAGCATTAGTTCTATTGGTAAGTTCATTGAAAAGCATCACTCAGAAAATTGAGACGGAGATTTTAGGAAGGAGTAGTCGCAATGATCAATCTATTACAATTATTGATAATATTGATATTGCTTCAACCCTACACTCTATATATCTAAATAGAGCAGCTTTCATATGTCTAATATTTGGATACGCTCTAGGAATATTTGGAGAAATTCATGATATGAATAAAATTATTGTTTTGGCATGTATCACATTTGCTTGCACAATCCTTACAACTATCTTATACGGATTAACAAAATATTTTGCAAAGAAAAACCACAAATACCACTTAAACAAATTCAAAAAAAATTTTGGTTCATATATGTAAATTTAGATTGGCGGGTAGTACATAATTGTACTACCCGCTTTAATTATTAGGAGGAAATCAAATGGCAACTAATTTTAAAATAATAGAAATGTTTCTGAATGCTTCACCTTGTTACACTAGTAATAAACGTATTACACCAAGAGGAGTAGTTACGCATTCCACTGCTACCCCAGGTGCAAAACACACAAACTTTTATAATTTGTGGAATCAGACAAACCCTGACGCAGGTGTCCATTACATTATCGATGACACAGGCATATATCAACTACTTCCAGAGAATCGTCGTTCCTGGCACGCTGGTTCTCCCGCAAATGATTATTATATCAGTTATGAAATCTGCGAACCCGGTACATTCAAATATAATGGTCAGTGGGAACGCATGGGAAATTATAATCCCAGCTCACCTGAAAATGTTGCGTATTTCAACAACGTTTATGAAAAAGCGGTATGGTTGAGCGCTTATCTTTGTAAAAAGTATGGATGGACACCCGATAAAAACCATGTTTTATGTCATTATGAAGTATACCTGCGTGGAGAAGGCACCTGTCATATAGATGTAACTCATTGGTTCCCTAAGCATGGAAAATCAATGGATATATTTAGAAATGACGTAAAACAGATGATAGAAACCGGTAATTTTAACTCTGCTCAAACTCCATCTTTATCATATTACAGAGTAGGTACAGACTGGCAGAATGGGAAATGTATAAATCAGGCTGGTGCATATACTTCAAAGGACAATGCCATCAAAGCGTGTGGAACTGGATACAAAGTTTTTGACGAGAAGGGGACGGTTGTTTACACTGCTCCAACCTCAAAAGGAACACAGCCATCAGCTTTTTCAGGATTATCTGAATCTCATGCAGCTACAAAAATATTAGCGCTCGCAAAGGCAGACTATCAGAAAACTGGCATACTTGCTTCTATAACTGCCGCGCAAATGATACTGGAATCTGGATATGTGAAAACCGATTTAGCTGTCGGTGCATGTAACTGCTTTGGAATGAAGACTATTCTCTCAAATAATAGTTGGGCAAACAGTACATGGGACGGAAAATCTAAGTATACGAAAATCACTAACGAAGAATATACTCCGGGGATAATTTCAAAGGTTACCGCTGATTTCCGTAAATACTCCTGTATTGAAGATAGTATCAGGGATCATTCTGCTTATTTGTTGGGAGCCAAAAAAGGGGATAAGCTTAGATATGCTGGGCTAAAAGAAGCTAAAGACTATAAGGAAGGCATCACTATTATTAAAAATGGTGAATATGCAACAGATTCTGAATACATAGATAAGATCTGCAAACTTGTCAAACGTTTTGAGCTAGATAAATATGATGGTAATGGCAATGCAGCACCATCTCCTACTCCAGATAAGGAGCTGAAATATAAAGTGGGACAATATGTAAATTGCAGTTCTTACTATGGCAAAGCAGCTGATCCCGTATCTAAAGCCGTAATTAAACCACTTAGTGGAACCATAACAGCTACGAAACCAAAGAAGGCTAATCCATATCAGATTGACGGTAAATACTGGTGCAACGATGGCGATATCCGTTCTGTAGGTAAGGCATTTGAGCCATATAATGTCAAAATTAGCTCTGGGGATGTATACATCCGATCTAATGCCGGTACTAATTATGCTTCAAAAGGATTTACTGGAATTGGTACTTTCGGGATTGTCGAGGAAAAGAAAGATTCTCAGGATAGGACTTGGGGATTGCTTAAGGCATATCAGAAGAATAAAGATGGATGGGTTGCCCTTTGGTTGGATTGCGTGAAGAAAGTTTAATGTTGTAGATTCGTCTTGAAATAATTTAGGAGAACAGATTAATTTCTGTTCTCCTATTTTTTTACTTTTAATTAATCATTAAAATAACTAATTTATATTTTTCTGTGCAAACTAACGACATCACATTTACTGTCATTTAGAGACAAATATCCATCAGGTAAATTTAATACCCGCTCAATCATTTCTGGAAGAATAGTCAATCCGTATGCTGATAAATCCCCTATAAATTCCAAGCTGCTAACTTTGTCTTCCTCAATTATCATTTTCATTGCTTCTTTTAAATATCTTGGTTTGATTGTCGGTGTTTCTTTATCAAAAGGTTCACATGTTCTATAGCCCCTTATAGATAATTGCTTCATTAAATATTGATATTGATTAGTTGAAATTAAATCTAACTGTTTTGCTCTAACAATTAATGCTGCTGCGGACACTTTGTATTTTTTCTTTAATTGAATATAAAACCCTAAATCACTTTTAGAAGACGTATTTAAGTCTTTCTGATAAGTCTCACTAGGAATCAAGAGCGCCCCAGCAAATCTGTTCATATTATCTTCCATTTCCTTATATTCTAATTTACTCATGTCGCTAACATTATAGTAATCATCTAATATAAGATGTCCTAATTCATGTGCAGCATTAAAATTTCTTCGAAATGCATTATCTTTATCACTCCCTAATATTACAACCGCTACAGGATTGTTGTTAACTAATTGAATTTGACTAAATGCATCTATTTTTGTTCCTTTTTCGGAAATACTAGTGGCTGCTGAAGACATAATAACACCGTTTCTTTCCATTAAATTAATTATATTAGTTATCGGTTCTTGCTTAAGTCCCCAATGCTGCCTAACTTTCATAGCTAAGTCTTCAACATCTATTTCATCATTTTCTGGTACCTTATATAAATTTAATTCTGGAAAAAAAACATATTCCTGAATTACCTTGTAAAGTCCAACCAATATTTTAATCTTTTCAATCTGAGACAATCTTTCTTTATTAGTTGTTGTCGATAATGACCTGAAATAAGTATCTCCCACTAAAACTTTATCTTTAATCTTTTGAAAAAAAAATTCCCTTGGAAATCCTAAACATGCAGCTAATTTCATAAGTGTTTCCATTTTAGGCTCCATTTTACCGGTTTCGAATTGTGAAATAGATTGCTTGGATATATTGGTTGCCCCTGCAACATCAGCTATTGTTAATCCGTTATATAGTCTAGCTGACCTAAGCCTTTTACCATTGAAGGCTGTAATTTTTTCAGACACAACGCTCATCCTCCTTTAATTTTTTCTTTTTTTATTCATATTTTTGTATTTCTTGGTGTTTTTTCTTTCTCTCCAGTCTCGGTTTAAGCTCTAGAAGAATAATATCTTCAGATGCTTCTGACTCTTGAGACTCTTCTGAACTATCAGGATAGTTAGGTGATAAATATTTTTCCCAATTTTCCTCTAAAAAATAATTTAATCCTTTTGCTGGAATAATTCCTTTTATTTCTCTCACTTGCCCCTGAACAGAATCAAACGTTATAAGCGCATATCGCTCTATCGTCCCATCTATCTTACTTATCATCTTTTGAAGAATGCATTCTAATGTCCCCTCCCCAACCTCATCATAAGTAGGTTCCATAAACATTGATATTTGTTGATAACCCGTTTGAAATTTATTTAATAACCCGTCATTTAACTTACTTAACGCATTAAGATAATGGTAAAGATTGTCATATGGCTTTTTTCGTAGGTTTTGTAAATTTTTATCCCTCATAAGAGTAAACAAATATTTAGTTGTTTTATCGTAAATACCTAGAAACTTCCACCTACCTCTATTCATAACTATTATCTGGTACTTATCAATTGATAATGAATTTATTATTTCTTTATTTATATAGTTCCAGACTTCTCCTTCTTTACCATTATCTGTAGGGAAATTATTTTCATTAAAGTGTTCCTTGCATAGATAATCACCATTTTCTATCCCTCTAATGATTTTTTTTACTTCCACACCCCGAAGTGGAATCTTTTCTTCATACTTCTCCATAAATAGTCCTTTCATTTTAAATCATATTCCTATTTTCAGGAATTTTGTTCAAGTAATTTCTTTAAGATTAGCATTTTTTAAACCCAATGTCAAGAACTATTTATGTGAACAAAAACATATATTCGATCATTGCAAAAAAAATCACACAAACATACAACAATACCGTTTGTGTGACTTAAAACATAATTATAAAAATATTGAACCTAATCCGTTATCAACATCATAATATCTTCAATAGACTTTCCGCTCTCCTGAATCATATCATAAAGCTGCCCCAGTGCTTCTTCTCTTTTCTTCTGCTCTAATCCTTTTTTCTCTTCTAATAAAGCATCCATTTTAACCTGTACTTTAGCGATCTGCTCGTCCAAAATTGCGATCTGATCATCAATTGATTTTCTTTGTCCTCTTGCCATGATTAATTCCTCCATATATTTTAAATTTATTGGTATATTGTAAATCATTATTGACTATTTGTCTAGGATTTATACAGGTGTTTTATAAAAGTTAATTAGGATTTGTAGAAATAATTTGATATTTGTCGAACGATTTTGTTTGATTTAATATGTCGAATATGGTAGATTTAAGTTGTATTAGCAAATTGTTAATATATTCCATAGCTCGACTGTACACATATGTTCGGAAAAAGCTCCGGTGTCATCCCACTGGAGCTTTTTTAACCTTATCTTTCTTAGTCATTCAGTGAATGTAACAGATCTATAAATACTTTCTCGTTTTTCCCAAGTGCACCAAAAAATTTTATGTCTATACTTTCTACTATCGGAAGAGCATTATTCAGAATATCTTGTCCTTTAGTGGTTATATAAACTGATTTAGCCCGTGTATCTTTAGAATGCTCTTTTCTTGTAATCAATCCCTTTTTTTCTAGTAAATTGATGATCTGTGATACAGACATCACATCCATACCTGCCATTCTTGCAATCATAATCTGTGTTACTTCTGGTTCATACTGTAAAGAATAACCTATTGTTGTAAGAATGACAAATTGAGGGTGTGTTATCCCAATAGCTCTTAGCTGTTTTTTTATTTCTCCATGCCATTTGTTATATGTACGCATAAAGAGTAAGCCTGTTGCTTCTTCTGAATTATCTTTATTTTTTGATAAAAATTCAACCATTGTTTTCTACATTGCGTTTCAGCAGCATAATAGAATCAGGAACATCTGAGAAAACCTGTTTCAAAAAATCTAACTTTTCATCAGTGATAATATCTGTTACTAATTTTACAGTATGTTTGATATGTACAGTTTCATCATCATTGGGAATGATTTCATGTCCAAAATAGATATCACCAAAAGGGGTTTCTGTCTTGTCCCAAAATTCTTTAGCTTCTTTTACGGAAGTCAATACATACTCCATAGGAGGCATATTTTCTAATTCCATTACACCTTTTGAGCCTGTCTTAAACCCATTGTCCAATGTTATATTTTTCAAATCATTTTCCCAGACATACCATTTCTGAATATCTTCATAGTATTGCCACACGTTTTCCTTGACTGCATTTACTTGTGTCATAAAACTAAATTCCATATCGCACCTCTTTCTACAAGTTTCATATATTGACTTGTGGTTATATTATAAGTATACTTATATTAAATGTCAATACTATTTTTAATCCTATTTACGATTATCATGGAATTTTACAACACGCTTACCTTTTGTCACTGCCATTTGTCATCATAGACTATATGTACAGTCAACTAAAAAGACATTGCTTCTAAATAGGCATAGTAGCAATGTCTTTTTATTACTATTGAGTATACTAACTTTAAATCAGCATTCTGCGACAATTTATCGGCTTCTATTTAATCTCCCCAAATCACAGTCCAGCGACATTTTGTCATGTGATTAAGTAATTTGAAATTGTATGTAATTCCATCATGAATAAATTCGCAATGAAACTCTTCTTGATGAATACCTACGAAATTACGTTCTTTGGATTCAGTGATTCTAAAATCTCGTATGGTGTATATATTACCATCTTCATCCTGATATTTAAACATCATCGGAATTGCTCTTCCGGTAGAAGTATACCAGCAGCCACATGCAATTTCCTGTATGTTATTATTAATTATTTGAGTTTGTGCACTCATTATTTTCTATCCTCCGCTAAGCCAATATCTGTGTATTGTTGTATGGAGCTGTTTTGACTTTAAGCCTACGGCAAGCATTATGATACATCTTAAGTGCCTCTCTCTCCGTTAGCTCTTCCCCATCCCAGTTTAATTCTATATTGGGGAAGAACATACGGATTGATTCGAAGAGAAGTTTTGCATTCTCATTCTCAAAAGGAACATCTTTTATGGTTCGTAGCATTATTATCATCTCCATTTCTTTTGAATTTATGTATTGAAGATTTAACACGCAATTATGTTATAGATTGGAATGTATTGCTTATTGTTAATAACCGGAATATGAAGACCTTGAGCATGATAATACATAGCCACTGCTTGATCTTCAGTTAGTGGTTGCCCCTTGAGATCTAATGACGGATACTTAGTTTTTACTTCTTGATATATTAGTCTTGCATTTTCGTTTTCGAATGTGATTATATTTTTAGTATAGTTCATAATTTTTACCCCTCTTTATTGTCGAACGTCTGTTCTTTTTATGTATTAATTATATCGAATATTTGTTCGATTGTCAAGCCGGGAATTTCTGTTTTAAGAAAAAATGCCCTTAGATAAATACACATGGGTATTGTATATTTATCCAAAGACACTTGTATTTATACATTAAGATTCCTTTTGGTTGATTTATTTTTACGACACTTTTACGACACTTATTTTGATTGTTATTGTTGATGTTTTTAAAAGCGATATATTTTAGTGGTTACTACAAATGCTGTGAGCCCTTGATTTTACTAGGTTTTTCAGCGAAAATTGTAGGTTGGATTTATTAATAATTTCTTTCCATACAAAACGCCTTCTTTTGTCTGATATTCCCACATACTGAACAGATCTAAAAAGTTATCTTTCCACTCCTTGTCGTTTTCAAACTCAGGAGTCAGATCATAGAGAACATCACTTTCCACGTAAGAATAGATGGTACTTCCGCCATAATTCTGGAACAATTCGTACATATCTCCTGTAGCTGCCGCTGTTTTCATCTTTTCATAGAACTGCGTATCGTCCGCTCCTGCTACGGCGTCGTATTCAATCTCAACATCGGGATTGGCTTCCATAAAATCCTGACAGGCTTTATAAATCGCTGCTCCCAGAACCGTATCTTCCGCCCAGCGGTTCAAAAATTTGATTTTAACTGGCTCACCGTCTCCTGCAGGCTGTTCTTCCTCCGTACCTTTTGCAGAGTCCGTCCCTGCAGCTGTTGTCTCCTGAGACTCCTTAGAATTACTGCTGGTCTTCTCCCCGGCATCTCCTGTATCCCCCGCATCTCCACCACATCCTGCAAGTGTCGCAGATAACATCGTAACCGCCAATAAAATACTTATGATTCTCTTTTTCATCCTAAATCCTCCTATTTCGGTTCTTCGTATATTTTTTTCACATTAGCGCTAACTGATAATGATATTTTAGCAATTATGTATAATCACGTCTATGAAATATATTTACATTGCCGTTAATATTTTTACTTTATTGATATTTTTGCCGTCATCCTTTGTGTGTTTTTATACCTTTCTTTTTCACTTTCTTCCTTATCTTCTTATGTTGAAAAGTATAAAGCTCCGCCTTACCGTTTGATAAATCCCAATGTTTTTATTGTAAATTCATGCTTCAAATCAACAAACAATAAAAAAGAAAGTGACTTTACCATCGTGAAATGCTAAACTATAATCAGCCAGTCAAATACCCCGATGCTCCCAGCGGGGTATTTGACCCTCGCGGCAGTCGCCAAGTGGACGCGCCAGCATGTCCGTTTGGCTCGTTGCTCGCCGGAATAATACAAGGAGGCTGCTTTTATGAATCATGAATTCACCCTGCTTCAAAGTGATTATACGGTCTGTTCCAAAGACTGGGGCATGACAGACGAAAATGCCTTGTTTTACCGCATGTACTATATTTACGGCGGAGAAGCATATCTCAAAAAGGGGGACCAGAAAATTCGGCTGGAACCGGGTTCTTTCTATATTCTGCCTTTAATGAAGCCCTATTCCCTATGGCATGTCCAGGAAGACCCTCTTCAGGTTCTCTGGTTCCATATTCAGATCAAGATGGATTTCTATATTGATCTGGGAATTGTAGAAATAATAGAAAATACACCCATGTATTTTGTTTTGCAAAGTCTGCGTTCTTTTATGGGAAATGCCAGATATTATTCGGAAACGGAACAGCTTTTTGATATATTCCTGACACTGCTTGGTGAAGAACTCCCCCTGCAGAAAACAGATCATCCTGTTATGAAAAGCGTACTGGATTACATCGATTCTCATATATCCGACCACATTACCGTATGTGATCTGGCAGCATACGCGGGAATGGAGCGTTCCTATTTCTCCCGCAAATTCAAAGCTGCTTTTCAGATGTCTCCCAACCAGTATCTCTATGCCGCCCGTTTAAATCAGGCAGCCATTGCTCTGGCAAAGGGGGCTACTGTGTCGGAAGCCTGCCGGATCGCAGACTATGCAGATGAAAAATCATTTTCCAGAGCCTTTCGCAATTATATGGACATTCCACCCAGCATCTACCGAAAAAGTCACATGGTGCAACCTTAAAGTCACACCGCAGTGTTGTGGCTTTTTTCTGTTCATGGTACCCTTTAGAAAAGAACAACAACGGGAGGTATGTATATGTTGGAAGAAGATAAGAATACAAAAATTAACAGGATCCGTTTTACCGACTCGGATAAAGATATTCTGCGCACCCTGGGGTATCGAATCGCAGAAATATCCGCCGATGACAGAAATGCAGTGAATGCAAAGAACTGGACTTTATTAAATGACAGAAAATCCGTAAAACCAATGATCTGGATCAATGAAGTTCCCTGGCACGAATTGAATGTAAATGAAGAATTAACGTTGAGATGCGGGCAGCCCTGGGCAAGAAAATTAGAAGATGAAATGAGAAAAACAATCTATCAGTGGAATCATTTCCCCGGCGATATGGTTGTGAATCCTTATATGGAATCTCCTCTCGCTATTACATCCACCGGTTTTGGCATTGAAGAAGATGTGACCTGTGTATCAACCGATCAGGATAACGATATTGTCTCCAGGCATTTTAAAATCCAGATTTCCGAACCGGAAGATATAGATAAAATTAAAATGCCGGTTGTAACCCATGATGTAAAGGTAACCGAAGAAACATTTGCCGCCATGAATGAAATATTTGCCGGAATTATTCCCGTAAAAAAAGTGGGGAGAAAGCACATCTGGTATACTCCCTGGGATTATCTGGTACGTTGGTGGGGCATTCAGGAAGCAATTATGGACCTGATTCTGCGCCCGGATATGGTGCATGACATTTACGAACGTATGGTACAGGCATGGATGCGGGAAATGGATCAGCTGGAAGCCATGAACCTGCTGTCACTGGATAATAACAATACCAGAATAGGCTCCGGTGGATATGGCTATACGACAGAGCTTCCGGGAACTGATTTTGATTCTTCTCATGTTATGGCGAAAAATATGTGGGGATGTTCCAACGCACAGATTTTCTCTACTGTCTCTCCTGAGATGCACTGGGAATTTGCCGTGGAACACGATTTGAAATGGCTGGAACGCTTTGGCTTAACTTACTATGGATGTTGTGAACCCCTGGATATTAAAATGGATGTACTGCACCGCATCCCCAACCTCAGAAAGGTCTCCGCATCTCCCTGGAATAACAGTAAGAAAATAATTGACGCAATTGGTTCTGATTACGTAATAAGCAGAAAGCCGAATCCAGTTATTGCAGCAGGAAATGCCTTTGATCCCATCCAGGCAGAAAAAGACCTGAGGGAATTTATGGACCTTACAGATCGAAGCTGCCATGTGGAACTTATTTTCAAAGATGTGTCCACAGTGAGATATGATCCAAAGAGACTCTGGGAATGGGAAAAAATTGCAATGCGCGTTGCAGAGGAATATTCCAGGTAAACGAAAATAGCAGGGACATGTAATTTTCCGCAATTACAAATCCCTGCTGTGACATTTTTTATTGATACATCTGAAGCTGTATATCATCCGGCTCCGTCATCCATAATATGGTCTCCCATACCTCCTGTCCGTCATTTTTCTGTCGTGGTCCCGGCGTACTTCTTCCATTTAATATGTATGACTTTAACTGATCCCGCAGTTCCTTTGCCAGTTGCGGATACTGCTCTATTACATTTATCTGTTCCCCGATATCCTTTGATAAATCATACAGTTGGAACCTGGGAAGGCTTTGATCCTCTTCTCCCGGTTTGGGAGCTGACCAGCCGCCCGAGCCCGGACACATTTCCAGCTTCATCATCCCTTTTCGAATGGAAAGGGAACCATCGATACTCTGATGTACCACATCTCTGCGGACCTCAGGTCCTTTGGGGTCCTTCCAAAGCGTCAGATTGCTGACACTGTCTTCCCCTGCATTTTCCGGCAATGGATAGTCAAAATACTCAGCCAGCGTCGCCATCAGGTCACTAAGGCATACAACCCTGTCACATACGCCGCCTTTCTCTGCCATCTCAGGCCAGTGCATCATCAGCGGTACTCTGTGTCCGCCTTCATAGATATCTGCCTTTGTTCCCCGGAATACATAGCTGGGATTGTGTCCCGCTGCTTTTAGCTCTTCGTAATCCGCCATTGGGGAACATCCGTTATCCGAGGTATACAGGATAATTGTATCTTCTAAAAGCCCCAGTTCTTCCAGCTTTTTCGTAATTCTTCCGGTTACGTCATCACAGTGCAATACAAAATCTCCATAGGCATTCGTTCCTGATTTTCCCTGGAATCTTTCTGCCGGCAGAATCGGTGTGTGGGGGGCAGGCATGGGAAAATATATAAAGAACGGATTTTCTTTGTACTCCTCAATCTTCCCCAATACCCGGTCTGTAAGTTCGTCCAGAACATGTTCATGTACAAATCCCGGTGCTGCGGGGCCTTTTCTCCAAAATTGCTTGCCTGTATTCTGTGTCTCATGATCCGGTTTAGCCGTAAAATGATCATTCTCAATGTAGACATAAGGAGGCATATCCAGAGACCCGCTGATCCCAAAATAATAATCAAAACCATGATCTACCGGAGATCCCTTTATCGCTCCGGCGTAGTCCACTCCGTCGCTTGCCTCAAATTCTTCTGCTTCTCTGAAATGATCAAATTTGGCAAACTCCATTCCCAGATGCCATTTTCCGATCATTGCCGTTTGGTACCCCTGCTCTTTTAAAAGATTTGCCACCGTCATACGTCCCGGTTCCAGAAGCGGTGCGGAATATCCACCCACTACATAGGATTTCAGCCGGGAACGCCAATTATAGCGCCCCGTTAAAATACTGTATCTGGAGGGAGTGCAGACTGCGGAGGATGCATGGGCATCTGTAAAACGGATACCGTTTTCACACAGTCTGTCTAAATTGGGAGTCTGAAACGGACAATTTTCGTTGTAAGCAGAGATATCTCCATAGCCCATATCATCAGCAAGAATGTAGATCAAGTTTGGACGTTTCTTTGGATTTTTCATTTAGTTCTCTCCTTTTCCGTTTAAAATGCACCTACTCCTTAGCAATTCCATAATTATTTTCTGCGGACCAGCCATTTTCTGCTTTCACTTCCTCCAGTACTTCCTTATAAGAATCATTGACCATTTTCCCAAATTCTTCCGTTGACAGTCCGCCTTCCAGATACTGCTGTCCTGCCCGGTGGAAATAAGTGCGCAGTTTTTCGTTAATTCCTGTATAGTAAGCCATGCGTAAAGGTTCTTCCGTAATAATAAATCCACTTAAGCTGTCCGGAAGTTTGGTGGTATTTGCCAGGGGGATTCTGCAGATGCCGTCAGCAAATTTTTTCTGGATGTCCGGTGATGACATATACTGAACGAATTTAATCGCTGCTTCTAACCGGGCACTATCCCCTTCCAGGTTTTTATTTACTGCATAAATGATATCCGGCTGTCCGCCCAGAATTACGGATTTGCCCATTGCATATTCGGATGTATCTTTTGTAATAACCGGAACCGGCATAACTTCGTATTTAAAATCATCTCCCACCGCATCCTGAATCTGGCTGAGATTTGTGGAAAGTGCCTGCACCATTGCAACTTCACCCCTCATGAACATATCCAGTGCTGATTTCTGGTCCAGACCATTATAGTCGCTGGTCCAGTACTGAGAAAACTCCTTCATCATATCGAATCCTTTTACCAGCTGGGGACTTGTAAAGTCAATTTTTCCCTCATCAAATCCTTTTGCGATTTCTCCTAACTCAATATAGCCATTGCCGGACTCGTCCAGCTCCTTTACCAGCCCCTCATCCAGCTGACTGGATACAGAGTTGTTAAACCAAAGCCAGGAGAGGTCTCCGATTGTGGCATTTGGGAACCCAAAGGGAATCGTTCCGGAATCTTTGAGTTTTTTACAGGCGTCCATAAATTCCGCCCATGTCTCCGGTTTCTTCACTCCGGCTTTTTCAAAAAGGTCCATGTTACAGAAGATGCGGACAACACTGGTGGATGAGGGATATCCCGGCACCACATTATCCGGAAGTTCCATTCTTTCTAATATGGAATCCGGAAGGGTTTCTCTCCACGGTTTTCCGGGATCATATGCACTTTCGGTGTCATAGAGATCCTTAAAATTATACAGCCAGCCGCTGTCATAATCCGAAGTGATATTATACAGAATATCCGTATACACATCCGGTCCTTCTCCTGCGGAGAATTGCGTTGTCAGCCAGGTTCGGTAGTCTCCCGTAGGTATGGACTCGAACTCTACCTGTATGCCGGTCTCATCTGTGAAAGCTTTGATTATATCCTGGGTAAGCTGGTTTGCCTTTTCGTCCGTTCCCAGATCCTGCACAAACTTTAACGTCACATTTTCCCCGCTGTCTGCTTTCTTTTCTCCGTCTCCCGTATCCTCTTTTTTGGATTCTTCCGCCTGGTTTGCCTCACTTCCTGCCTGGGTATCTTTTGCCCCGCCAGTTGCTTTATCGGTTGCTTTCTCACCGCCACCTGCTCCACATCCAGCCAGCATTCCAGCCGCCATTGCCCCGCTTAAGAGAACTGCAATTATTTTTTTCTTCATTTTCATTTCCTCCTTTTATATAAAGTCTGGTCCAATTGGACCGACCCTATTCTCTGCTTTCATTATGTTCAGATCATCGCCTATTGTTTATAATCTCAACAACTGTTTCTTTTTAACACATATATGAATGTATTTATATACTTATCAGCCTTTCACAGATCCCTGCGTCAAGCCTGCTACAAAAGATTTACTGGCAAAGCAGAACAGGATGATCAGCGGCATGGAAGCAATGATATACCCTGAAAATAACACCCCGTTGCCGTCATTTACAGAAGTTACCATTTTTGTCAAAGCAACTGCAATCTGCTGGGTCTTCTCTCCTGTCGCCGCTACCAGGGGCCAAAGATAGTTATTCCAGGCAGATAATCCCGTCATAATCGTCATCGTTGCTATGATAGGCTTTGAAAGTGGTGCTGCCACCTTCATTAAAATTGCCATATCTCCTGCTCCTTCTATCTCGGCCGCTTCAAATAGACTTTTGGGCAATCCTTCCATGGAGCCTCTGGTGAGAAATGTCCCCATGGCAACACTATAGGCGGTAGGCGGTAAGATCAGCCCCCAGTATGTATTATACAATTTCAGTTCCGATATCTGGATAAACTGAGGGATCAGCATTACAAAACCCGGAATCATCAGCATAGCTATAATACCATAATACAGTACCCTGGAACCTTTAAATGTGAATCGGACAAACGCATAGGCTGCCAATACGGAAAGTATAATGGTCAGAATTATGACTGCAAAGGTAACCACAAAGGAGTTCATCATTGGCCTTGCCACCTGGGAAAAGGCTTTTTCAAAATTTACGAACCTCCACTGTGCTGCGAGCATAAATGGATTCATAATTATTTCTTTCTGAGGTTTAAATGCATTGATTACTAACAGATAAAACGGTGATAAAGTCAGGAGCAGCAATAACCCAAGTATTACTCTGCCTGAAATTTTCGCAAATATCTTCATACGTCTCTCCTTCTATTCTGATAAGTCTTCGCTCTTTAGGAATTTGTTATTTAAAACAGTCAGAATCATGATGATAATAAATAAGATGATACCAATGGCAGATGAATACCCCATCTTTTTATATGTAAAGCCCTGTTCATATAAATAAACTGCCGGAACCATCGTAGAGGTCACAGGTCCTCCCTTTGTCAGAATATAAATCGATTCAAAAATCTGCAGGGAATTGATGATCGCCAATGTAATCATAAGCTTCAGCTGCCCGGATACTAACGGCAGATCCACTTTAATAAACCGCTGTAAAATATTTGCTCCATCAATTCTGGAAGCTTCAAATACATCCCTGGAGATCGACTGCAATGCTCCGAAATAAATCAGGAACTGCATTCCTCCCAGCATGGACATCCCAAGCCAGGGAAATCCGATTGCAATAATAGAACCAAGTGCCGTCTTCGTGTCTCCAAGCCAGGGGCTTGCCAGATTCGATAGCCCGATGTTATGAAGCAGAATGTTTAAAACTCCGTTATCTCCAGCCAGAATCCATTTCCATAACAGGATGATTACTACCCCCGGGATTACCATAGGAAAGGTAAATGCCGTCCGTATAACATACTGCTTTTTAACAGATTTAACAGCAAACAGCAACTCTGCAGCCAGAAGCGGAATCGACACAACGATCAAAATATATGCGATCATTACTTTCAATACCGTGACCAATGATCCCAAAAACACACTGTCTTTAAACGCAGCAATGTAGTTATCCAGCCCCACAAAAACATTCAGGTTACCGCCGTTCCAATTAAAAAACGACTTTTCAATCGCCATTCCAAAGGGAATGTATTTAAATGTAACCAGAAAAATGTAGATTGGAATCAAAAACAAGTAAGGTTTGATTATTTTAATCCAGTTTCTTTTTTTCTGCACTTTTCTTTCCTCCTTTTGTACATCTTGTACGTTAAATTAATTATATCAGCCTTATTTTTATATATCTTTGTAATATTTTTCTGTATTTGGTGTAATATTTTTATATGAAACCACAAAAAAAAGGTGTGTATTAAAAATTTACACACCTTTTTGTTCATATCTATTATTCGTGTCAGCTAATCATTGAAACTTTTCAGCTTACCATAGTAGCTTCTTAATACCATCTTCTCATTTTAGATTCTCTAGTAGCTTCCCATACCACCTTCTCATTTCAGCTAACAATAGCAGCTTTTCATACTATCTTCTCATTTTCGCTAACAATAGCAACTTTTCATACTATCTTCTCATTTTCGCTAACAATAGCAACTTTCATACTATCTTCTCATTTCCGCTTTTCAATTCGATTTCCTATATTCATTCACTTTACTATCTTGTCTTTCTGGGTAATAATCACACGGCTGGCAATACCTTCTTCACTTTCAATCCGTATGCCGCAATCCTTGCCATAGAGAAGCTTGATTCTATCATTCACATTGATTAAAGCAATCCCAAACCCTTTATTCTCCGGAGTTCGAATTTCTCTGGAAAAAGAATTCAGAGATTTATTCAACTCTTCCAACTGATCTTTCGCAATTCCCCTTCCATCATCCGAGACAATAATATCCACATAACCCCCTCTTCTGACCACGCTGATATCGATTACACCCTTATGCCCGGGCTTTGGTAGAATTCCATGTACCCATGCATTTTCCACCACTGGCTGTATCAAGAGTTTTACCGTTTCCAGCATCTCATCTTCTTTGGCAGCATGTACTTCCAGCTTTACGCAATGGTCATAACGCTCATTAATAATCGCAAGATAGGATCTCACATGATTTAGTTCTGCTTCTAAAGTAGTTCTGGACTCCTTGCAATTAATGCTATAACGCATCATGTTGGAAAGATTCTGGGTGAGGTTCCCAATAGTATCAATCTCTTCGATCTGAGCGATGCAGTAAATATTATCCAGGGTATTGTATAAAAAGTGAGGATTAATCTGCGCCTGCAAAGCACTGATCTGCGCCTGTTTTTCCCGCACTTCCGACAGATATATCCTGGCTCCCATTTCCTGAATCCTCTTTTTCATATTGTTAAACCGCCTTGCAATATGACCAATCTCATCATTCGAAGTAACTTTAATAAAGGCTTCCGGTTCCTCTTCCATCGTATCCATAAAGTCATTCAAAACCTTAACCGGCATCATCAGACGTTTGGACAAATATACCGAAACCAGTATTCCAAAGACAGCACAGGATATAAAGATCAGATTAATAGTCTGTACAAGATGGTGGACGCTTTCAAACAAAACACTATTAGAATCTACTGTTGTTACCACCCACTTGTATCTCGGTATGTACATACTGGTGATAAAGGATTCTTTATCCGAAATAGTAGTATAATCCTGATCCTTTGCCTTGGCTTCCGGTTTTTCAATCCTTCCTGCAATCTGCTTCGCACTGTCATCTGTAATATGCTGGCTGTAAATAACATTTCCCTCATAATCTGTCACGACAATTCCCCGGTCCTGGGAATCCAGCTGCCGGAAAATACTGGAGATCTCCGTAAATTTTACCGAAACCATAATAAACGGAACGAAATCTTCCATTCCTTTAGAGCTTCTGGGTATCCGCTTTAAATAGAGCAGAACTTCGGATTTGCTGAGACCCGCAGGTTTATAATCTTCTTTTAACGGACCATATATAAAATCATTTTTATTCAATGATGCAAACTGTTGATACCATTCCGCTTCTTTCACATCAAAACGGTTTAAGTACATTCCATCTCCTACATAAACATGGTGGTCTTTATCATAGTAAATTAAAACACCATTCACTACATTTCCCAGATTATTGATATAGATGTTGTCTTTTAAATCCATCTCAAAATCGACCTGACTTTTCAGTGTCTGAAACGTGTAAGGTTCCTCACCGGAAAAGCAGATACTCTCAAATAATTGCTGGTTATTACTATTCGCCACATACTGTGCCACCCGATTAAATATTGCATCCAGATCATAGGTAACTTTCGCCATTGCCTGAGAATTATAGTTTATAATCTGCCGTTTCACAAACTTCGTGTTAAAATAGTTAACCGCCGTAGAGATTCCCACCAGCATTACAAGCAGCAGTATGATATAGCTGGACATGACCTTCCAGTGCATTTTACTCTTTATCTTCTTAAACATGCTCTTCTCCATACAATTCCCTGTTCAGCTTTGTCTTGTATTCTGTGGGACTTTCCCCTGTTACCTTTTTAAATACCTTAGTAAAATAATGCTGATCCGGATACCCCACCTGGGCCGCTATATCCCATATTTTCCCCTGGGTTGTCATCATTAATTCTTTCGCACGTTCAACCTTCACCTGCATAATAAAAGCAGTCAGAGAAAGTCCGTTTGTTTTCTTAAAAACCGTGGACAGATATGCCTCACTTAAATGATATTTTAGAGCCAATCCGGAAAGTGTATATTTTTCACTGCAGTTCTTTCGAACGGTGTCCTCAATATCCCGGATCACATCCTGAATATCTACAGATCTGGCTCCATCTGTTCTGCCTCCTTCTGCTCTGCTTCCTTCTGACGAAGGCAGTCCCCTGTCCGCAGATTCCCTATACCTTTCGCTGGTATTCTGCCATTCTGCTGATAATTCCTCCACACACTTATGGATCGTATTATTTAACACCTGCTTGTCCACCGGTTTCAGAAGATAGTCAACCGCCCGGTATGACAGCGCCCGTTTCACATACTCAAACTCATCATATCCCGAAATCATAATAATTCTCGTCCGCTTTTCTATGGCATATATCCGTTCACATAGGGTACATCCATCTTCTGTGGGAAACTTTACATCTGAAATCACGATCTGGGGACGATGCTCTGAAAACAATGCAAGCGCACCTTCAACCGTATCCGCTTCCAGAATCTGTGTCTCCCCCTCTAACCGGCTTTGATCAATCATCTTTATAATCCCTTTACGGATCCAACGCTCGTCATCTGCTACCAGAATTATCATATGTATCTCTCCTTTTAAACAGTATACATTAACTATATCCTGCTTTTTAACGAATGTCTACCGATAACATATAAAATAATCCAGATAGGAAATATTGCACTCCTCCTTAGCCGGTACAAAAAACAGTTTCTGCAAAACAGACCTGCGTGCAGCTGCATCGTCCCGTGCCTTCATCAGAACGGAATCAACCCCATAATCCTTATATATATGCAGTAAAATTTCACCCATAAGTTCCCCAAATGCTTTTTCTGTCTCATATTCCGGGAGAATATCGATCCGCAATATACCCATCCACTTATCATCTACGGAATATTTCTTTGAAGGACAGATCTCAATTGTTCCCACCGGCTTTTTCCGCTCTTTATCCACAATGGTTAATCGCACAAAATCGTGCACCTCATACCGGCTCTCCCAGTACTCCATACATTTTAAAAAAGCTTCATAATCCGTATAGTAAAAATCATCGTTACAGCTGTCCCCGTTAAAATGCCGTGCAGCCTCTTTGTTGGAATAGCATAAAAATAAATCCTCACTGTCACTGATTTCCATCTTCCTCAGGATAAAATGTTCCGTCTCATAAGTCGGACATTTTGCAAAAACATCTTTGTTGTGCATATAAAAACCACCCTTTCCTTATTAAATATTCCTTTATGTAACGTTCTATTCTCTGGTTCTTACTCCAAAGTATATCAGAACATTTGTTCGGTGTAAAGACTATTTCTGAAATTTGCAGCATAATTTTTTGCTGTCTTTTTCACAGCGGACAATGTATAATAGAATAAAATAATTGATCAGAAGGGGTTGGATATTGTTATGAAAAAATTAGGAATAATCGGCGGCATGGGACCGGAATCCACGTTGCTGTATTACAAAGAAATAGCGGAACAGTTCCAAAAAAGGGAAACACACGGATTTTTTCCGGAACTAACGATTGAAACGGTAAACATGTATAAAATGTTAGGATACTGTCTGGATGGGGACTATGAAAATCTGGCTGGCTATTTGTCACAGGCTGTACATAATGCAGAATCCGCCGGAGCAGATTTCATTATTCTGGCATCCAATACTCCTCATGTGGTATTTGAAACATTGCAGGCAAAAGCCTCTGTTCCAATGCTCAGTATTGTGGAACCTGTGTTCCATGCAGTCCGGGAACAGAGACTGAAAAAAATTGCCTGGCTTGGTACTGCCTTCACCATGGAGCAAAGCTATTTCAAGAAAATATTTACCGAAAATGATATAACGGTTATCGTACCAACTAAAAAAGAACGTGAATTTATTGATCAGACCATTGCCAGAGAGCTGGAATTTGGCATTGTAAAAGAAGAATCAAAAAAAGAAATAGATCAGATTATCCATCGTTTGATTTCAAAAGAAGGCATAGACGGCATTATATTAGGTTGTACGGAATTGCCGCTGATGTATGCAGATACGATCCTTCCGGTTCCCTGTTTTGATACGATGAAATATCATATAAACGGGATTGTAGATTATATGTTAAGCGAATCAAACAGCGATGTCGGCAATTAAGAAGTAATTTTACGGAAAAATATAACCTCTGCAGCTATTGCCCACCACTATTCTATAGCGAAAGTGCAATAGCTAAGAAGTTATATTAAAAGTTTATTATATGCTTATCGTTCTGATGCCAGCTTTTTATTTTCATACATCAATTTGTCTATTTCCCGCAGAGCATCCTGGATATCATTGACTGCCCGGTAATGGGTCATGCCATAGGCAAAACTAAGATTCCGCTCACTTAATTCCATCATTGATACTTCAATTGCATCCTGAATCACTGTTTCATTTTCTTTTTTCGCCACCAGCATAAACTCATCACCCCCGGTACGGTAGACAGTTGCAATCTTCCTCATATTTTTAATGATGATTTCCGAAAAAAATACTAAGGCCTTGTCTCCTTCTTCATGCCCAAATGTGTCATTGATATATTTAAAATGATTGATATCAATTAAACATAACATACAATCCTGTTTGCTCTGGGTTTTACTGACAGCCAGATTAAACATTTGGCGGTTATAGGCTCCGGTTAAGGAATCGATGGCAAAAAAATTGATATTTTGCGAGATGTAATAAATAATAATGCCCAAAGCAGAAAATCCATAATTCAAACAATAGTATCGGTATTTTACTTCCAAAATAATACTTAGGATAATGGTTGCCATGATCGCTGCAATAATAATCTGCTCGGTCTTCTTGCCCTGATCATATTTCTGTGCGGGAAAAAAGATCATCAGCGCCAGATAGAATAGCGTAGTTGCAGCAGGGAGGAAAAATAAGATTCCCCGGTCATAATTGTTATCGGTACCTATATAAAATACGATATTTACAAAGATGCTGAAAAAACAAACGACAGCATTTATAATTAATGGTATATAAAATATCTTTTTAAATTTCTCTTTATAAAAGATTCTCATCAGCAGCATCGGTATGATAGACCCGCATGAGAAATTTAAAAAAGATGTAATTCTCCGCAAATACCAGATGTAAGGCTCTTCCTGCCACCTGAATATATAATCCAATGAGGTGATGACAATCAGACCCAGATTAATAAGGACTGCACTTCTGAATAAACGATTCTGTTTTTTACTAAATAAATAATTAATGTTAATCAGATATAACAGAAACAACAAACCGGTCAGCGGAACGGCATTCGAATATACAAGCGTTCTCATTATGCACCTGCTCTCTGGGCTTCTCATTTGAATTCGCCTCTAAATTACCATATATTGGTCTACACTATTATATCAAAATATGATATCTCTGTCATCAAGTATTTATTTAAATTGGGTGGCGCTGAGGAAGGACACTTTGTATTCATAAACTGCAGAGAATCAACTCACCGTCTCCCTCCTCATCTTCCACATAGCAATTAAAAAACTGCAGAGGCATAAACCGATAAAAAGGAGAAGCACCGGGAGTATCCTATCTGCCGGTAAAGATTCTCCTATCATCAACGACCGAATTGCATTTATAACATGCGTAAAGGGATTGATATTTACCAGGATTCTTAGACCGCCTGTAAGATTGTCAGCCGGAAACAGTGCGGAACTCAGGAAGAAAACCGGAAGAACAATAGCCGTCATGATGGTTTCATATATAACTTCATTTGGCAGGCACAGACTGATTGTATATGCCACCCCTGCCAGAAAAAAAGCGGTGAGAAACACGAGAACTGCAATGAGCAGAATTCCAGGAATCCCGTGTTCAAAACGCACTGAAAAAAGAAGGCTGACCACGCATAAGATAAAAGTTTCCAAAAGAGATACCAAGATCGCTTCCATCATTTGTGCCAGTACAATGGAACTGCGCCTTACCGGGGAAATCAGGATGCGGTAAAAGCTGCCGTTATTCTTCATGAGGAAATTCATGATTCCGCCGCTGCTGCAGGCTGAAAATGTTACCAGGAACATCACTCCCGGCAGGATAAACGCAGTATAATTCTTTATTCCGGTTCCTTTCATCGTGGAATCGGCAACCACGCTGTATAAAACCAGCCATAACATTGGCTGCAGTATGGTAATCATAATGGTAAATCGGTTTTTAAATCTCCACTTTACATTTCTCCACAGCAGATTCAGCATAAAATCCCCTCCTCACTCTTGCGGGAACCGTTAAATGAGAGAAAAATATCTTCCAGGCTTGACTCCGCTATTGCAATTGAATCAAATAATATATTTTCTTTTAAAAGCCATTTGTTTAGCGCCGTAAATGCTTCCCTTTTATTGCTGACACTCAGCGTAATCACATGGCCTTTTCTGTCTGAGTCTAAAGCGATACCGGTCCCCATTAACACGGGCAGATAGTCCTTTGCTTCCTTTGAAGTCGGAAATGTAATACGAATCAGGTTTCGGCACAAATAATTTTTCAGACTGTCAGGTGTGCCCTGAATCAATTCTTTTCCCTCCCTGATTATGCAGATGGAATCACTGAGCTGCTCAGCCTCTTCTAAATAATGGGTCGTGAGAAAAATGGTGGTTCCATATTTTTCCCGGATTGAAAGGAGCATCTTCCACAGTGCATTTCTGGACATTACATCCATCCCTGTGGTAGGCTCATCTAAAAATAAGATTCGTGGATTAGAAATCATATTCATAGCAATATCCAGCCTGCGTCTCACCCCTCCGGAATAGGAGGAAACCGGATATTTTTTATAACCGGACAATTCAAAGGTTTCTATCAGATCTGAGATCCTTTTTTCGGCAGTTTTCTTTTCAACCTGATACAGCCTACTCTGGAATACCATATTTTCCATTAAAGAAAGGTGCTCATCAACAGATATTTTCTGGGAAACACAGGCAATCTGCGTTCTAATCCATGCCGCTTCACTGCTCAGATCTTTTCCAAATACTTTTACCTTTCCGGAACTGGGCTTATAAAATGTGGTCAATATCTGGATAAGGGATGATTTTCCTGCACCATTTTCACCCAGCAGGGAAAAAATATTACCGGTGTTTACGTTCATGTTTAACCCATTTAATGCACAGACTCCATTTTTATATTTCTTGACCAGATCCCTAATTTCAATTGCAAACATGCTATTCCTCCTCACATATAGGAAAAATGATTTCCGTCACGTATTTCTGGGGGTTACCTTTCAACAGCATTCCTGGGCCTTTTATATAAACCTCCCGAAACGGCATCTGAACCTTCCAATTTCTCTCTTTCACATATTGTTCCATAGCGGCATATGCATTTCCCAGTGTTTCATAAGGGCCTGTATGAGTGGTACATAGTGCGCGTACCCGGGGCATTTCTTTTATTTCAATTCCATTTCCCTTTGGGATCTCCTCCGTAGGCACACATAATTCCATCTCGGCATACTTCGTATCCGGATTCATTTTATAATAACAGAAAAATGGTGCACCATTAGACCTTCCGCTAATCGACTTAAACACATTGGGAAATACTTTATTAGCCTGATCTGACAAGCCTTTATAGCGCATAAATGCAATTCGAATTGGTTCTATTTCTTTAATTTCCATGTGATAACTCATTTTTATACCTCCTGTATATCTCTTTCGACTTCTCTTCGTCCGGTTTCGTTACTGCGACCCAGACCTCTGCTTTACCGCTCATTGCGTTGCCGCTCTGCATGGGATACACCTCGATATCCGGCAGATGGGCATATTCATAATTGGAAAACGGAAGCCATTCCGTCAGGAATCGTCTGAATATAGACTGTACCGAATCCCGGTATGGATCATCCCCTTCAAATACTACCCAGGTTGCAGCGGGAATCTCAAGCTCTGCCATGCCTTTGGGAACCTTCCGATCCGTGCGTGCTGCAATATAGTAGTAGATATTTTGGGGATCCTCATAAGATGAGACTCCAAAAATGTCAGAAACACCCTCATCCGACAGATTGCAGATTTCCTGATAGGCAGGACTATTCAGCATTTTTTCCCAAAACTTTGGCACCATATGAAAATTATACTCTGAATCTTCTTTTAAGGCTGTCCTTACGCCTGCTAAACGAAATGCTTCTTTATGCTCTATGCGGTACCTCATATATTCACCTCCTGTTACTGTTATGGAAAAACTAATCCTGGGATAAGCACTCAGCATCGTCCCTTTCGTCCGGGCTGCCGTTGGCGCTGTTCCGTGAACGCTTTGAAACGCACGGTTAAAAGCTGTTGGGGACTGATATCCATATTTCATCCCAATATCCATAACTTTAATATTGCTGGTCTGTAATTCAAATGCCGCCAGAGACATTCTTCTCCTGCGGATATACTCCGATAAACTAATTCCTGCAATGTAAGAAAACATACGTTGAAAATAGTAGGTAGAGCAGCATGCCAATTTTGCCGCCTCGTCATAGGATATCTCACCTACCAGATTTTCCTCAATATAATCGATTGCCCTGCTGAGCTGTCGCAGCCATTCCATCTCACCGCCTCCTTTCTGTTTTACAGTTTATCATAATATAATTTTTATATCCTCTCTTTTGATGTCACCTTCGGTAAGTATTACCATAAAACTGCTGGCAAATTTCAAATTTAACACTCGAAAAAAGCTGCCGGTACTATACCAGCAGCTTCTCACTGTTATCAAATTCCAACTCTAAGCATCTCCCCTGCCACTTCCTCCATCCTGCTCTCTAAATTCTTACCATCAAATTTTGACAGCCTTAGTTCGCTGTCTATTTTCCCATCCTGCATAAATAGGATACGTTCTGTTCTGGCGGCTATTTTAGGATCATGCGTTACCAGCATTACTGCCGTTCCCTCTGCATTAATTTCAGAGAAGATATCCATGATTTCCTGGGCAGCATTGGAATTTAGCGCACCCGTTGGTTCATCTCCAAAGATAACTTTCGGATCACTCATTAGGGCACGGCATATGCCGGCGCGCTGCAGCTGTCCTCCGGATACCTGCGTGGTATCACGGTTTTCCAGCTTCTCGATCCCTGTCTTTTTCATCAGCAATCTGGCTTTATCCGTAAGCTGCTTTACATTTTTTCTTCTGCCCGCCATGGATGGAAGAATGATATTGTCCAGGATGTTCAGATTTTTCAGCAGCGTTGGCTGTTGGAAGACAAATCCCATTTTTGTTCTGCGTATGTCAGCCAGTTCCTCTTCCCCATATGCTGACAAATCCATGTTATCGAACATCACCTTGCCGCTGTTGATCTCATCCATACCGCTCACAGCATACATCAGTGTAGATTTTCCAGATCCTGACGGACCCATTACAGCAACGAATTCTCCTTCTTTTACAGACAGGGAAACTCCGCTTAAAACGCTATTTTTTTCCGTTCCTTTTCCGTATGATTTTACAATATTTTCACCTGATATTATATTTTTAGTTTCTTTCATATGCTACTCCTTTATATTGTCGGATATCTTGATTTGTCCTGCTCCTTTTGTCCCGATGATGGTTGCAATCAGTACGGTGCATACCATCATGAGCGGACATAAAAGGTAGGCTGAAAACGGATTGACCACAAACTGAAAAGATGACGCCCCAAAGGAGGAAATGACCATGCCGGCAATCAGCTCGCCAAGGGTATTTGCCAATACAGCACCCAGCACTATACCAATCACCAGAACAAATACCGCCCGTGAGATATACTGTTTGATAAGATCGGAATTTTTAAAACCTATTGCTTTCATTACGGCAATTGCATATCTGTCTTTTGCTACCAGCATCTTCATGAACAGTAATGTAATCAAAGCAGTAATCAGCAAAGATGACGCCGTAGCCGCAAAGGATGCTTTTCCTACGGAACTGATTAGACTCCCAAGCGTCTGGTTCACATACTCATTAATCTCTGAAACTTTTGCATATGGAAATTTATGTGCATATTCGCCGCCTTTTTCTGCAGAGCCGGAATCATCGGATAGCGTTGCGGAAAACATGCTCCACATTATATCCGGTGACTGGTCCGGAAA
The DNA here is from genome assembly GCA_018365455.1 of Clostridiales bacterium. Lineage (GTDB taxonomy): Bacteria > Bacillota > Clostridia > Lachnospirales > Lachnospiraceae > Robinsoniella. The sequence continues at coordinate 118,346 of JAGZJZ010000014.1, forward strand.
AGAGGCTTTTGCGGTCTTTCCTCCATTCGTTATGTCCGAATACAGACCACAGACCGTTAACTCTTTTTCTTTTCCTTCTGTCTTTATCGTAACCACGTCCCCAACTGTTTTGCCAAGCTCTTCACTGTTTAAAACTGACAGTGCGATTTCATGATCACCAGCGGGTGCCCTGCCTTTGGAATACCGGACCGGAAATACCGTATGATCCCCCAGTTCTATCTTTATCCGCTCTTCCAGTCCGTTTTCCAGCTTCACCTGAAAGGTTTTCGTTGTGAGAACTACATATTTTTCTATATCCGGATCAGTTTGCAATGTTTCCAGAATATCTGCTGTCTTTTCCGGGATACGATCCGTCTGCTGTAAATCAATACGTAAATCAGATTTCCCGATTCCCATATAAGTAAAGAAATTCTCTCCTGAAATGGTGGTATACAGGTTCTGGGGAACTATTACGATAAATGCCGCAAGAACCAGCACCACCAGCATTGTGCCATAAATTCCTTTTCTTGCCACAACATCCTTCACACCCAGGAACAGATTTGTATCCAATATGCGGTTTTTACTGAGACAAAAATATTTCGTGCGGGAGCCTTTATCCCCGGAAGTGCCAAAACGGATTGCCTGGGCAGGAGATATTTTACGGAAACGCCTCAACACGCCGTTTACATAGACTGTGATGGCTAAAAATACAGCCAGGATTCCAATGATTCCAAAAAACAGGGCTGCAAATTTATTTTCACTTTCTCCCATATACAGACGGATATTTTCAAGCAGCGCCCCTCTGCATAAAAAAGACAGGGCAAAGCCAATTATGGATCCGGTCAATGCAATTATGATATATTTTATAAGATAGATCTTTTTGATTTCAGAAACACGAAGCCCAATAGCTTTCATAACGCCTATCTCCCGATAATCGTCTTCCATTTTTGCAAGTAATGTGAAACGTATACACATAAATGCAATTGCCACTGCCAGAACACTTACCAGAAGTATAATACCGATCATCATACCATCAGAAATGGCATTAATCATTTTAAATAAGGGGTAGGTAATCATGGGCCCGTTGGCTTCCATACCGGCATTCGAATATGCCGTTTCAAATGCTGACAGATGGGACACATCTTTCAACCGAAACTCGATCAGGTACTCACTGGTTCCTGTACCTTTTAATTCCTCATAATCTCTCTCACTTACCAGGAAACGTTTGGAAGACGAAAGGGTGGAATTCATCTGGGAATCCCGAAGAAACCCGGCAACCGTGAATTCCTTGCCGTTAATCACCGCCCTGTCACCAGCTTTTGCCGTTTGATCCTTCCCATAGCAAATAGGAACATAGATCTCTCCATCAGAAGCTTGAATCACTTTACCGTCCAGGTCCAGAAGAAAATCAAATTTTTTACTCTGGACACTTATCCCATTATCCTGTACATTATCCGAAAGGGAATTTTCACCAAATACCATCCGGGACCCCTCTATGCCAAGGAACTCCAGTACTTGATAATCGGCTACGTTTTCATTCTGGGCAGCGAACTCTGAAAGGCGCTCTCTGTTCATTTCACCTGCATGCATCTGCATAAAATGAGGAGTTTCTGCCTGGGTCATCAGTGTATCAATGGCACCGTACAGATTTACTCCCAGCATTGCTGCCAGGGAAACCAGCATTGCTGCCGCGGCAACAAATATTACCGTCATCAGAGTAATTGCCTTACTTTTTAATATATCATTTCGGATAATTCTCTCATTCATACGATGTCCTGCTTTCCGTTTTGTCCAAGGATGGTTTCCCTGTGCTTTCCTTTTCTATACCAAACATCTTCATTACATATATAAGGCTTCCTTCTTTTGCCCCCAGCAGCCTTTCCAGATTAAAGACCAGCGCTTTTACACGTAAAATACGTTCTTCTCCGGACATTTCAACCATATCACCATCAAATACCATATTGGTGTATGCAAGAATCATTTCCATACATTCATAGGGATAGGGTGTGTGGAACATCCCCTGCTCTATTCCCTGTCTGATAATTCCGGTCAGTATCCCCGGCACCCCATTCAGTACGACTTTCTGTATTTTCTGATGCATCAGGGCATTCTGCGGTTTGTGGATATGATCTATAATTTCTTTGCCGCTCCCGCTGCCTATATTCAATGCCAGTACAACACGGACCATGCGCTCCTGTACCGGAATGGTCCTGTCATCTGCAATCTCCCTGGCTCTGCTTAAGAGCCGTACATTGTACCGGTCAATCAATGCGTTCATAATATCCTCTTTGGACTTAAAGTGGTAGTACAGTGTTCCCCTCGCTATATTAACTTTGTTAAGAATATCATTCGTACTTGTTCCGTCAAATCCCTTTTCACCAAATAGCTCGTCTGCTGCATCTAAAATCTCATTTCTTCGTTCTTCTGCTTCTTTCACAACCCTCATTGATCTACCTCCAATTTATCTATTTGCTTATAGACCGACTGTCTGTCGGTATTATAGTAACATACATTGATGGGAATCGTCAAGCAGAAAGATTTATCCGTTACTTGAAATGTGTTGGATCTGGATACTGAGATAAAGAAAATCGTAACATCAAAGCCAAACAAAATTTGCGCAAATTTTATTGACAAGCCTTGCTCACCTATTTTATAATAAAATAAACAGGAATCATGATGCTTATATAAAATTTTAAGAATTGGAGCTACCACTATGGCAACAATAACAGACATCGCTAAAATGGCAGGTGTTTCTACCTCTACTGTTTCCCACGTAGTAAATAAGACCCGTTTTGTCAGTCCGGAACTTGTGGAACGGGTGGAAAAAGCAATCCAGGAGCTGGATCATCCGCCTAATTTCGTTATTAAAAAGAACAAATCACTTACGCAGTCTAAAGCGGATACCAAGTACATCCTCTTCCTGAAATCCAATAGGAAGAGTAATTTTCAACAGCAGATAGAGAAGCAGGCAGAAACGCTTTTAAAAAACACGCCGTATACACTATTATCCTTCGAGTACGCATACGATCCGAACAGACTGGATATTATCAACCGTTACTTAACTAATGCGCCGGAAGCAGCCGGAGCCATTGTCTTTCCGGACGAAGAAGATACCATTCTGGAATCATTTTTAAACCTTGTAAATTTTCCGGTTGTAATTCTGGGCAGAGAACTGGATAATTACAAAGCAGACACTATTTTGTCCGACAGCTGTGACGGAGGATATAAGGCAACACGCCATTTGATTAAAAACGGTCACGAACAAATCGCTTATCTGGGCTCCTCCCAGGACCGTTCTCCCAAAAGGCTGTTGGGTTTTACACAGGCGCTGCAGGAATACGGGATCGAAGCCAATCCTAAATATATCGTAACGAATCTGCACAGCTCTCAGGATATTTATAATGTCTTGAACCAGCTTTTTACCGGATATGACGCTCCCACTGCCATATTGGCTGCAAACTATTCTATTTTACTTCCGCTGCTGCATTATATGGATTCACATAATATTAGCTGCCCCAATGATGTTTCGCTGGTGGTATTCAATGAGTTTGACTGGGCAGCACTGCATAATCCGCCACTTACAACGGTAGAGCAGAATACGGCTGAAATAGCAAACCAGGCAGTAAGTGCGCTTATCCGGCGCATTAATTCTCCTACCCTGCTGCCCAGCCAAAAGGTAGTCCTTCCTTCCAAATTAAACGTAAGGGATTCCACCTGCGGCATTGGCCGGGGACCTTTTGGAGAAAAGGCTGAAACCATTGATTCCCTGACGCTGACCCCTTCGGAAGAACAAACTCTGCGGGAAAATAATTATACCGCCGCTATTTCTTTCCACTATGCCGGCAAAGCATGGATGGAACTGCACCAGAAAGGGATTCGTGATATCTTTGACAATCTGGGCATTTCGATTATAGCGATTACCGATGCCCACTTTAATCCGGAGTTGCAATGCAGGCAGCTGGAAAGCCTTAAGCTTTTGGAACCCGACATTTTGATTGCCATACCAACAGATAATGAAAAAACTGCCCATGCTTTTCAAAATATTGCCAGTAGCCCTTCCCGGATGATATTAATTACCAATGTTCCCGATGGACTGACACCAGATGATTACGTCTGCTGTGTCTCCGTCAACGAACACTCCCACGGCAGTAATATGGGACACGGGCTGGGTGAATATATGCAGAAACACGGTCTCACAAAACTGGCTTTTATTAAACATGGCGCTAACTTTTATGCGACCAACCAGAGAGACCGGGCTGCCGAGCAAGTGATTACAGAAGAATATCCCGATCTTCAGGTCTGCGGCACTATCGCATTCCGTTCCGAAGAAGACGTATTCAAGCAAACTCTGGATCTGGTAAAACGGCATCCTGAGATCGAAGCACTGTATATTTCATGGGAAGGTCCTGCAATGGAAGCAATGGCTGCCTTAACCCAGATGGAGCGCACAGATATTGCCATCGTAACCGGTGATTTGGATTATTCCATTGCTCAGAATCTGGCAAAAGGAGGTATGATCAAAATGATCAGCGCCCAGTGTTCCTATGAACAGGGGCAGGCAATTGCCATGGCTGCCGCCAATGCCCTGCTTCATAAAAAGACACCTTCTTTTATCGGTATTGAGCCGATTGTGGTCACACCGGAAAACCTTTTAAAATCCTGGAAGAAAGTATTTAAAGAGGAGCCTTCTTCTGCCTTAAAGCTTGCTTTGAAGGAAAATCCTAATTATATTTTTTCCAAAGAATAGCGGGAAGTCATACCTGATTTATCTTTTATATCAGGAGCAAAATAAAAAGCAGGATAGTTTATGCAATTGCATTTGCATAACCTATCCTGCTTTTTCTGACCTACTCCTGCACCTTTACCCACTGCCTGCTGCCCGCAGATTTTGCAACCGCGTCACAAACTTTCTCAACTCCATAACCCACAGAAAATCTGGTGGAAGGCTGCTCTTTGTTCACAATTGCACTGACAAAATCAAACATTTCAATTGCTTTCAACTCTCCATAACCAATATTCATGCCCGGGATATTCCAGGTTGCATCTCCATAAAAATGAGCGGGCCCCGTATAAATCGTTTTAAATCCACGCCTGTCATCGGGATCATTAGCCCAGCAAACCTGCAGCTCATTCAGCCTTTCATAGTTAAAGCATACGCTGCCAAGTGTTCCGTGAAGTTCCACCGTTATAAAATTATTTCTTCCCCATGCATTTCTGGTAGCTTCAATGCTTCCCACTGCCCCGCTCTTAAAACGAACCAGGAAAGAAGCTTCATCGTCTACATCCACCGGCTCTTTCCTAGCATTGGAATCCATTTTAACTGTCCCAAGAAGGTCTGTCCCCCCCTCCTGTACCGGTCTTTCTGTGATATACGTCTGCATCATTGATACTACTTCATCCATGTCACCTGCCAGATACTGAGCGATATCGATCACATGGGATGCAATGTCTCCCAAGGTACCTGCTCCGGCTATTTTTTTCTGGAATCTCCAGGACAATGGTGAAGAAGGATCTGCACACCAGCTTTGCAGATAGGTGCATCTTACATTCAATATTCTGCCAAGGGAACCTTCGTCGATAAATTTTTTCGCCAGAACCAGCGCCGGCACTCTGCGGTACTGATATGCATTCATGCTGATAATTCCCTGTTTCGCCGCTTCTTCTGCTGCTTCCGCCATTTTTTCTGCGTCTTCCAAAGTAGATGCAATGGGTTTTTCACAGATCACATGTTTCCCTGCTTTCAGAGCTGCAATCGCAATTTCAGCATGTGCGTTGTTTGGCGTACAGATACTTACTACATCAATTTCAGGATCCTGAATAATCTCCCGGTAATCGGAACAGCATTTTTCAAAACCAAATCTTTCTTTTGCATCTGCTGCAATCTCCGGCACAATATCACATATTGTTTTCATCACAGGCATTGCCGGTGCCGGCCAAAACAGCTTTGGCATATTGGAATACCCTACTACATGTGCTTTACCCATAAATCCTGCACCTATTAAACCTACATTTAATTTTTTCATTGTCCTATACCTCTCTTATTATGTTTTCTTTGTTCCATATGTTATCAAATTTTTACGTACAATTATTTTCAGTTCTTTTTTTTCTGAGCCAGGTTGCTCAGAGCAACCGCAATCACGATAATTGCGCCTTTTACAATTGTCTGCTGGGCGGTGCTAAGCCCCGCCAGAATCAATGCGTTGTTAATTAATCCCATGAGTATTGATCCAAACAAGGCACCGATTACAGATCCCGTTCCACCGGACATAGAGGTACCGCCCAGTACAACAGCCGCGATTACAGACATCTCGTCTCCGTCTCCATAAGAATAACGTCCTGCCTGAAGACGCGCTGCATACATGATGCCCGAAAATGCTGCAAATGCGCCGGACATAATAAATGCGGTGATCTTGACTTTTACGGTATTTATTCCACTATACCCTGCCGAAACTTCATTCCCGCCTGTGGCAAGTGTATGGCGCCCAAATGCTGTTTTATTAAATATCAGTATGCCGATTATGTAAAATAACACCGTCCATAGAATCAAAACCGGAATGCCTGCTATATTTCCCACTCCGAAGATAAAATTAAACCCTGCATTTTCAATGGGAACTGCTGCCGTTTCCGTTATCCACATGGCACTTCCCCGAACCACCTGCATCATACCCATCGTAGCCAAAAATGCCGGCAGGCGAAGCTTTGTAATCAAAACACCGTTTACAAGGCCTACCAGACAACCAAATCCAAGTCCGGCTGCCAAAGCGAGCAGAATAGAGTTGGTACTCTTCAGGATCAGTGACACGATCATCGCAGTCATTGCCGCTACCGCACCAACCGTCAAATCAATCTGTCCGGCAGCCATAACAAAGGTACAGGCTACTGCCATAACAGATATCATTGCCGTCTGCCTTAAGACATTCATCAGGTTATTTGCACCTAAAAACCCCTTATTTCCCAGCGTAATGCCAAAAACAATAAATACGGCAACAAAGATAATGTAAACCATATACTTATCCCATTGCAAATTTAAAAGTCTATTCCCCTTTTTGGATTGCATACTGTAACTCCTCCTCTGCTTTTATCTCTTTACGTTCTATTTCTCCTGTAATCCTTCCATCATACAGGATTATAATACGGTCGCAGACCGCCATCAGCTCTGTCAATTCCGAGGACACGAAAATTACTCCCTTTCCCGCATCAGCAAAATTGCGGATCAGTTCAATAATTTCCGTCTTTGCTCCAATATCCACACCGGCTGTTGGCTCATCCAGCATCATGATCTGAGGATTCATATTCAGCCATTTGGCAATTACCACTTTTTGCTGATTTCCACCGGACAGCAGATTAATTCTCTTCTGTATGCCGTCCGTGATAATGTTCAGCTGCTCAACGTTCTTTTCCACCATTTCATTTGCCGCTGTTTCATCAACCAGAATCTTCTTCTTTCTCAGTTTGGTTACAATGGGCAAAATAGCATTTTCCTTAACAGAATGAATCAGCACCAGCCCCTGTTTCCGCCTGTCCTCCGGAATCAATGCGAAACCTGCTTTAACAGCATCCCTGGTATTTTTCACTTCAATTACTTCTCCGTTTAGCAGGATCGTACCGCTTTCTTTCTTCCTTACGCCAAACAAAGTTTCCAGAATTTCCGTTCTTCCGCTTCCCATCAGTCCGGCAAAACCCAGGATTTCACCTTTTTTAAGGGAGAAGGAAATATCCTTAAGCTTACTGTTAATATTTAAATGCTGAACCGTCAGCATATCCGCACCCTTTTTATCATATTCCCGCTCTATCCAATCGAACTTTTTATTCACACCTGCTCCGCCGATCATATGGGTAATAATATCATCCAGGGTCATATTACGGATTGCATCGGTATGTACAATGACGCCGTCCCTTAAAATGGTAATAGAGTCCGCAATCTGCATAATCTCATTCATCCGGTGGGAAATATACACCATGGATACCCCTTTTTCTTTCAAATCCCGTATCATTTTAAATAATTCTGCCGTCTCGGAATCCGAAAGCGCCGCTGTTGGCTCATCCAAAACCAGGATACGTGCCTGCTTGGAAACTGCTTTGGCAATCTCAATCATCTGGCTCATACCTACACTGAGTTTATTCACCGGAATATCCGGATCCGCAACTATGTCCAGCTCATCCAATACTTCCTTAGTTTTTTGATTCATATAAGCAGTATCCCGGATACCATGTCTGGTTACTTCTTCTCCCAGAAATATATTTTCCGCCACTGTCATTGTCTGTACCAGTGACAGTTCCTGAAAAATCATGGCAATCCCGTTATCCTTTGCATCATGGGTGCTGTGAATCATAACCTGTTTGTCATCTATATAAATCTCCCCATCGTCCCTGGTGTAGACGCCTGTCATAATCTTCATCAGCGTAGATTTACCGGCACCATTTCCACCCACCAGAGCATGTACCTCTCCTTTTGCAAGGGAGAAGTCCACACCCTTTAGGACCGATACGGCTCCAAAGGACTTTTTGATTCCTTTTAGTTCTAATACATATTGACTCATATTGACCTCCATGTATATCACAGGCACCTTTCATGCGACCTGTGAATATTAACTGAGTTACTCCTTGTATGCATCCTTCAGGAAGTCCGGTGCCGGTACATGATATACGTCTTCGTATGCCTGAAGTATATTGGATTGATCTACTCTTTTTGCCGGAACTGCCACATATGCAGGAACCTCTTTTCCCAGAAGTGCATATGCCGCCATATTGGCTTCTGCCACACCCTGATCATAGGGAAGCTGTGCACCAAGTCCTAATATTTTTCCTGCAGCGATCTCTTTTGCCACATTATTACCCAAATCAATGGTAGCCAGAAGAATATCATCCCTGCCTGCGGCGCGTAATGCAGACAGCACCCCTTCACAGGGGATATCCCAATGGGCAAAAATAGCCTGGATGTCCGGATTCTGTGTCAGCATGGCATCCGCTACCACATCGCAGCTATTCTCATCCTGGAATCCCATTTTAGATACGATCTCAATATTTGGATATTTTTCTTCCATGGTTTTTTCAAATGCTTCCAGCCTCTGATTGGTCACAAAGAAATCCACATCATAATAGACTATACCTATTTTTCCCTCGCCATTTAAAGCCTCTCCGATCAAATCTGCTGCAATCACTCCGTTCCCGTAGTTATCTGCAGAAACACTGCCTACATAGTTTTCGCCAGCCTTAAAACCTTTTGGCACATTATCCATAAATACCAGTTTCGTACCCGCATCGGCAACACGCTGGAATGCATCTGCTGTGGCAGTGGCATCTGTGGGAATACTAACGAGAACATCCGGGTTTTTTGCCATAATGGTTTCAATATCAGCCACCTGCTGTTCGGCTGAGAAGTTAGCGTCTGTTGTAGCTGCAATTTCAATGCCAAGCTCTGCAAACCGGTCCGTCAACCCTTTTAGCTGGGAAGTCGACCAGTCATTTCCGCCATAGTGGAAAGAAATGGCCGCCGTATATTTGCCTTCCTTCACTTTAGCAATCTCCTCCTCCGTCAGTGTCAATTCACTGGCTGGGGTGGCAGTTTCTCCGTTTGGACCCGTGGAAAGGATCTCTCCGGTTCCGGAGACAGCACCTCCATTCGTTTCATCTGTATCATCTGCTTTTTCAACTGCATCGTTTTTGGCCTTATCTGCGCCGGCTGTTTCCTTCTCCTCTGACTGTGCAGAAGTTCCTGCGGCTGTTTCCTTATTTCCCTCTGTTGTATTCACCGTATCGGTTGTCGTGCTGCATGCCGCCAAAGAGCAAACCATAACTGCGGATAATAATACACTTAATATTTTCTTCTTCATCTTATCTTTCCACCTCGTGCTTTCTTTGATTACAGTAGTTTTCCTTTTAAATACTGGTAAGATGTCTCACATGCTTCACAGGGATCTCCGGAATACCCGTCAATCTCTACCAGCCAGTCGCTATCATACCCCTTATCCTTTAAATAGGAAATAATTTCTTCCAGGTTGATGCTACCCTTTCCTAATGGTACAAACTCTCCGGCTGAATTCAGATCTTTTAAATGCACATATTTTATCCTGTCATAGTACTGCCTGATCATTTGAAGGGCATCGGATCCTCCGGCTGCCAGGTGGGCAATATCCGGGCAGAAAGAAATGTCCGTTAAGGAAAATAATTTATGGATCTGATCCGGTTTCTCCGCCAGTGATCCCAAATGGGGATGATAGCTGGGTATTAAACCATATTCCGAAATAATTGCAGCAGCCTGATCAATCCCTTTTGCCAATCTGGGATAATCCTCTTCCCGGATACCGGAACCGTGTACCGATCCGCCTCCCAATACAATATGCTTAGCTCCCAGCTGCCGGGCAATGGAAGTAACTTCTTTTATTTTATACAGTTCATCTTCCAAAGCATCCTCATAAATAAAATGGCATCCTGCATAAACCCCTAAAACAGATACACCGTATTTACTGCAGATATCCAAAAATTTTCCCGGATCATCTTTGTAAGCTCGTATATTGCCCTCAAATATTTCTATGTATCGGTATCCCCTGGCTGCAATTTTAGAAATTGCGTCTTCATCATCACACATCGTTACGTAACCTACATCCTTCATGCTGGTAACGCCGCCTCCATCACCTGTCAATGGACCAAATGCATTTGTCATGTATCCTAGTTTCATAATAATCCTCTCCTTTTTCGCTGAATTTTTATTAGTTTTCATTTATTTGCGCAAATTTGTTTTGTGGTTTTATCTTAACTTATCTTTTGTGCATTGTCAATATTATTTCTTGATTTTTTCCTCCTAAATCATCACTTTGTATATTTTCCTCAAATTTGTCGTCAAAAATAGGGGCTTTCCTTAACCATTTTTGTGTATTTTTATGATTTACCGCTTTTTCCCTTTTTCTTTATTTTTCTGATTCGTCAATTTCAACAGTTTATTGACCTGTTTTTTTCATTGACAAGAAGAGTCATTTCGGTTTATTATGGATTCGAAGTAAAATTTGCGCAAATATTTTGTATGGTCACTATTCATCAGGTACTCTTCGTGGAATCACAATCAAAGATCCCGCGGAAGTCAAAGACCCCGCTGCAAGCAACGGGGCATCAAACTGCGCAGCGAGCTGCGGGGTATTTGACCCTCGCGGCAGTCGCCAAGTGGACACGCCAGCGTGTCCGTTTGGCTCGTTGCTCGCGGAAATAAACACCTTATAAAGAAAGGATGATTGCTATGAAATTAGGATTTGTAACTGCTATATTAGATCATGAAGATTTTAAAGAAGTAGTAGATACAGCTGCTTCCATTGGATATGAATGCCTGGAAGTTGCCTGCTGGCCTGTGGAAAAAGCATCCAGACGCTATGCCGGCGTAACACATATTGATATCGAACATCTGAATGAAAAGAAAATCCAGGAAATTAAGGATTATTGCTGTGAAAAAAACGTGGAAATCTCCGCTCTGGCCTATTATCCCAATACGCTTACGGAAGATCAGGAAAAAAGAAACTACTATATTGAACATTTAAAAAACATGATTTGTGCTGCACCGAAACTTGGTGTACCTATGATTACAACATTTATCGGAAGAATGCAGACAAAGACGATCGAAGAAAATCTGATTGAATTTCAAAAGGTATGGACGCCAATTATAGAACTTGCAGAAAAACATAACGTAAAAATTGCGATTGAAAACTGCCCCATGCTGTTTGGCCCGGATGAGTGGCCGGGCGGACAGAATCTCATGACTACTCCTGCAATCTGGCGAAAAGCATTTTCCCTGATACCCAGCAGCCATTTTGGGCTTAACTACGATCCCTCACACTTTATCTGGCAGGGCATTGATTATCTGCGGCCGCTTTATGAATTCCGGGAGAAAATTTTTCATGTACATTATAAAGATATTAAAATCTATCCGGATAAATTAAAAGATGCCGGTATTATGGCATATCCACTGGATTATATGTCACCAAAGCTACCGGGTCTTGGCGATGTGGACTGGGGAAAATATGTGTCCGCACTGACCGACATCGGATATGACGGCTGTTCCTGCATCGAAATTGAAGACAAGGCTTTCGAAGGAACAAAGGAAAAAATCATCGATTCCCTGAAACTCAGTTACCGCTATATGCGTCAGTTCATCATTTAGGAGGAATAACTATGAAAACATTAAATATCGGATTAATCGGAGCCGGCTTTATGGCAAAAGCCCACTCTATCGCTTATGCAGGAATGCCTATGTTCTTCTGGCCTGCTCCTGCCATCCCGGTCAAAAAAATAATAGCAGACATCAATGAAACAGCTGCCAGAGAAGCGGCAGAAAAATTTGCATTTGCATCCTATACCACCGACTGGCACGATATTATCAATGACCCGGATATTGATGTGGTGGACATCTGCACACCCAACAATGTACATGCTGAAATTGCAATCGCCGCTGCCAGATCAGGAAAACATATTCTGTGTGAAAAACCCCTGTCACTGACTACCAGTCAGGCAAAAGAGATGTACCTGGCAGCTAAAAATAATCATGTAAAAACTATGGTCGCCTTTAATTACCGCAGAACTCCTGCCGTACAGCTGGCTAAAAAATACATAGATGAAGGGGCAATTGGTAAAATTCTGGATTTTCGGGGCACCTACCTGCAGGATTGGTCAGCTGATCCCGATTCCCCCCTTTCCTGGCGGTTTCAAAAAGACATCTGCGGCAGCGGTGCCTTAGGTGATATCGGTACCCATGTTGTTGATATGCTCCGGTTTCTTGTCGGTGAATTTACCAGCGTGAATGCCCGGACTGCCACATACATCCCTGACCGTCCGGTGCAATCCGGCCTGTCCGACAGCCTGGGCAATACAAAAGGAGGTGCAGGCAGCATCCGTCAGGCGGTGGATGTAGATGACCAGTGCTGCTTTATGGCAGAGTGCGCCAACGGTGCATTCGGTACAATCGAAGCCACCAGAAACGCCTGGGGACGAAATAATTATATTACCTTTGAAATTCACGGCACCCAAGGCTCTATCTGTTTTAATTATGAACGAAGGGACGAACTTCAGGTGTGCTTTGCCAAAGACGGGGATGACAGACGAGGGTTCCGTACTGTTTACACGGGTCCCAGCCACCCCTACGGCGAAGGGCTGTGGCCAATTCCGGCACTTGGTATCGGTTATACCGAGACAAAGATCATAGAATGTAATGATTTTTGCAAAGCTATCGTGCAGGATCAGGAAGTCAGCCCCAATTTCCGGGATGGCTATGCCATTGAACTGATCTCGGATGCTATATTGGAATCCGCTAAGACAAGGGTATGGACGAAGGTGAAAGAGGTATAAAAGATAGGATGGAAGGCCACCCAGTGGTATGTTCCTCCCCGGTAAACAGTTTTATGATTACAACTGTCTGCCTGGATGGGCGCATATCACTGGATACTTCCATCCTTTTTTATATCTGAAATGTCAGACATCCCATCTTCTTTATAGCTTTTTTAAATTTTGCGCAAATTACTCATGCAATCCTCCACTCCCTTTTCTATACTGTCTGATATACCAATTGAAAAGGAGATATTGTTATGAGTATTTTGTTATCAGCAAACGAAATTACAAAGATATACCACAAAAACCAGCGTCCGGGACTGGATCACGTTTCATTCCAGGTAGAATCCGGGGAATTTATCGGTATTATGGGGGCTTCGGGGTCCGGGAAAACCACACTGTTAAATGTACTTTCTACTATTGATGCACCAACAAGCGGCGAGATTAGCATACAGGGTATTCCGGTAAACAGTTTATCAGACCGCAAGGCCGCCGATTTCCGCCGGGATCATCTGGGCTTTATTTTTCAGGAATATTTCCTGTTAGACAGCCTTACGATCCGGGAAAATATAGCAGTTCCCCTGACACTAAAAAAAATGTCCCCAGAAGTTATTGAAAATAACGTCCTCAGGCTTGCCAGACGGTTTGGCATTGCTTCCCAGCTCGATAAATATCCCGGTGAGCTTTCCGGCGGGCAGAAGCAGCGCGCCGCAGCCGCCAGAGCTGTGATCAAAAATCCCAGTATCTTATTTGCCGATGAACCAACCGGCGCCTTAGACTCCAGTTCCGCTGCGGAACTTCTGTCTACCCTGTACGAAGCGAACAAAGATTTAGAAACAACCATCCTAATGGTAACCCATGATGCATATGCTGCCAGTTATGCAAAAAGAATTCTTTTTTTTAAAGACGGACGCATTATAAAAACCCTTCTGAATCATGGCACCAGCCGACACGCCTTCTATGAGATCCTCATGGAAGAAACCGCCCGTTTAAATCATGCATGACAGGAGGATCTTATGAATATTATTTTGATAGCTATGAAAAACCTGAAGAAGAACTTTTCTTTTTACACTCTTTATCTCATATCCGTTTCCTTTGTAATCACAATATTTTTTGCCTTTACTTCATTTTCTATGAATGACGTAATGCTGGAAAAAATCTCTTCTGATGGAAGGGTGGAAATGATGTGCCGTACAGTTTCAGTTTTCCTTATGGCATTTGTTATCTTCTATATGACCTACTCCAATCGTTTTTTTCTGCGCCGCAGGACAAAAGAACTTGGCATCTATGTACTGTTGGGATACCGAAAGTCAGCCATTCTGCGTCTGTTAGCTCTGGAGAACTTTTTTATATGTATGGTTTCTCTTATCATTGGCACTATATTTGGCGCATTCCTGCACCAAGGAGTCGTCACCTTAATTACAGCACTTTTACGACTGCCTTCATTAGAGGGAAAGATGATTCTGTTTCACGGCGGAGCAATTGCCAAAACCATAATCTTTGTCGTTGCAGTGATGTCTGCAATGTTTCTTTCAAATACAAAAGTGGTCTGGCAGACTTCACTTATGAATCTGATACGTCTGGAAAAACGTGCAGAAAGAAATATGAAAACCCGGATTTTACCTGCCATTGCGGGACTTTTAATGATTTTGTCCGGATATTTGCTGGCACTAAATATATTGCAGGGAAAAGATTCTCTGTGGATTACCGCCGGATTTACCCCCATTGGAATGGGAACCCTTCTGCTTGTTGTATTGGGAACCATATTTTTTATCAATTCCTTTCTGCCCTGCCTGATGATGATCAGAAAACGCAGCAAACGCTTCTATTCGGATGTCAGGATTATAACCATTCCAAATTTTATTTACCGAATCCGCAGTAATGCCAGAACAATGATTATGCTCACCTTGTTTTCCGCCGCTACCCTGACCATAACCGGGGTGATGGGTCTTACTTTATACTATCCCATCGCTGCTGTTTCCCGCATTGCACCTTCGGAGATTGAATTTCGGGTAGAAAATGAGGCGCAAATCCGGGAAACGGTAAAGGTACTTGAAGAGGAGTCTATCCAGATAACAGCATCATCTGACCAGGTCAACCGGAATGCCGCAGACACTCCTCACATTACATTTACCCTCACAGATATTTTAAGAATAACCTCTGATGCACAAGTTGTTCCTCCGGAATATGGAATTGGCAGCGCAAAAGGAGATGCAGACAACGAGAAGCTTACCAGACTGCCTGGATTTGAATGTATTTCCGCATCCTCATACAAACAGTTAATGACAGCCCAGGGAAGGGCAGATTCTTTAAATGGGCTGCTCCCCCTGTCAGAAACAGCATGCATCCTGGTTAAGTACGAACCCAATCCGGATGGTTATGATGAAACCGGCAGCATTTATCCGCTGATGACCAAAAAGGGGCTTCTGAATCTGAAAGTCAAATGTACCGCACTGGACAATCCGGTTTCTTTTGCCAACAGCGTCTGCACTTTAATTATCAGCGACGAAGCTTATCAACAGCTCGCTGACATGGAGTATCCCAGAACTACGGTATTAAGCCTCAATGGTTCCGTTTTAAAAAACAACGAGTCTCTCTATACTGCAATGGAAAAAATCACGGACAGCAGCCCGTATCTTCAGAGTAATTTCCATCGGATCCATACACTGCTCACTCTGAACAGTTCCACTTTTCTTCTGATTGGATTTCTGGTTGTATTATTTTTCATTGCTACCGGAAGCATTTTATACTTTAATAATGTCTCAGCAATAACCGATTCCAGAGAAGATTTTGACATTTTAATGAAAATGGGGTACAGCAGCAAAAAAATTAAGATAATTATCAGAAATCAGTTGTTCACTTTTTATGGCATCCCTTTTATAATTGGATTAACAGACAGTTTGTTTGCCCTGCTTGTTTATAAGTGTGGATTGATGCAGAACTTATTGGGAAATTCACTGATTCAGTATTTTCCCGTTGCCGCCTCTGTAGGCTTGACGGCTGTTATATATCTGGTTTATTATATGATCACCAAGAGAGCATGCTATCGGATTATTTTTAACAGCTCCGGGACGTGATTTAAAATTGCTTCCTGTTAACTGTGCGCTCCGGTTTGGGTGCATCATGCATCCCAGAGTGTGTTTTAAAATAATGACTGAAAATAAAAATGGAGATATTAAGAATGAAACCAAGAAAAATCAAATTGCTGTTTTTGGCAAATCACCTGATTACGATGTTATATATTGCATACATTACCGGTCCTGGCAGATTATCTGATTCCACGGGCTTTATTCCTTATCTGATTTCCACCCTGATACTGCTCGATATCTCCTATATCATTACCTGTAACTTAAAAAATAACAAGATGCTGAATCTGTTCAGCGGATTGCTGGCTCTGAATTGCTGGTATATTGTGTTTACGCTGGATACCTCCCCTGCAGGCACAGTAGCGCTGAGCGCTTTGGGTCCTGTGATCCTCTGCGCTTCAGCAAGGTTTACTCTGGTATTTTTCTTTCAGGATACCGGATATCAATTTAAGCGGTTTACCGGGATATTGATGGTTTTGTCGTGTATTGGTTCCATTATCGGACTTTTTATCTCTCCAAGGGTCTTCGCCTGCATGTACGGAATCCAGTTTCTCGTCACCGTTTTCAGCTTTTTCCTAATCTTGATCCGGCATCATAAGAGAATGGGGTTCGTCTGGAAAAGTGAGCGTAAATACATTTTAACCTCTTTTTTCCTGATTTTCGGGGGCTTTGCCCTATACTGCATCCTGATGTCTAAAGTTCCTGGACATCTTGAAAATTTTGGTGTTTACCTGGTTGTACTGCTTTTCTTTTTTAACATTCATGCCATATCCTTTAAAAAGTCCAGGAGTACGCCCTTATCATCTGTATTTCATAAAAAACAGGCATGGATTATGTTCCTGTTTTTTGCCGTTGCCGTAGTTCTGATATCCTATTTACTGAAGTTTAGTTTCCGGGGATATTTTCTTATTATTAATCTGTTCATCTGGCTGGTATTCCTGTGTAATATTATGCTGGAGCAGAATTTCCGCAGACAGAAGTTTTCATTCCTCCTATCCGGTTCTTATAATAAAGTACTGGAACAGATTCGGCGGGAAGAGCAGTTAAAAGCAGATTTCTCCAACTATCTTCATGAAGAAATTCTGCAGGATGTCTTATCCCTGAAGAATCTGATGAGTAAATCAGAAGATCCCAAGGTACAGAAACTGATCTTAAATACCCTTGACGATCTAAACGGAAATATCCGCAGACAAATGCGGGACTATCATCCGGTGATCGTAAAATCTTTGACTTTAAAGGAAAATTATCAAAATCTCATTGAAGAAACAGGCAGATCTTTTCCCTACCGTACCATTATTACTACCTTTTCATGCCCGGACGATTTATTTTTGGTTGAACCTTACCACCTGATTATATACCGTTTTATAAAGGAGCTGACTACCAATGTGTATAAGCACTCCAAAGGAAACTATATGTGGGTAACGCTGTCTCAGGAAAAAGGCAATATCCAGCTGTGCGTCAAAGATAACGGCACTTCCTGTGCAGATACTATCTTGCTTTCACCCACATCCGATCACAAAGGGATTTCTTCCATTCAGGAACAGACACTGTCCCTGTCCGGCGAAATGAAGATTCAGGATAACACTCCCCGGGGCATTTCGGTTCAGATCACCATGCCGATGAAAGGAGAACATTCTTATGAAAATTTTGTTAGTCGATGACCATGTGCTATTTACAAAAAGCCTTGAAATCGCCCTGGAAGACCGTTCCTTAATCGAATCCTTAACTTCCATACAGGATACCGGCAATATTTTGGAAGATATTTGCCGGCTGAACCCGGATATCATCCTTATGGATATTAATCTGAACCAACGCAATGACGAAGACGGTTTATCCCTTTCCAGGCGGATCTTAAAAGAATTTCCTCAGCAGAAGCTGGTGATGCTCTCCGGATATGATCTGCCTGTCTACCGCAGGGAATCCTGTAAAATAGGTGCAAAAGGATTTATCAGCAAAACTGTTTCCCCGGAAGAACTTCTGCATATCCTTTCGTTCATTGCTAATGGACATACCTATTTTCCAAATACCGATTCTTTTATGGAGGAACTGACCCTCAGCGAAAAAGAGGTGCTTCAGATGCTGGCAGAAGGTTGGAAACGAAAAGAGATTGCAAACCGTCTTTTTTTAAGTGAACGTACTGTTTCCAATCATTTGCAGCATGTATTTGATAAATTACAAGTCTCCTCTTCCGTAGAGGCGGTGGCAAAGGGGCTGCAGCTGGGTTATATTCCACCTGTATGAAACAATTCCGGTTGTGCTGCTACAACTTTCCCCCACTATTATTACGAAAATGCAGCGGCGTCAATCCCATTTTCTGTTTGAATTGCCTGGAGAAAAATATACTGCTCTGGTACCCGCATAACTCTGCAATTTCACTCATGGATTTATTGCTGTACTTTAAAAGCTCTCCGGCCTTTTTAAGCCGTAAATCGATCAGGTAATTTTTAAGGCTCATGCCCGTGGATGCCGTCAATATACGATTCACCGTGCTCTTATGGCAGGCAAATACCCTGGATAACTCCTGATGGGTGACTCCAGCCTGCATATGCTCTACAATATAATCCAGGATCTGTACTTTGATCTGGTCCTGATCCAATCCTCCTGTAACCTGATTCTGAAGCAGTTTCATGACCAGGGAACCCAAAAGCCCGCTGCAAATCTGACTGGAATACATGCGCCCGATCTGATACTCTTTTACCATTTGCTGTATGGTATCTGTTAAAAATCCATTTTTCAAAATATTGGTCTTGTGAGGAAGACCAGCCAGTGCCGATCGGTTCTGGGCAGACTGGTCCTGGAGCGTAAACTCGATACCGGATAGCAAAAATGGATCTTCAAGGTCCGCCAGAATGGTATTTCCCAATCCCGGAGGTACATAAAACAAATCCCCCATAATTGCAGGATATGTCTTATTTCCTATCATATACCGACCTTTCCCTCTGTGGACATAAAGCATATAGTGGTAGTCAAACACCCTGCGGGATGTTTCAAACCCAAGGTCACACTGATATAGATTAATCACATTCATTTTCAGCTTCATTTCATCCCTCCTCCAATTATATAATATGAGTCGTTTCTTTCATTTTCTGGTCTTTTACTGCATTGTAACTGATTCAATTCTATTATATCATAACTTTAGAAAAAGAAATACAAAGGAGCGTGCTTATGTATAACATTCAAAAAGGAAAAGAAACCATGACCGCTAAAGAGAGAGTAAAAAGTACCTTTCTCTACGAAAAGACAGACCGGGTTACAATTGGGTACGATGCAAATCCGGCAGTTCATGAGAGACTGAAAAAAGCCCTGGGTATTGGCGGATGCTCTGACGAAACTCTCCTGCAGATCTTGGGGGTAGACTACCGACCTGTCCAGGCACCTTATACCGGTCCGGAGTTATTCTCGGTTCCGGCGAATAGACGGGTTGATCAGCTGGAGGGAAGCATTATGCGCTGGGTGGCGCATGAAACCGGTGGATATTGGGACTTTTGCGATTTTCCGTTAAAAGACGCCTGGGAGGAAGCATTTGAAAAGTTTCCGGTACCGGACCCGGACTGCTTTGATTATCAGGCAGCCAGTGATCTGGCAAAATCTTACGACAATCAGTTCGCACTGTTTACGGGACATGCCGGCATGCCGGATATCATCAACTCCAACGGACGCATTATGGGCGTAGAGGATATCCTATGCCATCTGCTGGAAAAGGACGAAGCCGCCATGTCACTGATCTTAAGACGTGCAGAATTTCAATTAAAAATGCTGGACCGATTGCTCCATGCCTGTAAAGGGCAGATTGATTTTCTCTGGCTGGGAGAAGATCTGGGCACACAGATCGGGCCCATGATCAGCCTGGAGCTTTACCGGGAAGTATTAAAACCCATCCACAAGCAATTTGCTGACCTGGCTGACTCCTATCACATTCCATCTCTGATTCATACCTGCGGATCTTCCAGCTGGGTTTATGAAGATTTTATTGAAATCGGAATCAAAGGGGTGGACACCTTGCAGCCGGAAGCCGTTCATATGTCACCTAAATATTTAAAGGAACATTTTGGAGGCAGGCTTAATTTCCGGGGATGTATCTCCACAGCCGGACCTCTCGCCTATGGTTCCTGCCGGGATGTAACCGATGTCTGCAAAGAAACCCTGGATATCATGATGGAATGCAGGGGATATCACTTTGCACCAACCCATGCCATTCAGGATAATACGCCTGTTGAAAATATCATTGCCATGTACCAGGCTGCACATGATTATGGGTATTATAAATAAAAATAAGGCAGCATAGAGCCGCCTTATTTTTATGAATTTTCACACAAGTGTATTTAAATATCTTGATAGTAGGATTCACAGTTGTCAGAAAGTAATTTTAAACAGGCACTAATCCGTTATCATCATCATGATGTCTTCGATAGATTTTCCGCTTTCCTGGATCATATCATAGAGATACCCCAGCGCTTCTTCTCTCTTCTTTCCTTCCAGTTCTTCTCTTTTACTTAAGAGATCATCCAGTTTTGCCTGCACTTTTTCAATTTGTCCATCCAGAATTTCAATTTGTTCATCAATTGATTTTTTTTGTCCTCTTGCCATCGTATTATCCTCCTCAAATTCACTAATTTATACTATATGAATATATTAGTTCTAAATGAGGTATTTGTCTAGTATTTTTACTGAAAATTTGGACAAATTTATCGCCTTTTCTATTATTCCGAGTCAATAATATCTAATTCTACAAAATATTCCATATTTCCTATTGCACGGGCAATATTTTCTTTGGCCGCTTTTGTAAAGGATTCTTTACTGTCATAGGGCTGAACGGTATTTTCTCACTGGTGATGGGTTTATTCCCTGCATATCCAGCGAACAGCAGGATTGAATCAATCGAATGGCGGTTACCAGGGCAGCTATTATTCTGCCCCACAGATCACGCCGTACATAATGCGCCAGTTCATGCGTAAAATCAAGGTCATTTCCAGTTCACTGTAGTGCTTCTCCAGTACCAGCAGATCTTCCTGAAAACGAACTTCTGCAAAAAAGAATCAACCGATTCGATGACCTGTCCACTCATCTCCAACGCCTGATCCTTTTTAATCGTTATCAGATTTTCTGTCAATATCAGAAACAAAACAATACCGGATATGATCGTAATCAGCGCATATACCAGAAATAATTTGTAAAGTTTACACATTGTACAAATCTCCGGCTTATTCTTTTCCTGTTATTGTTTTTATTTATAAAAACTCTTTCAATTTCTCTACATTTTTTTCCTCAAAATCAAGAAGCTTTTTCATCAGCGAAACAATATCTTTTTCTGCATCATGCTCATACTTTTTGATGCTCTTAATTGCATCAATAATACCCATGTTACTGCCTGTCAGCATCATTTCTGCAATATGGCTGTTTGATTTGTCCGTCAATGTCTTCACATTAATCATGACATTGGATGTCATTTTCTGAAAAGCGCTGATATCTTTTTCATTGTATCCGTTCTCATTCAGCATTGCCTTCGCCTTTTCATTAAAATCCCGGTATCCTTTTAACTGATTCTCAATCTGCTTGCGGAAAGCATCGCTCTCCACAATATCAAGCAGCTGATTTAACGTATCTACGCCCATTCCTGAGTTCTGGTAAACAAAATTTAATAACTCTGCATTTGCATTCATAAATATTCCATCTGCCTTTCCGTTCTATTATTCCAGGCGGAAATCTGCCTGTCCTGCAATACCTATGATTACCAGATCAACCAGAAATATACGTTATCTGAGACACGTTGATGAAGAACAGATCTTAAATACCCTATTAGTCGATTTTAATTTTAAATACAACCGGTTTGGTGCTCTGTACGGAATTTACATGAATATGCAGTCCTTCTTCATCCCGTACCCATTCCGGCTTTTCATCAAATCCCAGTACATCCACATCTAAAACAATTCCATGGAAGTTTGCCTGTCTGGAAGCATCCTGGATTCCCAGGGATTTCAAGTTATAATTACCATCCGGACTGCATTTTAATGCTGTTGCATAGAGGTAACTGCCATTTACCGTGTAGCGGATATCTTCATGGGTAAAGTTCTTCTTAATACCATCTGAAAACTGCCCTTCCACAATTTCCGTAGGACCTTCCCCATATTTCCGCCATACGCTGGTTTCATAAATCGCTTCTCCATTCACCTGAAGCCATTCACCAATCTCCAGTAAAATTTTCGTATCCTCCTCTGAAAATGTTCCATCTGCTTTTGGGCCTACATTTAAAAGCAGGCATCCGTTTTTACTTACAATATCTACCAAGTCGCAAATCAGATCTTCTGCAGGGCGGAACTCATTATTTTCTGTATAGCACCAGGAATTCAACGCTATTGCGGTGTCTGTCTGCCAGAAATAAGGCTTCATATCCGCGAACTGACCTCTCTCAATATCTACTACCGCACTGCCGAACATATATGCATCATGTTTATAGTTTAGCGCAACTTGTTCTCCCCACTGTGCCGCTCTATTATAATAATAGGCAGCCAGCTTTTTCAAATAAGGCTTCGCAGAGTGATGCTGGATCCACCAGTCAAAATATAGAATCTTCGGACGATACCGATCAATAATTTCACAAGTGCGGCAAAGCCAGTCCTGTAAGAATTCTTCAGTAGGTTCCGGTTTACTGTATAGATCCTGATGTCCCATTTCCGGCATTGCAGGCCAGTAAAAATCGCCCCGTTCCATAGGTTCTTTGATATCACTGTCAAAGTCTTTCCCATGTCCCATGAAAAACCAGTGCTCGATCCGGTGGGAAGAAGCCCCTGTTTCCATATTTCTCTCCTTGAATGCATGATCCAGCTCACCCAGCACATCTCTGCAGGGTCCCATTTCATAAGCATTCCAATGAGAAATCCTGCTCTTATACATCTGGAATCCATCGTGATGTTCGGCAACCGGAACCACATACTTGGCACCGGCTTTTTGAAATAAGTCTGCCCACGCATCAGGATCAAACTTCGGCGCGTCAAACATGGGTATAAAATCTTTATAGCCAAATTTATCATGGGTCCCATAAGTCTTCACATGATGGTTGAATTCCGGACTCCCCTGGATATACATATTTCTGGGATACCATTCACTTCCAAATGCGGGAACACTATAAACACCCCAGTGAATAAATATTCCAAACTTTGCCTTGCGGTACCAATCCGGCACCTGATAGTGCTGCAGGGAATCCCAGCTGTCTGTAAAAGGTCCCTTAGCAATCACGCTGTCAATTTCTTCTAAGTATGGTTTTAAATCGTACATCGTATCCTCCTTATTTACAAATGAAGACAACATTTGTTTTTTGTTTTGATAACTTTATTATAATAATTTCGGATTTATTTAACAGAGAATTGGACGGCGTGTTTGCGTTTATAATGGCGCTATTTTACAATATGTTTACAACGCACAATTTCAGGTTACAAATATAAATATGAACACTTAAAGTATCGCATGACTAATTACAAAATTTTAAAATCTATAATATTATATCTGTTCTTATGATCCCATTTGTATTAAAATAGACTTATTGCAACAAATAAAGGCTTTTGCCGCAGTAAGGAGGCTCTTAAATGGGAGATGTCAATATCTATTTTTCCATTAGTAATACCCAATTTCATGTTCTTTCTCTCACTTCCGGGCCCATGCCCTATATGCCTATGCATGCCCATAGCAGTGACAGCTATGAGCTTCACTTTATTACCCAGGGAAGCGGACTGGTTCATATCGATACGGATACCTATCCGCTGGCTGAAGGTGATTTTTATCTGACTGGTCCCGGTGTATCCCATGAACAGATACCGGATACCAGTGATATCATGCATGAAATTGGAATCTACTATACCGTAAGTCAAAAATCTATTCCCGAAAAAGATCCTCTGATTCAGACACTAATCCGGCAGAACTTCTGGTTTGGGAAGCTATCCCCCGTTCCCAGGGACGCAATGCACAGGCTTTTAGAAGAGGAACAGCAGAAGTCTGCGGGAAGTCAGCTCCTTCTTCCGCATCTTGCCGCAGAATTCTTAATTCACCTTGCAAGGGAATACTCCCCTTGCTATACACCCCACTCTGAGAGGCATGATATACCGCCGGAAGAAAAAAAGTATCTGATGATAGAACGGGCATTTCTCTCTTATTATGCAGATATCACCCCAGAGTCACTTGCTGATATGGTGGGTCTGAGCATACGGCAGCTGCAGCGCTTAATAAAAGAACATTATCATACAACTTTTCAGGAACTTAGAATGAGGGCAAAGTTAAATGCTGCCTGTATTCTGCTTCGCAATACCGCAGATTCCACCACTTTCATTGCTGAAAAAGTGGGGTTTTCTTCGGCTGAGTATTTCTGCAATTGTTTTAAGAAAGAATTTCATATGACTACTTCCCAATATCGGCGTACAGGCAAAACCCCCATTAGATAAAATGAAGGTTTTTTCCGGATAATCATCGTTCATAAAATGTTCCCGGAAACTTCCGGTGTTCTTCTGCATATTGTAAAAGTACACCGGTTATTCTCCGGGTGATGAACGGAAAATGTGCCAAGGCACCAGGTCCTTGGAGTAGGATAAGACCCCCGCCTCAATGCGGAGGTCAATGGCATCAACCAGTTCGTATAATAGCGAACTGGTTTTTTACTGTTCTAAAAAAGCGCAGAGAATCCCCTTAAAATCATATTGGACTTTTTAAAT
>JAGZJZ010000050.1 GCA_018365455.1 Clostridiales bacterium
CAGTTCTGCGGCCAGCTGACGGAGTCCATACCAGTTTCCCACGCCCATCTTTTCGTACACTACCTGTCTTATACAAAGCGTCCTTACTCAGCAAAACCCAAATAGTGTTTTATAACAAAATCGGCAGCTACAAACAAGTAGCCGCCGATTTTGTCTTACTATATTTACGATACTATTGCATTTATCATATCACATCTACTGCTTCACATATCCCGTATACAATCCTGCCCAATCATCACCTTACGGTGTCTGCTCTCCGGCATTTGCTGTATTCGGGTCCGTTGGTGCCTCGATTGGCGGCTGACCGGTCGGCTCAGTCTGGGGTACATCTGTTGCCGGGGGCTGGTTCGGATCCGCAGGTGGTGTCTGCGGGTCGGAAGGAGTCTGGTTTGGCTCTGTCTGCGGCGCATCCGTTGTCGGGGGCTGATTCGGGTCCGTAGGTGGTGTCTGAGCATCAGTAGATGGCTGAGTCTGCGGCGTAGCTGCCCCACCGCTGATTGCTGCCTGTACAGCATTTAAATCATTGGCGGCAATCGCATTGCTGATCGCTGCTGCCTGATTGGGATCTGCCGTAGCGGTACCGACTTCATAACCTACCGGTGCTGCCTGATAGTAACTGGTGTTAATCTGTGTCTTTGTAGTTTCTCCATTTTCGGTAACATATTTCCAAAGTCTTGCTTCCTTACCGGTCAGGGCACTCTGGGTCTGCTGCAGGTATCCAACATTCTGGTTTGGATTGGCATACAGCGCAACTCCTTCTGCACTAAAGGTCTTCAAAGTCTCGCTTACATATTCAACCACCCGGTCTGCAGGTCTTGTCTCGTGCCCGTAAATGGTGAAGGTCAATTCTCCGCCATATGCAGAACCTGCAAGGTAGATAGGTGCATCCGTATTATTCACAAATACAAGATCCATCAAGCCTTCTGCGATAGCAGCATCCATGGACGGCTCTACATAAGTTACGATCATGGTATGGTTCGATCTCTCGGTCACATCCAGTTCCGCAAGGAGCAATGCGTTATATAAGGTGGTGGATACCTGGCAGATGCCTCCGCCGTAGCTGTCTACTACCCTGCCGCTTTCATAAGAAGGCGCCATTTCATATCCATTTTCAGCATTAAACGGAACCACTGCATCCGTTACGGAGAAGCTTTCTCCCGGATAAAGAAGATGACCGTTCAGAAGCTCTGCACCTCTTTCTACGTTTTGATTTCTGCCTGAGGTAGACCCATAGTATGTAGTATAAGTTCCCAGCACATCTTCTACCTTTGACAATTCTTCATCTGAAAATTTAGGCTTATCCTGATTCACAGAAAGCGTAACCGTTCCCGATTCTCCTTTAAATTCGCTATTCATGTAATTGGTAATCGCATATACCGAATCTTCAACATTAATCTTCTGTCCAATGACACCCGGCACCACTTCGAACTCACCGTTTTCTCTGGTCAGGCTGCCTTCCTGCGCTTCTTTTTCAAATGCCTTGCATTTCGTCTCCACATAATTACGGGCTGTAGCTGCATCCGCTTTATATTCCAGTTCAAACTTTGCAGGCTCGTGCTGCAAATCTTTATTTTCTTTATAACGTTTAATCAGATTGCCGGCTTTTCCAAGTTCTAATGCCTGTTCCACCACATCTGTATTCGCCCATTTGGCTCCCAGCTCCCCTGCTGTCGCCGTTGCTGTATCTGTGCCTACCTGAAGCGTAATAGAAGCCGATTCCATTTTTGATACTTCTCCTTTTACCGCTTCTTCAGCCTGTTCCTTTGTCATTCCGGATACGTCAACACTGCCAATATACACGCCTTTGTTAATCGTTCCGTCGGACTGTTCTGCATTGGCGGACAGGATACTACCCCCTGCTGCCAATACTGCTGTCAGAACTACAGCCGGCAAAACCACCTTATTCCACTTATTCATCTTCATTTCCCCTTCTTAAATAAATAATTCCAATACCATAGGTACCACCATAGCCAATACAATGACTACAATAATAGTAGCTGCAATAATACGCTTTGTCTTATTGTTATGAAAATTCATCATAGGAAATCACCTCTTAATCCTTCCATATTCTAGTATTATTTTATCTATCAATCTCGAGGCGTCATTTCTGGTCATACTCTCGATTGTGACATCCAGTTCTATTCTATGATATTTTACCAAATCTATCAAGTAAACTTTTTGAGAATTTGTAATGGGACTCTGTTTTTTTACCTGAAATATCAGTTCCCTGGGGATAAATGCTCTTGGGATCGCCCTGGCATACTCATTAGCCAGCAGTTTATACAGCTCACTTGATGAAATTGCGTCATCCAGCGCACGGTGGTGCCGCTCCTGCCCAATCCCAAAATGGCAGCACAGAGATGTCAGGCTTTTGCTGGGCACATCATCCAGGCACTGTCTTGCAATCTTCAGGGTATCAATACCCTTCTTTTCAAAGGACAACTTATAATTTACCGCCTGGCGCTTGACAAAACTGTAATCGAATATTACATTGTGCCCAAGCAGGGGCAGCCCCTCACAGAATTCCACCAGTGTTCTCACTGCCGTCTCCGTACACTCTGCATTTTCCATCATAGAATCATCGATTCCTGTTAATGCCTTCACTTTCTCTGGAATACGCATCTGGCAGTCCACGAAAGTCTCATATGTATCCGTAATTTCCCCACCTATTACCTTTACCGCACCGATTTCCAGAATTCTGTCCCGGTTGGGATCCAATCCGGTAGTTTCCAGATCCAGCGCAACATAATTTTCACTCATCTAATCCTCCTGCGATCCGGAGCATGTAATACTATGCTCCGGACGCTGTACATTTCCATCTATATTTCTTCTATGTTTTTACTTCTTCGTTTACTTCTTCGTTTTCTTCTTCTTATTTTTTTCCTTGTATTCCAGGCAATAATCCGTCAGGAAGCACTCCTCACATTTTGGTCCTCTTGCAAAGCAGATCTGCCTTCCAAATGTAATAATCTGTATATTATAGAGAATCCAGTGATCCTTTGGCAGTACTTTCATCAATTCAAACTCTACCTTTTCCGGATCATCTTCTTTGGTAAGCCCCAGCCTTTTGGAGATTCGCTTAACATGGGTATCCACTACGATGCTTGGCTGGTTAAAGATATTCCCCCGGATTACATTCGCCGTTTTCCTACCCACGCCCGCCAGCGCTGTGAGGTCTTCCAGGGAATCCGGCACCTCGCCATTGTATTTTTCCATAAGTGTATTGGTACAGGAAATTATATTCTTGGCCTTGTTATGGTAAAATCCCGTTGGCTTAATATCCTGTTCCAGTTCTTTTAAGTCCGCATTTGCAAACTTTTCCACAGTATCATATTTTTTAAACAGATCTTTGGTCACAATATTCACTCTGGCATCCGTACACTGGGCACTTAACATCGTTGCAATCAACAGCTGCCACGGTGTTTCATGATCCAGATAACATTTGTATTCTCTTGTATATACTTCATCCAGTTTATCCAGAATCGCTTTTGTTCTTTTCGTCATTCTTATTCCTCCTGCGTACCGCACATGAATTCAATTACGGAAACAGCTGCATCATCACTCAGCGGATTCCTGCTGCGATAATCAAATACCACACCGCAGCACCCCTCCTGCAGCTGATCCAGCACCCGATGATGAAACACTTCAAAATGTGTCATCTTCGACAGCTGTTTGTAATTGTAACCCTCATATCCTTTTAAATAAGCAGGATTCCCGGCTTCCTTTTTATAAAAATCGTAAATGCGCTCTTTATAATCTGCCTGGTCAGGCGCCCAGACCGGCCTGCTTTTGCTATTTTCCCGCAGATAAAGATCCAGTATCAGTAATTCATCATAGATCCCGGCGTTTTTTTCATCCTGTTCTCTGGCAAAATTCCGCAGATGTTCCATTCTGGACATGCGGGAATGCTTCTGGCCGCCCAGCCCATTCCGTTCATAGAAGTCAGCAAGCTGTTCATACATCTCATAAGCAGACCCAAATGCTTTTTCCAGAAAGCGAACCGTATGGGCAAATTGAAGGCTGTTATAATATACCTCTACCATCTCTTCCACTGCCTTTAGCTTTAACACTTCTTCATAAGAAAGCCATTTTGTACCCAGCACTTCATACTGGGGTCTGGTCTTATATTGAATTCCGTATTGTACCGCGTTCTGATGCATTTTTGATCCTTTTAACACCTTCAGAAAACCAAGCTGGAACTGATCCGGCTTCAGGGCATAGACATCATTAAAAGACCGGATAAAACGGTCATAATTTTCATAAGGCAGCCCCGCTATCAAGTCCAGATGCTGATGTATGTTCTTCCCCTCATGAATTCTCGCCACTATTTCCTTTAAAGCTTCAAAATCCATCACACGGTCAATTTCCCGTATGGTGTCCATATTCGTAGACTGTACACCTATTTCCAGCTGTACCAGCCCCGGGCGTAAAGTCCCAAGGAGCTGCAGCTCTTCCTCATTTAACAAATCCGCCGCAATCTCAAAATGAAAATTCGTAATTCCATTGTCATGCTCTTTGATATATTTCCAGATTCCCTGGGCATGTCTGTGGTTACAGTTAAAAGTACGATCTACAAATTTAACCTGGGGCACCTGATGGTCTAAAAAGAACTGTAATTCCGCCTCTACCAGTGAAAGGCTTCGAAACCGCAGCTTCTTATCAATGGAAGAAAGGCAGTAGCTGCAGGAAAAAGGACATCCTCTGCTGCTTTCATAGTAAACAATCTTATTGGCAAAATCCTTCATATCGCCGTACATAAACGGCAAGGTATCCATATCCAGAATGGGGTTGCAGGGATTTTGCAGAATCTCGTTCCGTTCATTACGGTATGCTATCCCCCTGATCTTCTCAAGCTCACCGCCCTGCACATAGTACCTGGTCAGATCATAAAAGGTCTGTTCCCCTTCCCCAATCATGACCCCGCTTACCTGGGGATACGCTTCCAGAAACGTTACCGCATCAAAGGAAACTTCCGGACCACCTGCCCAAATCCTGGTATCCGGCAGTACTTTCGCCAGATCCTCTATCAAAATCTTCACAAATTCCAGATTCCAGATATAGCAGGAAAAGGCAATGACATCCGGTTTTTTCTTATAAATATCCTGCAGGATATCATCTGTATAATGATTTATCGTATATTCTGCAATTTCAATCTGCTCTTCAAACTCACTGGCGAAAGCCCGCAGGCTGTAAACAGCCAGATTAGAGTGAATGTATTTTGCATTGATTGCAGCTAAAAGTAACTTCATATTTTTATACCCCCAAATAACGCAAGCAGGCTTGTGCTATTCAAATATCAATAGTGTGAATTTTATTCATACTTTTTTAGTATAACATACTCAGATGGATTTTCAACTGGGAGAAACGACAAAAAATGAGGATTTATGCGGGTGTAAATTTACAACGGCTGGAATCTGCGCAAAATAGAAACAGGGCGGACAAATGTCCACCCCGAATTCTTTATATCCTATTTCTTCATATCTAATTCTATAAATTCTATTCTATAGATATCTATCCAATCATTATATAATCCATAAATGTCTATTCATAAATATCTAAGCCATAAATGTCTATTCCATAAATATCTATTCCATAAATATCTATTCTCTGAAAGTCTATTCCATTATCTATAAGCCGTCTTCAAAGCTACCGCCAGCACTTTCGGATTTTTCTTATACTGTGTAACCGGGCAGATTTTCTTGTTGATGCGCAGCAGTTTATAGATTGCAATTCTGGCAGCTCTCACCGAATATTCTTCTGTAAACACCATATCTTCCGGTATTTCCACAAACTGGCTGATCATAGCAAAATTAGTAGAGTTAGACGGCACTACTTTTGGTCTGTCTGTCATTTTTCTTGGTTCGAACTGAGAATCAATATATGGCATCATGCATGGGATTACATTTACAACATCCTCCATAATCTCATCCATCTTGTCTTCAAAATGGAGATGATGAAGCAGCTCTGTCAATAATTCTTCTCCGGTACAGTCTCTCATAGCCTTAGGCACATAATCTCCCACTTTATCGGTATACAATCCGTATCCCCAGAAAATAGTCTGGTCAGCCGGCTGGTTTTTAAAATGAGGCTGTGCTGCTACCACGATGCTCATTAACCAGTTGGAATCTTTGAAAGTCATCAGAGCACCGCTCCCCGGTATATTCGTTGAGAATTTTTCAATCATCTTTAACAGCTTATTGCCTTTGCAGGTTACAGTAAAGCTTTCCCAGTTCGTCTCCTCCGGTTTTGTAAAGAATGGTGCCGGATTTCCAAGACCGTCTTTTTTAGCAGCAACTTTCTTCCAAAGTTCACCGGAAATCGGGTTTTCCGGTTTGTATGCCGCAGGTGTGCTGAAATCTCCAAGGGTTGCGCAGTCTGTCATACAGCCATTTGTCATAATACACAGATCCCCTTCTTTTAATTCCACTACACTTTCTTCTCCGTCTTTTGTAAGATGCATTGCGGTAGCCGTGATGGAATATCCTTCTGCAAAATCGATGTCCGTTACCGTTGCATTCGTAACGAAGTCCACACCATGAGCTTCCAGATAAGATCGTATGGGCAGGATAACGGAATCATACTGGTTAAACTGTGTTCTGGTCACACCTTCCAGTGTTTCAATTCTCGGGAATTCAAATATCATTCTTTCCATATAGCGTTTAAATTCGAATAAACTGGACCATTTCTGGAATGCAAATGTTGTCTGCCACATATACCAGAAATTAGTCTCGAAGAAATGCGGTGTATCTTTGAACCAGTCCAGGATCGTCATGTCATCCAGTTCGCTCTCCGGAGTGATCATTAATTTGCCAAGTGTCATACGGTCGTCATTGTTAAATCCCATACTCTTAACATCCTGGATCACACCGTCTTTATCGATCAGACGTGCCTTGGCATGAGTCGGATGGGCATGATCAAAGCTTAAAATCTCTTCCGTCACGCTCTTGCCCGGATACTCCAGGGATGGAATACTCTTAAATAATTCCCAGAAATTTTCATAGGTCTCTTCATTTAACATACGTCCGCCGCGGCATACAAATCCGCCGGCAGGTGTACCGATTCCGTCATTACTTCCTCCAAGTATGTGCATTCCTTCATAGATATGGATGTTTTCGCCCTTAAAGTGTCCGTCTCTGATTGCGTAAGCCGCTCCCGCCATGGAAGCCAGTCCGCCGCCTATAAAATGTATCTGTTTATCTCCATGGTCGATTTCTTCATTGAAGTCATATTCATAGTCTTCCTGCTTTTTGTCCTCTTCTTTTTGATCTCTGGATTTTTTATAAGCAGTTGCCGCTACTGCTGCACCTCCTATAATCACACCTGTTTTCACTAATTTTTTCCATGTTTTTTTAGCCATAATCTTTACCTCATTTCTTTGTTTTCCGGTTTGAATTTGCTGGTACCCCATTGATTCTTTTACTTTTAAATGCACAATGATATACTGGTTTTCATTTATTATCTTTTATTGTTCCCTTATGGCTAAATTATAAAACAGGCAATTCAAAATGTAACTAGACATTTTGAACCGCCTGTCTAAATCGTGTTTCAATTCAGCTTCCCCATTCCTGGCAAAACGAATCTTAAATACGTTCTAATCAGTTTTCGTTGCAGCTGGTTCACTGCTGTATCGTTCATATGCAGCTTTTTCACTGCTTAAGACCAGCCCCTTCATAAACTTCACAAATACCCGTGGTTCTTCTTTCATGCCCCGCTTCATCCAGTCAATCACAATTCCGCAGGCTCCATGAGCAAAAAATCCGGCATAAAACTTCTTATCCGGCTTGGAGAGTTTTTCTCTCGTATCCAGCGCCTCTATCGCTTCTGTGAACAATTCCGTAGTCACATGATATAGATGTTCCTGGAAACTGTCCTGGGCGTAGCGGATGGTGTTTTGGTAGAAATAACTTTCCTCTTTCATTTTCTCCAGCATTCTGCACAAATGACCGTCCCAGTTGTCAAAATCAATTCCCTTTACCAGATCTGCAAAAATGTCCTGATAGTATACCCAGTTCAGAAGCTCGTATTTATCCTGAAAATGATAGTAAAAGGTCTGTCTGTTGTAACCGCTGACTGCCGTAATATCTGAAACAGCAATCTTATCAAAAGGCTTTTTTCTTGCAAGCTGTTTTAAAGCCTGCCCCATATCTTCTTTCGCATTTGATTCCATAATACCTGCCTCCCAGATCAAACATTCTGCTGAAACTGGCTGTTATAAAGCTCTGCATAAAATCCTTTATTTCGCAGCAATGCCTCATGATTTCCCTGTTCAATGATCGCACCGTTTTTCATAACCAATATAATATCCGCCTCACGTATGGTAGATAAACGATGTGCAACAATAAAGCTGGTTCTGCCCCGCATCATCTTCTCAAATGCTCTCTGTATTTTTATCTCTGTCCTGGTATCGATGGAAGACGTTGCTTCATCCAGAATAAGCATCGGCGGCAGGCAGAGCATTACCCTTGCAATGCAAAGCAGCTGTTTCTGACCCTGGGACAGATTTCCTCCCGCTTCTGATATGACCGTATCATAACCTTCCGGCATCCTTTTGATAAAACTGTGGGCATGTGCCGATTTTGCCGCTTCCTCTATTTCCTCTCTGGAAGCATCCGGTTTTCCATATGCAATATTTTCTCCAATAGTTCCGGATTTTAACCAGGTTTCCTGCAAAACCATTCCGTAATTCGTTCTCAGGCTGTCTCGTGTTAAGGTCTTGATCGGGTGTTCACTTACGGTAATCTCCCCGCTGTCTACATCATAGAACCGCATTAACAGATTAATAATAGTAGTCTTCCCGCAGCCTGTGGGACCCACAATTGCAATTCGCTGCCCGGGTTTGACCGTAAGATTTAATCCTTCGATTAGTGGCACCTCCGCATTATAGGAAAAATGCACATTTTTAAGCGCCACATTTCCATTCACCATATCCGGTTTTAATTCTATTGCATCCGGCTGATCCGGTGTCTGGGGCTTTTCATCAATCAGTTCAAATACTCTGGAAGCGGACGCCAATGCATTCTGCAATTCCGTGACCACCCCTGAGATTTCATTAAATGGCTTTGTATACTGATTGGCATAGCTTAAGAAACACGACAGCTGTCCTACGGTGATCACTCCCCGGATAGCGGAAACCGCACCCACAATTCCCACTCCGGCATAAACCAGACCGTTTACAAATCTGGTCGCCGGATTTGTGATGGAGGAGAAGAAAATTGCCCTCAGACTGCATTTGCGAAGATCCTCATTAATAGCATTGAATTTCTCTTTTGCCTCTTCTTCATGGGAAAACGCTTTTACAATTCTTTGGTTTCCTACCATTTCTTCCACCAGAGAAGTCATTTCCCCACGGGTTTCCGACTGGAGTTTAAACATCGAGAACGTCCTTCTTGCAATAAAGCTTGCCACAAATAGAGACAGCGGAGTAATCAGAACCACCACCAACGTTATTTTAAAGTTGACGCTCAGCATAAATAAAAGCGTACCCAGTATGGTTATGACACCTGTAAACAACTGTGAGAATCCCAATAGCAATCCTTCAGAAAACTGGTCTACATCAGTGATCACCTTACTGATCACTTCTCCATACTGATTGCCGTCAATATAACGCAGGGGCAAAATCTCCAGATGTTCAAAAGCTTCTGTACGGATATCTTTTACCACATGGTAAGTAATCTTATTGTTGCACAGATTCATCAGCCACTGTGCCAGTGCCGTAGCCCCCACTACAATTCCAAACTTCACCAGAAGCGGCATGAGCGCAGCAAAATTAACCTGCTTCTTACCAACAATAAAATCAATGCCCTGCCCGGTAATCACCGGTGCATACAGCGTGAGTACTACGCTGATCACGGCAAAGATCAGAGACATAATGAGAAGATGTCCGTATGGTTTAATTAATTTTAATATTCTTTTTTCTGTTTCCCGGTTGTTTCCCTGTTTTTTCATGATTTACCCAGCTCCTTTTCTGAAAGCTGTGACAAACAGATTTCTTTATATACTTCACACGTTTCGAATAATTCAAGGTGGGTACCGATTCCGGCTACTGCGCCGTCATCCAAAACAATAATCTGATTTGCACCCCGAATAGTAGTAGCCCTCTGGGATACGATAAACACGGTCATTCCTTTTGTTTTATCAGTAATCGCCTTTCTCAGTTTTGCATCCGTTGCAAAGTCCAGCGCCGATGCACTGTCATCCAATATCAACACCTCCGGCTTTCCCACCAGTGCTCTGGCAATGGTAAGCCTCTGACGTTGTCCGCCTGAGAGGTTCTTGCCACCCTGCAAAATCTTTGTATCTAATCCTTCTGGCTTGTCATCCACAAATTCCTTAGCCTGAGCGATTTCAAGGGCGCGGTATATTTCTTCATCGGATGCGTCCTTTTTCCCCCACTTCATATTGTCCCGAATGGTGCCTGCAAACAAAACTGCATTCTGGGGAACCACGCCTACCTTACTGCGAAGCTGCCCAAAGGGATAGTCTTTTACATTCACGCCATCCATCTTTACTGCCCCTTCTCTTACATCATAAAAGCGGGGAATCAGGTTAACCAGCGTACTTTTACCAGACCCGGTACCGCCGATAATTCCGATGGTCTGTCCAGCCTTTGCCGCAAAAGACAGGTTTGTCAGGGAATCCTTATTCCCCTTATACGCAAAACAAACATTGTCAAAAACTACTTTTGGTGCGCCTTCTTCCTGCAAAACCGGTGTATCTCCCTCTTTCATATCCGACTTCTGTTCAAACACATCATTGATTCTGATCGCAGACGCAGAGGCTTTTGTAAAGGATATGATGAGACTAGCCAGGGCTACAAGTGCCAGCAGAATCTGTGACATGTAATTAATCAATGCAATCAGTTCTCCCTGGGTTATAATACCGCTATAAACCGTTTTTCCGCCAAACCACAGCACGATAATGATTGCGGCATTCACCACAACATAGGTGATTGGATTTAGCAGCGCAGAAATCCTGCCCACCAGAAGCTGGATTCCCATGAGCTGGCTGCTCTCCCGGTCAAAATCCTCTATTTCTTCTTTCTGCCTGGAAAATGCACGGATCACTCTGGCACCGGTGAGATTTTCACGGGTAATCAGCAGCACTTTATCCAACTTGTTCTGAACCTTCTTATAAATAGGAATGCTAATCATCATTATCCCGTAGATCACAATCGACAGAACCGGCACCAGAACAACGAATATCCATGCCAGTTTCACATTGATGGTAAATGCCATGATTACAGCACCCAACACAATAAAAGGGGATCTGAGAAACAGGCGCAATACCAGATTGACACCTGCCTGCGCCTGATTAATGTCACTGGTAATTCTGGTTACCAGCGTAGACGTACCTATTGTGTCCAGTTCAGTATAGGACAGGCCATTGATATGGCTAAACAAATCCTTCCTAAGTTCCGTACC
This sequence comes from Clostridiales bacterium, assembly GCA_018365455.1. Lineage (GTDB taxonomy): Bacteria > Bacillota > Clostridia > Lachnospirales > Lachnospiraceae > Robinsoniella. The sequence goes on from JAGZJZ010000050.1 coordinate 11,421, forward strand.
AAATCCGGTCGCCGCCTTAGCTGCAAAATACTGAGCGGTCAGGGAACAGGTCAGCCCCAGTACTCCAAACCCAATCAGCACCGCTCCCATTTTCAGTATGTATGGAAGATCTGCATTTTTGATTCCAATGTCAATAATTCTCGACATAACCAGCGGTACCAAAAGTTCTAAACACGCTTCCAGCAGCTTAAACAGCGGTCCGATAATACTTTCCTTTTCATAACCTTTCAGATATTTTATTAGTTTACGCATTGGTGTACTCCATATCTCCTTCATTTTAAAAATTATACAACTGCTCAAAAAGCAGTTCATCCATTCACAGTTGCAAGCAAAAAACTATGTAAAATCCCTTGCTTAAGGAACTGTTACAAAATATATTCAATTATACAACGTTTTGAGAAATCTGTATAGGTCGTTTCGGGTAACTGTGTATTTTGCTAAAAAATCATTTCTTTATTGACCAAACTTCAGAATTCTGTCATTGACAGCCTGTTTACGGACATTTATAATAAAATGGTAAAGAATTTTACGTAAACCACACATGTAGAAAAATCAGGAGTGAACCATGAATTTATCATCATTAGATGCTAATCTTCGTAATTTAACAAAAAAAGAACAAGAATATCAACAGGGAATCCGAAGCCATTTCTGGTCACAATTTCCCACAGAAATCCGTGGCGGAAAAACAATATATAAAATCTTCATTAACCGCAGCCGTGAAAATGACATCTGCGCAATCCCCAACAGCCTTTTCGTGCGCAAGCATTCCAGGTTCCAGGCCTGTCCCCTGCACATTCACAAATGGGTAGAAATTAACTATATGTATTCCGGCACCTGCGCCCAGATCATAAATGAAGAAACACTTATTTTAAAAGAAAACCAGGTGATTTTCATAGACTCGGACACTCCTCATTCTGTAGGGAAAATCGGAGAAAATGATATCATGATCAGCCTTTTAATCGACAAAAACTATCTGAATATGAATTTTTTCAGCCGCCTTGCAAAAGGAAGCATTCTTTCTCAATTTTTCATTGACACCATCGTTGAAAATACCAGCGACATACACTATATTTTGTTCCACTCTCAAAAGAGCCGGCGCATCCCAATATTTTTTCGTGAATTTCTGTGCGAATGTTATGATCCCTCACTGAATTCCACCGATATGCTCAAGAGCCTTTTTAACCTGATCCTGTCTGAACTGATCAATGTATATGAAAATGATCTGGGTAAATGCGAGCGCAAAGGCCTGAAAGGTACCATCATCCCCATACTCCGTTACATAGAAGGAAACTTCAGAACCTGTTCTCTGGAGTCTACCGCTGCATTTTTCAACTTAAATGCCAACTACCTGACTACCCTGCTCAAACAAAACACAGGTTATTCTTATAAAGAACTGGTTCAGATGCAGCGTTTTAAAAGTTCCGAAAAACTGCTGGCGAACACCAATACTCCGGTAAGCGTGATCGCTAATCAGGTAGGCTACGAAAATGTTAGCTTCTTTTATAAAAAATTCAAGGAAGCCTATGGCTGTTCCCCGAAAGAATATCGGATGAATCACCGCAGATAAAAATTTTTCCCAGAGCATGTCTGAAAATTGATTTCTGTCGAGCGTCCAGCATGCTCCACCCCAGGGTTCCCTCCATGCTGAGTAAACCAGCTTTATATCAACGAGTGCTTTCCATAACTTAGTTCTACACAAAAAAGATAGCCATGGATTTTACCATCGCTATCTTTTATATATCGCCTGTTGGCAGCTAATCATTTACTCTAATTTCGCCGTTTATTTTTCGGTTGCCTTTTCAGTAGCTTTTTCGGTTCCTTTTTCAGAACCTGCTTCTGTGGTTCCTTCTTTATCAGTTTCCTTCTCTGTTGCTTTTTCTGTAGCAGCTTCGGTTACTCTTGCCTCTTCATTTGTTACTTTTGCATTTTCTAACAGGAATTCCACTACTTTATCCTGAATCAGGCTTAATTCGATGATGTCTTTTCCATACTGTTTCAGGAATTCATCTTCACTTTCAAAACCATAATCCTTGCTGTATTTTGTAAGTCCCTCTTTGTATTCCTGATCAGAGATCGTGATTTTTTCTTTTTCAGCAATTGCTTTTAGCAGCATTTCCTGTACTAATCCCTGTTTTACAGTTTCCTCAGCCTTTTTCATGAAATCGTCTTCGGACATCTGCATATTAGCCTGAAGGAATTCTTCTAAGGACTGGTCAGACTGTTTTGCATAGGATTCGTAGTATGTCTTCATGCTCTGTACATTCTGGTCTACTAATTCCTTCGGATAATCATTTATTTTGGAATTGCTGTAAACTTGAGAAATCAGGTCATTAATTTCTGCTGTCTTCTGGCTCTGTGCTTTCTGCTGCATCAGGGTTGACTTCACTTGTTCTTTGTATTCATCCACTGTCTTGGCATCTGAAATCTGTTTTACCAGATCATCTGTTATTTCTGGCATTCTCTTGATAGAATTTACCGTTACGCTGAACACAACATCTTTTCCCTGTAAATCTTCTTTTTGGTAGGTTTCGGGGAACTTCAGGTTCAGATCTTTGCTCTCCCCTGATTTTACTCCGATTAATCCTTCTTCAAATCCTTCGATAAAAGCATTGGAACCAATGGTTAATTCATATCCCTTATCCGTTGCTCCATCTACTGCTTCTCCGTCTACTTTACCTTCAAAATCAATATTTACAATATCGCCATCCTGAACCGTTCCATCTTTTAATTCTTCCATCTTGTTCTGCTGGGTTACGGTACTCTTGATCTGCTCATTGATTTCATCATCGGTTACTTCTTCTGTCTCCAGTGTAACTTCCAGGCCTTTATATTCTCCCAGTGTTACATAATCCAAAGCTTCATATTTTGCACGCTCTGTCTGTTTCTGTGTCTCAGAAGTTGCTTCTGTTGCACTTTCAGAGGTTTTCTCCGTTCCGTCTGCTGTCTCAGATGCTTTCTCACTTCCGGCTTCTGTTGCAGCGGATGTCGCCTCTGTTGCAGCCTGTGTTGTGGTTTCTGCTGTCTTGTTATCGCTCGAGCAGCCTGCTGCCAAAACACTCAGGCTTAATAATAATGCAACTACAATTTTTTTCTTCATAAAATAAATATCCTCTCTGATTTTACGCCGTTAATGTTCCGGCTCTTTCATTTCCTTGCTAATATAAACAACTACATTTGCGGGACAGGCGTAGGTCTGGACTTATCAAATACGGAATTCGCATCAAATAAATCACTTACCAGTTCCGGATTATAATACATTCTGTATCCATCCAGGTTTCTTCTGCCCTGACGCATGAAGTTATCACCAAACTGTACCCAGTACTGGGATGAATCTACATTACAGTAGATATCAAATCCAACACTCTTCAAATACTCGAATTTGCCGTCTGTATTCTCGGCTGTATATCCTTCTACCGGTCCGATATCCTGGCCAAAAGCAAAAATGATAATGTTTGTAGGTCCCAATATCGGCTCTACATAATCCAACCATTTCTGTGTGTCTACTTTCAGCTTGTCCAGAGTAATCGTACCAACCGGCTGATGTCCCCAGGTATGGCTTGCAAATGTCCATCCATTTGCCTTCATAGCCTCTGCAACCTTCGTTGCATCTGCCACATCCTGATCATAATTGAAATCCGGGTGTTTGTCCAGCCATACTTTCTGATCTGTATCTAAACTCTCTGGATCTCTGGTCTTGTACACAATATCCGTACGATATCCAAACACACCATTATATCCTGTCATTGCCAGTGTTCCTTTTGCTCCGCGATAGGAAAAATCAGGATGCTCTTTTACAAATTGATCTATTAACGGCACCATGTCATCGTTCCCGATCGTCACCGAACCATCGTCTTCCGTATAAGAAGTTTTTACTTCCCCATTTTCATCAACAACCAGTTTATCAGCCATACCATAGCCTTCCTGGTAATGATAATAGCTCACATCATCCTGTGAAAGAACAAATGGCTTTTTATCAGGTGGCAGCATAATCTTGCCTTTTACGAGGTTTCCATTCTCATCAAATGTAGCCATATCGGAAAGCTTCACCATTACATATCCCTTTTCATACATGGACTGTGTAATTTTGTTAAACTCTTCTATTGTTGTCATTACCTGATTAATACCGCCGGAAGTGTGGTCGCCAGGTCCGAATGCCCGCTTCGTGTCTTTCACCAGTGAATGGTAAAATATGTGGGTTACTTCTTCCAGTGGATATTCCACACAGGTTGCCTTTGTTGCTTCATATCCGGATACCTTAGACTGCAGCGCAGAATCATTAGCATATCCTGCTGAATTCTTTAATAAGTCAATGGCTGCATCGTAATCATACATTGCTGCAAGCCTGTCCGCTTTCGCTACCAGGTCTTCCTCCGGTGCTTCCGTTACTTTTTGTGTCTCGGACTGATTAGTTTCACTTGCTCCTGTTTGACTTTCCGTCTGCTTATTTCCAGAAGTTGAAGTTCCGTTCGAATTTTTCTTTTTGTCAAATACACCCTTTATTAAAAAGAAACAAAGCGCCGCAATAATCAATACTAATACTGCAATAACAATTTTCCCCATCAGCACTTGTTTTTTGCGTTTTGCTTTTCTGGCTTCTGCCCGATTATCTTTTCCGTTTGTCTCCATTCTTTTCCTCCCTCAATGTATTGTAAAATCCACCAGTCCTCATATTTTATGCGGACTGCATCTGTTATATTATAGCATATTCCCCACCAAAATCTACCTCAAAATAGTTTTTTAAGAAAAAATAAAGAAATATTGCACTTTTAAGGAAAGAATGGTAGAATGTAACAAGGTGTGAAAATCTATTTGATTCAACCGATTCTACTTTATTCAGGAGGGTAACCTATGTCAACTTTTTTAACTGTTCTGCTGATCATTTTAGCAGTTCTGGTCGTATTATTGGGCGTCCTGTACTTCTTTGGGCGGAAAGCACAGAAAAAACAAGCCATTCAACAAGAACAGATGGAGGCAGCCAAACAAACGGTATCCATGCTGATTATCGATAAAAAGCGGCTAAAAATAAAAGAGTCCGGCCTTCCGCAAATGGTAATTGACCAGACCCCGCGTCTTATGCGCGGATCCAAGCTTCCCATCGTGAAAGCGAAAGTCGGCCCTAAGATCATGACTCTTGTATGTGATGCTAAGATCTACGATTTGGTTCCGATTAAAAAGGAAGTAAAAGCCGTAGTAAGCGGTATCTATATTACCGAAGTAAAAGGTGTTCGCGGTCCTTTGGAAATTCCACAGAAAAAGCAAAACTGGTTCCAGAAGGCGAAAAGCAAAATTTCAGGAAACAAAACCAAGGACAACGATAAAAAGAAAAAATAAGCATCTACATATTAAGAACCGGTCAGAATGTATTATTTCATTCTGACCGGTTCTTTATTCATATCCAGTACAGCATTGCTAAAATCAAGAACCCCGCGGCGAGCAGCGGGGTTCTTGATCTCCATATTTGTATCTTGCAAATATCCTAATTTCCCATTAACTGAAAACTCTTATTGTCCATAGACTTAATATTCATATTGATGCAGCAGTCAGCCAGATGTTCATAATTCACTTCCAGTGCGTAGTCTACTTTCACATCAATATTGTCATCGGACGTATCCACATGAATGTTGGTAGCGGAAATCCCAATAAGCAGATTGCCAAACGGTGTATCGTAATATGTCATATTTTTCTTATTCTGTTCAAACACCATATGTACATTGGTCAGTCCGCGCTTTGTCACTTCCAGCCCGTCATCTTTTAATTTAATCAGATTCTGGATTTTTCCTTCCATGCCTTCCATAACTTCTTCGTAGCTGATATAATGTTTTCCGTCTTTCTGCAGATACTTCGCGGCAGTCACAACCTCCACCGGATCTTCACCACTCGTTTCCAATGTCTGCATTCCTTTGATACTTATTAACACTTCTCCCGTCATCGTATCCACCTTAAAATTCTTCTATATTGATTTGTTTTGTAGTTTCAATATCATAGGGTAAAATAGAATTGGCAAACTGTTTGAATTTGTCAGCCGCATCACTTACAAAAAACTGATACGGCGTCTCATCCGCACCATAGCCCTCTGTGTTGGCAATTCCCTGTTTCAGCAATAATTCTTTCAGTCCCCGTGCTGTCTCGTAAGCCGGATTAACAAGTGTTACCCGGTCCCCCATAATGGTTCCGATCGTGGACCGGATCAGCGGATAATGGGTACATCCCAGGATCAGCGTATCGATATCCTGTTCTTTTAACTCCGCCAGATAGCGGTTCGCTATTTCCACAGTTACCGGATCCTTTAACAGTCCCTCTTCCACTAGCGGTACAAACAGCGGACAGGCTTTTCCGATTACCTGAACCCCGGGATTCTGTCCACAGATAAAATCCCGGTACATATGGCTGTGTACCGTTCCTTCTGTACCGATAACGCCGATCTTTCCATTTCTGGTGGTCTCACACGCTACCATGGCACCCGGCTTTACTACTCCGATAATGGGAATGTCCAGTTCTTTCTGCACTTCTTCCAACGCAAATGCGCTTGCCGTATTACAGGCAATGACGATTGCCTTCACTTCCTGTGTCTGCAGAAAACGTATAATCTGTCTGGAATACTTTAAAATGGTATCTTTTGATTTACTGCCATAAGGTACACGCGCGGTATCGCCAAAATAGACGATCCTCTCCTGTGGGCTGTTGCGCATAACCTCTCTGGCAACGGTCAAACCTCCTACTCCTGAGTCAAATATGCCAATTGGTTTCTGGTTTATATTATTCATTATTATTTCCTCAATCTGATTTTTAAAGCTTATCTTCCACTATTCTACTAGCAATCTTTCAATAATTCAAGTGCTGAATTGCCCTCACTCCGGTAAAATGCCATTTTCTCAGGAAAAAATCTCTGGTTTCCCATCTATAAATGCAAAATAAGCCTTTATTTCACTTAAAAATTCTGCCTTTCCGTTTGTTCCCTCCGTAATTTCCCCTTTCAGATCCGCTAATTCCTCTGCCGGAACGATGGCTTTCACCATTACCACATCCGTATATTCCGAATCCAGTATGGCAATTTTTCTCTGCCCCAACAGATACTGTATCTTCCCGATGCCATTATAATCCGTTTTTATTTCTAAAATACATCCATGCTGTTTTGTAATGACGATGCTCTTCCCCAGCCCTTCCTGGACTGCTTTTGAATAAGCCCTTACAAGGCCCCCTGTTCCTAACAGCGTGCCGCCAAAATATCTGGTTACAATGACAAGCGCATTGTGGATTTCCTCACCCAGCAAAACATCCAGCATAGGTTTTCCCGCTGTTCCGCCGGGTTCGCCGTCATCGCTGCATCTTTGTATTTCCTGATTTTCCCCTAAAACGAAGGCAAAACAATTGTGGGATGCATTCCAGTATTTTTTCTTCGCTGCCGCAATGAATTCCTGTGCTTCCTCTTCACTGCTCACAGGGCAGACTGTGGCGATAAACCGGGATTTCTTTTCTACAATCTCGCCTTCGCCGCCCAGATATACTATTTTCAGATTTTTCATAACATTTTATCCTTTTCTTATTTCTTCGAATTATCCTTTTTTATTTCTGCGAATCATCTTTTCCTGCTTCTGCGGTATTTCTCAATTTACAAACTCGCCGGAGTATCCTTTGGAAAATGCCTTTCTGGCTAATAGCAGATGGCGGAAATGAATTTTCAAACAGCCTGCAATGTAATGAATACAAATTTCTCTTTGGGTACATTATAAGATAAGAAGCCCATTTTCACAATCTATATATTTTATGAAGAACTTAAAAAATAATGAACTTGTTACTTCACCCTTTATTTCACCTGCTTTATTTGTTATAATACATAGACCAGTGGAAATTCTGTAAGTCTATGGAAATGAATTCCGCTGTTGTATTAAGGAGGCCGTGCCTATGAATTATGGAAAAAAAGAGATTTCCAAAAAACAAAAAGAACAGACTTCTGCGAAGGTGGGCAAAAAAATTGGTTTCACTTTTGTTAAAGTATTGCTGATATGTTTCGTTGCTCTGATCGTTGGTGGGACATGCATTGGATTTGGCCTGATCAACGGACTGATTAAAAATGCGCCTGATATATCGGGTATGAGCGTAGCGCCTACCCAGGCGGCGACTTACATCTACGATACCGACGGAAATCCCATTCAGAAGCTGACTGCACCGGATTCCAACCGAACTCCGGTTACCATTGATAAAATCCCCATCGACCTGCAGCACGCCGTGGTTGCTGTAGAAGATGAACGTTTCTATGAACATAACGGAATTGATGTCCGCGGTATTATCCGTGCATTTGTTGTAGGAGTCAGCAGCGGAAACTTTTCCGAAGGAGCCAGTACCATTACCCAGCAGTTGTTAAAGAACAATGTATTTCCGGACTGGGTCAATGAATCTTCCCTTGCGGAACGGTTTAAGCGTAAGTTCCAGGAACAGTACCTGGCACTGCAGCTGGAGAAAAGCCTTACAAAGGATCAAATACTGGAGGATTATTTAAATACCATTAACCTGGGAGCCGGTGCTTATGGCGTTCAGGCTGCAGCACACCGCTACTTTAACAAAGATGTGTCGGAGCTGACACTGTCTGAAAGTACTGTTATCGCCGGAATTACCCAGAACCCCACCGGTTATAATCCCATTCTGTATCCGGAAGAAAATGCAAAGAGACGTGTCAAAGTGCTAAATCACATGCTGGAACAGGGATACATTGACCAGACGCAGTATGATGAAGCACTGAACGATGACGTCTATTCCAGAATCCAGGAAACGGATGTGGAAACTGGCGAAACATCTATCTACAGCTATTATGAAGACGCCCTGATTGAACAGGCTATGGATGACCTGATGGAAATTAAGGGCTATACACAGAACCAGGCTTATAAAGCGCTGTATTCAGGAGGCTTAAAAGTCTTCTCCAATCAGGACAAAAATATACAGCAGATCTGTGATGAAGAATTTTCGAATCCCGCCAATTTTCCATCCGGAACATTAATTGGTCTTGATTACGCATTGACTCTGGAATCCGCTGACGGGGAGGCTTCTTTCTATAGCAGCGACACGATGAGAGAATATTTTGAAGCACAGGATGCATCCTTTAATATGATGTTCCCTGATTCCGATACGGCGAATTCCTATGCTGCACAGTATAAGCAGGCAGTGATGAAGTCCGGCGATACCGTGCTTTCGGAACGGATCTCCCTGATTCCACAGCCTCAGGCATCCGTGGTAATCATTGACCAGAGCACCGGTTTTGTGAAGGCCATTGTGGGCGGACGCGGAACGAAGGAAGCCAGCCTGACATTAAACCGCGCTACTTCCACCCGAAGACAGCCAGGTTCCACCTTTAAGCCCATTACCGCTTATGGTCCGGCAATTGACCGGGGAGGTATGACGCTTGCCACTGTATTTGACAATGCACCTTATAACTATACCAACGGACCGGAAGTTCGAAATTGGGACAGTGATTATGGATACAGCGGACTGGAAACCATTCGCTCTGCCATTACCAAATCCGTCAATGTCGTAGCCGTGAAATGCCTGACGGAGATATCTCCTCAGACCGGTTTGGACTATGCCGAAAAATTTGGCATTACCACACTTTACAACCACGATGTAAATTCCAACGGCGATGTATTGACAGATGCCAACCAGCCTCTGGCATTGGGCGGTGTCCGTGACGGCGTGGTAAACCTGGAATTAACAGGTGCTTATGCCGCAATCGCTAATAAAGGACAGTATATAGAACCTAAATTTTATTCAAAAATTGTGGATCTGGAGGGTAATATCGTCATAGATAACACCACACCTGTCAGTTCCAGTGCCGTTAAAGAATCCACCGCATTCCTGCTGACAAGTGCCATGGAAGACGTTATTAAAAAACCGGAGGGTACCGCTTATGGAACCATTAACCTTGGCGATATGCCGGTAGCCGGCAAATCAGGTACCACAGATGATACCAAGGATATCTGGTTTGAAGGATATACACCATATTATACCTGCGGTATCTGGGGCGGATATGACAATAATGAAGCCCTGCCGGACGGAGATATCTACCACTCCTACAGTAAGGTACTCTGGAATGCCATTATGCAGAGAATCCATCAGGATCTTCCGGTGAAAGAATTTGAACAGCCTGAGGATATTGTATCGGCATCTGTTTGTAAGAAATCCGGAAAACTGGCAATACCTGGTGTCTGCAGCGCAGATCCAAGAGGCTCCCAGGTATACACCGAATATTTTGTAAGAGGTACACAGCCGGTTGCTGACTGTGATGTACACGTAGCAGTCAAGATCTGTTCCAAGACAGGCTTAAAAGCTACCAACACCTGTGAGGCAGTAACTAAGGTCTTTGTTCAAAGGCCCACCGACAGTGAAGGAACAACCGATGACTCCGCATATGCACCGCCAAGCGGCACCTGCAGCGGACATACTATATTGGATAAATTATCTGACTTGCTAAAAGGTGACAAAGATAAAAATAAAAAAGAATCCGAGACTTCACCGGACGCTGAAGAAAATAAACCGCAGAATCCGGAAGATGCCAACAAGCCGTCATATCCCGGAACCAATCCTGGCGATACCACAGGTGAGGGTAACGGTGAAGGAACCGGCGAAGGAAACGGAACTGGCAACGGAACCACAACTCCCGGAGATCAGAATAACGGAAATGGCGGCCAGACCACTCCATCCTATCCGGGAGGGAATAACAATGGGGACGGGGTAATAGATGCTCCGCCGCAGTAAAATGACAGTCACCGTTATTGCGATGTAAAAACTAAACATGCTAAAACAATTCATTATAGCTGCTAAATAACCGGAGAAGAAATCATAACAAACTGATTTCTTCTCCGGTTTTATACAGCATTTTTATCTTGACCTTCCCCCACAGGGTATCCTTTATACTATCTCTACCGAACAAATCAAATACCAGGAAAGGATACTTTTATGAAAAAAATAATCTCCAATTTTACCCCGAACGGCGGGAAGCACTGCATCACTAATGCCCTGAAACAGATCTTTCACTATTATGGATATCCCCTGTCTGAAGAAATGCTCTTTGGACTGGGCTGCGGCATTTCATTTTGTTATCTCAATCAGTCCTCTTCCCCTATGGTGAACGGGCGTTCCAAACCCTTTATCTTTGAAGAAATTCTGGCAAACCGTATGAATATCACAATCCGCTGCCGCAAGTCAAAGGACAGTGTCACAGCGTTTGCGGCTGCCAGACAATCCATTGACCGGAACCACCCCGTTTTCATTTATGCAGATATGCCCTATTTGAAATATTTAAATCTGGAAGAAGACTATCATTTTGGCGGACATGCTGTCGTACTATTTGGATATGACGACGATCAGAATAATTTCTATATCAGTGACCGTGACAGCTGTGATCATCCGATCCGTACCCCCAAAGGCACAATAGGCCGGGATTATCACCTGGTTTCCTATGAAGAGGTGGCAAATGCCCGTTCCAGCTGTCACCGTCCCTTTCCTGCACACAATAAATATCTGGACTTTGATTTTGCAAATATCCAAGCTGTTTCACAGGAAATGATACTGGATGCAGTTCGTGAGAATAGCATTAGCATGTTAAATGCCCCCGCGCATTTACTAGGATTAAACGGAATAGAAAAGTTTGCAAAAGAAGTTTTGAAATGGAAAAATTTTGACCCCGGGAAAAGAAAAAGAGCGGGTACTACCAATTATTTTATGATCAACGAAGATGGCGGTACCGGGGGCGGTCTTTTCCGGAACATGTATGGCTGCTTTTTAATTGAAGCTTCGGAGCAGACCGGATTGCAACGTTTTGCTGAAATAGGGGAAGGATTTTTATCTGTTGGGGATTTATGGGATAGTATTGCTGATCGTTTGTGGAGATTGTCTGAAACGGGCGATATTGAATTACTGCCTGTCATATCCGATACCGCACGAACCATCCACACTCTGGAAACAGCGCTTTTTCAGGAGCTTTTCAATAAGACATCTAATATTTGAGGAAATAAACATATTTATATAGCTTGAACTGTAGATTCAATCCATCTGGATGGCTGCATTTTCCAATAAATATCACCGCAAAAAGACCACATCTCCTCTGAATATGTACCCTGTCTGTAAACAGGAAGTGCTATTCTATCAGAGGTTCTGTGGTCTATTTTATTTATATATTAATTAGTGGAATCCGTATTACAGGATCATCTTAGCTGCGCCAAAGATTCCTGCATCGTTTCCAAGTTCAGCAAGTGCAAATACCGCTTCTTTGCAGGCACTGAATGCATATTTCTTATAGTTTTTGCGGATATAATCCAGTAAAACATCTCCGGCTTTTGATACGCCGCCGCCAATAACGAAGACTTCCGGATCAACTACACCTGCGATTACAGACAGGGCACTGCCCAGGTATTTACCAAAGCTTTCTGCGATTTCCATTGCTACTTTATCGCCGGCTTTTACGGCATCAAAAACGGATTTTGCGGATACTTCCCCTTCACGCAGTACAGATGGTTCTGCATCAGCAGCCAGACGTGCATTTGCCAGTCTCACGATACCGGTTGCGGACGCTACCTGCTCCAGACAGCCCTTATTGCCGCAGTTACAGGCTTCTTCCATACTGTCCTCTACATGAACATGACCGATTTCTCCGCCTGCTCCGTGTGAACCGGTAACGATTTGTCCGTTAATAATGATTCCACCGCCAACACCGGTTCCAAGGGTAACCATAACTACGTTGTGATAGCCTGCACCGCCACCTTTCCACATCTCTCCAAGTGCCGCAACATTGGCATCGTTACCGGCTTTTACAGGCAGTCCAATTAATTTTTCCATCTCTTCTACCAGCTTTACATATCCCCAGTGAAGATTTACCGCACACAAGATATCCCCTTCTTCGTTAACCGGTCCCGGTACGCCGATTCCAACGCCGGCGATCTCTTCTTTTGACAGCTGTTTTTCTGAAATTTTATGATTAATAGCCTCTGCTACATCCGGAATAATGTTCTTGCCGTTCTCTTCAGTTCTTGTTTTAATCTCCCATTTGTCCAGGACTTCCCCTTTTACATCAAAGAGACCGCATTTTACAGATGTACCGCCAATATCAATTCCAAAACAATATTTCTTCATAATCCTTTATTCTCCTTCTGGTCCGCGTCTTTTTGCCAGGCTGTTCTGCACGCGGTTATATAATTCCTGCGCAGCATTATAACCCATCTTTTTCTGTCTGTGGTTAACTGCCGCTGATTCTACGATTACCGCCAGGTTTCTGCCCGGACGAATCGGCAATGAATGACAAACCACCTGATTACCAAGGAATTCTGTATACTCCTCTTCTAATCCAAGCCTGTCGTATTCTTTTTCTCTGTCCCATTCCTCCAGTTTAATTACCAGATCAATGGACTGTGTATTTTTAACACTTTCCACACCAAACAATGTTTTTACATCGATGATGCCAATACCGCGAAGTTCGATAAAATGCCTGGTAATATCCGGCGCCGAACCAATGATTGTCTCATCACTCACCTTACGGATCTCAACAACGTCATCCGATACAAGACGGTGACCTCTTTTTATCAGCTCTAATGCAGCCTCGCTCTTACCGATACCGCTCTCGCCCATAATCAGGACACCTTCGCCATAAACGTCCACCAGAACGCCGTGTATGGATATACAGGGAGCCAGTTCTACATTCAGCCAGCGGATAATTTCCGCCATAAAGGACGATGTGGTCTTCCTGGTAGTAAAAATAGGAACATTGTATTTATTCGCCAGTTCCATCATATCTGCATCCGGCTCTGTCCTTGTTGTGTATACGATACATGGGATCTTGCTGGAAATAAACTGCTCATATATAGGAAGCTTCTTTTCTCTGTCTAAATGCTCCAGATAGGTATATTCCACATATCCGATAATCTGTACGCGATCAGAATCAAAATGATCAAAATATCCCGTCAGCTGTAACGCAGGACGGTTAATATCCGGGAGGGTAATTTTAATAGCAGACATATCTACATCCGGAGTCATATTCTTTAAATCCAGTTTCTCAACCAACTTGCTTAAAGCTACACTTGCCATATCTCTTCTCCTTCAAAATTTAATTAATATGTTAATATTATCATAATTATGCCGGAACATCAATGAAAGAAATCATACACTTTTTTTGCACTATTTGCATTCATGGATGGTGCCATGGCAAGTTCTTCCTGAGATGCATCCCTAATGGCTTCCAGTGACTTAAATGTCCGCATCAGCGCTTTTCTTCTGGCTGGCCCGATTCCGTCAATATCATCCAAAATAGAATGCACCTGCTGTTTGCTTCTGAGAGACCGGTGATATTCGATTGCAAATCGGTGGGCTTCATCCTGGATTCTGGTAATCAGCCGAAAACCTTCCGAGGATTTTTCGATGGGAATTTCTTCATTGTTAAAAAACAAGCCCCTGGTTCTGTGGTTATCATCTTTGACCATGCCGCAGACCGGAATATTCAGCTTCAGATGATCCATCACACGCAGTGCCACATTCACCTGTCCCTTACCACCATCCATCATGATGAGATCGGGAAATCTGCTGAAACTGCTGAATTCTTTCTCCTGCTTCGCTTCTTCCAGCTCCGCAAGACCGTGGCTGTATCTTCTGGTAAGTACCTCTTCCATGCTGGCATAATCATCCGGTCCCTTTACCGACTGGATTTTGAACTTACGGTAATCGCTTCGCTTTGGTTTCCCCTTTTCATATACGATCATAGATCCTACGGACTCAAAACCACTGATATTGGAAATATCAAAAGCCTCCACGCGAACTACATTTTCCAGATTCAGCAATCCGGCAATCTCTTTCATCGCGCCAATGGTACGTCCCTCTTCCCGCTTGATCTTTTCTTTATCCTGGCTTAAAACCAGCTCTGCATTTCTTGCCGCCAATTCTACCAGTTTTTCCTTCGTGCCTTTCTTGGGAACTCTGATATGTACCCGCTGTCCCCTTTTCTTGGAAAGCCACTGTTCGATTACTTCGCAGTCTTCCACTTCTTCCTGGATCATCAGCTCCTTGGGTATAAATGGCGTTCCTGCATAAAACTGTTTGATAAAACTGTCCAAAACCATGCCCTTGGTATCGTGGGGCGCAACTCTCAGATAGAAATGGTCTCTGCCAATTAAACGGCCCGACCGCACAAAGAACACCTGCACAACGGCGTCGGTATCATCGGAAGCCATGGCAATAATATCCTTATCTTCCCCATCGCTCATGGTGATCTTCTGCTTCTGGGCGATCTGCTTCACACTGTTCAGCAGTTCCCTCTGCTCAATTGCGGCTTCAAAATCCATTTTTTCAGAAGCATCCTGCATTCTCTGCTCCAGCATTTTAATCACCGGATCAAAATTTCCATCCAGAAAGGCAATGGCTTCGTGCACCTGGCTGCGGTACTCTTCCTTTGATACATATCCCTGGCAGGGACCGTTGCACTGTTTGATATGGTAATTCAGACAGGGTCTCTCATTTCCAATATCTCTTGGCAGATTTCTGTTGCAGGTACGCAGCTTGTACAGTTTATTAATCAGCTCAATAGTATCCTTAATTGCCCCCGCACTGGTATAAGGACCGAAATATTTGCACTTGTCCTTCTTCATAAGCCGGGCAAATAATACCCTTGGATATTCCTCCTGGACCGTTACCTTGATAAAAGGATAGGACTTATCGTCTTTTAGCATGGTATTGTACTTTGGTCTGTGTTCCTTGATGAGATTACACTCCAAAACCAGTGCTTCCAGCTCAGAATCCGTAATAATATATTCAAAACGGCGGATTTTCGTTACCATCTGCTCGATTTTAGCCCCTTTATTTCTGCTGCTTTGAAAATACTGCCGAACCCGGTTCTTAAGGCTGATCGCCTTTCCCACATAAATAATGGCATCCTTTGCATCATGCATAATATATACACCCGGCTTAGCCGGTAATTTCTTAAGTTCCTCCTGGATATCGAACAACGATACCACCTCCTTTTCTAAAAAAATACAGCAAATCTGTTATTCACAAATTTACTGTATTTTCAAACACACTCAATAACATCATTCAAAACACTTATTGACATACCGGACTGTTTTTCGTAATGCTGTCCATATTATTCACATA
The DNA here is from genome assembly GCA_018365455.1 of Clostridiales bacterium. Classification (GTDB taxonomy): domain Bacteria; phylum Bacillota; class Clostridia; order Lachnospirales; family Lachnospiraceae; genus Robinsoniella. Next base: position 27,537 of record JAGZJZ010000050.1, read on the forward strand.
CCGGACTGTTTTTCGTATTACTATCCACTTTATCCACATGCTCGACTGTTTTTCGTATTACTGTCCACATTTTCCACATGCCCGAACTGTTTTATTCCAGTCTTCCATTTTCCTTGGCAACTGCCTGGGAAGCGGTTTCGGAAACTGCATCGGTAATTGTATTAGATTTTTCAGAGACGATTTCAGAGGCTACTGCACCAGCTTCTGCTGCCTGAACAGCATTGTCGTCACCTGCTTCCAGCTGGGGCTGGCTGCTTCCTTCGATTGCTTCTGCAGAAGCACCTTCCAGGGCTGCCTTTTCCTCTGCTTCCACTTCATGGAAGATCTTCATAAACTCTTTACCGGTAATTGTTTCCTTTTCTATCAGGAATGCCGCAATCTTATCCAGTGCTATTCGATGTTCGCTGAGCAGACGCTTCGCCTCTACATAGGAATCTTTGATTACTTTCATTACTTCACGGTCAACCTCGGCTGCTGTTCTGTCGCTGCAGTTCAGCATGGTTCTACCTTCCAGATACTGATTCTCAGGACTTTCAATTCCCATCATTCCAAAGGTTTCTGACATACCATACTGGGTAATCATGGCTCTGGTAAGCTTGGTCGCCTGTTCAATATCATTAGCCGCACCGGTTGTAACACTGTTGAATACCAGTTCTTCGGCTGCACGCCCTGCTACAAATTCAATAATCTTAGCACGAATCTCGCCTTCTGAATTCAGGAATTTTTCTTCTTCCGGAACATTCATTACATAGCCAAGAGCTCCCATTGTCCTTGGAACAATGGTGATCTTCTGCACCGGCTCGGAATCCTTCTGCAGAGCACTCACTAATGCATGGCCTACTTCATGATAGGATACAATTCTGCGCTCTTCTTTGCTGAGAATCTTATTCTTCTTTTCCTTACCGACTAATACTACTTCTACAGACTCAAATAAATCAGTCTGGGAAACTACATTTCTGCCTTTCTTAACTGCCAGAATTGCAGCCTCATTAATCATATTGGCAAGATCGGAACCAACTGCTCCTGAAGTAGCAAGTGCAATGGCTTCCAGATCAACGGTGTCATCCAGAAGAACATTCTTGGAATGTACTTTCAGAATATCCACACGGCCTTTCAGATCCGGCTTATCTACTACGACACGTCTGTCAAAACGTCCCGGACGCAGAAGCGCCTGATCCAGAACTTCCGGACGGTTGGTAGCTGCCAGAATCAGCAGGCCCTTGGATGTGTCAAAACCATCCATTTCCGCAAGCAGCTGGTTTAATGTCTGCTCACGTTCATCGTTTCCACCGCCGTAGCGGCTGTCACGGCTCTTACCGATTGCATCAATCTCATCAATAAAAATAATACATGGCGCATTCTTTTTAGCTTCTTCGAATAAATCACGGACACGGGATGCACCCACACCTACAAACATTTCCACAAAGTCGGAACCGGATAATGAAAAGAACGGTGCATGTGCTTCTCCGGCTACTGCCTTTGCAAGAAGGGTTTTACCTGTTCCGGGAGGTCCTACTAAAAGAGCACCCTTTGGAAGCTTGGCACCAATTTTTGTATATTTCCCGGGATTTTCCAGAAAATCCACTACTTCCTGTAAGGATTCCTTGGCTTCATCCTGTCCTGCAACATCACGGAACGTAACTCCTGTTTCCTTCTGTACATATACTTTTGCCTTGCTCTTGCCAACGCCTCCCATCATGCCGCCGCCCTTGGACATTTTTCTTAAGAAAAATCCAAGTACAACCCAGATTAGAATCAGCGGAATCGCAATGCTTAAAATATTATAGAGAATTGCAGATGTCATGTCCGGAATCGCTCCATTAAAATCCACACCTGCTGCAATTAATTTTTCTGTCAGGTTCGGGTCAGGTACAACGCCGGTATAATACGTCATCGTCACCCCTGGGAATGGCTGTTCCTTAGGAGTTATTACAATCTTACTGGACTGTATGTCAACCCTTTTGACTTCTTTCTTCTCTACCATTTCCATAAATTTGTTATATGTGATTTCTTTTTCGGTAGAATTCTTCAGCATATTATTGAAAATACTCATACCGACCAGGGCTATCAGTGTTACTACTAAAAATATCATGATCGTCTGCCCATTTTTAGACGGCTTGCCATTATTATTATTGGATCCGTTATTCGGTCCATTTCCTGGCTGTTGATTATTATCCATCATCTTCCTCCTCGTGATACGTCCTCTCTATTATAAAGATACTTCACACAGAAATCAATATCGAGTTTGTGAAAAAGCCCTCATAATTCTTAAACTTTTATAAAAATCCTCAAAAAATGACTGGCATAACTCTGATACTTTGTAGTATACTAATTCAGTAAAGAATCATACCATAAAATTTAGGATCGGTGAACCAATGAAAATAGGATTTGATAACGAGAAATACTTACAGATGCAATCTGAGCATATCAGAAAAAGAATCAGCCAGTTTGGCAACAAACTCTATCTGGAGTTCGGTGGAAAACTCTTTGATGATTTTCACGCAGCCAGAGTTCTTCCAGGATTTGCACCGGACAGCAAACTGCGCATGCTGATGCAGCTCTCCGACCAGGCAGAAATTGTAATCGTCATCAGCGCCGGTGACATTGAAAAGAATAAGGTCCGTGGTGATCTGGGTATCACTTATGATACTGACGTTCTCCGACTGATCGACGCATTCGAAGAAAAAGGACTCTATGTGGGAAGTGTTGTCATTACCCAGTACTCCGGTCAGAACAGTGCTGAACTTTTTAAAACCAGGCTGGAAAAATTAGGACGCAAAGTGTATGTACACTATGCAATCGAGGGTTATCCAAGCAATATTCCGTTAATCGTAAGCGATAACGGCTATGGCAAAAACGAATATATTGAAACCACAAGACCTCTGGTCGTAATCACGGCACCGGGCCCTGGAAGCGGAAAAATGGCAACCTGCCTCTCTCAGCTCTATCACGAACAAAAGCATGGCATCCGCGCCGGTTATGCCAAATTTGAGACCTTCCCCATCTGGAATATCCCCCTGAAACATCCGGTAAATTTGGCTTATGAAGCAGCCACAGCAGATTTAAACGATGTGAATATGATTGACCCCTTCCATCTGGAAGCTTATGATGAAAAAGCCGTAAATTATAACCGGGATGTAGAAATCTTTCCTGTTCTGGGCGCAATTTTTGAGCGTATTTTTGGAGAATGCCCTTATAAATCCCCTACTGACATGGGTGTAAATATGGCGGGTAATTGTATCTTTGATGACGACGCCTGCAAAGATGCTTCCAACCAGGAGATTCTGCGCCGCTATTATTACGCACTGAACGGACTAGCCGAAGGTACCAAGCAGGAAGAAGAAGTATTTAAAATTGAGCTGATTATGAAACAGGCTCATTTGACCGTTACAGACCGCAAGGTAGTACAGGTTGCCCTGGACCGCGCGGAAGCTACCGGTGCCCCTGCTGCTGCCCTGGAACTGGCTGACGGCAGAATGGTAACCGGAAAAACTTCGGACCTTTTAGGAGCGTCTGCTGCCCTGCTTCTGAATGCCCTGAAGGAACTTGCCGGAATAGATCACAAGGCTCATGTAATTTCACCGGAAGCCATTGAACCCATCCAGACGTTGAAGACTGCATATTTGGGCAGTAAAAATCCAAGGCTCCATACGGATGAAATACTGATCGCCCTTTCTATCTCTGCCGCAACCAGTGCGAAAGCAAAGCTGGCACTTTCGCAGCTCCCCAAGCTTTCCGGATGCCAGGCGCATACGTCTGTTATGCTGTCCATGGTAGATATCAAGCAGTTTAAACGGCTTTCCGTTCAGCTGACTTCAGAACCCGTATATGAGGACAAGCGTATCTATCACTAAATTATACCATGCTGCACGAATCTATTGCCTCCCTTAGCAAATACGCCTGGAGGCAATCACGCAGCGATTAGTAAATATTCATATACTGCGTCTATCCACACCAGGAAATCAAAACCGTTCTGTATAAGCCCAGAATTTACCTTTATGATATTAAACAAATATTTGCGCCAAATAAATGAATCTTTGTTTATTTGGCGCAAATTTTATTTTTTTGTAAAAATCACTGTATTTATGAACCTCAAAGGTGTATAATTCTTTCGTTATTTTTTGAAGAGCACGAGAGCCGGTTTGAAAATTTACGCACACCATTTTCAGGCACAGGCAAGAAAACAGGAGGAAAATTATGCCAGTAAAGTATGTATTTGTAACAGGCGGAGTAGTATCCGGCTTGGGTAAAGGCATCACTGCCGCTTCACTGGGCCGCTTACTGAAAGCCCGGGGATACAAGGTAACCATGCAGAAGTTCGACCCTTACATCAACATTGATCCCGGAACTATGAATCCGATCCAGCACGGCGAAGTATTTGTTACCGATGACGGTGCCGAAACGGATTTAGACCTGGGACACTATGAGCGTTTCATTGATGAAAGTCTTGACAAAAACTCTAATGTGACCACCGGTAAGATTTACTGGTCCGTATTGCAGAAAGAACGACGCGGTGATTTCGGCGGAGGTACTGTACAGGTGATCCCCCACATCACAAATGAGATTAAGAACCGTTTTTACCGGAATTTCACTTCCGATGAAACCAGAATTGCCATTATAGAAGTCGGCGGTACGGTAGGAGACATTGAAAGCCAGCCTTTCCTGGAATCCATAAGACAGTTCCAGCACGACGTAGGACGGGAAAACGCAATTCTGATTCACGTAACCTTAATCCCTTACCTGAAAGCTTCCGGAGAAATGAAAACCAAACCCACCCAGGCAAGTGTAAAAGAATTACAGGGTATGGGGATTCGCCCGGATATCATAGTCTGCCGTTCCGAATTGCCCTTGGAACAAGGAATCAAAGATAAAATAGCACTATTCTGTAACGTCCCTAATCATCACGTCCTTCAAAATCTGGATGTGGAATATCTCTATGAAGCACCTCTTGCAATGGAGCAGGAGCATCTGGCCCAGGTGGCATGTGAATGTCTGAATCTGGAATGCCCAACCCCCGATCTGGAAGACTGGGAAGACATGGTAAATGCTCTGCGACATCCAACCAAAGAAGTAGAAATTGCTCTTGTCGGTAAATATATCCAACTACATGACGCCTATATCAGTGTTGTAGAAGCCCTCAAACATGGTGGGATCGCCAGCCGCGCCACAGTTAACATTCGCTGGATTGATTCAGAATTATTGAATGAAAACAATATTGCAGATCTCCTTGGAGATGTGGATGCTATTTTGGTTCCCGGAGGTTTTGGCAACCGGGGAATTGAAGGAAAAATTATGGCAATTGAATATGCCAGAACCCATAAGGTTCCTTTCCTTGGACTCTGCCTTGGCATGCAGCTTGCTATTGTGGAATTTGCCAGAAATGTGGTTGGTTTTCATGATGCACACAGTATTGAACTGGATTCTTCCACTACCCATCCCGTCATTTCCCTGATGCCGGACCAGGATGGTGTCGAAGATATCGGCGGCACATTAAGGCTGGGTTCTTATCCCTGCATCCTGGACAAGTCTTCCAAGGCATTTGAGCTATATGGGGAAGAAACTATACAGGAACGCCACAGACACCGTTACGAGGTAAATAATGACTACCGTAAGGCATTGACGGACAATGGAGTGACCCTTTCCGGCATTTCACCCGATGGCCGCATTGTGGAAATGGTTGAACTCAAAGATCATCCGTACTTTATTGCCACCCAGGCACATCCGGAGTTGAAGTCCCGTCCAAACAGACCGCATCCGCTCTTTCGCGGATTGGTTGAGGCTGCTTTGCGCCATCAAAAATAAGCACAAACAGCATCTATATAAGGTTCTGCAGCACACAGATCTGTTTGGATTCTTAGAGCCTGGCGATTGTATCAGTATAATGATCCATGTCTGAAACTACATTAATATAGGAAGAAAAAGCCGCACAGCAATTTGGGGCTGCACCCATTAGTGAAACTCTCTGGTCTGACTAACGGGTGCCGTTCCCTTTGCTGTGCGGCTTTCTTATGATCTGTTTGTGCTTATTCTGCTTACTTTATTTTAATTTGTCTGGATGCAGAGTATGCACCATAAACCTTCTCGCCTCTTTCCATGTATCCGCGGATACGGAATCTGTATGAGGTTCCCTTTTTCAGTTTAGTCTTCGTGTAAGCTGTATTTTTACCAGGTTTTGTGGAGATCTTTTTATATTTTCCATTTCCTGTCTTCATGAAGATTTCAATCTTATCTGCCTTAAACTTATTCCAGGATAATTTCACTTTCTTTCCTGACTGTTTCAGGGAAATTGTGGGTTTCACAGGCTGTGTTGCTGTAATCATAGAGTTGGACGCAGATCCGCTGCCAGCACTATTGACTGCAGTTACGCGGTATTTATATTTTGTCGCAGCCTTTTTCTTTTTGTCTACGTAAGAAGTTTTCTTAGTGGTTGTGATTTTCTCCCACTTTAGCTTCGAATAGTTATAGCGGCTGACAATATATGATTTCGCTCCTGTTACTTTTTTCCATGATAATTTAATGCTGTTTGTTGTCTGTTTCGATGCTTTTACACCAGTTACTTTTCCAGGCTCCATCAGCTTCCATTTTGCTTTCAGGGTCACATCACCCTTACAGATATCCGTTGATTTTACCTGTGTATTTCCAAGATACCAGCCAAGGAACTTGTAGCTTCCTTTTTTCGGTGTAGGAAGGTTTCCATAAGGTTTGCCTTCCTGTACTTTGATTTCAGCCGGTATTACATAACCGCCATCTGTATCAAAGATAACTGTGTACTCTTTCACTTCCGGATCTGGTGTTGGTTTCGGTGCTTCTGTAACTATTACAGTGCAGGATGAGGACTTCTGCCCATCTACAGTTGTTGCTGTAATATTGGCTGTTCCTGCTGCTTTCGCTGTTACAACACCTTCATTACTCACACTTGCCACTGCTTCATTGTCCGTAGCCCACACTACTGCTTTATTTGTTGCATTTTCCGGTGTATATACTACTCTTAAAGTAGCCTTTGTTCCGGTCTGCATTGCTGCACTGGATGGGTTAATCTTAATAGATACAACCGGTATCTGCTTCGGAATTACATTTACCGTACAGGCAGCTGTCTTATTTCCATCCGCTGTGGTAACAATGATTTCTGCAATACCTTCTTTTAAGGCTGTAATCTTACCATTTTCAACGCTTGCAACTGTTTCGTTCTTTGATTCCCAGGAAACCGTTTTATTGGTTGCGTTTTCTGGCTGAACACTTTCTTTCACTTCAGTTGATTCACCTACTTCTAAATTAACTGCAGTTGGATCCAGCGTTACGCCGGTTACTTTTACGATTTCACTCTTAACGGTTACTTCACATGTTGCTTTGAAACTGCCATCTTCTGTTGTTACTGTAATGGTTGCTGTTCCGGCTGCAACTGCTGTAACTGTACCACCATCTACGGTAGCAACAGCTTCATTGCTTGAGGACCAGGAAATGTTCTGGTTGGTCGCATTTGTCGGTTGAACAGCTGCTGTCAGTGTCTCTGAATCGTTTGGCTTCATTTCCAGTGCTGCTGGTGATAATGTTACGCCTGTAACTGCTATATCTTTTCTTGATACGCTAACTTTACAAACTGCTGTTTTGTTGTTACTTTCTGTCGTAACTGTGATATTTGCTTTTCCTTCTTTTAATGCAGTTACAACACCTTCCTGGGAAACGGTTGCCACTGCTTCATTATCAGAACTCCAGCTTACATTCTGGTTTGTTGCATTTGATGGTGTAATGCTATGATTCAATTTTTTTGTTGTATCTTCTGTTAACGATAATTCTGCCGGCGCAACGCTGACACTTTCTACTTCCACAATTTCAGGTTCACCGGATTCCACTGTAATCGTAGCAAAATCACTGATGGTACCATTTTCTGCTGATGTAGCTGTAATTGCAGCAGTTCCTACTGCCACACCTGTCACAACACCACCTGCTACCGTTGCTACGCTTTCATTATCAGAAGTCCAGATGATATTCTGGTTAGATGCATTTTCCGGCTGTATTTCTCCATTTAAGGTTACACTTGCTCCTGCTTTAACAGTAGCCTCTTTTGGAGATACTGTAACAGCGCTAACCGGAACCACTACTTCTTCCGTAACGGTTACTGCACATTGTGCCGTTTTGTTTCCATCTGCTGTGGTTACGGTAATGGTTGCATTACCAGGCTTCAGCGCATTCACTACACCGTTTACTACGGTTGCCACTTCTTCATCACTGGAAGACCAGGTAACATTTTTATTTGTTGCATTAGACGGGATTACCGCTGCTGTTAATGTTGCTGACGTTCTTTCTACTAATGTAACTTCATCCGGTGTCAGTCTGACTCCGGTTACTGCTGTTGGGTCTGTGACTGTCTGTCCGGTTTCGTAGAGATAGAATTCTGCTGCACTGATAAATGCATTGGGTGTATCTCCAGCTGTCTTGGTAGCTCTGATCTGAATTCTCCTTGCGCTTACCGGAGTAAATCTCGTAACTTTTTTATCCGTATTATTCGCCCATTCGCTGGTTCCGCCTTCAATCAGCTGGAAGTCATCTCCATTATCAGTAGTACTGTAATAAAGATCACATCCTAATATTCTTCCGTTGAGAGAAGAACGGGGTACATACTCCAATTTGTTGATCTGATATAACTTATCTAATGTAATGGTAAAACTGTTATTCACATTATTTGCAATATCCGGCTGTGGACTATGGCTCCATGCAGAATGCCAATAAGTGCTTTCATTGCCATCAACAGCGCTGGATGCAGGACCATCGGTACCTGTATTCTCTTCACTGTCAGCTACTGCCGTCATTTTATTGGATGCTATCTTGTTGGATGTTTCTTCCCACAAAGCAGTTAAGGTCACATCACTCTTCTCAATTCGATACTTTGTACCTGCAGCATAAGTATTTTCTCCGTCACTCCATCCTGCAAAGGTCATACCGTCAATTGTAATGCCGCATTCCGGCAATGTAATCGCGCTGCCTTCATACTCTGTAATCGGCTGTGGAAGATCTCCAACACCTTCTTTATTACTTTCAAAAGTAATGGTGTGCTGGTCACCTAATACCTGGAATGCATCAAATTCCAGTTTTGTCTTCGTACTTGCATCATTCTTAGTTCCTGTAGCAACTAATTTTATAGTATGTTTAACATCTTCAAGACCTGCTATTTCATAAGCCATCTGCTGTTTCAAATCTTTGTCTGCATAAAAGTCAATAGTATCCACTTTATTGTCATCAATATAAACATCCATCATACCACGGTCTTTATTCATTGGCGCATACACACGGATGCCTTTACCAGAGAATACAAATGAAATTGTATCTTCTGCACTGCTGGTTTCTACAAAATGAATTCCACCCCCGTAATGCGCTGCATCTTTCCAAGTTTGCCATCTGGAACTATAAGTAATCCTGGAATCCGTATCATCTACCATTCCTCTTACCGTAATATCCAGTGCACTGACGGTTTCCGAGTACAGACTTTCCACGCCATTTTCTACAGAGGTTATTTTATATCGAACCTTCGTAATATCTTTTACTGGAGTTTTATCTGTGTAGCTTGCTGTTGTCAGTCCTGTCGCAACTTTTTCATAAGAACCTTCTTCTTTACGATATACATTGTAAGTTGCAGTTTCAGATGCTGCCTTATCCCAGGTTAATTCCACACCTGCTGCTCCGGTATAAACTGCTTCCACATTTTCCGGTCCATTTGCAAGTTCCGGGAACTCCGTAATGGTATAGGTTTCACCTTTTGTTGATACAAACTGGATTCTGTCTCTGGACAAGTTTTCAACGTCTACCTCTTCTCCCTTGGAATCCACTACTTTTGCCTGGCTGATTCCGGTATACTGTACCGCACAATCTCCACCATTCTTAGACAGGATCTTCACACTGGTTGCTTTACCGTTTGTCCAGTTAATATCTGTTTCAAAATTTCCTCTTGCTACAATTCCTTTTACGGATCCGCTGGACCATGCATCCGGAAGTGCCGGAAGCACATTGATGTACCCCATATTACTCTGCATTAACATTTCATTAACGCCGGAGGTATAACCAAAGTTACCATCGATCTGGAACGGAGCATGGGAATCGAAAAGGTTTGGATTGATACCATCGTTGAACAGTGTCTTCACTAAATCATAAGCACTGTTTCCCTGTCCTGTTCTTGCCCAGGAATTGATACGCTGACCCATTCCCCATCCGGTACTCTTCATACCACGGTCTTTTAAGGATACGATTGCTGCATCCATATACTGATCATTGTCTACGGAAATCAAATCTCCCGGGAACAGTCCAAGAAGGTGTGACATATGACGATGTCCTCTTTCACCAATACTACCCAGGGTTGTTTCGTTGTACCATTCTTTGATCTGTCCGCTTTCACCGATTTCGATTGGTGCTAATCTGTCCTGAGTATCCTGCCATTTCTGAATCAGAGCCTCATCTTCACCTAAAATCTTACCGCCGATAATTGCATCTTCATATAACTGCCAGATCAGTTCCTGCTCGTATGCATTTCCCAATGTCCTTGGTCCATGCTCCGGAGAATATGTAGGAACAGATACCAGTCTTGTAGATTTCTCACCATTTGGTTTTGTAATCTCAACACCACTGTCCGTTAAAATCTGATCATAGAGCTTTGCTTCTTCTTTCAGCATCGGATATAACTTATCTCTCATGTATTCCACATCGCCGGTGTATTCATAATATTCCCAGCAATTTTGAAGAATCCACGGAACCGCTGCAGGTGACCATCCCCAGGAAAATGCCCATCCGGGACAAGTCCAACCAAATGGTGTATTCTGTGTATGAGCTGTAAATCCATTCTCCGGATTTTCCTCTGTGCTCTCTATTCCCAGATAATCTTTTGCAGTAACACGGCCTGGTTCACGCAATCCATCCACATATTCAATCAATGGTTTTGCACATTCCGCCATATTTGCAGAATAGGTTGGCCAGTAATTCATCTGAAGATTTACATTCATGTGGTAATCACTGCCCCAGGGTACACGATTTGCATCGCCTACACGGTTCTGCCATACGCCCTGTAAGTTTGCCGGTAAATCTCCCTCTCTGGAAGACGCAATCGTCATAAAGCGTCCATACTGGTATAAGATAACTTCCAATTGACTGCGCTCTTCTGGTGTGGCAGTATTTGCCTTATACGCTGCCAGCAGTTCATCAGTTGGCTTAGAGGATACTCCCTGTCCCAGATCCAGGTCTACACGGTCAAAGATATTTGTATAGTCAGCAATGTGATCTGCTTTAACCTGATCATAATTTTTGCCCGCTGCTTTTTCCACTGTTGCTTTTACACTTGCCGCCAGTTCCGCATCGCTCTCTCCGGTACGGTATTTGGGATAAGATGCCATATAATCCGTATCTGCTGATACATAAATTACTACAGAAGAAGCATCTGATACATGGAGAGACTGGTTATCTGCACCCGGCTGAACCTGTCCTTCTGTGACAACTTTCAGCATGGAATTCATTTTCATCTGATTATCCTGCATCTGTCCGGCAGTAACCAGCGTATTGCCTTCTGCTTTATAGGTAACCTCTTTGCCTAATCCACTATTTGTAACGTTTTCTGCATTATCTACCGGGAAACTCACGTCAAATTCTAACTTTTTCGTTCCATCTGCCGTCAATTTCATAGCCAGTACATTATCTGCATAACTAATAAAATATTCTCTGTGGAAATTCGTTCCTTCCAGGGTATAATCTACATTTGCAATTGCATTGGTAAGATCAAGATCCCTCTGATAGTTCTGAACAGGCGTACTATCCGTAACCTCTTTAAAGTCCAGATAAATATCGCCCCAGGACTGATAAGCCCCATAACCATCGGATTCTCCTGTCAATTGATTACATAGATCGGAAGCTTCATCGTTTTTCCCTTCCAGGAAAAGCTGTCCAACCGATTTAAAGACATCTGACATTTTTGATCCGTTAGATGCCGTCTGTTTATTTCCACCGTCATAATTCGGTCTTTTCGTACTTGGTCCGCCGTTCCATAATGTCTTCTGGTTAAAAGTAAGATGTTCTTTCCCAATTTCACCATACACATTGGCACCCATATAACTGTTGCCAATTGGTAATGTAAGCTGCTGCCAGCGGTCATCTTCCGCTGTTGTTCCAAAACCGCCCCCCCTGCCCGGGATAAGAGTCCCCTGGCTTGCCGGTTTATTGTACCACAATCTGAGTGGATTTCCCTGTTCTGCTGCTTTTGTCTCCGCTTTGGATTCCGCCGCCTGCACATTGAGGACATCTCCTGGAACCACTAGGGATGTTGCAACCATACATGTACTTAAAATACCTGCTATCATCTTCTTCAGTTTCATAGTAATCTCCCTTACAATTCGTTATACAATGAATTAGCGACGCTTTATCTTCCTGGCTCTTAATTTTTCTTCTCCTTTCCTGTTATTTTCATCAACATTCACAAAAAACCACCTCAGATATCTCTTCGCACTATCAAAGCTTGCCTTAATATAACACGGAAAACTATACATTGTAAACATATGAAACCGTTACTATTTTACTTTTATTAGTCAATATTTTATCCATTTTTTGACATGTTTTTTAATTTTTAGTCATATTGTCTAATATTTTATCTATCTTGTCTTTTTTTACTAATCTTTTTTAAACTTTTTACTATAAGGAGTTTTTTAGCAGTTAAAAAATCACCATATAATAATTCAATAGATGTATCTTTTGTGGTTAAAATTCATTTGTACATTCCTGCTATTTTTTATAATTATTTGCCAATTTCTCATGAACCCTTTGCCTTTTTTTCCTGTATAGGTTACAATAGTAATTGTGAGCGTACCAGCTTTCTATGTTTGATTTTATATGCAAGGGAGGTATTAAATGGAATACATAATCCAAACCATTTCTTCAAAAGAAGAGATTGGAAACTGTCCTGTTTTTTATGTGGACCAGTATAACTGGGGTGGTAGCTATCGTCCAAAAACCTATGGGAGTCTGGGATTTATACCCGGAACCGGATTCTTTGTAAAAATGACCTGCGAAGAAACGAATCCGTCCAGGATTTATTTTAATCCCAACGACCCGGTACATCTGGACAGCACGATGGAAGCATTCTTTCAATTTTATCCTGCGGAACGCCCGAATTGCTACATGAACCTTGAAGCAAATTCCAACGGAGCACTCCATGCCAAATATGGAGATGAAAGAAAAAACCGAAAGGTATTTCCAATGGAACTGCATGAAGCCTGTCAGTGTACCGGTACTATATACGAAAACTTCTGGACATTAGAGTTGACAGTACCGCTGGAATTGATCCGGTATGTATACGGTCATTGTGATTTTCAATCTGGGGATACCCTTGCCTGCAATTTTTATAAAATAAAAGAAAGCGAAGGACTGACTCATTTTGGCAGCTATACAAAGATTGAGAATGAAACTCCAAATTTTCATTTGCCACAATTTTTTGCGAAAGCTGTCATTCAGTAAAACTACTAAAGGTTAAGAAAGCAGAGTAACTCTGCTGTAAATAGAAAAGGAGAATAATTATGCAAATAGTAAAAGCAAAAGATTATGATGATATGAGTAGAAAGGCAGCAAATATTATTTCTGCACAGGTAATCATGAAACCTGACTGCGTACTGGGTCTGGCTACCGGCTCAACTCCGATCGGAACTTACAAGCAACTAATCGACTGGTATACCAAAGGTGATCTGGATTTCGAACGTGTCACCAGCGTAAACTTAGATGAATACAAAGGACTTGGCGCAGACAGCGACCAGAGCTACCGCTATTTCATGAACACCAACCTGTTTGGCAGCATCAATATCCGTAAAGAGCGTACATTTGTACCGGATGGTTTAGAACCAGATTCCGATAAAGCATGCTCCATGTACAACCAAATTATTTCTGATGTTGGCGGAATTGACTTACAATTATTAGGCCTTGGTCATAACGGTCATATCGGTTTTAATGAACCAAGCGATAATTTCGAAAAACAGACTCATTGTGTTGACTTAACAGCAAGCACCATTGAAGCCAATACACGTTTCTTTGAAAAAGCAGAAGATGTTCCAAGACAGGCATATACAATGGGAATTCAGACCATTATGCAGGCACGTAAGGTTTTAGTAGTTGTCAGCGGAGCCGACAAAGCTGAAATCCTGAAAAAAGTAGTGGAAGGACCAATCACTCCACAGGTTCCTGCATCCATTTTGCAGCTTCACAACGATGTAACAATTGTGGCAGATGCTGCAGCTTTATCGAAAATTGAAAATGCTTAACAGTAATGAAGGGATATAAAATATGATAATAAAAAATGCAAATGTTTTTCACGCAGATGGTTATTTTGAAAAAAAGGACCTCTATATACAAAACGATAAATTTGCTGACAGCGCAGAAACAGAAGATGATGTCATCATCGATGCAGAAGGTATGTATGCGATACCCGGATTGACGGATATCCATTTCCACGGCTGCGTTGGTTATGATTTCTGTGACGGCACAGAAGAAGCCATTCAAAAAATTGCGGAATACCAGTTAAAGAATGGTATCACTACCATTGTGCCTGCCACGATGACATTTGACGAACCACGCCTTGAAAAAATCTGCAGGACTGCCGCAGCATACGAGAGTAAATCCGGCGCCATCCTGTGCGGCATTAATATGGAAGGTCCATTTATTGCATGCAAGAAAAAAGGTGCTCAAAATGGGAAATATATACACAAACCCGATGTGGAAATGTTCCGCCGTCTTCAGTCTGCATCCGGGAACCTGGTTAAACTGGTTGACATCGCACCGGAAGAAGAAGGATCCATGGAATTTATCGATGCATTAAAGGATGAGGTTGGAATCTCCATCGCCCATACAACAGCGGATTATGATATTGCTAATGAAGCATACAACAGAGGTGCCAGACATGCAACCCATCTCTACAATGCAATGCCTCCATTCTCCCATCGTGAACCCGGAGTCATCGGAGCAGCATGCGATCATGACAACTGCCGTGTAGAATTGATCTGTGACGGTATTCATATCCATCCTTCAGTAGTCAGAACCACATTTAAAATGTTTGGCGATGACCGTGTAATCTTAATCAGCGACAGCATGATGGCTACCGGACTTACAGACGGTGACTATTCACTGGGCGGACAGCCTGTAAAAGTAGTTGGAAACCTGGCTACTTTGGAAAGCGGCACCATTGCCGGTTCCGCCACTAATCTGATGGACTGTGTCCGCACAGCCGTTAAGGAAATGGGCATCCCTCTCGCAAGTGCGGTCAAATGTGCCGCAGTAAACTCGGCTAAATCTGTAGAGATCTACGATCAATACGGCAGTCTGGAAACAGGTAAGATTGCGAATATGGTGCTCTTGGATAAAGACCTCAATATTGAAAAAGTATTGTTAAAAGGGAAAGAAGTTTAAGTAATTGTAGAAAATAATTGATTGTGAGCAGTTATTATTGAACTGCATTCTAAAAAAGAAAGATCAGCAAAGAAATGTAAGGAACGTTTCTCTGCTGATCTTTCATTATATAAACGTATTTTAATACAAACTGGAATAAACGGAACCATTCGCCAGACCGCCCCGTTTATAATATCCCAGCTCACTGACCGTCACCATCTGATACCCTCTGTTTAACAATTCAGGAATGATGATTTCCGCTGCCGCCACAGTCGGAAGATGAATGTCATGCATCAGGATAATATCTCCGTCTCTTACATAGTTCAACACTGCGTTAACCGTACTCTGGGTGTTTTTTGTTTCCCAGTCTCTGGTATCAATAGACCATAGAATCACAGGGGTTCCCGCCAATGCGTTTACCGAAGCATTGTATGATCCGTATGGCGGCCGTAAAAGCGTTGCATTATGACCTGTTATGTTTCGGATGTTGGTATTGGTGCTGTTAATCTGGGCGGATATCTGGCTGTCTGCAATCCTGGTCAGCTGAGGGTGGTTATAGGTATGATTGCCAATCTCACATTTTAACTGGTATTGCCTTCTTACAGCATTGGGATAAACCGGCACACTCTGACCTACCAGGAAAAAGGTTGCCCGCACCTTGTTTCTTTCTATACAATCCAGAAGCCTTTCGGTATATGGACCCGGACCATCATCAAAGGTCAGGGCAACCATCGGTTTCTGCGGATCTATTTTAGGCGTTACTTTCGCTTTAGGATCGTATACTCCATTATTTTTAAAATGATACCATTGTCCATCAATAAAAGCATCCCCTGTGGTCCTTGTCCCATCTTGCCGGAGATAATATTTCTTGCCCTTGTGTTTGAGCCAGCCTTTTGCCATTTTACCATCTTTTCCAAAGTAATACTTATTTCTATGCCAGGTAAACCATCCGGTACGTATAACACCTGTCCTGGTATTGGCATAATACTGCCCGTTCTTATACGAAAACCAGCCCGTCTGCAGTTCCCCTTTTTTATTCAGAAAATATCGGTAATTGCGGTACTTTTTCCAACCGGATACACGAAAACCCTCTTTATTAAAATAATAGATTTTGCCTTTCACGTTTATCCACTGGCTGGATGCATAAGTTCCATTCAGGAAACGGAACTTATACCTTCCTGCCGATTTTATCCATTTCCCATTTCTACGTCCTGCCTTTAAGACATTTTTCAGCTGTGTCTGCCCACGCCTCCCATTCGTTTGAGATTTTGCCGATGCCCCTGTTGAAGGCAGCATGGCAAATACCATAATAAAAAGAAATGCCCATACCCATCTCTTTTTTCCACACTTCATAACCTTCCCTTCTCTCTTTGATTCTTATCCTCTATTCCAATATCTTTTGATTCTTAACACTCTTTACTTAACACTTTGATACTTCCGATAACATCCGATTGCAATAGCGCCTTCTCCAATATGGCAGGACACACTCAGCGACAATGGATCCATACGGACCGGAATCTCCGGAAAAGCTTCTTCAATTTCCTGTTTCCAGATCAGCGCCTCTTCCAGATTACCGGAATATGCGGCACCAAATTCCATATTTCCCTGCTGTGCATATTCTTTAAATCTGGAGGACATATCTTCTTTTACGGCATCCAGAATGGTTTTCTTAGCCTTTACTTTACCGCGTACCTTTGCGTAAGCATCCAGCTTCGCCCCCTGTATCTGCAATACCGGCTTAATATTCAGAATCGTTCCAACCGTTGCCGCTGCTGGAGTGATGCGCCCTCCTTTTTTCAGATATTCCAGGGTTTCCACTGTGATATAGATACTGGCATCCAATGCCATCTCTTCTAATTTTGTTTTAATCTCTAACGCATTCAAACCATCCTCTGCCATCATCATTGCATCCATAACCGATTGATACTGGGTTACCGAAATCCTCTGATTGTTTACAACCTGTACTTTACCGTCAAATGCCATGGACAGACTCATCGCATTTTCACAAGAGGAACTTAATCCGCTGGACATGGGGATGTGAACAATCTCTTCATATTCTTCCAGTAAGTGTTCCCACAAATCCGTAAGATCCCCCGGCGACGGCTGGGATGTGCTGATATCCGCTCCGGAAGCCAGTTTCTGGTAGAACTCATCCTGACTCAGTGTAATATCCTCCATAAACATCTCACCATTGATAAAGAAAGGCATTGGAACTACAAATATTCCTAATTCTTTTGCCTTATTCTGTGTTATCCCACTATTACTATCGGTAACAATAGCTGTTTTTTTCATATTCATATCTTCCTTTTTCTGCATTTTAACGATTTTAGACATCATTGTTATTGTATCTAATATTGGCTTATATTACAACATTTATTTAGACTTTTTTACTATATCTAGTATATTTTCACATAGTTTTAAATACTACATAACAATATATATCCCTCATGCAAAATAGTACGGAAAATTTTGTTTCATCATATAAGATAAGCCGTATCCGATCGCAGTTACAATTTTTTGTAATCTGCTCCGGATACGGCTTACAATATTATACGTACTGGCAATTGACGCACAGGCTTATGCGTGGGGAATATTTGTATATTCCGATATCTCCCTGCTGATCGTGCATAAATCACTGATATCCATATCATGCAGATTCTCATGGCCGGTAATTCTGGAAAATGTTTTCAGTTCTTTAAAACTGCAGTTCAGGAAATTTGCCACACGTTTTGCAGATAAGTCTACTTTCAGTCGTTTCCGAAGTTCCGGATCCTGGGTTGCCACACCTACCGGACAATTGCCGCTGCCGCAGATACGGTATTGCTGGCATGCTGCTGCAATTAAACCTGCGGAGGCAACTGCATCCGCTCCCATAGCAATTGCCTTGGCAAAATCAGAAGATACACGCAGACCGCCTGTAATCACGAGGTCAATGTCTGCTCCGGCCTCATCCAGATATTTTCTGGCACGATGTAATGCATAAATCGTCGGAACGCTGGTTGCATCCCGAACAATCTTCGGACTGGCGCCGGTAGCACCGCCACGCCCGTCAATTGTGATGAAATCAGGCTTTGCAAACACACAATATTCCAGATCCTTTTCAATTCTTCCCGCTGCAATCTTAATGCCGATCGGTCTTCCCTCAGATGCATAGCGAAGCTGTTCCACGATATCCCGCAGATCCTCTTTTGAATTAATATCTTCAAATTTTGACGGGCTGATTACATCCTGCCCTAGAGCGTGTTTGAAAATTACTACACATTGGTCATTTTAACCAAATTAATATTGAGGCGATACACAAAAACCCCAGATAGGTGAATGCAAGTTTGT
>JAGZJZ010000015.1 GCA_018365455.1 Clostridiales bacterium
GTGGAAGTGCAGTAATGTATGGAGCTGACTAATACTAATAGGTCGAAGGCTTATCCATTAGGTTTAGGAAAAGGTTAACGTAGTTAACCTTGGTCAACACGGTTGACCTTGCAAGTTAGAACGGATGATATTTGATGAATTTCTGTGTGTGGTTTTGAAGGTATATGTATGTGAAGCAGCTAATGGTAGCTGCTTTTTTCTTTACAAAAAATAAATTAAAAGTAATATATCCAGGCACAATGTTCGGGAAATCAAGGCCGTAATTAAAGATTAAAGGATAAAATCAGATAAATTTTACATAAACTTTAAATAAAACAGGACTAAAGTTAACAAATCCCATGTAGAATATAGACATAATAAAGTTACGAGTAAATGTCATAATAAAGTGGGAGGGAAATATGCAGGTGATATTAGGGTTTGTTTTAATGATAATTGGAATTTCTTATTGCACAGAGTCCATTTTTTCAACGCATAAACGTGCATTCAGGCTTGTAAAACAGGCTGATCGAAATGAGTATTTTTCGTTTTGTGCAAGAATATTTTTTGTATCGTCATTTTTTGTATTCCTGGCTAAGATTGCTTATCTGGCGGAAGCTATTTCCTACCGACAGAATATATACTTTATTTTGGGAATATGTATCTTAGCAATTATTCTGGTGTTGTTTACAAATAGAAGGAAGACAGGTATGTTTTTTCTTGTTAACACCATCCAAGGTGATAAAAATAAATTGTATGTGGGTAAAAAAGCATTAGAAAAATGAATAAAAAGTGCTGATCTATACTTCAGCACTTTTTATTTTTTTGCATAATTAAAATGTTATAAACGGAGAAAGAGAACGGATTTGTTATACCAGTGAAATATAAGGATTCAGTCCGCCCGGCATATCCGGATTATGGTCTCTTTCAATCGCCTTGTAATATGCCAGCATCTGGCATATATTTATAAATGGAATACCCCAGACAATGGGTTCTTCAATGCCGGAAAGGGATACGTGATAATTCGATTCCCAGTAGTCTTTTGTATGATGTCCCAGGGTAATAACATAGGAACCACGGTTTTTTATGTCTTTGACCATCTGCTTTTGGTAATTATTTTCATTAGGGTTTAATAAAATAAGGAACAGTTTTTTTTCGTCTGCCAGGACAATCGGTCCGTGCCGGTAGTCCAGAAGATTAAAATACTCTCCGGGAAGTATGCAGATTTCGGTAAATGCCAGACTTCCTTCGCTGGCAATTCCGCTGATTTCCCCATCACCCAAAACCGTTACATTATTCCATTCTCTATGTGCTACTTCCTTACACATATCTTTGTGTTCTTCTAAAAAAGCTGGCTGGTTTTTAAAAAACATTTCAAATGCGGCTGCCAGTTGTTCATTTTCCAGATAGATTGCCAGCAGCATCGTTAATGAGTAGTAAATATTCGAAATGGTCCTTGTCTGGCATACGCTGTGGTCAAAAGCCCATGGAATCTCCAGGGTAAAGTCCAGATAAGGTTTTAAAGAACAATCGGTTTTTGCGATAATACCCATAGTTTTAAAGGTAGTAAGTTTACGCAGCTTTTCTAAAGCAAATAATACTTCACTGGTTTCACCAGACCGGGAAGCAACGATGATGAGAGAGTTGCTAATTAAATTGCGGTATTTTTCCGGTGACAGAATAATTTCTCCACCGGAGACAGCTACGGCCTTTTTATCAGTGTACATAGAGAACATGGCAGCGGCACCCTCACTAAGCATGAAGCCCGAACCACACCCCATAAAAATAATGTTTTGGAACGGTTTTTTTATAAACTCATAAATCTGATCGCGTTTTTCCTGGAAAAGTGCCTGCGTTTGTATAAGAGCAGAGGGCTGGGAAAAAATTTCAGTTTGAATGGTATACATGTGATTCCTCCTTTTGTATTTGCTCTTTTAAGGAAAGAGCTAATTCTGATAGTTCGTGATGATCTATATTGATTCCCAGAAAGCAGAGGATGGCAAAGGGCCTGTGACGCTTTGGATGCATAATGGACCTGCATTTGTTAAGGCAACTAAAGAACTGGCGGCAGAATTTGAGGCAGAGAGCGGAATCAAAGTTGAGATACAGGTATTTCCGTATGATGTTATGAGCCAGAAGATGAAGGCTGCTTATACCGCCGGAAATGAACCCGATATCATTCAGGGATTTGGTTCATGGATGCCGACTTATATTAACCAAGGTGTGCTGGCTAAAGTGCCGGATGAGATTGCATCCGGATTTCAGAAGGATTTTCTTTCCGGTGCAGTAGAGGGGTATGAAAAAGATGGTGCATATTATGGAGTGCCCATCGAAATGCAGATGGAAAGCGGTTTGTTTTATGTTCCGGAGAAAGCAAAAGAGTCCGGAATAGAAGGAGCACCTAAGACATTTGATGACGTTGTTAAAATTGCAAAGGATCATGTGAAATACAATGGCGACGTTCTGGAATATGGCGGTCTGGAATTTGACAACGGTGATAATGTGGCACAATTATTCCTTTCCTGGATACTGCAGTATGGCGGGAACTTCTGGGATGAAGGAAGAACGCATATGGTTCTGCAATCGGATGAGGCTAAGCAGGCATGGCAGAAGCTGGTGGATTTGATTGAAGTAGATAAAGTTACAGATACCAAACATATTACAGGGGATATTACCTCGGATGTATTTTTCTTTAATAAAAAAGCAGCCCAGCTAATCAAAGGCTCCTGGGCATCAGCGATTGGTGAAGAGTTAAAAAATGATGACTGGGAATATACATTTCTCCCCCCGGTTACCGGTGACGTACCTCATTTTGTAGTGGAAACGGGCTGGGCATATGTAGTATCGGAAAACAGTAAGAACAAAGACAATGCATTTAAATTCATACAGTATTGTCTACAGCCGGAAAAGTCACTTGCGTTTAATCTGGCAACTAAAACCATTCCTTCCTTAAAAGCGTTGGCGGAAGATCCGGCATATACGCAAGCAGATGAAAATGTACGTTTCAAGGATCAGTTTCAATATTTAAAGTATGCGCAGAATGTAGGACCGGTACAGGATATGGATTATGTAAAGACTACAATCAGGGATATATTTAAAAGCCAGATCGATGGCAAGTATACTACAGAGGAAGCCTTGAAAAAGGCGGAGACAGATATTAATCAGCATATTGATTCTCTTTTGGCCCAGACAAAATAAAGAGTGGAGAATGCTGCAAAATATAGCTTATGCACCTTGTGGACTTTTTTTGCAGCAGCTCCTTTAGGAGGCAGGATGATGAATAAAAAAATAAAGAGAAAACCGAGTGTCAGCCGCCGCCAAAGAAGATTTGTCATTATAGGGCTTACACCTATTCTGCTTGTATTCTTTGTCTTTTCCGTCATACCGATATTCTATAGTTTTTTCATGTCCCTTTTTAATCACGGTGGGTTTGGACAGGCTCCGTTTGTGGGTGTGGATAATTATATACAGTTAATGCATGATACGGAATTTTTGGGATCTTTGAAAAATACGGTAATTTTTGTGCTGATTGCGGTTAATGCAAATATTGTCATTTCCACACTCATGGCAGTCGTAATCAAATCCGTGAAAAAACGGAAACTTCGTTCCTTTTTCCGGGGATGGTTCTTTATTCCGGCTGTAATTCCGATAGTTGCGCTGTGCTATGTATGGGCGATTATGTATCAGCCCAGTTCCGGTATTATCAATCAAACGCTTGCGTTGGTTGGAATAGCCCCTGTGAACTGGTTAACCGGCAGCAATACTGCCTTAATTGCAATTATTATCACTACTTTGTGGTGTGACCTGGGATATAATATTGTTTTAATTTTGGCGGGAATGGACAGCATTCCGGAGATGTTTCTGGAGGCTGCTTCCATAGACGGGGCAAATTGCGTACAGAAGTTTTTTCGGATTACCCTTCCGCTGTTATCCAGAAATATGCTGTTTGTCAGTATGATGACTTATATTACATATTTCCAGGCGTTTGCCCAGATACAGATTATGACCAAAGGCGGACCAAACAATGCGACGAATGTCATTGCCTACAATATTTACAACTATGCATTTCAGTATTCCCAGATGGGATATGCATCTGCAATGGCAATGGTTTTACTGGGAATCATTCTAATCATATCAATGGTACAGTTTTTCTGCGTAAAGTCAGACTGGGAATATTAGGAGGGGGGATACCATGAAGATACTGTCAAAGTTTTTAAAGGGCTTTATATTGGGTATAGGTTTCCTGGTAGTTGCTTTTCCGTTTCTCTGGTGTGTTTTGCTTTCGTTTAAAGGAAATGCGGAAATAATGAGTATAGAAGCTTCCTTTTTTCCTACGCAGATTGTGCTGGATGGATATAAGAAGGTACTGACAGAAGCGCCGTTTATGAGATGGCTGTTTAACAGTATTGTTACTTCTGTTCTTGCAACCGGAATAGTGGTATTGACCAGCTGTCTGGGAGGATATATATTTGGTAAGTTTCAATTTCGGTGTAAAAATGTACTTTTTATAGGAATATTGGCAACCATGATGGTACCTTTTCAAGTAACAATGATACCCACTTATCTGATTAGCAATAAGCTGCATATTTTAGACACCCTTGCGGCACTGATCATTCCCTATATGGTTTCCGGATTCGGCATCTTCCTGTGCAGGCAGTTTGTGGAAAATGTTCCGGATGAGATTATGGAAGCCGGACGGATAGAGGGTGCCGGAGAGTGGAGGATTTTTTTCGGACTGATTATACCGATGATTAAACCTGCAATTTCCGCTCTTTGTATCTTTACTTTTATGGGAAGATGGAATGATTATTTATGGCCATTAATAGCGCTTACCAGCGAGAATAAAATGACGCTGCCGCTGGCACTGAACTTTTTCAATTCCAGTCTGTTAACGGATTATAATTCGTCCATGAGCGCAGGGGTTCTGGTGATGCTGCCGATCATAATCGTGTATTTTATTTTTCAAAAGCAGTTTGTCGAGAGTATTACCTTAACGGGTATTAAATAGAGAGGTGTGCAATTTTAGTGTTGATGTATCTGGTTGAAAGACAATGATGACATAGAAAGGAATTGCAGTACGCAATGGGTATAAAAATGAGAAATAACGGATATTGTAAATTTGTATTTATAGGTGCGGGAAGTTCCGTATTTACACTGCGGCTCATCGGAGATATTCTAAAAGAAGATAGTATTGGCAGCGGGCATATAGCGCTGGTAGACATTGACGGGAAAGTCTTGGAGGAGACAAAGGAAGCGGTTATTCATTTGATACAGTTCGCAAAACGGGAATTTGAGGTCAGTTCCCATACGGATTATAAGCATTCGATTCCGGATGCCGACTATGTGTTTATGACGATTGCCACAGGGGGATATGAGCGGTGGAAACAGGACATCAGAATTTGTACAGAACACGGGGTACTGCAATCGGTGGGGGACACAATTGGTCCTGGCGGTATCATCAGAACGCTTCGAACGATTCCTGTGGTTCTGGAGATTGCCGGCGCTATGGAGAAAGTATGCCCGGAAGCATGGATGATTAATTATTCTAACCCGGAGGGTGCCGTTTGTCTTGCGCTTCAGAAATATACCAGGATTAAGAATTTTGGTCTCTGCCACGGCACTCCGGATACGGCACAGTGGCTGGCTGAAAAAGTATTTCAGACTGACCGGGAACGTTTTACTTACCGGGCGGCGGGGATCAATCATTTCACGTGGTTTACAGACATGAGAATAGATGGGGAGGACGTGTATCCGGATCTCTGTAATGCATTAATCAGCAGCGGTATGGATAAGAAGGAACCCATATCTGCGGAATTATACCGCATTTACGGATGTTATCCTGCACCCGGAGACAGGCATGTAGGGGAATTTGTTCCCTGTTATCTGAAGGATCAGGTTCTGAATGAAAAAGACTATGAATGGAAAAATAATGATTTTACAGTAGTAGATGGGTGGAGAGAGCAGGCAAGAAAATTATTTGATGAGGTAAGAATACATAACAGAGGATATGAGAAACTCCTGGAGGGTTCCGGTGAAACTGCGGCAAACTTTATACGTTCCCTCAATACGGGGGAAATCTCCAGCGAAATGGTAAATGTAGTAAACAATGGATATATAGACAATGTATCACAGGATATCATTGTAGAGCTGCCCACCTATATCGACCAATTTGGTCTGCATCCTCAGAAGATCGGAAAGCTTCCTGACGCTATTGCAGCCCAGTGTGACAGACTTGGGAGGGAATATCTTCTGATGGTAGAAGCTGCGGCATCCTGCAGTTTTGATAAAGCATTGCAGGCGATGTACCTGGATCCGCTGTCTGCTAATTGTCTGTATCCGGAGTTGCTTTTAAAGGATCTGATTCATGCTAATCTGGACTTGCTGCCGGAGGCATGGAAAGATAAGTAGAGGAGGATTCGGCTTCATGATGGCTAAAGAAAAGCAGTATTTAAGAGAACTGGCAAAAAGGCAGGCAGCATATGCGAATCTGCCGGAAATGGAACAGAAGAAGAAAAAATGGATGGATGTAAATACGGGGAAGAAGACCATTCCGCCTGTAGTTGTGGAGACAGAGACATTTTGTCAGGATATGGTGCCAGATTATATGCTGTACTGCACTGACCCCATGGCACGGGAAATGGAATACCGCTTTTTAAAGTATATACGAGAATTTGAACTGATACAGGATGATAAGGTGATTCCGGATGTATTTGAAATTCCTATTCATACAGAAATTGATGAATTTGGTTTCCCTGTAGAAGAATGCCATGCCCTGGATGCTAACGGCAGAGATGTGGGCTATGAGTACCATTCTCCAATCCGGAACCTGGAAGAGGATTTTCACAGGCTGAAGGCGGCAGTCATTAAGGTAGATAACGATAAGACCCGTAGATCCTATGAGTTTGCACAGGACATATTAGATGGCATTATGCCAGTGAGTCTCACCGGAACTCCGCCTATGATCGCACTTCCTTTTCAGGCAGTGAAGCTTCTGGGTCTGGAAAACTATATGATGTCCATGTATGACTGTCCGGAAACCCTGCATAAACTCATGCACTATCTAACAGAAAACCAGTTAAAGGTAATGAAATATTATGAGGATAATGCAATCCTGACGTTAAATAACGGAAACCAGGAAACCTGCCTCAGCAGTTATGGTTTTACGGACCGCCTTCCAGCGACGGGAGCAGAGAGTCCGGCATTAAAGGATATCTGGATCTGGGCAGAAGCAGAAGAGGCGGCTTCCATATCTCCGGAAATGTTCCGGGAGTTCTGCCTCCCTTATATGGCGAAGACGTGCAGAGAAATGGGGCTGATTTATTACGGCTGCTGTGAGCCGATGCATGATATTTGGCAGGATGTCATAAGGGAAATTCCCAATATACAAAAAGTATCCGTGTCGCCCTGGAGTAACCAGCAGAAAATGGGCGAGATGCTAAAGGGAACAGATGTGGTGTTCTCCAGGAAGCCCTATGCAAATTATCTTGGCGTAGAAAGCAGACTGGATGAGGAAGCCTGGGCTAAGCATATAAAGGAAACGCTGCATGCGGCAAAGGGATGCCAGTGTGAGTTTATTATGCGGGATGTTTACCGTGTACGGGATCTTCAAGATGTTAGAAGAGCGGTGGATATTGTGCGGAGGCTGGGGGAGGAAAATTAAAATTAAGATAAAAATCAAGTACTAATATTTATTATAATGCAAAATGGTACTTGAAAAAATCAAGTATTCAGTATATAATTGACTTAGAAGTAATCAAAAGACTTTGCGCTGTCTGATGATTGCACTTCGGATTACTGAGTAATTTATAGTTACCAGCTATCCTCTAGTGGGCTAGAGGATAGCTATTTTTTGTCCCGATGATTGTCTATGTATGCCAGAGCTGAAAAAATTACCAGCACCAACGTCAACACTTCAAGTGTATTCATAATATCATTCCTCCTACATTTATTTCCGAAGGAGATCATCAGCCTATCCTCTTGCTTCTGTTCGATTATACACAAATATTTTAACATGGAGAGATATAAAATACAATGTATATACAAAATATTATTTTTAATATTATTTTTGTTATGCTATATAATACATTGCACTTAGAAAAACTAATAAAATGCAAAAGGGTACTTGAAAAAATCAAGTACCCCATGTATAATTGACTTAGAAGTAATCAAAGGACTTTGGTCGGTCTGATGATTGCACTTCGGATCTGTAGTAATTTATAGATACCAGCTATCCTCTATTGGCCTAGAGGATAGCTATTTTTTGTCCCGGTGATTGTCTATGTAACCCAGTGCTGAAAAAATTACCAGCACCAGCGTCAACACTTCTAGTGTATTCATAATACTTTTCCTCCTTCATTTATTTCCGAAGGAGATCATCGGACTATCCTCTTGCTTCTGGTCGATTATACACAGATATCTTAACATGATGGAATATAAAATACAACATATAATAGATAATAATTTGTATTTGCTATATATTAGTGTGCATACCTGGTAAAAATTTAGCAACTTATTGTAATGATAAGCTTGAGACTAATTAAAATTTTATCTTAGAAAAATTAATAAATTAAATAAAATTCGTACATAAAAATATAAGTTTTAGTTGACAAATAAAAAAGAAAAGCATATACTGTACTAAATTAAAGTATTGAACCAAAACCGATGAACAAGAGTAGTAAATAAGATTCGTTATTCCCAGAGAGCTGCCGGTGGTGTGAAGGCGGTAATAAAGATTTTATTGAATGGACTTGCGAGGGCAGCTCAAAATCACAAGATTAGCCGAGGTCTGTATGAAATACAGGGGGGAAGCAGTGAGAGTAGACGCTGACGGGAGCCTTATCCGTTATCAACGAGGTATGTATGATTGTACATGAAATGAGTGGCTGAATGATCAGCAACTTGGGTGGTACCGCAGAAGCTGCAGGCTTTTGTCCCTTGGATATAGGGGGCAAAGGTCTTTTTTTATAGCGAAAAGGAGCCTGAGAATCGAAATCACATGAACGAATACCACAAGAATGAATACGAAAAAGGAGGAAGTGACCATGATGCAGCCAAGCTGTGACAAAATTTTAGAATTAGCAGGGGATTATGATGTAATTCCTGTTTGTAAGGAAATATATGCGGATGTAATTACACCAATCACCTTACTTCGGAAACTTGCTAATATCAGCAAACGTTACTATCTGTTAGAAAGTATAGAAGGCGGCGAGAAATGGGGGCGCTATTCCTTCTTAGGATTTAATCCTGTGATGCGGGTTTTCTGCAAAAACGATGAGGTAACAATTGAGCGGGATGGGGTTACGGAAAAGACTATGACGAAAAAGCCCCTGGAGGTGATACGCTCCATTATGAAAGAATACAAGGCTCCCAACCTGGAAGGGCTGCCCCCGTTTGCAGGCGGGTTTGTTGGTTATTTTGCTTATTCCATGATTGGATATGCGGAACCCACATTGAATATTAACAAGGGTAATTTTAATGATTATGATTTGATGTTATTTGATAAGGTCATTGCTTATGACCACTTGAAGCAGAAGATCTGCATTGTTGTAAATATGAAGACTGACAAGGTCATGGAGAATTATGGGAAAGCCATGGCTGAGATTGAGAGCATCACCAATATTATTCGGAATGCTCCGATTCTGGAAGACCAGAAAATTCAGCAGAAAGTTGAATTTACCTGCAATGTGAGTAAGGAGGCCTATTGCGAGATTATTGAGAAGACAAAGGAGTACATTGTAGATGGGGATATCTTCCAGGCGGTAATAGCCAGACAGTTTACCATCCCATATGAAGGAAATCTCATCAATCCGTACCGGGTGCTCCGGACGACCAATCCTTCCCCGTACATGGTTTATATGAACATTGATGAGGAAGAAATCATGAGTACATCCCCGGAAACGCTGGTGCGTCTGCAAAATGGCAGGCTGACTACTTTCCCGGTTGCAGGTTCCAGACCCAGAGGGATGGATCAGGTAGAGGATGAAAAACTGGAGCAGGAGCTTTTGGCTGATGAAAAAGAGCTTTCCGAACACAATATGCTGGTGGATCTGGGCAGAAATGACCTGGGCAGGATATCAAAGTTTGACACGGTAGAAGTAACTGAATATCAGATGATTCATAAATATTCCAAGATCATGCATATTTGTTCTCAGGTAGAAGGAAACATCAGGGAAGAATATGACGGGTTAAATGCCATTGAAGCAGTTCTTCCGGCGGGAACCCTGTCGGGTGCACCCAAGATCCGCGCCTGCCAGATTATTAATGAACTGGAAAGTGAACAAAGAGGAATCTACGGAGGAGCGCTGGGTTATCTGGACTTTACCGGGAACCTGGATACCTGCATCGCCATTCGTATGGCGGTGAAGAAGGACGGTAAGGTATATGTGGAAGCAGGCGGCGGAATAGTGGCTGACAGCGTTCCTGAAAAAGAATACGAAGAGTCGGCAAATAAAGCGGCAGCAGTTATGAATGCCATTATGAATGCAAAGGAGGTCCTGGAATAATGATATTATTAATTGATAATTATGATAGTTTTTCATACAACTTAGTTCAGATGGCAGGCAGTATCTGCCCGGATATCCGTGTAATCCGAAATGATGAAATGAGCGTAGAGGAGATCGAGAATCTAAATCCATCCCATATTATCTTATCACCGGGACCGGGCTATCCCAAAGCAGCAGGCGTATGTGAGGAAGTAGTGGAGAAGTTACAGGGTAAAATGCCTATTTTGGGTGTATGCCTTGGACATCAGGGAATCTGCGAGGTGTACGGCGCGAGGATCGGTCATGCAAAAGAATTAATGCATGGGAAAAAAAGTACGATTCAGATTGATCAAAAATGCCCGCTGTTTCAGGGGCTTCCTGAAAAAATAGAAGTGGCAAGATACCATTCTCTGATAGCGAAGGAAGATACTATACCGGATTGCCTGCTGGTCACAGCAGAAGATGATAAAGGGGAAATCATGGCGGTACAGCACAGGGAAAATGCAGTCTTTGGAGTTCAGTTTCATCCGGAGTCCATATTGACACCGCAGGGAAAAGTGATATTGGAAAATTTCTTGAAGTTATAGTCTGTTTAGATTAATGAACCCGAAAAATATGAATTAGAAAATAATAATCGAAAACAGCAAGCATCACAAATGCTCAGATAGATACGATTTGTGCGTATCAGAAAATTATAATAGAAAACAACAAGCCCCTAATTATAAAGAGTGATTTTAGCAAAATTCGGATATGAGTAAATAGAAAGCAGAAAGTAGAAAGTAGAGCAGAAAGCAGGAGGTAAGATCCCATGATTAAAGAAGCAATCAATAAAGTAATGAACGGAAATGATCTGACATATGAAGAATCTAAGGCGGTTATGGAAGAAATGATGGATGGTACGGCAACCCAGGCACAGATGGGAGGATTTCTGACAGCATTGCGGATGCAGGGAGAGACCATAGAGGAAATTACGGCATTTGCAACTGTAATGCGGGAAAAGGGCATTAAGCTGAAACCGGAAAGGGAAGTCATCGATATTGTTGGAACCGGCGGGGATGAAGTAGGGACGTTTAATATTTCTACAACAGCTTCTTTTGTGGTTGCTGCCGGCGGTGTTCCGGTTGCAAAGCATGGGAACCGCAGTGTTTCCAGTAAATGCGGTGCAGCTGATGTTTTAGAGATTCTGGGGGCAACTGTTTCCCTGAGTGCCACACAGAATGAACAGATTCTGAAGAAAACAGGGATGTGTTTCATGTTTGCACAGGTATATCATTCATCTATGAAATATGCGGCACCGGTACGTAAAGAGTTAGGAGCCAGAACTGTATTCAATATTTTGGGCCCTCTTTCCAACCCGGCGGCAGCGACAATGCAGCTTCTTGGAGTATATGACAGAAAGCTGGCAGAACCGCTGGCACAGGTACTTTCCAATCTGGGAGTAACCAGGGGCGTAGTAGTGTGCGGAAATGATGGGCTGGATGAGATTACACTAACCGGAGAGACCATGGTTTACGAGATCCGCTTTGGAGAAATTACCTCTTACAAGATTGCTCCGGAGCAGTTTGGACTGAATCGTTGTGAACTTTCTGATCTGGTGGGAGGAGATTCTAAAGAAAATGCAAAAATCACTGAAGATATTCTCTCAGGAAAAGAACGCGGGGCAAAAAGAGATGTAATTTTAATGAATGCCGGAATGAGCCTTTATCTTGGAATTGATGATATTACCCTGGCGGATGGGATTAAAATGGCAGCGGATCTCATTGACAGTGGTAAGGCATTTGCAAAGATGGAGGAATTTATT
Organism: Clostridiales bacterium; assembly: GCA_018365455.1. Taxonomy (GTDB): domain Bacteria; phylum Bacillota; class Clostridia; order Lachnospirales; family Lachnospiraceae; genus Robinsoniella. The sequence goes on from JAGZJZ010000015.1 coordinate 12,259, forward strand.
AAGACGACTAAGGAAGTGTGAGGTATGGGCATGATATTAGATGAAATTGCTGCAGATACAAGGCTTCGGGTGGCAGAAGCGAAAAAGAAAGTTTCTATGGATGAGATCATGAAAAGAGCTCTCAGCATGAACACTGAGACTGGATTTCCAGTGGAGAAGGAGCTTAAGGCGGAGGGCATCCACTTCATATGTGAAGTGAAGAAAGCCTCTCCTTCAAAGGGGTTAATTGCCAAAGAGTTTCCTTATTTGTCCATAGCAAAAGAATATGAGGAGGCAGGTGCATCTGTGATTTCCTGTTTGACTGAGCCGACATATTTCCAGGGCAGAGATGAGTATTTAAAGGAAATAGCCAGAGAAGTTTCCATTCCGGTACTGCGCAAGGATTTTACAATAGATCCGTATCAGATTTATGAAGCAAAGGTGCTTGGAGCAGCCATGGTATTACTGATTTGTGCGCTGCTGGATACGGAGACACTCAGGGAATATATCGGAATCTGCGATAAACTGGGGCTTTCGGCACTAGTGGAAACCCATGATGAAAGCGAGATGGAAAGTGCATTAAAAGCAGGTGCCAGAATAATCGGGGTAAATAACCGGAATTTGAAAGATTTTACGGTGGATATCCACAATAGCACCAGACTTCGGGCTTTGGCACCCTTAGATGTGATCTTTGTTGCTGAAAGCGGGATAAAGACAGCGGAAGATATCCGGGCTTTGCGCGAAGCGAAGGTAAACGGGGTGCTGATCGGTGAGACTTTAATGCGAAGCAGTAATAAAAAGCAAATGCTGGATTCCTTAAGTAAAGACTAGTGCCGCCCGGCGTAAATACGTCAGGGGAAAGGCGGTGAAACGGTGACGAAAATAAAAATTTGCGGATTAAAGAGGCAGGAAGATATCGGTATGGTGAATGATCTGTCTCCGGATTATATTGGTTTTGTATTTGCAAAGAGCAGCAGGCAGGTCACAACAGCCCAGGCAGAGGTACTGAAAAAACAGTTGTTTCCATCGATCAAAGCTGTGGGCGTATTCGTAAATGAGGAACAGCAGAAAATTATCCGGTTATGTGAAAACAAAATTATTGATCTGGTACAGCTGCATGGAGATGAGGATTTGAATTATATTCAGGAGTTAAAAAATCATATTTCCTGTCCTGTGATTAAGGCAGTCCGGGTGCAGAGCAGTGAGCAGATCCGGCGGGCGGAGAAGCTGCCATGCGATTATCTTCTGCTGGATACTTATACGAAGGGACAGTATGGAGGAAGTGGTCAGACATTTGACCGCACCCTGATTCCAAAGCTTACTAAGCCATTTTTTTTGGCAGGGGGGCTGACAGCGGATAATGTTGCTGCATCTATCATAGAATGCAAAATGTGTAAACCCTATGCCGTAGATGTGAGCAGCGCAGTGGAAACTGCAGGTGTAAAGGATCGGGAGAAGATTGCAGAATTTATGTTGCACGTAAGAGTGAAATCAGAAAAGAGGTAGAATCATGAGCAAAGGAAGATTTGGGGAATATGGCGGTCAGTATATTCCGGAGACACTGATGAATGCAGTACATGAACTGGAAGCTGCATATGCGAAATACAGTAAGGATCCTGGATTCATAGCAGAATTGGATGATTTGTATAAGAACTATGCCGGGAGACCGTCACTATTATATTATGCCGAGAAGATGACAGAAGATCTGGGCGGGGCTAAGATTTATTTAAAGCGGGAAGATCTGAACCATACCGGTTCCCATAAGATTAATAACGTGCTTGGACAGGTGCTGCTGGCTAAGAAAATGGGAAAGACCCGTGTTATTGCAGAGACAGGCGCGGGGCAGCATGGTGTGGCAACAGCAACTGCGGCTGCTTTGATGGGCATGGAATGCGAGATATTTATGGGTAAGGAAGATACTGACCGCCAGGCACTCAATGTATTCCGTATGGAGCTGTTAGGTGCAAAGGTACATTCCGTTACCAGCGGGACGCAGACACTTAAGGATGCCGTAAATGAAACTATGAGAGAATGGACGGGCCGCTGCGATGATACGCTTTATGTATTAGGTTCCGTTATGGGACCACATCCATTTCCCACGATTGTTCGCGATTTCCAGAGAATTATCAGCAGGGAGATTAAAGAGCAGATCCAATTAGCAGAGGGAAGACTTCCGGATGCGGTGATCGCCTGTGTAGGCGGCGGAAGCAATGCCATGGGTGCATTTTATGAGTTTATCGAGGATAGTGAAGTACAGTTGATTGGATGTGAAGCAGCAGGACTAGGCGTGGATACGGAAAAACATGCAGCTACAATCGCCAGGGGAAGCGAAGGCGTATTCCATGGCATGAAATCCCTCTTCTGCCAGGATGAATATGGTCAGATTGCACCCGTATATTCTATTTCTGCAGGTCTGGATTATCCGGGGATAGGGCCGGAACATGCTCACCTTGCTGAAATTAACAGAGCGCAGTATGTACCTGTTACGGATACAGAGGCAGTGGAAGCATTTGAATATCTTTCCAGAAAAGAAGGGATTATTCCGGCAATTGAAAGTGCCCATGCAGTAGCATATGCCAGAAAACTGGCACCTACCATGGATAGAGATAAAATTATTGTAATTAACATTTCAGGACGTGGAGATAAGGACGTAGCGGCGATCGCAAGATACAGAGGGGTGAATATCTATGAGTAAGATTAGAAAAGCATTTGAGAATGGAAAAGCATTTATTCCATTTGTTACGGGAGGAGATCCCACCTTAGATGTTACAGAACAGCTATTATATGCCATGCAGGATGCAGGAGCAGATCTGATAGAAATCGGAATTCCGTTTTCAGACCCTGTTGCAGAAGGGATTGTAATTCAGGAAGCAAATGAACGGGCACTTGGGGCAGGCTGCACCACCGACAAATTATTTGATATGATTCTACGTGCCAGACAGAGGGTCACAGTTCCTATGGTTTTCCTTACCTATGTAAATCCTATTTATACTTATGGGAAAGAGAGATTTATGAAACGCTGTGTGGAATGCGGCATGGATGGGATTATTGTACCGGATCTGCCTTATGAAGAGAAAGAGGAGCTTTCCGGTGTATGTGAACAGTATGATGTAGACCTTATTTCCCTCATAGCCCCCACCTCTCATGAGCGGATTCGGATGATTGCAAAAGAAGCAAAAGGCTTTGTGTATTGCGTATCTTCTCTTGGTGTTACCGGAGTCAGAAGCGAGATTAAGACGAACATTGCCGAGATGACAAAAATGGTAAAAGAAGAGACAGATGTCCCTTGTGCAGTAGGATTTGGTATCTCCACGCCGGAGCAGGCGGCTGCGATGGCGAGAGTGTCAGACGGAGCAATTGTGGGTTCCGCCATTGTGAAACTGGTTGCAAAGCATGGAGAAAACGCGGTATCGGCTGTTGCGCAATATGTCCGGGAAATGAAAGCGGCGGTCAGGTCGGTTAATTAATAATTTACGAAATGATCAGGGAATATGTATGAGGGTGATTAAAAAACGGCTAAAGAAAGCCGTTTTTTAATGTCCGGTATTATCCTGCTATGCCCATCGCCACCACCAGTCCTGTCATAATAATCAGACTGACAATTACAGATATAGAATTTGCAAAGCTTGAAAGGGACCCGTCACCATGGCATTTTTCCGTAAATGCCGGAGCAAGTGAACCAATTGGGGCAAATGCTACAACAGCCAGTATCTGCCGGATTTCCAGAGAAAATGGGGTACACCAGTATAAAAACAGGGAGAAGCAGGTACTAAATAAAAGTCTGACAGATACTACAAGGACGGTATCTTTTATGTATAATGGATTGCTGACCGGTTTGAACATCAGACCAAGCATTAACATGGCTAAGAAACTGTTTGCGGAGGCGAAAGGACTCACGAAAGTGATTATCCCATCCGGTATAGGAATATTGAAGAGTGCCAGCAGAAGCATCAGCATATAGGTATCAAAGGGGATGGATGAAGCGAGTTTCTTTGCGATAGAGGTAATACTTGTTTTTTCACCCGGATTGGTGTGAAGCAGGGAGGAAGTAACCGCATAGGATCCCCCGGTCATAATCATGGAGTTACCGGTATCAAACAGACAGGTCACTACGGTTCCGGCTGGACCGAAAAAACTCTGTACAACGGGGAGGGCAAAACAGCCGATGTTGTAGCCGGATGCATTAATCATTGTAAATACGCGTCGCTCCTTTGTCATTTTCCTGGATAACAAGCAAGTGATAATCAATGGCAGAAAACTGCACATGAAGCCCAGTGCAATGATTAAAAACAGGGAAGTATCACGTTTAAAGCCTGCGAAACCGTTGATTACAGCAGCAGGGAGCGTAATATTCAGCACAATCTTGGTGATCAGGGGATAGTCCGTTTCTTTAAAAAATCCAAGACGTTTTAAGAGGTATCCGCCAAAAATAATGAGAAGAAAAGCGAGTGGTTTCAATAAAAATTCCATATGTCACCTCAGTTTAAAACCCACTTACAAGGGGTTTTTATTTTCATTCAGTATAGCATTTTTAAAAGATGGTGAAAAGGGGATTTTTTGCTGCTTGTATTTTGCCGGTTTCTTATCTATAATGAGATTAAAATATAATATAAAGCGGCAACATATGTTTATCCAAAAGGATGGCATAATGTTTAGAGGGATTACTATGAAGGATCGTATAATAACAGAGGTAAAACAATTTGCCCATTGGATTTTGCAAAAGCATTATGTTGAAAATGATGAAGATGCCGTAACTGCTGTATTTGCTCCGAATATTACCTGGATTGGTGCAGGGGAAGATCAGCATGGGAGTTCCAGGGAGGAAACAGCAGAATATTTTCAGAGGTTTCAGGGTAAGATCCCTCCTTGTCATATATGGGATGAAGAATTTGAAGTGACGGAGCTTGGAACCGGTGTTTATTTATGCAGCGGTTTATTCTGGGTAGCAGCCAATGATGATACGGGGCTTTGTATAGAAGAACATCAGCGTATTTCATTCATTTTTCAAAGAAAAAATGATACTTTTGAATGTGTTCATATCCATAATTCCAACCCATACCAGAAGATGGAATCCAATGATCTTTTTCCAAATGAAGAGGGGCGTAAGGCATTCTCTTCCCTGGAAAAGAAAATGGCTGAGATGGAAGAAAAGTTGAGTAATAAGGAACGGGAATTTCAGAAAGCCGTTCATGCACAAAAGCAGACCTATGAGGAGTATATGCAGAAAAACCATCAGATACAGGTTGTACTCGATGCGATACAAGGCGGGCTTAAAATCAGTATTGATGATGATATGTATACATATGCTTATGTGAGTGATGAATTATGCAGCATGTTTGGCTATACCAGAGAGGAATTCATGGAAGTAACCAAAGGCAGCGCTGTAGGTGCCGTTTATCCGGAAGATCTTCCCAGGGTTTTGAAAGAGTGTGAGGAAGCTTTCCGGGACGGCAGTATGGACTATGCCATTAAATACCGGATAGCCTGCAGGGATGGGTCTTTAAAATGGATCATTGACAGTGGGAAGAAAGTGAAAAATGAAGATGGACAGATCATTATCAACAGCATTTATCTGGATGTAACGGAGATGGAAGAGGCAAATCAGAAAATGGCTTCCCAGAAAGACCTTCTGGACAGTATCTACGATTCCATGATGTGCGGAATTATCCGCTATCAGCTGAAGGATGGGGAGTTTTCTGCTCTTACGCTGAATCACGAAGCACTTCGCATTTTAGGTTATGAATCAGAAGAGGTATGCCATGAACTTGGAGTGGCTGAATTCTATAACAGAATACATGAAGATGATCGCCAGACCATCCTTGACAAAATCAATCAATTGAAGAATCCTGGCGACCGTTTTCAGTTCGAGTACAGGATTCAGGGATCTTCGTCCGAGATTCTGTGGGTATATGGAACGACAGAGCTGATGATGTCAAGTACCGGCGGAAATGTCATACAGCGCGTTATGGTGGATATTACAGAAAAGAAGAAACTGGAATTGGAATTGGAAGAGGAGCACCAGCGGTTTCGAATTGCCATCGAGAGTTCTCCGGCGGTTATTTTTGAATATGATGTTCGGGAGGACCAGTATCGGGCTTATGGTACCTTGTCTGAAAAACGAGGAAAAAATGTTACCGAAGAAATCGTACCTCATTTTTTGAAAAAGGAGCTTTGCTCTTTGGTTGCTAAAAAGGATGCGGCGATTTTACGGGACTTTATGTTGGGCAGATCAGGGAAAGAAATAGAGATCCAAATGGCACCCCATGTAGGCAGCTCACACACTGTGTGGTCTCGGATATCCGGAACTACCATTTATGATGAAGATGGAAAACTGGTTAAAATGATTGGAAAAATGCGCAGCATCCAGTCTGAGAAAGAGAAGGAATTTGCGCTGGAAGAGGCGAAATACAGAGATGGGCTGACTGGCCTGTATACCAAGGAAGCGGGAATCCGTCTGGTTCGTGAATACATGGAACTGAAAAGCCCGGATGAAATCTGTGGGTTAATGCTTCTGGATATGGATAATTTCCAAAAGGTAAATGATGAAGAAGGAAGCGTATTTGCAGATGCCATATTACAGGAAGTGGCAGTGATCCTTAAGTCTGAGACACAGGCAGATGATATTCTGATCCGCTTGGGCGGCGATGAATTCATGCTGTTTTTGAAAGGGTGTACGAAAGGAAGAGCAACGATACTGGGACCTAAGATCGCTTCCATGGTGCAGAATCTGGTGGTTTCGGGGCAAAGCAAAGTGCGGGTATCGGTTACAATCGGAATGTGTGTTACCGAGGTTGTAGATGAATACAGTGGGCTTTACCGGTGTGCGGAAAGTACTTTGAAATATGCTAAAGAGAATGAAAGAGGTCACGCATGCTGTTACCTGGATACTTCAAATGAGCTTGGAACGGTTCTTACAGAACTTTATAAAGAAGCCCATTTTATCAATGAGATCGGCAGACCGGTAAAATACCGGGAAGAGGATCTGACATCCTTTGCCCTTGAACTGTTAGGAAAGGCGAAAAGTCTGGACGATGCCATCTTCCTGCTATTATCCAGAATCGGCAAAACCTATCACTTTGACCGGGTAACGATTCTGGAGATGGATTATGAGTATTTAAGCTACCGTTACACTTACCAGTGGGCAGGAAACCCGTCGGATCTTGAAATGGATCGGGATTTTTATTTACTCAGAGAGGATGTCAGCAGGATTGATCAGTTATTTGATGAAGAAGGGCTTTGCGACAGGATGAACCCCAGGGTTTCCCAAATCCCTTCCTGCCTGATTTCGGCTATCTGGAACCATGGAAAAGTAACCGGTACGTTAAGCTTTGAGAGCCGGACAGAGCAATATATATGGACGAAAGAGCAGCGTAAACTGGTGAAGGAAATGGCTAAGATCATATTCTCATTCATTATGAAAGCACGGGCGGATGCCGTGAGCCAGGCGAAGACAGACTTTTTGTCCAGAATGTCCCATGAGATCCGGACGCCGATGAATGCCATCACGGGAATGACTGCAATTGCAAAAACAGTGCTGGATAATAAGGAAAAAGCCCTGGACTGCCTGAATAAAATTGAATCCGCCAATACGTATCTTCTGAATCTTGTAAATGATGTTCTGGATATGTCCAGGATAGAAAGCGGTAAAATAGAGCTTAATGAAGAGAGTATGGATCTGAAAAGACAGATAGAGGATCTTCAATCACTGATGATGCCCCAGGCAATTCGTAAGAACATTGATTTTCGAATGGAAAACAACTATACCAGCAATTGCAGAATTGTGGCAGACGAATTGAGGCTGAATCAGGTTCTGGTAAATATAGTGGGAAATGCCCTGAAATTTACCGGTAACGGAGGACAGGTGCTGGTTCATATAGATTCCCTGCAGGAAGATTCAAACCAGGTGACACTGCGGTTCTCAGTGAAAGACAACGGTATAGGAATTAACAGGGAAGCTCTGGGCAGGATATTCACTGCATTTGAACAGGAAGGAAAGAAAACCTCATCCAAATACGGGGGAACCGGTTTAGGGCTTGCCATATCAAGCAGACTGGTTCAGATGATGGGGGGAAATCTGGAGGTGGAGAGTAAGCCGGGGGAAGGTTCCTTATTTTATTTTACGCTGACTTTCCCATATGGGGAAGACACTGTGATTCCCAATGAAGCAGAGGTGGAACGGGATTATGATTTCAATGGGAAACGGATTCTCCTGGCGGAAGATAATGAACTGAATCAGGAGATAGCCCTAACCATTCTGGAAATGAAGGGGTTTATGATTGAAGCGGTAGAAGATGGACAGCAGGCGGTGGACATGTATATGACCCACCCTCCTTATTATTACCATGCTGTGCTTATGGATATCCGTATGCCGGTTATGGATGGACTGGAGGCTACGAAATGGATCCGTACCTCCGGGCGGGAGGATGCCAGAACAATTCCGATAATCGCTATGACAGCCAATGCATTCAGTGAGGATACAAAAAAGTCCATGGCAAGCGGAATGAATGGTCATTTATCAAAGCCCATAGAAACAGAAGTCCTCTTTGATACCCTGCAAAAGTGTCTGAAAGGGTCGTAATGGTCTTCATTGTGTCAGCATTTGGAATTATTTTGAATAATTCGAAAAAAAGCCTTGCATTTTATCCTTAGTTGTGATATAAATATATCTTGTCAGAACAAAATTAGGACATTGATCTTATACGAGATCAATGTATATGGATGGATTCCCGAGTGGCCAAAGGGGACAGACTGTAAATCTGCTGCAAATTGCTTCGGTGGTTCGAATCCACCTCCATCCATTGAAAATAGATTGCCTGAGCAATCTATTTTTATGCCGGCGTGGCGGAACTGGCAGACGCACAGGACTTAAAATCCTGCGGGCTTAATCGCCCGTACCGGTTCGATTCCGGTCGCCGGCATTATGGAAAGTAAAAAGGATAAACCCTTACAGTGGGTTTATCCTTTTTTTGTAACCCTGCAAGGTGCTGCCGATATGGCGAATCTGTGAGCATTTCTTTTGCGGCTCTTTCTGCCTCATGGGCATTCATTTACAGGGCTTAAGAAAAGAAAAACTTACTATGTAAAGGTACGTGCCTATAAGTTAGACTCCGCAGGGAAAAAAAGTGTATGGCAGATACAGCAGTGTTAAAAAGTTATCAATGAAAAAACAATAATATACCAATACGGATTTCATGGTGTAAGTTCAATGAGTGTGATAGAATAGCAATTAATAGAATTGCAGCCGATAAGTTTTGTATAAGGAGATAGTGGCATCTGATGCAATTGAAATTGTATTTGTAGAAGGTAGATGCGACCTAGCGGATCCATCATAAGGACGGCGGAAATGTATGGATTCATTTCTCAGCTCTGAGGATTCGGATGGAGAATGGATTTCCGATCTATTTTCCAAATACAAGCTGATCGATTAAGGGAGAATTTAACATGGACAGTATTAAAGATAAAATGGTATTCAAACCGGAATTTCCTTATCGGATATTCATTTCTAATTCCAGGCAGATGTATTTTCATTCTCACGATTTTCTGGAGATTAATTACGTGATATCGGGAACGGGTTTTTACCTGATTGAAGAAAAAGAATATGAAATTTGTGAAGGGGATATTTTCATCATCAATAACCTGGAGCGCCATATGGCAGTACATGATGGAAGTCTGCAGTTGAAGGTTATTGTGTTTGACCCAGCTTTTTTCTGGGACAAGAATCAGGGGTATCAGTTTCTGGAGCCTTTTTTTAACCGCAACTCCAACTTTACCAACCGGATCACACCGGTGCAGGAGGGGTATATTGTCCTGAAAGAAGACCTGGAACATATCTGCGGCGAATATGCCGGAAAACATACAGGATGGGAATTGTTTGTAAAGTCCTGGACCCAGCTGTTTCTTGCCAGGCTCTACCGGTTCTATATAGATAACTGCCCTGAAGAGGACTTTGGGAAGCGGTACAAGCCGTTTATCCGGCTGCAGCCCGTTTTGGATTATATCCATGAACACTATATGGAGCAGCTGGAATTGGATGAATTGGCAAAAGTGGCAATGATGAACAAGAGCTACCTCTGTTCCTGCTTTAAAAATATTCTGCATATGAGGATATTTGAATATATTGACCAGCTCAGGATTAATCAGGCATGTATGCTTTTGACCACCACAGAGCTGAATATAACGGAAATTGCTATGAAGACCGGATTCAACAGTGTTTCTTATTTTAACCGGATATTTAAAAAGGTCCAGGGGATCGCTCCGGGCAGTTACCGGAAAATCCAAATATAGTGCAAAAAATACTGGATATTGGGCAAGCAACCTGGCTTATTCGATGTTATGATTTGATTATAAATAGCGGAGATAAGGAAACCCCGGAGTTTGGCAGAACGGACGGAAACCGGGGTTTGAAGGAGGAGCAGGTATGCAGTATAAAAAAGATTGGGAAGCGACAAAACAAAGATTTGATGATTACTGGAAATGCCAGAATACAGGCAGACCCATTATGCGTGTAACAGGAATAAAACCAGAATATGATCCATATGGACTTCCGGCAGGTTTAAAATCAAAAGATATGGAAGATAAATATATGAATGCCCAGGGAATTGTGAACCGTTTCCGTCATTACTGCGAGACGCATGAATTTCTGGGAGAGAGTTTCCCGAACCTGAATGCAGATTTTGGTCCTGGTTCTATCGCCGGTTATCTGGGAAGTGAAATTGTATTTCAGGATAAAACGGTATGGTTTGAGCCATGTGTAGAGGACTGGGAAGAGTGCAAACCGCTGGTATTTGACCCGGAAAATATATGGTTTAAGAAACATATCGCACTTTTTGATGAATGTAAGAAATTAATCGGAAATGATTTTCCAATCGCAATACCCGATCTGATGGAAAATGTGGATGTTTTGGCTTCTCTTCGCGGTGCGCAGGAACTGATCTATGATATGATCGATGAGGAAGAAGAGGTAGTAAGACGTGTGCAGCAGATAACCGATGTCTACCAGAAGTACTACGATGCTTTTTATAAATATGCCCAGTATGAAGGGGGAAGTGCTTACACGGTATTCCAGATATTCGGTAGCGGTAAAACCCAGAAGCTGCAGTGTGATTACTCTGCGTTGCTCTCACCGGAATATTTCCGTACATTCGTATTGGATTCACTGAAACAGGCAGTTAAGGGAGTGGATAACGTCTTGTATCATCTGGATGGACCGGATGCAATTAAGCATATGGATGCCTTGATGGAAGTAGACGGCATCAATGCACTGCAATGGACCAGCGGAGACCACGGACCGGACGGAACACTGGAAGAGTGGGATGTGATTTATGATAAAGCCAGAGCAGCCAATAAAGCATTATGGGTAAAAGTATATTCCGGTGAATTTGATGACTGGATCTGCAATACGGAAAGAATTGTTAAAAAATATGGTTCGAAAGGTCTGTATCTCTTCTTCAATGATATGCCTCTGGATCAGGCAAATCAGCTGATTGCTTATGCGGAGAAAAACTGGAGCGATGTAAAAGGGACCTTCTGATTAGGAGTACATAAAAAGACTGCACCAGAGCGTGTCAGAAAGCAATTTTCAAACACGCTCCAGAGACTTTTGTAAAAACAAATGCCTCTGTGCAGTCTTTTTCGTAATCATTTTGAACGAGTCGCCCACAATCTGTGACGCACATCTGTCAGAAATCAGTTTTAAAACAGGCTCTGGCGCGGAGCTCCCTCCGGTAGGCATTTGGCGGGGCACCGTATCGTCTCTTAAACAGGCGGTTAAAGTAAGTCTGGCTGGAGAATCCTGCCTGATCCACGATATCTTTCAGTTTCATATCCGTATTTTCCAAAAGTCCTGCCGCATATTTCAGACGTTCATCATTCAGATAGTCGTTAAAATAAAAGCCCGTCTGCTGATGAAAGATATTTCCCAGATAGGAAGGGTGCATATTCAGCTTAGCAGCCAGTGTTTTTAGTGAAATATCCTTGTCGGAAAATTCGTGTACGGCGTTAATAACCGCATCTACGCAGGGATATGTTGCAGTCTGAAGCTGCTGCTTCTGGGATAGCACCTCGTATCCGGTATGAATAAATGTATGCAGATAGGCGATCATATCCGCATTATTTTCTATTTCGGGCTTTAAGCATTTTAATAATTCAATAACGGAAGTGTGAGGGTGTAAATCGGTACTTGTCTGTGAAGTACACCAGCTTAAAACAGAAAGTATACAAGGAATATGTTTGGAAGGGGGAAGTGCTTTATCCAGCTGGGCGGTTACCTGTGTCAGATAATCCTGTTCTGCAATATCGGTGTAGTCCTGCTCGATGACGTTTAGAGAAGGAATAGGCAGGTCCATATCCTGATAGATAAAGCTGCTCATTTTTGTGTATTGGAGAAACAGATATTTTTTGGCATTTCGGTAACTGACACTCACATCCTCGTAATTGTTAACGGTATTTCCGGCAGAAACAAAAAACGGAAAGTTCAGGATTACCCTGGCGTTCTCCAGGTCTGACAACAGGCTGGCAAGGGGAAGTTCCGTGGTGGGATTGCTGATAATACACACCAGGCGTGAAGGTGTCTCAAAATAAAAGTGGCTGATATAGGTTCCCACAAAAAGGGACAGCAGATAGTCAAATAAATGGGACATTTTCTCGGTTGTCTGAGAAATGCCCTCATCAGCAGTAAAGATCAGCACCGTATAATTATTCAAATACAGATTTACGCCAAGCATCTGGGCACGTGTTATAAATTCATCTTCACTGAGAGATCCCTTCACCCAGCTTTCCGTAAAGATACTTCGAAAGGTCAGCATCATGGAGCCGTAAGTATTGGAAAGGGTGGAGCGTTCCTTTAAATGGCTGACAATCCGACTGATCGATTCGCCCAGTTCATCTGGATTCAGGGGCTTCAACAGATAGTTTTCGGCGCCATGGCGCATAGCAGTCCGGACATATTCAAAGTTATCGTAGGCAGAAAGCACTAGAATAGAGATCAGGGAGTTTATTTTACGCACTCTTTGAATCAATTCCAGCCCATCCATCTGGGGCATGGAGATATCCGTAATCAGCAGATCCACAGGATTATTCTCCAGATATTCCAGAGCATGGAGGGGATTGGTAGTGCTGCAGCATATTTCGAAATTGAAACCGGTCCAGTCAATGGCCGTTTTCATACCTTCTATCACAAAAGGTTCATCATCAACGATTAATACCCGATACATAGCAGGGCCTCATTTCTTATCATAAGTTTGGAGCCGCCGTTCGGCAGCTGTTTCTATATTTTATACTAGCGGATTGTTTTGAGAAAGTCAAGACTTGAAGGAAACTTGCTAAATCATCCCTGCTTTCTGGCTTTCCGGTAAGCACGTGGCGAAGCCCCATTCACCCGGTAGAACAAATCTCCAAAATAATTACTGTTTTCAAAACCGCAGCGGGTTGCAATATCGGTAATAGAATCATTTGTGTGGAGAAGCTCATAAGTTGCCTTTTGTATGCGGATCTGCGTCAGGTATTCTTTAAAACCAAAACCGGTAACGGCTTTAAACTTACGTGAAAAGTAGGTAGGATTTAGATTGGCTTCTCTGGCGGCATCTTCCAGTGTAATGGACTGCCAGTAAGACTGGCTGATGAAGAAGGCGGCTTTGCCTATGGCTTCATCCTGAGGTGTTAATTGGGCAGGCTCCGGTGTATGTTTTTCCCGCCGGAGCCTTGTTAGCTGTACCAGCAGTCTGCAGAGGGATTGCGATGTTAACATGGCGGAAAATTCATCTTTTTGTTCAAACTCCTGAAATAGATGATTGATCGTCTGCATAATTTCTTTATGAAAAAGTTCGGATACATGGAGACAGGGGGATCCCAGAAAGTTGTCCCGGATCAGTTCTGGACAGGCATCGGTAAGTGCAGATATGTAGCAGGGATCAAACATGATCACGATTCTTTCGTGAGTGGATACCTGGGAATAGGTAGTGCGGTGGAGGAGTCCCGGGGAGATCAGTGCAAGGTCATGCGGGCACATGGCATGTACTGTATGCTGAATAAAGAATTTCTGTGTCCCCGACAGAAGGTAATATAGTTCGTAGCAGTCGTGAGAGTGAGATTCGGGCATACGGAAGCTGCTGTTACGCCTCAGTTGGTTGATAAAAAACAGCGGGGGATCATTTACGGGTTCTTTATGTTCTGGATTCATTTTAAGATTGCCTTTCCTGAATAATAATATGTTCCTGGATTACCTGTGAGGATAAGAAAATGCGTCTCGTCTTACATGTGAGTAAAAAAATGTTAAGAATATGTTCTCGTATTAGAATAACACAAAAAATCTGTAATTCAAGCAGAAATTCACGAAAAACCAGTAGATATCAATAAGATTTTGCGGTAAAATACAGTTCAAATTACAGTTTAATGACAAGAGCATGTCAAAAAGGAGCAGACATCATGGATGAGAATAACCCACAGCTATCGGAAAAGGATCAGAAATTCCGGGATTTTACTCTGAACGGGAATATGTGGAAGGTTGTATGGCAGGTGGCATTGCCGCTGTGTGTGTATCAGTGCCTGGGGCAGGTATTTGGAGTGCTGGATACTATGATGGCATCCCATATCAGTTCAAACACCGTATCAGCAGTTGCGTACCTGGCACAGATTAACTCTATTATTTCGGCGGTGGGAGGCGGATTGGCGGTAGGTGCCAGCCTGAAAGTAAGCGAGGCTTACGGTGAGGGAAAGTATGATCTGGTGAAAAAGCGGGTCAGTACCCTGTATGCCATGTGCGGTGTATTGTCTGCAGTGATTCTTCTGCTCATTCCGTTTACAAAGCAGATTCTGACCTTTGCCAAAACGCCGCCGGAACTGATTGCAGAGGGCAATACTTATTTTCAGCTGCAGCTGCTGGCAATGGTTATTATTTTTTTTAACAATGTATTTATCGCCATAGAGCGTGCCAGAGGCGAGACAAAGCTTATAATGAAGATGAATATTATTGTTATTCTGACCAAGACATCTTTGACGGCACTGTTTGTTTATGTGCTAAAGGGCAGCATTGTGACCATGTCCCTGGCAACGATTATATCCCAGTCAACTTTAATGGTGATCGGGCTGATCAAAATGAACCGGGAAAAGAATGCATTTGGATTTTCCATAGGATTTGTATCATTTAATAGGAGACTGTCTAGACCAATGATTGTACAGTCTGTTCCCCTGATTGTGGAGCGGGCTTTATTTTCCATGGGGAAACTGATGGTAAACTCTATGAGCACACTGTATGGGGTTCTTACGGTAGGGGCACTGGGCGTTTCGAATAACCTGGGAGGTTTTGCTTCTGCACCTCAAAATGGACTGCAGGAAGGCGCAGCGTCTGTGATCAGCCAGAATATCGGTGCAGGGAAATTTGACCGGGCACTGCAGGCATTCTGGAGCGTATTGGTTTATAATCTGATTGCCGGAGCTGTGGCTTATGCCATTGCCATGGGATTCTTGCAGCAGATCAGCAGTATGTTTTCCCAAAACGACCCGGAATTTCAAAGGCTGATTATGAAAATATTCCGGTTTGAGGCTATGGGATTTGTGCCGCTGGGAATTAATGCAGCAGTAATGGCTTTGCTTTATGGGTTGGGAAAAACGAAAATATCCTTGCTGATCAGCATGAGCCGGGTCTTTGTGTTCCGGGTTCCCGTCCTGTGGTTTTTACAGAATTTTACGAACCTGGGCAGTGAAAGCGTAGGTATTGTAATGATGGTCAGTAATATTTCAGTTGCATTTATAGCAATCCTGGCAGCGGCAGTTGTCATACCAGCTGCAAAGAAAAAATATTTGGGGGAAAATAAAGAAAAAAGTAAGCGCTTCCAAATATTGGGATTAAAAAATATGAAAAATATGAAAAAAATATAAAAAAAGATGAAATTTGTACAAAAATATTGAATCTCTACTATATAAAAAATTCTAAAAATCCCTTATACTTTCCTTAACGACAAAGAACAGACGGGAAACATGCCGTCTTGAAAAAGATAATCGGGAGGGATATAGTATGAGGGCTTCCAGTCAAAAAAATGTAAGCACTTCCAAAAAGACATTAAGAAAGCACATCTATGAATATCGATGGATCTATGCACTTGGGTTACCGGGTTTAATTGTTTTATTCCTGTTTTCCTATCTGCCAATGAGAGGTCTGTTGATGGCATTTCAGGATTACAATCCACACCTAGGTATACTGGGAAGCGAATGGGTAGGAATCAAACATTTCCAGGCACTGTTCCAGGACCCTAAATTTTATAACATGTTAAAAAATACACTGATCATCAGTGGATTAAGTCTTTTGACTTTTCCGGCGCCGATTATACTGGCACTGGTGATGAATGAGGTTCGAAATGCGAAATTTAAGAAAATGGTACAGACTTCGGTATACCTTCCACATTTCCTCTCCTGGGCAATTGTAGCCAGTTTGACATTTTTCCTGTTGTCTACAGAGCAGGGACTTGTAAACAAGATTGCGAATCTTCTGGGGTATGAATCTACAGCGTATTTATTCAGTACCAAATGGATTTATCTGGTTATTGTAATCCAGTCACTCTGGAAAAGTATCGGATGGGGTTCCATTGTATACCTGGCAGCTATTTCCGGAATTGACCAGTCTCTGTATGAGGCGGCAAAAATGGATGGTGCAAACAAGTTCCAGTGTATGATGAAAATCACATTACCAAGTATTATGCCAACGGTAGCCGTTATGTTAATCCTCAGAATGGGAACAATCATTTCCGTAGATTTTGAACAGGTATTTCTAATGAATAATGCAATGGTAAAATCCAAGCTGGAAGTATTTGAAGTCTACATATATAACAACAGTATTGCCAGTGGAAGCACACAGTACTCTTACACAACTGCAATCGGATTATTTAAATCTGTAATTAATACGACACTTGTGATCTTCACCAACTGGATTACAAACCGCAAAGGTTATGACGGGGTAATGTAAAGATGAGGATGGAAAGGAGAGCGAATAAAATGGGTATGAAAGCCAAAGAAAATATTTATCAGAGCATATTGTGGTTCATTCTGATCATCATTGCAGGTACCATGATTCTGCCATTCCTGTATGTTGTAGTATTATCCTTTACCGATTCCACAGCGTATGTAGCAGGTGAGTTTATGCTATGGCCGAAAAAATGGTCTCTGGCAGCATATAAATTGATTTTATCCGGAACAGGATTTTTAAATTCCCTGAAATCAACAATATTTATAACAGCAGTGGGGGTACCACTCAGTGTCTTTTTAAATGCCGGACTGGCATATATGTTATCAAAACCCATACCGGGAAGAAGTTTTTTCAATAAATACGTTATGATTACCATGCTGTTTACGGCAGGTATGGTACCAAACTTTATGAACATTAACTCCCTTGGACTGATCGATAACTATTTTGCATGTATCCTTCCGGCTGCATGCGGGGCATGGAGCATCATGGTTATGAGATCGTTCTTCCAGTCATTGCCCATCGAACTGGAAGAGGCAGCAAAGATTGACGGATGCGGGCAGCTTCGAATCTTCGGAACCATTGTAGTTCCCCTGTCCAAAGCAATGCTTGCAACCATGACACTGTTTTCCTTTGTAAGCTACTGGAATACATACTTTAACTCCATTATGTACATGACATCAACAGCGAAGGCATCTCTACAGGTATATGTGCAGAAAGTTGTACTTTCATCCAACATTTCGGACGTACTGGATGTGCAGTCAACCGTTCAGAATGCAGTTCCCCAGGAAGTAATGAGAATGGCGGCGGTAGTCGTTGTTGTGTTACCCGTACTGATCATCTATCCGTTCCTGCAGAAATATTTTGAGACAGGAATGATGGTAGGAGCAGTCAAAGGATAAAAACGCAGAGCGTTTTTATATAAAAGATATTTAAAAGAGCATATAGGAGGAATCAAATATGAAGAAGAATTTAAAGAAACAGGCAGCTCTTGGGTTGGCAGCAGTACTGGCAGCATCCGCACTTGCAGGATGCGGAGGATCCGATGGGAAAACTACAGAGGCTTCTAAGACAGAAGGCACACAGTCAGAAGCAGGAACCGGAGAAACAACAGGCGGGGAATCAGCAGGAGGGGAAACCACAGCAACCGGGAATAACGGTGATCGTATGACAATTTCAGTCATGGGAATCGACTGGGGGTACGGACCGCTGGCAAACAGTGAAATGGAACAGTACTGGGAAGATCTGTTTGATGTGAATCTGGAAATTGAATGGGTGAACTACCAGGATTATGATCAGAAAGTAAACACCCTGATTGCGGCAAACAGTATGCCGGATGTAATCCAGGTGAGTAAGCAGGGCAATGGTTCTTACTATTATCCGGTATTTACACAGGCAGTGGATGCAGGATCATTTGTGGATATGACACCTTATTTATTTGACAATGGAAACGGTATTGCCGAGACCAATGCAGTTATGAAAAACTGGGACGAGGCCATGTGGGATCAGGCGAGATATAACGGCGGCATTTACATATTGCCGAGAAGCAAGGCAGAAAGCGGACAGAATTCCGGTATTGAAGTCAGGAAAGACCTGATGGAAAAATATAATTTTACGGAAGAACCAAAGACTATGGACGAGTTAAAGACCTGGCTGATCGACTTATCAAAAGCAGCATCCGAAGGGGAAGGCAAGAAGATTTATGCGCTGGAGTACTTTGATGATGATTTTATGAATGACAGAATCAAAGCATTTGCAGTTGCTTTCACAGGACAGTCCGACTGGTCTGTAAATGAAAACGGCGAATTTGAATATATGCAGTTTAAAGATGAGTATATTAATTTCCTGAACTGGATGAAAGATTTATACGATGCCGGCGCACTTGATCCTGAATTTGCTTTGGCAAATGCGGATACTTCAAAATGGAAAGCTGGCAATTCCGTAGCATATCTGACAGCATGGTATAACTGGAATCAGTCAGCAGACCTTACCAGCAATAAAATATTTGATGAAAGTACAGGACCGGAATTAAAAGCATGGTGCCTGATGCCGGTTAAGGGTGACAAAGCTTATACGGTAAGCCCGAACTATACGGATATTGACTCCTGTATCGCAATCAGCGCTAAGTGTTCAGAAGAAAAGATCAAGAAGATTATGGAAGTGTTCAATGCAACGGAAGAGACATATCCGGGTTATGATTCCGTAATGATGGATGGCGTTCAGGATATCCACTATACCTTAAAAGAAGATGGAACAAAGAATACAGATGATGAAGTATTTAAGAAGAAAAGACAGGATGGCTATGTAGGTGCATGGAATCAGATCTTCCTGAAAAAAGATGCTGACCAGGTCACAGATAAGTTTATGAAAGACGGTACCAAGAGAGCATCCGACGAAAATATTGCCAAAGTAAAAGAGATTAAAGACTTTGTATACAGTGATTTAAAAGAAACCGGAATGAAAAATGCTATCAGCAACCTGCAGTCAACGACTTACAATAACAACTGGAACGTGTTGACAGATGATGTAAATACCCTGTGCGCACAGTATATTATGGGACAGATCGGGGAAACAGAGTGGAAAACGTTTGTAGAGGGTATCGTAGATTCTCCAGACTACAAAGCAATCCAGCAGGAATTTAAAGACGCGGCTGCAGAAGCAGCAAAATAATAGAAAGAGGTACTGCAGATCAGAGCCTGTTTGAAAATTCATACTGACCTCTGCACACCGCACTTCACGGGGAGTTTGTACCGAAAATAGTCAGTGTAGCCACTACACCACCTGTTTTTGGAACAGATTCCCTATAAAGTGCACGAGTGCCGGCGGGCGCAAATACGCCGGGAGGCACTGGTCAGTTAGAAATTTGAAACGTGCTCCTTGCTGCAGGATGCATGGGTGGAAAATATGGCTAATCAGGATTTTTTTCATGAGATTGCAATGACAAAGCATCCAATTGGGACTACAGATCAGGAAGTACAGCCTTTGCGGGTATCGGATATCTGGTTTACAGAAGAAGACTGCCATCAGCATAAGATTTCCTGGGAGAGGGAATTGACGTTTGAAGAACAGCGTGAGAAATTTGCGCGGGATTTAGAGAAACTGAGAAATAGCTGCCGTCCTTTCATGCAAAATTATCTGCCCCGGATCAGTACAGGGAAAGAATGCATGGATTTGCAGGAATTTGATTTCCGTTACCGGGAAAAAAGAGAAGTATTTACAGAACGTGGAGATAGCCGAAAGGTGTGGGAAAAGGTAACTATACCGGATTACCGGGGACCTGCACTGGAAGATGGAAAGTGGAGCGGATATTACAGATGTTTTTATAAAAATACATGGTCAGAAGAGCTCATTCAGAATCGGAAAAGAGCTGTTCTGTATTTTCAGTGCGTGGATTATATCGCGGAAATATATCTGAATGGCAATTATGTAGGCAGCCACGAGGGATTTTTTGCTCCGTTTTCTTTTGATGTTACAGATTACTTACAAGAGGAAAATGAGCTGGTTATCCTGTGCAGGAATGATGTACCGATACTTGGTGTGGGTCCGGTCCTGGATGGAGATAAAATCTATGCAGCTACGGGACCAGGCTGGGATGATCCCGATGTGGGATGGCACCATTGCCCTGCCGGAGCAGGAGTTTTTGGCAGGGTGAGCCTGGAGCTTCGCCCGGAAGTATACCTGGATGATATTTTTGTCAGACCGGATATTGATAAAGGTTTGGTGGAATTACGACTGGGGGTCATAAATTATACAGATGAGGTGAAGGAAGGTTATGACCTGGACTTAGAACTTCTGCCCAGGAATTACCAGGGCCAGAAGATTGGGGATATCCACACCAGGATTTCATACGTGGGACCTGGAAAGAATGAATACCGCTACTTTATACCGGTATTGGATTACAGGCTTTGGGAACCGGATACTCCCTGGCTGTATGGTGCACAGGCGGACCTTGGAAAAGACGGTAAATTTATTTCCGGTAAAAGCCAGAACTTTGGAATGAAAAAATTCGTCAGCGATGAGACATCGATTCCAAAAGGAAAGTTTTATCTCAACAACCGTCCCATTGTGCTTCGCGGTGCCAATGAGATGGGACATCTTCAGCAGTGTGTGATGAAGGGGGATTTTAACCAGCTGGTGGATGATATTCTGATTGCAAAAATGTGCAATATGAATTATTACCGTGTTACCCAGCGTCCGGTGCAGGAAGAGATCTATGATTACTTTGATATGCTGGGAATGATGCACCAGTGTGATCTGCCGCTCTTTGGGTTCCTTCGACGGCCGCAATTTGCAGAAGCAGTGAAGCAGGTACAGGAAATGGAACATCTGGTAAGAAAGCATGTATCTACGGTGATGGTTACTTTTATAAATGAACCCATGTGCATAAGGCGTACGGAAAATCCTGGGGATAAATATTCCAAACGCTATGAAGCAAAAGGGCACCGCCATCTGTTAAGGGATGAACTGGAGGCATTTTTCGCGGCTGCCAGAAAGGCAGTCTATGTGGAAAATCCTGACCGGGTGATTAAAAATGTGGAGGGGGACTATGATGGACCTACGGCAGAAGGAATGCCGGATTTCCACTGTTACACCATGTGGTACACCAATCATGGAGAACCAATTGGCCGCCTGATGAAAGGGTATCTACCGCCTGTCAAAGAAGGCTGGATGATGGGATGCGGGGAATATGGTGCCGAAGGGCTGGATCCGGAGGAAATTATGCAAAGCTATTATCCAAAAGAGTGGCTGGAAACTCAGCCAGACGGTTCCTGGTATCCGGATAAAATCGCCCGTGCACAAACCCATTCGGTACAGGGTGACTGGTATGAGGAGCAGAATAATATGGCTGACTGGGTAAGGGAAAGCCAGATTCATCAGGCGAAAGCCACCAAACTCCTGACCGATGCCTACCGGAGAAGAGGAGATATTATTAATCATACGGCGATACATCTGCTCATCGATGCATGGCCAGCGGGGTGGATGAAAACCCTGACCGACTGCAGGCGTCAGCCGAAAAGAGCGTATTTTGCTTATCAGGAATCCCTGCAGCCGCTCCGGGTGAACCTCTATACCGGACGGAACACAGCCTATCTGGATGAGCAGGTGGATGTAGAGGCGTGGCTGTTAAATGATACAGGTCATGACAACGTTCTGACAATTCGCGTGGAAGTATTTGCCGGTGAGGATACAGAGCCCTTTGCGGCATATGAAATAGAGGATACGGCACTGGCGGCAAATGCCATATGTGCGGGCAAGATTCCGTTAACATTTGAGAAAATGCCGGAATTTAACAGCAGGAGCCAAGCAGTGCAGGTAAGGGCGGCTATCCTAGGTGAAGAAGGGAATGTCCGGAATACAGAAACCATTTCGCTGCAGGTGTATAAGAGTTTGAAACAAAAATCGTTGCAAACTTCTGATAGGTGCAGTACCACAGACCCGTCTGCGGTATGCAGCGGTATCAGTATGAAATATTCGCAAAAGGTCAGGGCAATCGGTGATGAAGCCCAGAAAATTTGTAAAACACTGAGATTCACAGCGATAGAAAAGGCAGATATTTTAGTGGTCAGTGATTTAGGATCTGACAGCATTACAGCGGCAGAAGAACATACACGGGCAGGGGGACGTACCATTTTGCTGATGCCGGAAGAAAAAGTGACGATACAGATGGGAGAAGAAGAGATATCCACCCGGGGATGCGGGGAGCTGTTCTTTGCAGCAGCCAAAGAGGGTTTTAAAGAATATCCTGTTTCCATGATCTATAACCAGGAAAAGGGCTATATAGATGCTACGGGTTCTTACACCATTCAGACAGCGCTGCCGGGTGAGGCACTGATATATACATATGACAAGCAGGGACTGGACAAAAGCTGCGGGGCAAAGCCGCACCTTCCTTTTGTAAAGAGCTGTCCGCTGGGAGAAGGGGAGCTGCTGGTGATAAGCCTCTCCAGATCTGGAAGAATCGGATGCAATCCGGGGCTGGATGAACTGTTTGGACATTTGATTTTGAAAGGCGGAAGGTGAGATGGGATTGCTGGAAGAGGAATTAATAAAACGTAGTCTTCCACAGATATTGAAAAGCAAGAACAACGGTACCGTTCAGGATATAAGCAGCTGGATTTCCAGACGGGAAGAAATTAAAAGTCTGCTGTGCAGTGAATTCTGTGGCCGCTTCCCCGGAATTGCATACAAGACAGAGGGCAGACAGGTTTTAATGGAAGAAGATGCCTATGGAGGCAAGGCAGTAGTGAAGACGATTAGCCTTGGAATCCTATCGGATTATTCGTATGCATCCTTTCCCTACCGCCTGATGCTTCCTAAAAATGCAGAGCGGCCTCCCCTATTTATCTATCTGGCATTTACACCGGAGATTGCAGACGGCATCGGTGAAGAGATCCTGGATGCAGGCTATGGAGTAGCCAGTGTTTATTACCAGGACATTACTGCCGATTGCTATGATGAGCATCAGAGCGGACTTGGGAGGTTTTGTACCAGAAATCGTTTTGACAGCTGGGGCAAAGTAGCAATGTGGGCGTGGGGCGCCGGCAGAATCCTGGATGATATCTTAAAAAGGGAAGAGGCAGATGCAGGCAGAATTGCAATAATGGGTCATTCCCGGCTGGGCAAAGCCGCTTTGCTGGCAGGCGCTTTTGATGAGCGTTTTTCCCTGACGGCTGCCAATGAATCTGGAGCAGGCGGTGCCGCTCTGTTTCGTGGGAAGACAGGAGAGCAGATAGAAAATCTCTACGGGATGGGGTCCAGACTCTGGTTTAATGGAAATTTTTATAACTACCGGAAGGATTTGTCCCGGATGCCCTTTGATCAGCACTTTCTCCTTTCGCTCATAGCACCCCGTCATCTGTATGTATCCAGTGCGGATAGAGATGACTGGGCAGATCCAGGATCCGAATTCCTGTCCTGTGTGGAAAGTTCAAAGGTCTGGAATCTGTATGGAGAAGAGGGCTTAATTTCACCGGATCATTTTCCCGAAGCAGGGGCATGTTATCAGGAAGGGAGAATCGGATACCATTTGCGGCCGGGTACACATTATCTCAGCCGGGATGACTGGAGGCAGGTTATTGCATACCGGAATCGGCATGGTGTGTGATCAAGCGCTGGCGCTTCCATTTGGCGACTGCCGCGGGGTTTTTGACTGATACATACTGCAGACCTGCCTAGAGCGTATTTGGACCGCAAAGTGGGGCGTGCAGATGGCGGGAATCATTTTTCAAACACGCTCTGAGGTAAGCAGGAGGATAAAGATGAAGAGATATGAAATATATATGAATAAGCCTGCCAGAAAGTGGGACGATGGACTTCCCCTTGGAAATGGATGCTTAGGCGCAATGGTGCTTGGAAGACTGAAAGAAGAAACCATATTTATCAATGAAGAGACACTGTGCTATGGGCCGGCAAGAGAACGGGAAAATCCGGATGCACTAAAGCATCTGGGAGAAGTTCGGGAACTATTACTGGAAGGTAAAGTAGAAAAAGCCGCATTTCTGGCAAAGATGGCACTGACGTCAACCCCTAAATACAATAATCCCTATCAGCCGGTGGGTGACTTAAGGCTTTGCTTTTTAAACCATTCCGGCAGAGAAAGAGAATACGAAGCCCGGCTCTGTCTGGACGAAGCAATTGCACGGCTTCATTATGAACTGGATGAAACACGGTATGAGAGGGAACATTTTATCAGCGAAGCTTACCAGGTGCTTGCCATACGGATACGGGCGAAGGGAAAGCATAAAATAACCATGAGTGCCAATATCAGCCGCAAGCCTTTCGAGGAATTTACAGGAGTACTGGTGCCGCCCGGCGCAGATACGCCACTATATAGCACCCGATATCTGCGCCGGCTGCACGTCTGTAAATCTAGTCGCAGCCCCACTGCGCCGTCGATTCACAGACGCACACCTGACACAGATAGCAGGCACTATATACCGACGTATTTACGCCGGGAGGCACTGGTGCCGCCTGACACAGATAGCAGGCACTATACTTCAACACATTTACGCAGGGAGGCGGTGCCATCAGCTACAGCAGGAAACTGGGGTGAGAATGGCGTGGGTGGAATGCATTACCTCAGTGGTGTGCGCATTGCATCAGAACGTGCCAAAATAATGGGTGATGCGGTATATCTGGAAGATGCTGAAGAGGCAGTGGTGTATCTGGCGGCGGGTACGGATTACCTGGATTGTCTGAATGGAAATAGAAAAGACAGTAAAGAGGCCTATGAGGATCTGTGCCGGGTAATCAGCGAGAGGCTGGATGCGGCGGAGGCGGCAGGGTATGAAGAGATCCGCCGGAGACACTTAGAAGACCATCGGCTGCTATACGGGAATTTCAGTCTGGATTTATACGGAACCGGGAAAGAAAAAACCACAACTGCTGAAATGCTAAATGCTTTCCGCCAGGGAGACAGCTCCGGGGAAAATTATCTGACGGAACTGCTGGTACACTTTGCCAGATATCTGATGATTGCCTCTTCCCATAATTGTCTGCTGCCTGCCAATCTGCAGGGCTTGTGGAATGGTTCTTATGAACCGCCCTGGCAGTGCCAGTATACCATCAATATTAATACGCAGATGAACTACTGGTTTACGGAAAAAGCAAATTTGTCTCAGTGCCATCTGCCGGTTCTGAACCTGGTGAAGCTGCTTGCAGAAAATGGCAGAGAGACGGCGCGGAAACTATATGGTGCAAGAGGATTCTGCGCACATCACAATACAAATGTATGGGGATGCACGGCGCCGGAAGGAATCTTCGATGCCTCCCCCTGCTGGGTGATGGGAGGCGCATGGATGTGCCTGCATCTGTATGAACATTATATCTATACCGAGGATCTGGGGTTTTTACGGGAAGCATTTCCAATCATGAGAGAGGCACTGCGTTTTTTTGAAGATTATCTGTATGAACTGCCCAATGGTCTTCTGGTCACCGGACCTGTTGTATCACCGGAAAATACCTATCGGTCATCCATAGGTGAAACCGGAGCACTGACAATGGGCACGGCGATGGACAGCGCTGTATTGAGGCAGCTGGCAAAGTCCTGCCTGGACAGCATGCATGTACTGGATATACAGAATGAAGAGGATGAAAATATACTAAAAAATATGCTGGATAGGCTGCCTCCTTTGATGATCGGGGAGGATGGAAGACTGCTTGAGTGGATGGAAGACTATGAGGAAATAGAACCGGGACACCGGCATATCTCTCATTTATATGCGCTGCATCCGGGAAATGAAATAACGCCTGAGGCAAAAGACTATTTCGAAGCGGCGAAGAAGACCCTGCGGACCAGACTTTCCCATGGCGGCGGCCACACAGGATGGAGCCGTGCATGGCTGGGGTGCTTTGCGGCGAGACTTTGGGACGGCAAAGCGTTAAGAGACCACGTGGGGCAGCTTCTGAAAAAATGTATTCAGGACAACCTGCTGGACGTGCATCCGCCATTTCAGATTGATGGAAACTTTGGGATTGCAGAAGCAATTCTGGAAGGGATTGTGCAGTGCCGGACACAAAAAGTGATCCTGCTTCCGGCACTGCCAGAGGAATGGATGGATGGCAGTCTGAAGGGGTACATCCTGCAAGGAAATACAAGATTTGATATGGAGTGGGAAAATGGAAAGCCTGTAAGGCTGTCTTTAACTCCGCTGGTGTCAAAAAGCAATATTCAAACAAGCAATAAGACTTATCAACTGACCTGGAAGACAGAGGTAAGAGAAGTAGTCTGCAGAGCAGGAGAGACAATAGAACTGAAATGGTGCCACCCGCACTGGGATTAGTGCCGCTATATACCGGAGTATTTACGCCGGGCAGCACTAGTAATAAGATGGAGGATGAAATGGAAAAAATAACAATACTGCAAAACAGCACAAAAAATGAAAGAATCAGCTTTGGCATACAGAAGATTTCACAGGCATTGTCATCTGCCGGATATGAAGTAGTATATGCAGAGCTCCCCCAGTCACCGGCAGAATACCGGAATATAAAGGGAAAAAAGGTTTACGTTTCCGTGTTGGCAGAAGATGCTTTTCTGCAGTGGATGGAAGAAAATGAATTATTAATTTTCCACACCCGCCAGCCGGAAGGTGAGGGATTTTATATAGAGACCTGTCCCGCAGAATTGACCGTTATCTGCGGCGGCACGGATACCGGAGCCTTATACGGCTGTATGGAATTAAAAGAGAGAATCGAAAGAGACGGGGAATTTCCATCCGAGATCACCTTTGGCGACGCCCCTGTATTTAAACTGAGAGGTCCGGCGGTAGGGCTGCAAAAGACCAAGATCGAACCCCCAAGGCTGACCTATGAGTATCCCATTACCCCGGAGCGTTTCCCGTGGTTTTATGATAAAGAGATGTGGACAAAGTTTCTGGACATGCTCTTATCCATGCGGTGTAATGTGCTCTATATCTGGAGCGGGCACCCCTTTTCCTCACTGGTAAAAGTGCCGGATTATCCGGAGGCACTGGAGGTAACGGAAGAAGAATTTGCGTTAAACCGTGAGGTATTCGGATGGCTCACAAAGGAGTGTGACCGCAGAGGCATCTGGGTAGTATTGAAATTCTACAACATTCATATCCCCCTGCCATTTGCACGGAAACACGGTCTGGAACTGCTGCAAAGTAAAATCACCCCACTGGTGGCAGACTACACGGGAAAAACGATTAAGGAGTTCATTAAATCCTTTCCCCATATTGGGCTTATGGTATGTCTGGGAGAAGCTTTGCGGGGAACACAGAATAAGACAGACTGGTTCATTGACACCATCATACCTGCCGTAAAAGAAGGCGCAGAAGAAGCAGGGCTTTCAGAAGAACCGCCGGTTATTCTCCGGGGGCATGACTGCGATCCCATTGGTGCCATGGAAGAGGCAAAGAAAAAGTATTCCAACCTCTATACGATGTGGAAGTATAACGGGGAAAGCCTGACCACCTATTATCCAAAGGGAAAATGGCAGGATATTCATCAGTCATTAAGCGGATTGGGCACGACACATATTATGAATATACATATCCTGGCGGATCTGGAGCCGTTCCAGTTCAATGCACCGCTGTACATCCAGAAATGTGTTCAGGCAGGACAGCACCGGTTTGGCTGTAACGGACTTCATTTATATCCGCTGTTTTACTGGGACTGGCCATATGCACCGGATAAGGTATCCCCAAGACTACTGCAGATGGACCGGGATTATATCTGGTTTGCAGCATGGTTCCGTTATGCCTGGAATCCAAACAGGGAAGAAAATACAGAGATGGAACACTGGGTAAATGTTTTTGCAAAGCACTACCGGGTATCGCCGGAATCAGCAAGAAAGCTGTTGATTTCCCAGGAAAATGCCGCACAGTGTGCACCGAAAATTCTGGGAAGAGTCGGGATAACAGAAGGAAACCGGCAGACCATGAGCCTTGGCATGACCATGAGCCAGTTTACCAATGTCAACCGTTACCGCCCCAATAAGGAGCTGTGGAATTCCGTAGCCCGAAAAGGCGAGCAGCCGGATGATTATATACAAAAAGAGCTGGCTGGAGAGGCACATATCGGTGAGACACCGTATGATATGATTTCTGAAGTCAGCGCCCATGCCCAAAAGGCACTGCGTCTGATGGAAGAGGTGATGCGGGCGGAGGGTGAAGAAAATCAAGAACTGAAACGCCTGTATACGGATGCGGCAGCTGTCTATGAAATGAGCATTTCCTATTGTAAAAAGTTAGAGGGTGCCATGGAGATCCTGAAATATAAATATACTATGGATAAAAATTGCAGCGGTGATGTGGCGCTTCTGGAGAAAGCAGCAGAATTGATGGAAGCTTCGCTTCATGAATTCCGGAATCTGGCAAAGCTTACGGAGAACACCTACCTTTATGCCAACAGCATGCAGACTCCCCAGCGAAAGATACCGTTCCCAAATGGGGAAACCTATGGACACTGGACAGAATGTCTCCCGGAATATGAAAAGGAATATGAGAACTTCAGGAAACATCTTGCAGAATTAAAACAGGGTATCCTGCCAAAGGATCATGGGGAAGAAGTAACAGCAGATGCCCTGGAACCGGCACCATTTACGTTGTTAGGGGATCAGAGCTGTGAGACCTATGATTTGAAAAAGGGCAGCAGTGTATTTTCCGACTGTTCCTGCAAAGTAATCAATCTGGCACCGGAACTTAAAAAGCTGCAGGCAGTGCGTATGGGGCTGGGAGCGGCGATTGAAGAAGGAGTAACCGTAAAAATAGAGCTTGCTCAGGATTCGTATGTGCTGATAGGATACATGAATGCCAAGGGCGTAGAGTGGCTGCAGCTGCCGGACCTTGAAACAAACACCCATGCAGATGACCGTGGAGGGCTGACCGTTATTTATGCAAATGCCATTAAGGCAGAAGCATGCCCGCCCATTAACATCCATGCATATAAGTATGAAAAAGGTGTCCATGAGATTTATTTTGGAACCGGAGCTTTTATGATTGCCGGAGTAGTGGCTGCAGATATAGCATTGAAACCCAGAAATGCCAATCTGGGCGGCGAGGGTCTGGACACTCTGGACTGGCTGTACGAATAAAAGTGTGTGTAATAAAACGCTGGGAGGAATAAAAATGGCTGCAAAAACACCAAGAGAGATGACGGGCGCAGAACTGCGCTCTATGCTGAAAAGCAGTATAAATTTAAAGAGTTTAGGGGGCGTAAAATGCCCGGAACTGAAATTGCCGCCGGAAGATTTACAATGGTGGCGGGATGCAAAAATAGGGATGTTTGTACACTGGGGCCTTTATTCGATTCTGGGAAGAGGCGAGTGGGCAAGATTTAACGAGCAGATACCAAAGGAGGAATATGAGGGGCTGGCACAGGAATTCAATCCGGAGAATTTCTCCATGACTGAGTGGACAGATCTGGCGAAGGACTTTGGCGCTAAGTATATGGTAATGGTCACCAGGCACCATGATGGATTCGCACTCTGGGACAGTCCGGCGAGTTATGAAGGATTTACCAGTTACAATACCGGATCGAAAAGAGACTTTGTAAAAGAATACACAGATGCTGCAAGAGAAGCGGGTCTTCGGGTTGGACTGTATTATTCCCCCATGGACTGGAGATTCCCGGGATATTTCGACCCGGAAGGGCTGCCGGATAATGCGAAGCTGATGAAAGACCAGTGTTACGGACAGGTGGAGGAACTTTGCAGCAAATACGGACCTATTGATATTATGTGGTACGATGGGGGATGGCTTGCACACAAAGGCAGTGATACCTCCAGCGCCTGGTTCTGGGAGCCGGTAAATTTAAATAAAGCAGTCCGAAAATATAACCCGAAAACGCTGTTAAATCCCCGCTCCGGGTACGAAGGAGATTTTTACTGCGATGAAGGTTCCCACGAGATCAGCGGTAAAATCATGCCCGTGCCATGGGAGAAAAATATGTGTGTCTGCAGCGGCTGTTCCTGGGGCTGGATGGAAGATGATCCGGTATCCGATTTTAATTGGCTGATTAAAATGCTGGTAGATGTGATCTGCAGGGATGGAAATCTGCTTTTGAATGTAGGACCGGATAAAAATGGAAAGCTCTCTGATGAGGTGAAAACCAGAATGAGAGAAATAGGAACCTGGTTAAAGGAAAATGGCGAGGCTGTCTACGGTACCCGGGGCGGTCCTGTAGAACCGGTAGATAACGTATACGGAACTACAAGCAAAGGAAATAAAATTTATGTACATGTGCTGGATACAAAAGCATTTGCAAAGGAACAGATTCCGTTACAGGACTATCAGGTTGAACATGCAGCGCTGCTTCATGGAAGTGATCTTCCTTTTGTACAGGATAAAGAAGGGGTACGAATTGATGTAAGCGGGATCCTGGAACAAAAAGCCGATACTATCGTGGTGCTGACTTTAAAAGAAGATGTAAAAGCTGCTGAGGCTCAGGAAATCTATTTTACAGGAAAAGCGTAAAAGAAAATCGCTTCACAGTGGGTACACTGAAAGGGCAAGGAGGAAAATAAAATGCAGTATGGTGTGGCGTATTATCCCGAACACAAGACAAAGGAAGAATTACAGCAGGACCTGAAGCTATTAAAAGAGTCTGGAATCAACACGGTGCGGATGGGAGAATTTGCATGGTGTAAAATGGAGCCGGATCCAGGGGTGTACCAGTTCGACTGGCTGGAAGAGACAGTTACGGAATTAGGGGAAGCAGGAATACGCAGTATAATCTGCACACCCACTGCATGCCCGCCCGCATGGCTGGTTTATGCACATCCGGAGGTACTTTATGTGGATAACAGAGGCGAAGTCAGACCGTTTGGTGGACGGAGATTCTATTGCTATAATAATCCCGTTTACCGGGAATATTCCAGGAAAATTACGGAGGAAATCGGCAGGCGTTTTGGGAAGAACCCATACGTCTCCGGGTTCCAGATCGACAATGAACCGGCGCAGGAGGCTTCCGGACGCTGCCACTGTCCGGTTTGTAAAAGTAAATTCACAGAGTATTTAAAAAACAAGTATCAAACGATTGAAGAATACAACAAACGAAGCGGAAATATTTTCTGGGGTCAGGATTACAAGAACTTTGAGCAGATAAAGCCCCCGGTAAATACCATTGAAGTAAGTGCGGAACAGGCTCTGCCGGTTTATTTTGAAAATCCTACTCTGCGGCTGGAATTTGAGCGGTTTGCCAGTGATTCCCAAATAGAGTACCAGAACCTTCAGGCGGACATTCTCCACCGGTACAGTGATTATCCGGTTACGACTAATGGAACCGGACTTGCAACTAACAGCATTGACTATTATAAGAGTACAAAGAATCTGGATGTCTATGGATTTGATTTTTATCCGGGGCTGCGGGATGCTGCAGTAGATTCTTTTCCTTATGCATTTGCCAGAGGGGTTAAGGAAGGAAAGCCGTTTTGGGTTATGGAATTTATGTCAGGCGGAGGTCATCGCTTTGGGGGATCCGGTAGAGTGCAGCCTAATCCAGGGGCGCTGAAGCAGGCGGTCATCCAGTCCTATGCCCATGGCGCGGAAATGATGCTGCATTTCCAGTTTCGGACATTTCCATTTGGGGCAGAGCAGCTGAATTATGCCATCGTAGATATGGATGGGGTACCCAGAAGAAGATATTATGAAATGCAGGAAACTGCCAGGGTACTGGAACAGCTAAAGGATTATGAGAAAGCAGATTTTGTAAATGAGATTGCTGTCTGCGTAGACTATGATGTGCACTGGGCATTGCGGATTAAACCGGTGAATGATCCGGATTTTAACTATCTGGATTATGCAGGAAGAATGTACAATTTACTGGAGGATGCCGGATACAACGCAGATGTAATTGGGTACGATGCAGACTTTTCCGGTTACAAATTCCTTGTAATCCCGTCTGCATTTATAGCTGACCGCAGATTCCAGGAGAAACTGCGCAGATATGTGGAAAACGGAGGAATCTTGTTATCTACCTTTTTAACATCTGTAAAGAATGAGGATAATGTGGGATATACAGATTCCCTTCCGGCAGGGTTAAACGATGTATTTGGCGTAACCGTAGAAGAAGTGGAACCGGTATTTGAAGGAAACAGAACGAAACTTAAATTAAACCTGGGAAATACCGAACAGGTGAGTCTGGATGGTATGTGGAGCGACTTGTTAAAAGGGAATGCAAAGGCAATCGGAACCTATACAGAAGATTATAAAACCGGAGCCATGGCTGTCAGCGAACATACATATGGCAGGGGGACGTCATGTTATCTGGGGACAGATGTAGACGATGAATCCATGATGCAGCTATTCGCTTACTTCTGCCAGAAAGCCGGAATTGAGAAGAATCCGGTATGCCCGCAGAAGAGAGTGGAAGTGATTCACAGAAGGCTGGATGGTGTGGATTATTACTATGCGATTAACTTTACCGCAAAGGACACCAGTCTATTGTTAGACGAACCAATGGAAGATGTGCTGGGGAATTGTACTTATCAACAGGAGGTTCCTTTGGAAAGAAATGGTTTTGCGTTATTGAAGAGGATGAGAGGGCAGTCAGATCTGCAATAAGCAATAGGTAAAAGTGTGAACGAAGTACACACTGCTGATTTGGGAATAGCACAAGGCAGCTTATGCTATTCAGAAGGGATAATTATGAATAGAGAAGTAAGCCATATAACCAGGGTGGTGATAACGCCGGACGGAAAGCTTAGAGCGCCTGGAATGGCAATTGTGAGCAGGAAAGATTATGAAACGGTGGTACAGGATCAAAATACTAAGGAAGAGATCTCCTTTACTTATGGAGGCGATCCTGTTATTACACAACAAGGTTTTGAATTTCGAAACCGGGAAATTTTCCAGTATGTGATTGAAGGGAAAAAAGCTAAAATTATAACAAAGAAAACCATTGACGGTGAGCGTTCTTTTATTGAAAATGCTGCCAGTGTCAAGGTGGGCGATGCTTTTTCGGGAGTTCTTAAATTTGAGATCGGGGAAGATGAGGCCATCTACGGACTGGGTCAGCAGGAGCAGGGAAAATATAATTACCGCGGCGTGAAAGAATACCTCTATCAGAATAATATGCAGATTCCTATGCCGGTATTTTTGTCTTCCAAAGGATATGCGATTCTTTGCGATGCAGACTGTCTCATGACTTACGAAGAGGCAGATAATATTATTACCCTGAATTTTGATGCGGTAGATCAGATTGCATATTATGTAATTACAGGAGATCATTTTGATGACCTGATTGCAGGTATCCGGGAACTTACCGGAACTGCAGTCATGCTGCCACGCTGGGCATATGGCTATGTTCAGTCCAGAGAACGCTATATTACGCAGCAGGACATCTTAGATACCCGGGAGGAATTTGAAAAACGTGATATCCCTGTTTCATGCCTGGTTTTAGACTGGAAATCCTGGGCAGAGGGACAATGGGGGAATAAATTTGTTGACAAAGAACGCTTTCCCGATTTAAAAGATATGACGGACAAACTCCATGAGAAGGATACGGCTTTTATGATTTCTATCTGGCCAAATATGAATAAAGGCTGTGATAACAATCAGGAAATGCTGGATGCCGGCAAGTTGTTGGCAAACCTTTCTACTTATGATGCTTTTGATCCTGAAGCGAGAGATCTGTACTGGAAGCAGTGTGAAGAGGAATTATTTAAATCCGGGGTAGATGCGTGGTGGTGTGATTCCACAGAACCCTTTACTCCTGACTGGAATGGCCTGGAAAAGCGTGCAGAAGAGGAACGTTATGAGCTTGCAAGAGAGAATCTGACAAGATATTTTGATGCGAGAAAAGCAAATAACTATGCACTTGTACATGCTAAAGGAATTTATGAGCATCAGAGGGCGGCTAGTAATAAAATAAGGGTAGCGAACCTGACTCGTTCCGGTTCACTGTCCATCCAGCAGTACGGTACCATTTTATGGTCGGGAGACATCATGGCAACCTGGGATGTATTCCGGAATCAGATCGCAGAGGGATTAAGCATGTGTATGTCTGGAATTCCCTACTGGACATTGGATATCGGGGCATTTTTTGCAGGCTCCACGCAGGGATTCAGGCGTTTTTGCGGCACAGAAGAAGGAGAAGCGCCCTGGTTCTGGCATGGCCTTTTCGAAAAAGGAACGGATGATTTTGGATATCGTGAATTGTATACCAGATGGCTGCAGTTTGGCACCTTCCTTCCGGTTATGCGTTCTCATGGAACCGATACCTTGCGGGAGCCATGGTATTTTGGAGAGCAGGGAACAAAATATTACGATACAATCGTGGAATATATCAAGCTGCGTTATGAAATGCTTCCATATACATATTCATTGGCGCATAAGGTTGAGTCAGAAGATTATACCATATTCCGCAGCCTGATGTTTGATTTTGGCAAGGATATTCATGTGCAGGAAATATCCGGGGAATTTATGTATGGTCCTTCTTATCTGGTTTGTCCGGTGACCCAGGCTATGGAATATGGTCCGGAAAATACGAAACTGGATGGGAAGACCACCTGGAATGTTTACCTCCCGGAAGGATGCAGCTGGTATCACGCAAAGTTGAAAAAGGCTTATATGGGCGGACAGAATGTAGAAGTGGAAGCACCTGTAAACTGGCAGCCGGTATTTATAAAAGCGGGTTCCATTCTGCCGTTAAGTAAAAAAAATACAAAGGATGGCGTGGCAGATACCATCGAAGTCTACGAGGGACAAGACGGCAGTTTTGAATACTATCTGGACAATGGTGTGGATTATCAATACGAAGAAGGAAATTTTGCTCGAATTCCGATGCGTTATGAAGATAAGGAAAAATTGGTCATAATGGAGAATGTTCAGGGAACTTATTCTTATCCCCGGGAATTGCATGTGAAGTTTTTCCGATTGGATGGTGAGGTGTCTGGAAAACATATTTGTTATGAAGGTAAGGAGATCCATATAAGCTTTTCTGATATAAAAGAATAATAATTGAATTGACAATTTTATTAGTGGGTGTTATCCTATTTGTATAAAAGGAATAACCGCTCGTGTATGGCAGTTTTCCTCAATATGTTTGATAAAAAACTACCCTGTTTTACGAGAACAGGGTAGTTTTTATTTTTTCTTGTCTATATAGCCAAGGAGTGTCAATAAAAACCCGCCAAATAGTAACAATATCTGCCTTATTCAGCCAAAGCTTTTACTTCCTGATACTTCTGTAAATCCACGTACAATTCCTGCGTATAAGGATTACGTTTTGTTTTTCGTATTCTATAAATCATATAGACCAGTACGGCTGCATTTGCTGTCAGTGCCAGGGCACTTACGATATTATAAATGACCGGATTATAAGTAGAGTTTACGCGGAACATACTGTTATCCTGAAATGCAGGGAATGTCTGAGCGAACATACACCACAGAGCCAGGGTATGTGCCCGGTGTTGAAGCCACGCGCCTTTGCCCAGAGTAAAGGCACAGACGGTAGGAGCCAGCAACAATGCGAATCCGCAATACCAGGCATGATGGGGCAGACAATTATAGGTATATGCAAAATTCCACAGATCATAGGCAATGATCCAGAACCACAGCATATCCGGCCACAGCATATCCCTGCTGCCGTCTTTTTTTGTTTTCTTCCGAACGCAGATTCCTATCCAGCCGCTGATTGTTATAATATTTAAAATACCGGCTGCAGCATTCATGTAATTCCACGGTCCTCCCAGCAGTTCATAAAAAGTACCGGTTGTACCTTTTTCTAATACGTTGGTAAGAGCAGGGAATGTCATTCCAACTTCAATATCTCTTGCACAAGCTTCTAAAATATTGATTGCAAGGATCAGCGGTGGAAAACAAAGAGCGATCTTGTTATCACTAAGCCGCCATTCTCTACCTTGTTTATCTTTTCCCTTTACGTAACGTATGCACCAGAAACCAATACATCCGGCGGTGGAAGAGTAGACTTTTGCCAGATGAAACCAGTCCGTATAAGACTGACCTTTTAGTGCCGTAAACCATAAAATTGTCAGACCTATGGGCAGAATAACAAAACAAAAAAATCCTGCCTTTTGAAATCTTCTTGATATTTCATTCAAAAGAAATAAAATGATAAATACTAACAGCCATACTGCCCACATCATTGGGGCAGAACTCCCATTAAATGTAAACATATTTTCCCTCCATCCATATTGCATGTTCTATCTAAAATTCCTGTTAAATTTCTTCCTCATCCGGTTCAAATACCTGTATTTCTCTGATGTTTAATTCCTGTCCGGTTACCATAACGCATTCCGGTGAACCGCAGTCCGGACAGACTTTACCCCTGTTCAGATATTCATATAGGTTACCGCATGCTTTGCACCGAACAGTTGCCACAATGATTTCCACGTCTAATTCTGCATCTTTTAGATCGGTGCCATCTATAGCGGCAGGCCAGCAATCTTTCAGATATTTGGGTACGATAGTGGATGCTTCGCCTACTTCCACAACCACAGCTGCGATATCCGGTAATGCCAGCAGGTTCTCCACAGCTGCCAGTTCTACTCTTTTTACAATTTCAAATACAATCCCCAGCTCGTGCATAGCCCACCAATTACTTTCCGCTCAGGGCACGTTTCACCTTTTTAATTGCAATCCTGCCCTTTCGCTTAACAATCTGTTTTACTACCACCGGTTTCATCTCTGTAAATTCCACTCCCTTTCCGTCATAGCGGCGTTCCAGGTGTATGGCATCAAATTTACATTTAGTAGTACACTGCCCGCAGCCCACACACATATACTCATCTACCAGTGTAACTCCGCAGCCTAGACATCTGGAAGTTTCTTTTTGAAGCTGTTCCTGGGTAAATGTTCCTCTCAGGTCCCGGAAAGTTGCTTCAGACTTTAAGGATGAATCCAGTGTATCCGGTTTCTGCCTGGGCGTGTGGTCGTAGTTTTCCAGGATAGCCTGTTCCCGGTTCAGTTCTTTATAATCCCGCCGGTCCCGTCCGTTTACCAGTGACTGCCCGGGATGTACAAACCGGTGAATGGATATAGCGCCCTGTTTGCCCGCTGCAATTGCGTCTATAGCAAACTTTGGACCCGTGAAGCAGTCGCCCCCTGTAAATACATCCGCCTGTCCGGTCTGGTAGGTGAAGCCATCTGCCTGAACTGTCATATTCCTATTGAATACTGCCGATGCATCCTTTAAGAGATCACCCCACTGAATGGACTGACCAACCGTAACTAAGATATTGTCTGCTTTCACAGTTATACAGTCGTTCTCATCATACTTGGGAGCAAAGCGATTATTTTCGTCAAAGACTGAAATGCACCTCATGAATTCCACGCCTACCGCTTTTCCATCTTCCGTAAGTATTTTTTTTGGCCCCCAGGAATTGTTGAGTACAATCTTTTCCTCCTCTGCTTCTTCTATTTCTTCTTCAGATGCGGGCATTAAATCCCTGGATTCCAGGCAATACATCTGGACATCGCAGGAGCCTGTACGGACTGCACTACGTGCCACATCAATGGCGACATTTCCTCCGCCGATGACAATTGTCTTACCGGAAAGTGTTAATTCTTCACCGGAATTTACCTTTTTCAGGAATTCAATACCGGTAGTGACTCCCAGGGCCGATTCCCCTTCAATGCCCAGTTTTCGTGCACCCTGGGCACCGATTGCCACATAGAAAGCATCATAGCCCTGTTCACGAAGCTGGTTCAGGGTGATATCTTTTCCTACTTCCACACCAGTCTGAAAGTGAACACCCATTTCTTCTAAAACAGCAATTTCTGCGTCTACCACCTCTTTACCCAGCCGAAAAGCCGGGATACCCAATGTCAGCATTCCGCCCAGCTGCTGTTCTTTTTCATAAACGGTAATGGTATAGCCATCCAGTGCCAGAAAATAAGCACAGCTAAGGCCGGCAGGCCCAGCACCGATAATTGCAATTTTTTTGTGGGAATAGTCATGGCGTTTTTTCGGGATCAGTCGATGTTCTTCCTGTAATTCCTGGTCAGCTATAAACTTTTTGATTTCGTCAATTGCAATGGGTGAATCCACCTCGCCCCTGGTACATGCCTGCTCACAGCGACGGTTACAGATCCGTCCGCAGACAGCAGGAAACGGGTTTTCCTTTTTAATCAGTTCCAGTGCTTCCTGATAGCGTCCCTGAGCTGCTAACTTTATGTATCCCTGAATTCCAATGTGGGCGGGACAGCTTGTTTTGCATGGAGAAGTTCCGGAGTCCACCACATTTTCCCGGTTAGTCCGGTAATCGGGATTCCATTTATCCGGTGTCCATTCTTCATCCCTTGGAGTGGATACGGTGGTTATATCTGTGATAACTGGAGCCTTAGAACAAAGCTTTTGTCCAAGCTTCAAAGCATTCACCGGGCAGTTTTCCACACACTGACCGCAGGCAACACATTTGTCAGGATCCACTTTTGATACATAATTAGAACGGATCATATCGACATTTTTGAACATTTCGGCGGTTCGCATAGAGAGACAGCCGCACCCACAGCAGTTACAGATCGCATGGGTCTTGCCCGAACCATCGGTATTAGGAATTTCATGCATTAGTCCGTTTTCTTCTGCGCGTCGAATAATATCAAAGGCTTCCTCCCTGGTAATCTGCCGTGCACGGCCTGTTCGGATATAATATTCTGCAGCATGACCCATCTGTATGCACATATCTTCTTTTAAATGTCCGCAGCCTTCTCCCATGACTTCCCGGTCGGTACGGCAGGAACAGTCTGATACCGAAAAAATATCATTTTCATTCAGATACCTGGAAATCTCTTCATAATCCGCCTTCCTGCTTTCGCCGTCAATGGCTGATTCGATAGGAATAACACGCATAAGTCCAACGCCTACAGGAAAAGAACCGGAGCTCATGGGACCGCGGACACGACCATAAGCCTCCATGGCGTAGCTGACAATGGGATAGTTCTTAATATTATCACGGTTATTTACGATCATCTCCATCGTTCCGGGAATCCATGTCTCTGTCCAGAAAGTATCCTCGCCATTGATGTTATTTACAAAACAGGCACCATATACCGCCAGCTTCATAAGCTGTTCATGGCAATATGCTTCCGGTTTTCCAAGGATGCGGGCAACTTCCCCAGCAGTTTTCTTCTCATAGGAGCCCAGAACAATTCCAACCTCGGCCATTTCATCATCCACACCGGCCTCCAGGATGACATATTCCGGGTCTGTCCATTGGATAGAGCCTTTCCCCCCGGGCTTTACACCTGCCTTTTTCCGTCCGATAATATTTGCAAGAGTCATAACCTT
This sequence comes from Clostridiales bacterium, assembly GCA_018365455.1. Taxonomy (GTDB): domain Bacteria; phylum Bacillota; class Clostridia; order Lachnospirales; family Lachnospiraceae; genus Robinsoniella. The sequence goes on from JAGZJZ010000015.1 coordinate 51,902, forward strand.
TTCGTTATACCGGCATTGATATCCGGGAGGGAATGCCATTTTAACTAAATTTTCCATATGTTTCGCTCCTTCCATATTGATACCCCTGAATAGCACAAGATGACTAGCACTCCATCCTGTCGCTATCATTACTGTCTGGATGGAGCACTTGTGCTATTCCTTAATTAGTAGTTTGAAATGTTTTTAGTTTTAATTTGTTACATATTTAAAAGAGTATTATTCCTCCAGCCATTTTGCCACCTGACCCAAAAGCCATTTGGTCCATTCTTCCATTCCTTCTCCGGTACGTGCAGATATGGGGATTATGATGATGTCTGGGTTTAATTTTTTTGCCCTCTTTTTGCAGGCTTCCAGATCAAAATCAAAATAGGGAAGCACGTCTATTTTATTGATCAGCAAAACATCACATACTTGAAACATCAGCGGGTATTTCAAAGGTTTGTCATCGCCTTCCGGAACGCTTAAAATCATGGCATTTTTCGCTGCTCCGGTGTCAAATTCGGCTGGGCATACCAGGTTTCCCACGTTTTCCAAAATCGCCAGGTCGATATCCGCTGTATCCAGCGCTTCCAGGCCCTGTCTGGTCATTTCGGCATCCAGATGGCACATGCCTCCGGTATGAAGCTGTACCACTTTTACACCTGTTTTTGCAATGGTGAGGGCATCCACATCAGAGTCAATATCCGCTTCCATGACTCCTATTCGCATCTTCTCTTTCAGAGCTTCAATCGTTCCGGCCAGTGTAGTTGTTTTCCCGGAGCCTGGTGAAGACATCAGGTTCAAAAGAAATGTTTTTTCCTTTTTCATGCACTGCCGGAGCAAATCAGCCTGCTGGTTATTATTTGCAAAGATGCTTTGCTTAATTTCATAGACTTTTACCATATTCGCTTCCTCCATCCTTGTTTTTTTACTTTCTTTTTCTGGTTCAACCAGGGTTTGTTATAATTATAACATTCTTACATGGAAGACGTCAATAATTACCATGATTAACGTCAATATACACAAAAATTGCTTGCTCAAATGTACAAATCCATGATATTATAATTTATATTATCTGGTTCAACCACATATGAAAGGTGTGAAGTAAAATGTTTAAAAAACTGGTATCACCTACGCTGAAAGAATTATTTATTCAGGAAATGGAAGGGATGATTTTATCAGGAGAGCTGGCAATCGGTGAGAAGCTGCCCCCGGAAAGGGAATTGGCTGGGAAGATGCAGATCAGCCGCTCAGTTGTAAATGACGGTATTGCAGAAATGGCAAGAAAGGGATTTTTGGAAATTATCCCACGGCAGGGAACCTATATTGCTGATTTTCACAGAAATGGTACGCTGGATATCCTGGTCTCCATCATGACTTATAATGGTGGCAGGCTTCCCAGGGATGAAATTCGCTCCATACTGGAGCTGCGCGGTGTTCTGATGAAGTTTTCCCTGGAGTCGGCCATACCCAGGCTTACAGAAGAACAACTGGTACAGCTGACTGACCAGTGTGGGGCATTTCGTCAGGCTGCCACCCCGGAAGCGGCAGCGGCAGCAATCTATGATTTTGACCATATGTTAAGCGGATTTTCCGGTAATACGCTGCTGCCACTGTTTTTCTGCTCATTCAAGGTTCCCATCACTGTTTTGTGGGAACGGTATTTTATGCGCCATGGAATGGACGGGATGCATAAAAGAAACATGGAATTATTAAAACATATGGAAAATAAAGATATTGCGGCTGCGAAACAGGTCATAGATGAGTCTATTCGTTCTACTATAAGCGGAAGTACGGAGATTTATACCACATAAAAAATGCGGCCGGTAAAAGGCCGCATCATCATCATTTTCTATTTTAAACAGGAGGAATGTCCAATTCTATTTGATATCGTCTGGCAAAACCGGTGGTATATAAAATGCAATGCGAAATCCGCAGCCATCACTGCCGGCCTGTGGGATGAGACAGGAGGCCTCTCCAAATACCAATTTCAAACGGGTATTCACATTGGAAAGGGCAAATCCATTATCTTCGTTGCGCTTCATTACCGGCTGACTGAGTTTTTCTTTTAACAGTTCCAGTTCTTCCGGTGTAATGGAAGAGCCGTTATCTTCCACAGCCAGTTCTAACATATCCTTTGAATCTCTCTGAACCGAAGTGACGGTTATCGTCAGCATGTTGTCATCCCGGTCTAAAATCAGCCCATGGACAAAGTAATTTTCGATCAGCGGCTGAAGGGTATTCTTGGGAATGCCGTAAATCTTCAGTGCATTATCTATACAAAATTCATATTCAAAATTCCCAAACCGATACATATAAAGATTGATCAGGTTCTCACAGAGATTCAGCTCTTCCCCGATGGAGACATAGAGATTCCGGCGGGTCTGGTTCCGATACATTTTGGAAAGCAGCAGCAGCATCTGGGAAGCATCATTATAAAGCCCTTTTACAATCTGTACCCGGATCTGTTCCAGTGCATTGTAGAGAAAATGGGGGTTGATACTGGTCTGCATGGCGTAGAGTTCCGCTTTTTTCTGGGATATTTCGTAGACGTATGCTTTCTCTACATTCCGCTGCAGCTCATCACACATTTTATTGAAACTTACCGTGATCTGTTTGAACTCATCATTACTGTTTGGCAGCGGCAGGCGATAATCCAGATTATTCTGACCCACGCGGCTCATACCTGCCTGAATCGTCTTTATTTTCTTATTGGATATCCGCATTGTGATAACGTAGAGCAGAATGGAAGCCAGACAGATCACAAGTGCAAGGATGGCAAGGATCACCAGGGTAAAACTCCCTGCTACAGCTGAACGGGGCAGCTGGTAGTTAGTATAAAAATCATACTTTCCATTAAATATGGAGGAATAGAAAAGGCTGGTGCCATTTTTTGTAAATTCTGCAACCGGAAGCTGGACGCTATTGGTTGTGACCGGGTGTTCCCCAGCCAGAAGCAGATTGGAAGAATCCAGATATTCTCCGTCAGAAGCATAGATAATATTCTTCTGCATGTCGGTTATGGAGAAAAGCCCCCTTTCATCCAGATGTGCATCTGCAATTGCATTGGTAAATTCTGCGGTAGAGTACAGTATCACCATCTGCCCTAACGTAACGAGATTTTTATTGGAGTAATCAAATATGGTACTGCTAAGCCCATAGACATGTTCTGCAGGCTTATCGTAATTACTGCTTAATGAATCAATCTGAGCGTCCGAAAGAATCTGCAGATCATAGGAGGTGAAATCAGGTGCAGTGCCGTCAAACTGCAAAGGTACCAGTGTATCATAACTGACATTATACTGATATAGTTTACCGGTATTCGTGATCAGCAGGATTCCACGGCAGAACTGGTCGTAACGGCAGATCTCAGACAGCATGCGGATTACCGACTGTGCCGTATTATAGTCGTTATCATAATCTTTCTGATAGAGACTGCAAAGCGCCTGGTAACGGGAAGTACTGGAAAATACGGGAGACAGGGTATTGGCTAGTGAATTTTGTTTTGTAGTGAGAATGGATGAAAGGGTGTTTACCGCAATATCATAGTTCTTTAGATACTCCGATTTTTCCTGATCCCGGATTAAAAAACTGCATAAAGAAAGAAGAACAGCCGTAATGGTGCAGACTGCGGTTATGCAAATTAACATCATTTTAGAATAGTATCCGCTTGTGATTTTTTTCAGCATGAAAGAGCCCCCAAAACTGTTCTATGAAAATTCAGACGAATCTGATATACTGAATTATAACAGCCGGCACAATAAAATGCAAGAAAACAGGCGAAAGTAAGGGATTTTAAGAGGATTACGAAAATGAAAAAATTGACGTTAAAGAAAATACAAAAAGCTGTAATGTGGATTCTGGTATCCGGTGCATGTATGATGATGACAGGCGTGATCGGCGGGTGCAATACAATTTCTGATTCCTCCGGAGCAGGAAAAGCTGAAGAAAACAAAGATGAGACGATATTAACCGCATTTGTACAGCAGTCAGTAGCTTCTGATGATGGAATATGGGAGGGCTGGGGCGCACAGAAGTTATATGAGGATACCAATATCAAAGTGGATTTCTATGCCAGTGGAAATGAGGTAGAGCAGAAGTTAAAACAGTACATGGCGGCAGGGAATTTACCGGATATCATTGGGTTTCGGGATCTGGATGAGGCACAGCTTCTAATGGATGCAGATTTGCTGCTTCCCCTGGAGGAATATGAGGAATCACTGCCTTCTATATTTAACACAAAAGAGTATCAGAGTGCCATTGCCTATACCATGGAAAATACCAGTAATAACACGGGAAAATTGTTCTTTATGCCCACTTCTATCGGACCTGTTTCCTATAATGCGTATAACTGGGTGCCGCTTCTGCAATGGGATGCTTATAAAAAAGCGGGAGCGCCAAAGCTGGATACCCTGGAAGATTACCTGGATGTGGTTGAAAAAATGGTAGCAATAAAGCCGGTTACGGATTCCGGCGAGAAAGTTTATGGATTTTCCCTGTTCTCGGACTGGGATAAATATTCTGCATTGGAAATTGCATCACTGTCCTACTTTTATGGAATCGACTCCGAATATGTATCCACATTGATGGAAACCAATATTTTGACGAAAGAGACAAATTCCATCTTAAGGGAAGACAGCTTTTATAAGCGTGCTTTAAAGTTTTATTTTGAAGCCAACCAAAGGGGACTTTTGGACCCGGATTCTGCTACCCAGAGTTATAGCAACCTGGAGAAGAAATACAGCGAGGGAAGAGTCATGTTTTCCTGGTTTTCCTGGCTGTGGGGAAATTATAACAATGTCTCATCCGGTCATGTGAATAACGAGGAAAGGCCGGATGGCTATGCTAATGTACTGGCGTCGGATATGAAAATATACGAAGCGCCGGATCAGGTAATCGGGCGTAACTGGTATTTTGCCATAAGCAAGAACTGTAAAAATGTAGAAAAGGCATGCGAATTCTTAAACTGGCTCTATGATCCGGAAGTGGAGCAATACCTCTATAATGGACCGGAAGGAGGTGTCTGGGAACGCAAAGCGGATGGTGAGCCTTATGTGACGGAAAAGGGCTGGGATGTAATAAACGAAAAAAATGAAGATCTCATGCCCGTAGAAGGCGGCGGATCGTTCCAAAACGGGGTATATCACTTTAATGGATTGGGGCTGCAGGCGTCCACCCTTATGGAGGACGGTTATACCATCAGCTACCGTTATTGGCCGTCCAGCCTGAATGTGGATGAAACCCGGATGCAAAAAGAAGTAAACGAAATGCTGGGAAATGACGTTCTGGCGGAATACCTGTATGAAAATGATATGGTTGCCAAGTCTACCATAGCGGTGAATATGATCCCTCCGGTATCCGATGTTATGGAGAACAAGATTGCAGAAATCGGAGAAGTAGTCCGCGGTGATTCCTGGGATCTTGTTTATGCTAAAGATGAGGCGGCTTTTGAAGAACTTTGGCAGAATATGGTGAAGAAGGCAAAGGATCTGGGAATGGATGATGTAGAGCAGTATTATAAAAAGGCCTGGAAAGAAGCGATTAAAAAAGCTGCCGAGTTTGAAAATAGGTTGGACTGAAATCGTACGCTTTTCTAAAATCGAATATCCGTTGTCCCCCGCTCCACGATTTCCCCGGTGATTATTGCCTTGGAAGGCACCTTTTTACCGGACAGAACCTGCATAAGCATTGACACCGCATTGATACAGGAGAACTCCAGGCGGTTGTCCAGGGTCGTGAGTTCCGGTTCACAGCAGATTCCCATTTTAGAATTATTATAGCCGGTAATACATACATCTTCCGGTACTCTGCGCCCCAGACTCTGTTCATATTTCAACACGCTGATTGCCATATCATCGTCGGAGGTGATGAAGATATCGTGTTCTTTGAATGCAGGGTCAGATAACAGAAAATCCCTGGTAGAGAGAATATCGCTGTTGGCGCAGAGATATTTTGGTTCTTCAATGCCGAAATCTTTGCAGGCTTTGAGAAAGCCATTCAACTTTTGACGTCCGCTGTAAGAGAGGGAGCGGTAGAGATAACAGGGAGACTTTCTGCCGCTTTCTAAAAGCTTAGTGGTCAGCTGGCAGATCGCCTGGGTGTCGTCGCAGAGGGAGCAATAGATGTTGTCGCCCTGGAGATATCCGTTTACAATGATCAGAGGAGCAATCTTTGCAGCATCCAGGAGATACTTATTCTGCTTTGGATTTTTCTCTATGTAACTGGAACCGGCCAGTATGATAGCATCCACTCTTTTTGACAGAAGCAAATTCAAATACTTTTCTTTTATATCCAGATCATATCCCGTACAGCAGAGAATGGAGTCATAATCGTGTCTGCGCAATTCCCGTTCCAGAAAATAAATGGCATTAGCCAAAAAGCTATCCGAAGAGTCAGCGCATAAAATGCCGATGGTATTCATTGTATTTAAACCCAATCCCCTGGCGAAGATATTGGGGGTATAACCTGTTTCCTGAATGACAGATAATACTTTGTCCCTTGTTTTGTCACTCACATTTCCGCTTCCGTTTAAAACTCTGGAAACTGTGGCGATGGATACGCCTGCTTTTTCTGAGATGTCATATATATTCATAACGCTTCAGCCCTTTCTTTTGCAGTAGATCTTATTAAAATCCGCCATTCTGATAAGCTCTTGCTATCACGTAAGAGGGTTCATAGTAGGCGCTGCAGTTATAGTTATCAATAATGTCACAGATTTCATCGTTGTAAACCCGCAGCAATGCATCAATATTATACATTATATCTTATTTTTTAAATTCATCCAACCCTAAAATGATCTGACTCAATGAAAGGTAAGGACAAATTTTATAATATCTCTAGAAAACTATAAAAATTCAACATTCCTATTTCCATTCCATTGACAAATAGAAAAAAAGAATATAGGATGAATGTAAGCGCTTACATAACTAATCAGACTGTTATTAAACGAAGCATAAATGAGATATTTGAGTAACAATTCAGACAGGTATGCGCATTTACTGCGCATACCGTACGAAAACCTGGGCCGGCTGGGATCCAGCCCTTTGCCGAAGGCGAATTTCAATGGGCTGGATGCGTAACAGTTCAGACTTGTCTGAACTGTTACATATTTGGAGGAAAGAAAAGGAAATGATGGATAGAAAATTTGACACATCACTGAGAGATTCTCAGGGAACTGTGGTTGAACCGGTGAGTCCGGAAAGGTTCGATCTGGAGGCATATGCCGATTACGAAGAAAAACAGTTGGAAAAGAACCGTGCATTTCTTAAAAAAGAGGAAGGGCTTTTGGTTTACCGGAGGGTAAGGGCAGACGGTGTATTTTATGATAAATGCAGGGATTATAAAGAATCTTTGGCACTGCAGCTGGGAGCTTTAAAGCTCAGTATGGTATATGAGGCAGATATTGCCAATTTTCTGGAACCCTGGTATGGGATTGGCTATATTGCATCCAGCTTCGGAGGAAACTATATCTGGGAAGAGGGGCAGGCACCCAATGTAATTCCGCCGTTTGAAACCACAGCAGATATTTTGGACAGTGATTTCATTCCCTTAGCCAGAACGGAGACCGGAAAGCATATTTTAGAGATGACAGAATATTTCATGGAGAAAACAAAGGGAAAAGTACCGGTTTCCCTGACCGATGTACAGTCCCCCATTAACATGCTTACCTACCTGCTTCCGGTGACGAATCTATTTTATGATGTTGTGGATGAACCGGAACAGGTGAAAAAAGCGGCGGGACTGGTCACAGACCTTTTGCTGGATTTTTTAAAGGAGCAGAAGAAACTTCTGGGCAGTGCATGGGCAGGTCCGGGACATGGATTTGCCTCCAGCCGTGCATTCCGGGGAATTGGACTTAGCAATGATATGTCAATCATGGTTCAGGATGAAGATTATGAGGAAATATTCAAAAGTGCCGATGAGAGGTTGGGGGAGGCATTTGGTGGCGTGGTGTACCATTCCTGCGGAGTCTGGGAATCAAAGATTGATATGGTGAAACGCTATCGGGATATTTTTATGGCTGATGGTGCATTTTCCATAGAGACAGATCCTTCTCCAAATTCCCCGGAGGTCTTTGCAAAGGGGTTTGCAGGCAGCGGCATTGTGCTGAATGCCAGGGCAGTGGGGGATGCAGATCATGCATTTCCGGTTTTTGAAAAGCTGTGGAAACCAAAGCAGAAGCTGATCTGCGTAACCTATTGCAAGTCGCCAAAAGAGCAGCAGAAACTTTATGAAAAGCTGCATAGAATGGAGGTATCACGATGAAATACGATATAACCTTTCATCCTTCCTGGTGGCATGTCCATGCAGGAATCGACTTTACCAGGGACTTTTTTGACAATCCCCAGTATCGGATGGAATGCGATATAAAAATGCGCCGTGCACTTTACGATCATTTTGGTGATTTTGGTCTGGGTGAAAAAGCACCAATGAAGCGTCCTCTGCTTGGGACGGACCTGTTAGCAGCCGGTTATCTGTATTCAGAGCTGATGGGCTGCCAGGTAAAATATCAGGCAGATAATTCACCTCAGGTCATATGCCGTGAACTGGATGAAGATGATATAGGTGAGATTTATGCACCTCAATTGGAAACAAGTGAAGTGTGGCAGCGGACTCAGAAACAGATTGATTTTCTCCTGGATCAGTTTGGTTATGTGGAGTCTTATATCAATCTACAGGGGATACAGAATATCTCCATGGATCTTATGGGGCAGGAAGCCATGACTGTATTTTATACGGCACCGGAAGAAGCCGTACATCTTCTGCAGAAAATCACAAATCTTTCAATTTCAGTGGGAAAACACCTTAAGATGCTGACAGATGACATATCAGGAGGCGTTACTGCTATAGTGAGAAAGGTAAGTCCTGATGTCTATCTGACATCCAATTGTTCAGTAGAAATGATTTCTAATGAAATGTATGAAAAATTTCTCCTGCCATGTGACCGGAGAATGGCAGAAGCCTTTGGCAGTTTTGGCGTGCATCACTGCGGAGGAACCATGGAACATGTGGTGGAGGGCTATCAGAAGATTCCCAACCTGGAATTTGCGGAAGTTGGTGCTTTTTCTGATTTAGCCCTGGTGAGAAGCAGGCTTCCAGGCGTATTTTTAAATGCCAGGTACAGCCCGGCAAGGCTTTTGGAAGCCACAGAAGAGGAAATGATAAGGGAAGTACAGGCACTGGCAGCCGCAGGGCAGGAAAATGGAGGGCTGCTATCCGTATCCTGTGTTGGAATTGACCAACATGCGACGGATGATAAAATAAGGTCTTTCCTGAAGGCATGTCAGGAGACAGCAACTGCCTAAAGGACCCGTCATGTAGCAGGTGGAGTAAGCCGATACTTACTGGGGGAGGAACCGATGGTATCCCGAAACAGCTTGGAGAAATAATGGGGATTGCTGATGCCGATCATGATCCCAATGGTATTCACCGGCAGGTCCGTACTGCGCAGCAGTTCACAGGCTTTGTTCATACGGCAGCCGGTAATATAGTTGTTCAAAAAAGAACCGGTCTTCTGATAGAATACTTTTCCAAGGTAGTTGGGGGAAAGGTGGATCATATCCGCCAGGCTCTGAATGGACAGGTTTTCGCTTAAATGTGATTTTATATAGGCAATCACAGTTTCCACGTATTCATTGGAGTTACTAACTGCCATCGTATTAAATGGCAGGGCATATATCCATTCCAGAAGAGAGGCGGCAATCCTGTCCAGGTCGTCCTTTTTTAACTCCCGCTCCATCAGGGCAGATACCATACTGCTGTTATCATATTCAATAAAAGAGAGTAAAATTGTAAATACACTTTTTTCCAGAGATCTGTAATTTGTACAGGAAAAAATAATTTCCCGAATAATGGCTTCTGATTCCTCTTTTCGAAATGAAAAGACAGAGGACATTAAACGTTCCGCTTTAATTTCCATATTGGCGTTATTTGCAGCATTTCCACAAGGCTGGCCGCTGTAACAAATGGATGTACTGCTGCCGGTAAAGTCCCGTATGTGTACGGATTTATCAAAGATAAATTCATTACAGGTCAGGCAGGCTTCGTTAACCGCCCGGTAAAGCCGCAGGGCCGGTCTGGTAAAGGGAGCGGATATACCGAAATAACAGGCTTGTTTTGTATAGTTGAGCAAAGTCTTGTGCAGTTCCCGGGCTATGGAATGTACTTTTTCCGCATCGGAAGCATCCAGCAGACAGAGAATAAAGTCATCCTTTTTGAATAGCTGACAGGGGATCTGGCAGCGTTTCAGGATATTCAGTATGATATTGTGGTATAAGTTGTGATTGATGCTGTTCTGATTATGACGGTCGTGACGTACTGCGATTACCATCTTGGGACAGTCTGCCAGATGGTGCTGCTTCAGATATTTCTCCAGACTGCCCGTATCGGAAGCGTCGGTGAAAACGTCTGAGAAATTCTGAAAAGACGGCTCTGAATCAGAGGTTTCAGTCTGTCTGGTGTCCGGGTAGGATGCTTTGATTTTCGGAAGAATCGCAGTCAGGTCATCATTTTTAAAGGTAGACTTGCACAGATACAGTTCAACGCCATAACGGATTGCCTGCTGGGCATAAGCAAAATCATTATAGGCGGAAATAATAATAAATTTTACTTCACTATCCAGCTTTCGGATTTCATCCATCATTTCCAAACCGCTTACCGGGGACATGCGAATGTCGGTAATGATCAGGTAAGGATGATATTTTTCATAGAGAGCAAGCCCTTCCTGGCCGTTTGATGCATCTGCTGCGATATAAAATCCGCAGGCATTCCAGTCTATCAGTGATTTCAGTCCAACCCGGACCAGAAATTCATCTTCGACAATCATTACAGGAATCATTTTAATCAACCTCCTTGACAGTTTCTGTTTGAATTGGCTGGGTAACGATTACTTTAGTCCCAATATGGAGTTCCGAGTGGAACGTGATGCCATATTTCTCCCCAAACCAAAGCTGAATCCTTTTGTTAATATTAGTAAGCCCAATGTTATGTACGCCCTCTGCCAAAGAGCTGGGCAGCTGGCATCCGTCAAAAGAAATACCCTCTCCATTGTCCTCTACTTCATAGATCAGTGCATCCTCGGACAGATAAGCGCGAATGACAATTCTTCCATAATCTGATGCATCTGAAAAAGCATGATAAAAGCAGTTCTCAACCAAAGGCTGTATCAGAAGCTTTAAAGTCTTGCATTTTTTTGTTTTCTCCTGAGTTTCAAACAGGATATCAATGGAAGCATTATAACGGAATTTCATAATATCCACATAACAGGAAACTTCCTGCAGTTCCTGTTCTACCAAAATAAATTCATTGGGATGGCTGCTGGTAATCTGAAGCAGGGTGGAAAAGGATGAAATCATCTCTGCTATCTGGGGGGAATCCTGCATAAGTGCCAGCCAGCGGATAGAATTCAGTGTGTTATAGGTAAAATGCGGATTAATCTGGGCCTGCAGTATCTCAAGTTCTGTTTTTCTTTTTTCTTCTTCAATATTCTTAATCCGGCTGATCAGGTCGGAGATTCTGTGAAGCATATTATCGTATCCGTCTATCAGGACGTTAATTTCCGCTACCTGGGAAGTGTAGGGATCAAATGTAAAATCACCTTTTGCACTGCGCTCCATGGAACGGATCAGCGGATTAAAGGACCTGGTAAATACCCGGCTCAGGAAAAAAGTTAAAATCATGCTGATCAGCAGTGCAAGCAGAACAATGATCACGATCTGCTGGTAAATAGGATAGAGATCCTTTTTGGTGGCATCTTTGGGGGTCAGGGAAACCAGTGTCCAGTTGGTGAATGGATTGATTTGTTTTGCTAATATATAAGTAGTGTTCTTCAGTTTAATGTGTGCGCCGGTATCATAGTCATTTAAGTTGGTCAGATGATTCTCCAGCAGGTCCTGCTTACTGGTATTCTGGGTATAGAGCAGGGTATTTCTGGAATCAAAAGCCGAGATAATGACGCCGTTATTGCCGTTGATATTTTTCAGGCAGTTCTGGAGAAGGCTTGCATCCAGTAGTACCAGCAGTACACCGGGGGATTTTGAAATGAGGGTCCGGCTAAAGGATTGTGCATAGATAAAATAATTTTCATCATAGGTGAGGATAACCTGATCCTTTTTACCTTCCAGCACGTCCTGAAACCAGCGCTCATCCCTCAGTGCAGTGTAATTAATCGGTGAAAAACTGTCATGTATAAAAAATACTTTCTCATTTTTATACAGATAGATATTCCTTATGTATTTGTAATAATTAGATGAAGTGGCAAGGAGCTGCTGTACTTTTGATTCATTTTGCAGGCGGGTAAACTGGTTTGGATGGCTGGTGGAAAGATTCACGGCTCCCGTTAGTTCCGAGTTATTTTCCAGTATGGAGCCTAGGGTTGCCACATCATAAAAGATCATAGACAGCTGTTCATTTGCCTGCTCAAATACCTCTTCGTATTTTGTGGTGGACATCTGGTGGAAAATGTCGGTAAAGTACGTTGTAATGCTGATACTCACCGTTGCTAAAATTAAGATAATGATGCCGGATGCCGATGTAAATAAAATCTTCATAAGGGAATAAGTCTTCTTATGCATATTGCGCCGCCTATCGTTATATTTCCCATGGCAGCTGCCAAAACATATGCTTATGTCTGGCAGCTGCGGGTTTGACTTTAGGGAAATCATAGCATAAGAAAAGACGTGAAACAAGGTGTGTGAAATAATGACATTAGATATTTATACAAGTGTGTTGATTTTTATAAATGCCGAAAGAAGAAATCATTTAAATCTGTAACCGCTGGTAAAAGGAGTGGATGAATTTGGTAAACATCCCAGTTAGTCTCTCTATTTCATAAGACGGGGCTGTCAGATATAATATAGATATCTTAACAACAGCCACTTGTAAAGGTATGTATGCGGTCAAGAGAGAAAGAGAGGATGAAGGATATGAAAAAGAAAAAACTGATGTCTTTGTTACTGGTTTCGGCAATGGTGTGTACCATGGCAGCGGGATGCGGGGGAGGAAAAGAGGCCTCCGGTTCTTCCGAGACAAAGGGAGATACGAAGGAAGCTTCGGGGAATGAAACGAAAGAAGCGTCCGGAGAACAGGAAGACAGAGTGCTGACGATGATGAACTATATTGATCCTGCGAATACGGATGACCCCATGCAGTCTGTAGTGATCAAGCTGTATGAAAAGTTTACGGAAGAAACGGGGATTAAGATTGAATATAATGTAGTTCCCTGGGATCAGCTGGAATCCAAGATCGTGATTACCAACCGGGCAGGAGCACCCAGTGACCTGGTAGCGGTCAGTTCCCAAAAGCTGGCGTCCCTGGTTAACAGCGGTGCACTGATGCCTTTGGATGAAATGATTGACGAGAGTTATAACCGGGATGATTTTTCCAATGCTGTCTGGGCAGCGGGCACTTACAGCGGGGATAATAAGGTTTATTGTATGCTGCAGTCTGTACATACAAGGGGAATCTGGTATAATAAGGATTATGTGAAAGAAGCGCCGAAGACCTGGGACGAAATCGTAACAGCCGGACAGAAAGCCATGTCAGAAAATGAAGGAGTCTATGGTTTTGGATTCTGGGGCGGCAAACATTATGCCTCCGGTGAAACTGCAATCGGACCTTTAACCTGGGCAGGAGGCGGAAAGCTCACCAATGATGACGGAAGTGCGGCGTGGGATAATGATGCGGTTGCGGATGCCATTAAATTTATGTCGGACTGCGTAAATGAAACTAAGATAACACCAGAGACCTGTTTGTCTGTCAGCGATTATAATGATGTTACCCAGCAGTTTGCAGCAGGAAATATAGCAATGATCTTTGACGGTTCCTATGCGAAACCTACCCTGGATGCATCGGATCTTGGAAAAGAAGGAAAATTTGACTTTGCTCCTGTTCCGGCGAAGACAGAAGGCGGTCCCCAGCCGCATTTCTCCAATGGCTGGGCATGGGGAATTCCAAGTAAATCCAAACAGCCGGAGCTGGCATGGGAATTTATAAAATGGTTTTCACAGAAAGAACAGCAGCTGGCACATTCCAAAGCAGAAGGCGGACTTCCCATCACAATCGAGGCGCAGCAGGACGAGATGTACCAGGAGGGACTGGAGAAGAAGTTCATTGATAATCTGAATAACAACGCCCATAGCATGGATCCTTTTGTATACTATCAGGAAGGACTGGAGGAGTTAGCAGTAGCGGGAGCAACCTACTGTCTGGATCCTGGCAGCGATTTGAGAGCGGTACTGAAAGAATCCCAGGAAGCATTTAACCAAAAATACTATGCGGAATAAGTAGAAGCATGTGTCTGCAGAATAAGTGCGGACACATGCGGACTTTTCTATCTATGCATATGAGCAATGTCAGGAGGAAGGTATATGTTCCATACAAAGAAGAAATCCTATCTGCCCTATTTTCTGGTAGCTCCGGTCTTTTGCGTTCTCTTGTTGTTTTCCTATCTGCCCTTTCCGTATACGGTGTATCTGTCTTCCCAAAATGTCATGCCGGGAACCGGGGAAATGGAATTTGTGGGACTTAAAAATTACAAGATGATATTTAAAGATCCGAATTTTTGGGAGAGCATGAGAAATACCGGGTATTTTGTAATTGTGGCAACGGTTGTTGTGATTGTTCTGGGGGTTATCGCAGCCCTGATTTTAAACAGTAAGATCAAAGGGATGGGTGTCTATATGACAATTTTATTTATTCCCTGGATCGTATCGGATGTAGTAGCAGGTTTTTCCTGGAAATGGATGCTGAACGCGGATTTTGGTGTTCTGAACTATCTGTTTGAACCCTTGCATTTAAAGGTGAGCAATCTGATTACCAAGCCGGAATATGCCATGATTGCGGTTGTTATGGTGACTATGTGGAAACAGCTGGCGTATTCCACCATTCTGCTTCTGGCTGGACTGCAGAATGTATCGAAGGAATTGTTAGAGGCGGCTAAGCTGGATGGATGCTCTGGTTTTCAGGCATTCTGGTATATCACGTTTCCTATATTCAGTCCGATTCTGCTGGTAACCACACTGCTGGATATTATTAATTTTATCAGTCAGTCCGGTATGCTGCTGGTGCTGACAAACGGAGGGCCTCTTCGCAGTACGGAGACGCTGGCACTCTATATGTTTAAAGAAGCGTTTACCAATTTCCATCTGACCAATGCTTCTGCGATATCCATGGTACTGGCTGTAATTAATATCATGATTGTTTTCATTTATTTCTATATCAATAAAAAAAGCAGAGAGTGGGTGGATTAGGTATGGCAGGAAGCATGAAAAATAAGAAAATGAAGAAGAAAATATTTACAGCAGTGAAGCATGTGATCATGATTCTGATTTCCGCCTATATGCTGGTGCCGCTATTATGGGGATTTCTTACATCTTTAAAGCCCCAGAACCTGATTTTTACATATCCGCCGAAATTTTTTTCCGGGCTGACCCTGGAGAATTACAGGCATGTATTTGAAACCCAGAACCTGGGACAGAATATTCTCTCCACCCTGGGGCTTGCCTGCATTTCTACGGTAATTGGAATATTATTTGCTACCTTTGCAGCTTATATATTCTCCAGGTATAAATTCCGGGGAAAAGGCTTTTTTATCGGATTTGTAGTATGCCCCATGTTAATACCGGGGCTTGTAAACCTGATTCCCCTGTTTACCGTCTATACAAAACTGGGGCTGGTTGACAATTTCTTTGGATTAATTATGCTGTATCTGCCGTCCGTGATGCCATTTTCCATCATGGTTTTGCAAAATTATCTAAAAGCAATTCCATTTACCCTGGAGGAAGCCGCAATGATCGACGGATGCAGCAGGTTCCAGCTTTTGACGAAAATAATCCTGCCGGTTATTCTGCCTGGAGTGATTGCCGTTGCCATGATTTCCTTTGTTACCATTTGGAATGAGTTTATTATTACCTTAATCTTTACAACAGGCGGAAATCTGCGGACGCTGACCATGGGAATGTATTATATGATGAGCAAAAATAATGTGAATTATGGTGCAGTCTGTGCGGTATCATTTGTGAGTATTGTTCCGGTTCTGATTATTTTCCTTATTTTCAGAAAGCAATTTATTAATTCAATGATAGATGGGGCGATTAAGGGGTAGAACAACATGCAAGCGTAAATGCGCCATATTTGCGGAAAACAGGAAGGGACTATTTTGCAGGAGGAAATTATGACAAGTAAAGAAAGATTATTAACGGCACTGGACGGGGGATGCCCCGACAGGCTGCCGGCGACAACCCATCATATTATGAAATATTTCCGGGATACTTATATGGGAGGCTGCAGCGACCGGGAATTTTTCCGGGAGATGGGACTGGACCCCATACATTGGGTCAATCACTCGTTTTATACCAGAGAACAGGAAGAAAGCTGGAGAATTGAAGAAGAGCCTTTAGATACAGCCGGTTACCGGACTGTGCGTTATAAGATACATACGCCGAAGAAAACGCTTACCATGGTTGTACAGTATAATCAATATACTTCCTGGGTCACGGAACACCTGTTAAAAGAAAAAGGTGATATAGATATTCTGGCAAGATATCTCCCAAGCCCCAGTGCGGATGTACACAAGATTAATCAGGAAGCAGAGGAACACAAGGATTGTCTGATCCGTGGATTCATACCATCTTTTGATATCTCGGGACAGCCGGGGTGCTGGCAGGATCTGGCATGCATTTTTGGCATACAGGATCTGATCATGGAGACTTATGACGATCCACAGTGGGTGAAGGAAGTGCTGGGGATCTTGCAGAAGCGGAAACTGGACTATGTGGATACTCTGGATGGATGCAAATACGATCTGCTGGAAATGGGCGGGGGAGATGCTTCTACGACTGTGATTTCGCCGGCTATTTTCCGGGAGTTTGTTGCACCTTTTGATACGCCGATTATTCAGGAAATCCAGCAGAAGAACATCCGTGTCGTATATCATACCTGCGGCGGGATGATGCCTATCTTAGAGGATATTGCAGCTATGGGTCCAAATGCCATGGAAACGTTTACCCCGGTGGATATGGGCGGGGATGCAGATTTAAAAGAGGCAAAACGCAGAATCGGGAATAAAGTATGTATGATTGGAGGATTCGACCAGTTTCATTTTTTCAATGGCTGTTCCCCGGATGAGACCAGATATAAAGTCAGGGAATGCTTTGAGGCAGCGGGAGAAAATGGTGGGTTTATCCTGGCACCTTCCGATCATTTCTTTGATGCGGACCCGGAATTAATCCGTGCGTTTGCCAGGGAAGCTGCCTGCTGCATCTATAAATAAAATGTTGCATAATTGAATCGGGGCATATTTGAAACAGGTTCTGGAGCGGACGGGAAAACGGATGGAATATTGGAGGAGAAGACAATGCGGGGAAGAGAACTGATTGAAGCAGCCATTGCGGGAAATAGCTGCGAAATAAATGGATTCTGGGTAGGGCATCCTACGGATGAAGCAAAAAAAATATATTATCAGGAAACAGGGATTACGGAATATACGGGAAAGTCTGAAGTGGATTTTAATATAAAAATCAATTCAGACATGATCTGGCTGAGTCCGGAGCTGGATCCACGGAGCTTTAAGAGTTCGGATGGGACACCGATATGGAACTGTTTTCATGAGGAACGGAAAAGCCTGGGCAGCGGGGGGATCTTTGCCGAATGTGAAAGTGTTGCAGAAATAGAAGCATTTCCATGGCCGGATCCGGGGAATCTGGATTTTACAAATTGTCTGGAAGATACCAGATATGCTTATGAAAAAGGTCTGGCGGTATTTGGCGGGATGTGGTGTCCATTTTTCCATGTATTGTGCGATTTCTTCGGAATGGAAAATTATTTTGTGAAAATGTATACAGACCCGGAGGTGGTACATGCCGCAACACGCCATATTGTTGACTTTTATCTGGAAGCAAACCGGCGTTACCTGGAACTTGCTAAACCATATTTAAGCGCGGCATTTTTTGGAAATGATCTGGGCACTCAGTTAAGCCTTCTGATCAGCCCGGACAGCTTTGATGAGTTTGTATTGCCTTATCTCACGGAAATTGTTCAGGGGATAAAAGCCTTTGGACTGAAAACAGCAATGCATTCCTGCGGTTCCATAGATCTGATTATTCCAAAACTAATCCATGCGGGGGTGGATATCCTCCATCCTCTCCAGGCAAAAGCAGCCGGTATGGATGCCGAAAGTCTGGCGGCAAAATATGGAGGACAGCTGGTGTTTATGGGAGGCGTTGATACTCAGGAACTGTTGCCTTTTGGGAACAGCAGCCAGGTAAAAGAGGAGGTATTGAGACTTCGTGAAATCTTTAAGGGCAAGTTTATCGTATCCCCAAGCCATGAGGCGCTGCTTCCCAATGTACCATTTGAAAATGTAATGGCGATGAGTGAGGGGGCAAAGCAAATGTAACAGCTCAGGCAGATCTGTGCAGTAAATGTCCAGATCTGCCTGAGCTGTTATAAGCAGATATCTTAAGTTTAAGATTTTTAAAAAAATATGGTTGACGTAGGATTTCCTCTATGATAGGATGAAATTATAAACAGCACTGGTATATACAAGTGACGGAATGAAAACAGCATATTCGGTAGAAGGATTTGGGAGAGACTATGTATATGGCGCCGAAGGGGAAAATCTAGAAACTCTCAGGCAAAAGAACCAGATCTGGACGAATCTCTGGAGAGCGCAGCAGCACCAACGAAGTAAATCTGTTCCGGGTACAGGTAAATCTGATTCTGGGGGCGGACAAATCTTTCAGGTAAAAGGACAGAGACGGATTGAAAAGATGAAGAATATCTTCATTTTTTCAGCCCGTCTTTTTTTGCGTGTTTTCGAGTGTGTTTTCAAACAGGCACCAGTAGTTCCTGGTGTAAAGATGCCGGGAGGCAATTTTGGGATAAAAGGAGGAAATCGATGGAGTGTAGGACGCCGCTTTACGAGAAACATGTAAGTCTGAAGGGGAAAATGGTACCGTTTGCAGGATATCTGCTTCCGGTTCAGTATGAAGGGGGAGTGATTGCGGAACATATGGCAGTGCGGCAAAAATGCGGATTATTTGATGTTTCCCATATGGGGGAATTTATCTGCCGGGGGAAAGATGCAGTCAGAAATTTAAATTTTCTGTTGACGAATGACTTTACAAAAATGTATGACGGGCAGGCAAGGTACAGCCCGATGTGCAACGAAAAAGGAGGGATTCTGGATGATTTGATTGTCTATAAGATCAAGGAAGAAGAGTATTTTATTGTAGTGAATGCGGCTAACCGGAATAGGGATTTCGCCTGGATGAATCGGCATCGTTTTGGCGATGTGCAGTTTATGGATATTTCTGATTCAACGGCGCTGATTGCACTTCAGGGACCGGAAGCAAAAGGCATATTAAAAAAGGCAGTAAGTGATACTGAGATTCCAGATAAATACTACAGCGCTAATTTTAAAGGACGGATAAAGGAAATTCCCTGCACGATTTCAAAAACCGGGTATACCGGTGAAGATGGATTTGAGTTTTACTGCAGGGCAGAAGATGCGATGAAAATATGGGATCTGTTCCTGGAAATTGGGGAGGAAGAGGGGATTATGCCCTGCGGTCTGGGGGCAAGGGATACACTCAGACTGGAGGCATCCATGCCGCTTTATGGCAATGAAATGGATGAAGAAATTACGCCTTATGAAGCTGGGCTGGAGGCTTTTGTAAAAAAGAAGAAAGAAGATTTCATAGGTAAAAAGGCATTGATGAAAGCGGGAGATTGTCTTAGGCAGAGAGTGGGGCTAAAAGTTACGGGACGGGGAATTATCCGGGAACAGGTTGATATTTACCGGAAGGGCAGGCTGATCGGTCAGACAACTTCGGGCACGTATTCGCCCTTTTTGCAATACTCCATTGCTATGGCGCTTTTGGATCGAAATGCAGTGGAAGTGGGAGATGAAGTGGAAGCGGAAGTGCGGGGCAGAAAAGTTCTGGCACAGGTAGTGGAATTGCCTTTTTATAAAAGAAGCAGGTAAAGTGTGAAAGAGATTGAAAATACGCTCCAGAGGGGGCATAAAGGACAGGAGGCAGCTATGAATTATCCAAAGGAATTAAAGTATGTAAAATCCCATGAGTGGATCAGAAAAGAAGAAGATGGAATGGTGGTAATCGGAATCACGGATTATGCCCAGGATGCATTGGGGGATCTGGTTTTCGTGAATTTGCCGGAGGAGGGAGATGAAATTACAGTTGGAGCTCCTTTTGCGGATGTGGAGTCGGTGAAGGCAGTATCCGAAATATTTTCTCCGGTTACGGGCAGGGTTTCTGAAATAAATGAAGAGCTTCTGGACAGCCCGGAACGGATAAATGAAGATCCTTATGGTGCATGGTTCATTAAGGTAAAAGAAGTCACTGCGGAAGAAGACTATATGGATGCACAAGGTTACGAAGCATATACAGAGACTGTCTAAGGGTCTTAGAGCGTGTCTGAAACATGCTCCGGAAAGCAATTTTCAGATTCCCTGAAACAGGGAAAGATAAGGAGGAGGGTGTATGGGTTCATATGTTGTTTCCACAAGGGAAGAACAAGAGCAAATGTTAAAATATGTAGGTTTGTGTGATATGGGGGAATTATTTTCTGTAATTCCAGAAGAAGTCAGATTAAAAGGAGAACTGAATCTTCCATCCGGCTGCGGTGAAATGGAAGTGGTGTGCAGGATGGAAGCGCTGGCAGAGGCAAATATCAGATTCCGCCATATATTCAGAGGGGCAGGTGCGTATCATCACTATATACCGGCTGCGGTGAGCCGGATTGTGCAAAAGGAAGAATTTCTTACTGCATACACCCCCTACCAGGCAGAGATCAGCCAGGGGATTCTACAGTCCATATTTGAATACCAGACTATGATCTGTGATCTGACAGGGATGGATGTGTCCAATGCTTCCGTGTATGACGGAGCATCTGCGGCAGCGGAGGCAGCGGCTATGTGCCGGGACAGAAAACGTAATAAGATTGTGGTATCTGCATCTTCTAATCCCGAAGTCATCCGCACGATTCAGACGTATTGCTTTGGAAATGGAGCGGAGGTCGAAATCGTGCCGGAAAAGTCCGGTATTACAGATCTTGGGGCGCTGGAGGAAGCCATTACCCCAGAGGTTTGCTGTTTTTATGTCCAGCAGCCTAATTTTTATGGTATACTTGAAAATTATGGGGATATAGAAGCCATCGTACATAAGAGCGGAGCAATGCTGGTTATGGGATGCAATCCTCTTGCGCTGGCAGTGCTGAAGACACCGGGAGAGCTGGGCGCAGATATCGCAGTTGGTGACGGCCAGCCCCTTGGCATGCCTCTTGGATTCGGTGGACCCTATCAGGGCTTCATGACGGCGCGGTCCGCCCATGTACGAAAGCTTCCGGGCAGAATCGTGGGAGAAACCACAGATGAAAATGGAAAACGTGCATTTGTCCTGACCCTGCAGGCAAGGGAGCAGCATATCAGAAGAGAAAAGGCGGGGAGCAATATCTGTTCCAACCAGGCGCTTTGTACCCTGAGGGCGGCTGTCTATATGGCTGTGATGGGAGGACGGGGAATGAAAGAAGCGGCAGAGCAGTGCACGGCAAAAGCACATTATCTGCAGCAGGAACTGGATAAGATCGGCTATAAACTGAAATATCAGCAGCCTTTCTTTCATGAATTTGTCACCAGTACTCCGGTGCCGGCAGAAAAGGCATTAAAGCATCTGGAAAGACATGGGTATCTGGGGGGACTGCCCCTGTCAGACAGGGAAATACTATGGTGTACCACTGAAATGAACACCAGGACAGAGATGGATGAACTGGCGGCGATATTAAAGGGGGTGCAGAAAGGATGAAACTGCTCTTTGAACAAAGTATCAACGGCAGGGGATGTGACATTCTCTGGAATTGTGATGTGCCAAAAGTACGGCATGAGGGAATGGAACGGGAGAAAAAGCTGAACCTGCCTCAGATGTCTGAAAATGATATCAGCAGGCATTATACAAAGTTAGCGGAAAATACTTACGGTGTGAATACCGGATTCTATCCGTTAGGATCCTGCACCATGAAGTATAATCCAAAAGTAAATGAAGAGGTTGCAGCGCTTCCCGGTTTTACGGAGATACACCCCCTTCAGCCCGGATATACCGTACAGGGATGCCTGAAGGTTCTGAAACTGGCAGAAGATTATCTCTGCGAGATAACAGGAATGGATGGAATGTCCTTCCAGCCTGCGGCAGGCGCACACGGAGAGTTTACCGGTCTGCTGCTTATGAAAGCATATCATGAAAAACGCGGCGATCAAAAAAGAACGAAGATGATTGTTCCGGACTCTGCACATGGCACCAACCCCGCAAGTGCTGCCATGGCGGGATATACAATTGTGAATATCCCCTCCGGTGAAGACGGATGTGTTGACCTGGAACAGCTAAAAGCAGCCGTAGGAGAAGATACAGCCGGCTTAATGCTTACCAACCCCAATACAGCCGGGCTGTTTGATAAAAATATCCTGGAAATAACCAGGATTGTACATGAAGCCGGTGGATTGAACTATTATGACGGAGCCAACTTAAATGCTGTTATGGGAATTGCAAGGCCTGGTGACATGGGATTTGACATAGTCCATTTGAACCTGCATAAGACATTTTCTACCCCGCATGGAGGAGGAGGACCGGGAAGCGGCCCCTGTGGCTGTAAGGATTTTCTGGTTAATTATCTTCCGGGATACCGCGTGTGCCGGTCCAGTTCGGATGGAACAGAGGAACTGTATCTAGAGAAACAGGCGGAATCCATTGGTTCGGTAAAAGAATTCTATGGGAATTTCCTGGTAGTGGTAAGAGCACTTTCTTTCATTCTGACTCTGGGGAGAGAAGGCATCAAAGAAGCCTCTCAGGCAGCAGTTTTAAACGCAAATTATATGATGCGCCGCTTAGAAGAGAAATATGACATGGCATACAGCGGGCCATGTATGCATGAATTTGTAATGTCTCTTGCAAAAATAAAACAGGAGACCGGTGTGGCTGCCATGGATGCTGCCAAATACATGCTGGACTACAGGCTCCATCCGCCCACCATGTATTTTCCGCTAATCGTTCCGGAGGCACTCATGGTAGAGCCTACGGAAACGGAATCCAGAGAAACTCTGGATTATGGGGTGGACATTTTATTGAAAATCCACCGGGAGGCATATGAAAATCCCGAAAAGCTTCATCATTCACCGAAAAATACAATTATCGGGCGTCCAGATGAGGTAAAAGCGGCGAGAAAACCAAAACTGCGGTATGATTTTCAGGATGAAACAGAAGGTAATTGAAACTTACCCCGGTGCAGCCGCCAAACGGATCGTCAGGCACATCCATTCGGCTGACCCCGGGAATAAAAAGGAGTATAGGACAATGGCAGAATATCAATATGATCTGGTGGTGATCGGATCTGGTCCGGGAGGGTATGTGGCAGCAATAGAAGCAGCCCAAAAAGGAATGCGGACTGCAATTATAGAAAACAGGCAGGCAGGAGGCACTTGTCTGAACAGAGGATGTATCCCCACTAAGACAATCCTGCACAGCGCAGAGATTTTCCGTGAACTGCAAAATAGCGGGGTATATGGAATTCATACAGAATCCCTTTCCTATAATATGGAGGAAATACAGTCTAAAAAGGATGAAGTGGTGAGTCAGCTTGGAAAAGGAATCCATATGCTATTTAAGAATAACCGCATTGCCTTTTACCAGGGGACCGGACAGATAAAGGATACGCATACAGTGGATACCGGAGAAGAGCTGCTTACTTCTAAAAACATTCTTATTGCAACAGGGTCGGTTCCGGCAGAACTGCCGGTTGAAGGTGCAGAACTTACCGGGGTCTTTAACAGTGACCAGCTTCTGAGCAGGCAGGAACCCTGTAAAAAGCTGGTGATTATAGGAGGCGGTGTGATCGGCATGGAGTTTGCATCCATTTATCAGGCACTTGGTACAGAGGTAGTAGTCTTGGAAGCAATGGACCGGATTCTTTCCAATATGGATAAGGAAATCGGGCAGAATCTTAGAATGATTCTGAAAAAGCGGGGCGTTGTCATTCATACCCAGGCGGTGCTGGAAAAAATCCGGGAAGATAACGGGCTTCACTGTGTCTTTCAGACCAAAGGTGAGAGTATGGAGATTGAGACAGAGGCTGTCTTAATTGCTGCCGGAAGGAAAGCCTGTACAAAAGGTCTTTTTGGGGATGGGATAGCGGTTGATATGGACCGGGACAAGATAAAGGTAAATGAGCATTTCCAGACAAATTATAAGAATATTTACGGAATAGGAGATGTGATTGGCGGAATCTCCCTGGCGCATATGGCCAGTGCACAAGGCATCAATGCTGTCTGCCATATGAATGGGGAAGAGGGGAAGATGAATCTAGATACGGTGCCGTCCTGTGTCTATACTAACCCGGAAATAGCCTGTGTGGGAATGACAGCACAGGAAGCAAAAGAAAGAGGAACAGAAGTAATCACGTCTAAATATCTGATGTCTGCAAATGGAAAGTCCCTTCTTACCGGTCAGGAAAGAGGGTTTATAAAATTAGTGGCAGCAAGGGATACCGGTCAGATTCTGGGTGCCCAGCTAATGTGCGCCAGAGCAACAGATATGATAAGTGAAATTGGGCTTGCAATAGCTGGAGGGCTTACAAAGGACAAGATCCGTTCGGTCATCCACCCACATCCTTCTTTTAGCGAAGGAATATGGGAGGCTGCTAAAGCTTTGTAATCATCCAAAGGTCATTAAATCCCGGTTGGATATGGCGTGATTTGGTTCTATGACCAGAAAACGTTCCGGTAACCATGGTCCG
Organism: Clostridiales bacterium; assembly: GCA_018365455.1. GTDB lineage: Bacteria > Bacillota > Clostridia > Lachnospirales > Lachnospiraceae > Robinsoniella. The sequence goes on from JAGZJZ010000015.1 coordinate 76,679, forward strand.
GTGAGGAGCTGTCTGATAAAGCTGTCATTCCCTTGAATCACCTCATGGTTAAGATTTAATTCATGTGCAATATGTCTGGTCTCAGGGAGAATGTCCGGAAGGCTGTATGCCTTGGTGTCTACTACAGCCAGACGCTTATAATTGGAAAGCAGAGAGCGGAAGATGATTTTAGCCTTTCGCTCTCCATATTTTTCACGTGTATATAGGTATTCTGCCCAGATATTGCGTTCGCCCTCCAGCCATCCTTTGGTAAGAAAGTAGGAGGCTGCTTCGGCGGATATTTCCTGGCGTTTTTTAAAAGATCCCAGCATGAGGGTAATACAGTCATCCACTCTTGGTAGAATCAGCTGGAAGTTTCCTGTTCTGAGACCGTTTACGGCATTCCCGCAATAGCCAAATGCCAGGATCACGCGGTCTGTGTCCGAAGAAACCTCATCCAGGGACTTTTGCAGGGACTCCCGAAGCTTTTCCGGATAATTATGCAGGCCGGATTCCAGCCAGTTGCAGGGGTAGGAAACACCGGTATCCTGAATGGCTTTTTTTAGTTCTCTTTCAATGGTTCTGCATGCGATCATTATGGTTTTCATGGGTAGACCTCCGTTTTATCTGTGGATCGTGTCGCTAGTGCCGACCGGCAAATTTACGCCGGTCGGCACTAGCGCTCCATCCGGACAGTAACGATGTGTCAGGATGAAGCACCAGAGCGTGTCTGAAAATTGCTTTCTGACAGCTGTGCGTTCCAGTTTGTGGGAGAGTTGTCCCGAATGAAGGGCGCGTAGTGGGCTACGTAACCTGAATTCGGGGTAAATCTCCCGCAAAGTGGGGCGTGCAGATGGCAGGAATGAATTTTCAGACACGCTCTAGCATTAATAATTAAGAAAATAGAAAATTTATATGACAAATACGAAATAATCCTTTATAATATTATACATATATTTTCTGGAAGAAATTGCAATTTTTAAAAATTAACGGGTATGGCGGGGTGAAAATATGACACTGAATGAACAGTTTGTTAAAGCAATTGAGGATCTGGATGAGGACAGGGCTTTGGAACTCACCGATCAGCTTATGCAAAATGGGGTAAACTGGATGATTATTCTGGACCTATTGCAAACCGGCGTGAAGCTGGTGGGGAACCGGTATGAAGAAGGAGAATACTTTATTGCAGACCTGATTATGTCAGGAATTATCTTTCGCAGCGTAATCGAACATTACGGTGTAATCGTTCCCGGAATCCTGGACATCTCCCTTTCCAGTGATACACCTTGTATGGTAATGGGTACGGTGGAGGGAGATGTCCATGACATAGGCAAGGATATTTTCATCAGTCTGCTTGCAGCCCAGGGCATCCGTGTCATCGATCTTGGAACGGATACGTCCCCCAGAGCATTTGCAGACAGCATCCGCACCTATGCGCCTAAAGTGGTGGGGATGAGCGGTATCATGAACTTTGCGGTTTCCTCTATGAAGAGAACCATAGACCTGATCTGCCAGGAAGGTCTGCGGGATCAGGTTAAAATTATCGTCGGCGGCTGCTGTATCACAGCAGAAATGGCAGAAAATATAGGGGCAGACGGTTATTCCGGTGATTTGCTGGATGGATCTGCACTCTGTAAAAAATGGATTTTTGAAACGGAGGCAGATTAGTATATGGCCGAAGCATTATATAAACATGTTTTTAGTGACGTAAAGCGCGCTATCTTTGAAGGGGAGTACAAGCCCGGCGATATGCTTCCTTCCGAGAATGAATTAGCTGCGAAATATAATACCAGCAGAGTTACCATCCGTAAAAGCCTTGGCATGCTGGAAAATGAGCGTATCGTGAAGTCATGGCACGGAAAGGGTTATTTTGTCATTGAACCGGAACACGCTAAATTTACGTTTGTTTACGAAGAGCACAACAAAGCTCTGGAAAGCAAATTGCAATACATTCGCCTGCTCCATCCCGAAGCGGAAGTTCAGTCAGCACTGCACGTAGATTCCAGGCAGCGCGTAGTATCCATCATGCGGATACTCTATAATACAAAGAAAAATATGCTTTGTGATTTGATGTATCTACCATATCAAAAAGGAATGCCGCTCATTGAGATGGAAATCCAGTATGCGGACTTTCCCGATCTGGTTAAAAATAAAGTATCTACATTTGCAATTCATACAAAAATGGAAATCGGTATCGCTGCCGCTACCGGTGAAGTTGCAAAGCGGCTGGTGCTGGAAGAAGGGACTTCCGTACTTGTCATCTATCGGTATTTGTACGATGAAATGGATCGCCCGGTTGCCTTTGGAAAACGTTATCTCCATCCGGACTGTGGTCATCTAACCGCTCATTCAGGATTTTTCCCAACCTAACAGATAAAAGTGCGCTCACAAAAAGGGCGCACTTTTTGTGAGCGCGTTGCGTGGTATTTGACTATTTCTTTACCGGTCCAATACGTCCCTTGCGGTATGCCGTATTATATTTGCGGCAGTATTTATCTTTACACAACAGAGCCTCTGCTGCCAGAAGCGTGGTATAGGTATCCCGGTTCGTAGGGTCAATAATTGCGGAATCCATGCCTGCATTCATAGCAAGGGTGAGAAAATTCAGGTTGATCGCCTTACGATGCGGCATACCAAAGGATATATTGGAAAGCCCGGAAGTAGTCTTCACATCCGGATATTTGGCTTTGATGCGGTGTATGGCATCTACAAATACAAGAAGGGAATCGTTGACAGCGCTTAATGCCATAACCAGCGGATCGATAAATATTCGCTCCGGGGCAATGCCATAGGTGGCTGCTTTTTCAATTAGCAGTTCTGCAATCTCAGCTTTGCTTTTCGCATCGTATGGAATACCGCCATCATCACAGGTTAGAGCCACAACCTTCCATTCATTTCCCGCCAAAAGCGGATAGAGGACTTCGCATTTATTGCCTTCACCGGATACAGAATTGATTATGCCCGGTTTTTTCACCATAGGCATAACTGCTTTCAGGATTTCGGGGTTGGGGCTGTCGATACAAAGCGGCGTATCCACCGTGTCCTGCACGATTTCCACCAGCCATTTCATTACCTCCAGTTCACAGGAAGGATCGGTTCCGGCGCAGATATCCAGATAGTCTGCTCCGGCTTCCGTCTGGCGGACTGCAAGGTTTCTTATAAATTCTTCGTCGCGGTTTGCAATTGCGGCGGCAGATGAGGGAATGGCGCCATTTATTTTTTCTCCAATAATAATCATCTAATTCCTCCTTTAGCTGGCTTTTAAGCCGGCCTCCATTTCAGAAATTTTCTTTTCACTCAGCGGCATCAGTGCGGCTATAACAGCAGCGATGATGAATAAGATTCCGGGTATCAGTAAGACGAGGTTTTTAAGCCCTGACAACTGGGATGCGGTCAGACTGGCAGCAGCGGGATCATAACCGATGGCATTTAAAACAATACCGATAATGATTACACTGAAAGCAATGCCAATTTCCACCGGAAGTACATAGATGGACATGACGAATCCATGAGCCGAAAGCCCTGTTTTCCACTGATGATAGTCTGCTGCTTTGGAATACATGACAATGCCCACACAGACCTGAAGGGCTGCACCAAAATACGCCAGGCAGATACAGGCGGTATATACAACCAGGTCGCCTTCTGCAAAAAAGCGGGGAATCAGCATACCGGCAGCGTACATACACATCGCCAGAATAGATGAATTTTTCCTGCCAATCAGATTGCTGATGTGGGGAGACACTATGCTGCTGATAAAACATACGGCAGTTGCAGCAGTTGCCACAGTGGTAATTGCAGACATATCACCCAGGAACCATTTAAAATAATATGCCATGGTAGAAACGTAAATCATAAAACCAAGATAGCGGAAAACCTCTATCAACATGCAGCAGATCAAAGGGGGATTTTTAAATACGGTGTCAATCATCTGTTTCACCGTGAGCTGGTCAGAGCGATCATCCTTTGATTTTTCATCGTAATATATATCATAGTCTTTTCCGGCATGAGCCGTAGTGTAATAGCAGACAAGCCCCGTCAATCCAAACAGCACCGCTACGCCTAAATAGCCTTTTGCCTCATTGCCCTGTCCGATTAAGGCGATAAGCGGCAGGCAGATAAGGGAAAATACAATGTTGCCAACCTGTTCAAACTGTGCAGAGCGGGCTGTGAGCATCATGCGTTCCCTGTCATTCTGCGCCATCCGGGTCATCAGAGCCCGCTGTGCGCCGCCCGGTTTATCCAGCAGTCCGTAAGCCAGCAGATACATAATGCCGTAATAGATGGCTACCACAACAGGATTGCCGGTGATTCTGGTAAAGCACAGTATGGTGAAAAATGATGTGACCGGTACAATATATAGAATCCAGGAGCGGTACTTTCCCAACTTGAATCTTCCGTTCTGGACAAATCCCGCAATGATGGGGGTACAGCAGAAGTCAAAGATCCTGGTACAGGTGAAAACCGTTGCCATAATACCGGCAGGAACAAGTGCTACATCTGTTACAAAATAGATAAAATAGGTGTTTGCAAGGCTGAACAGCAGGCCTACGCCAAAAGAACCTGCAGCAAATTGAAATACCACTAATTGTGACAGCTTACGGCTGGGTTGGTGTGAGTTGGACATGAAGGAACTCCCCTTTCAGATTTTCATTAGTTGACGTCTTTGAATTAGTAAAGTATAATTCTGTATAACTTGTATTTATAAGTCGCTTTGTCTAAATCTGATGTTAGCATGTAAGTTGGAAATTGTCAAATAGAAATAGATAAACACTACTTATAAATATAAAATTAGTATTATTGCACAAATTTTGCAGATAAATTTGTAGCAATAAACCTTATAATTTTACAGGAGGTGTTTTTATGTTGGTTATGAATGGGAAGCGTGGTTTTGAAAGTGACAACTGTTCTTCGGTGCATCCAAGGGTCATGCAGGCACTTATGGATGTGAATTGCGGTCATGTTCCGGGGTATGGATATGATCCGGTGACTGCTGAGGCAGACCGCATATTTAATCAGTTGTTTGAGAGAGAAGTGGATGTATTTTTTACCTTTAACGGAACTGGAACAAACTGTGCGGCACTGGCGCATCTGGTTACACCCTGGCAGAGTATATTCTGTGCAGACAGCGCCCATATAAATTCTGCGGAAACCGGGGCGCCGGAGCGCATCGCAAATGCAAAGCTTGTTCCTCTTTCTTCTATAGATGGCAAAATTACCCCCCAGAGTCTAAAGGATGCAGTCGGAGGCTGGCAGAGTGAACATGTACCAATGCCCCGGGTATTGAGCCTGACCCAGGTGACGGATGATGGAACGGTATATACTCCGGGGGAGTTAAAGATGCTCTGTGAAATTGCCCATGATCACAATATGACCGTACATATGGATGGCGCCAGGCTGGCAAATGCTGTGGCAGCCAACCAGAATGACCTGATTGGCACAACCTGGGGAGCAGGTGTGGATGTCCTTTCTTTTGGCGGGACAAAAAACGGTCTGATGTTTGGAGAAGCAGTGGTATTTTTTGACCCTCAGTTGGCCCGGAACTTTAAATATACCAGGAAAAGCTGTGGACAGCTGCCAAGTAAGATGCGCTATATAGCGGCACAGTTTATAGAAGTATTAAAGGATGGACTATGGCTTGAGATGGCAGGACATGCCAACCGTATGGCAATGCTGCTATACGAAAAAATGAGTGTCTTACCTGCATTTCGAACACCCTTTGTACCTCAGGCAAATGAATTGTTTGCCCATGTGGATGAGGGGATCAAGTGGCAGCTCTGCGAAGCATTTCCATTCCAGCATTTTGGTCCGGAGCCGGGAATCTCAAGATTTGTAACTTCCTTTGACACAACGGAGGAAGATCTGGATGCTTTGCTTTTGTGCGCTGCAAATCTTCAGTCTGACTAAAAAGCTGTATCAATCATCTGTCTGATGCATGTCTAAAAAGCTGTATCAATCATCTGTCTGATGCTTGTCTAAAAAGCTGTATTAATCATCTGTCTGGCGCCTGTCTGAAAAATCAGAAATAAGCTTAAAAATCGACAGCTAATTTTGTGCAATACTTATAAATCGTATTTGTATATCACATAACTCATTGACAATATGACCAGGTTCCATTATGATAAAGCTAACTTGTAAATACAAGTTGGCTTTGTTTTTCGTCAATACGATGTTAGGAGGATAAAGGCAAATGATCGATTATGCAAAACTTACCCAGGCGTTGGGAGATCTGGATGAAGATGCGGTATTTGAACAACTGGATCTGATCACGAAGGAAGAAAATGTGGATTCGGAAGCAGCAGTAAAAGCGTGCCAGGATGGTCTGGCAATTGTAGGAAAGAGGTTTGAAAGCAACGAATATTTTGTGGGTGACCTGATTTATTCCGGCGATTTGATGTCGGATGCATTTGCCCGGCTAAAACCTTTTATTGCAGGTGATATCAGCGGGAAACTTGGCAAACTTGTATTCTGTACGGTAAAAGATGACCTTCACGATATTGGAAAAAATATTGTGAAATGTATGTTTGAGACTGCGGGATTTGAGGTAATTGACCTTGGAATCGATGTGGCGCCCGAGACTATTGTAAATGCACTAAAAGAATCCAATGCTAAGATTCTTGGATTATCCGGTGTGCTCACCCTTGCCATTGAGTCAATGAAAAAGACCGTAGAAGCGTTGATTGCTGAGGGCATGCGGGATGATATAAAAGTGATCATAGGAGGAGCACCTGTAACTGCAGAGTACTGCGAACTGGTAGGTGCGGATGCCTGGAGCATTAATGCAGCAGAATCTGTTGAAATCTGCCGTAAATGGGCAGAAGAAGTCTACCAGTAAGGTAAGGAGGAATTGGCATGACGCAGGAAGAGTTAAAGAAATACCGAATCAAATTGTTTCATGATGCAATCCGCATGGAGCAGAAACCGGACAGGGTTCCCCATATAGCGAATTTCTGGACCTGGCAGATCCTGGATGCAGGGTATACATTTACGCAAGCAACCCATGACTATGATATCATGCGGGACGTTGTTATGAAATTCCATGAGAAATACGGATTTGACGGATATCAGGAAACGGGAATAAGAAATCCACAGAGAGTAGTGGAGACTCTGGGAACATCGTTGTACACCATAGATGATGAACGGGAGATATTTGCCATCAAGGACTTTACCCTGTTTTACACAGAAGAGTATCCTGAGCTGATTGCCGATCCCACCAAGTTTATATGGGAAAAGGTTTTACCCAGGAAGTTTGAAAAATTCAGACCGGACATGGATCCGGCACTGATGCGCCAATGCGCATGGGAGCAGAAGATTTTCTTTGATGAGTCCCTTAAGAGGAATGATGAACTGGCAAATGTATACGGGGTACCGAATCTGATCTGCCCGTTTAATGGTTTTATGTCCCTGGGCATCGAATATCTGTTTACAGGGCTTCGGGGTATTAAGGGATTATCCATCGATATGAGAAAGGATCCACAGAGAGTTCTGGCTGCATGTGAAGCACTTGACCGTATCAGTGCCGATCCGGTTATTGAAAACGTGCTAAACGACACACCGGGCAGCCATCCCGATTTCTGCTTTGATGCATTAACAGCGCTGCTGGCACATACCATTCTGAACCGGAAGCAGTGGGAAATGTTTTACTGGCCGCCGCTTAAACGGCTTCTGGATGGAATTGTTGCAAAGGATAAGACGATCTATCTCTTTGTAGAGGGCAGCATCTTGAGATTTGCAGAGTACTTCCAGGACTACCCAAAGGGACATATCTGTATGCTGGTTGAGCAGGATGATATCTTTGAACTGCGTAAAGCCCTCCCCAATGTCTGTGTGATCGGGGGAATGAAAGCGAGTCTTTTGGGCAGCGGAACGAAACAGCAGTGTCTGGATTATGCGAAACGTCTGTGCGATGAACTGGGAAGTGAAGGCGGCTTTATTATGAGCCAGGATAAGATGATGTCCTATCGCAAAGATGCAGATCCCGAAAATCTTTTGGCTGTTTGCGATTTTGTCCGCGAATACCGCCCGTGATGAGGAGGAAAAGAGATGGCAACGGAAAATGAAAACAAAAATGGAAGCAGAAATGAAAATATAAATTATACCACTTATCCCGAAGGCTTTAATGAACTGTTAAAGCATCTGGACTTTCTGCCGGATGATGAACAAACCAGGCGCAGATTCATGATGGGGCTGCTGGATAACCTGGGCAGGCGTTAACGTTTGAAACCAGTGTGCGTCTGAAACAGTCATAAGAGCAGGAACGGGAAGGAGGAATTCTCATGATAAATTACGTTTACCACAACCCGGGTAAAATAATATTCGGGAAAGATTGCGAACTGGAGATCGGAAAAGAAATCGCAGGATATGCAAAGCGGGTTCTCATTGTATTGGGCGGGCCGTTTATAAAGGAAAATGGCCTGTATGAGCGTGTTGCATCATCCCTGTCGGAGAACGGAATCACTTATTTCGATCTGGAGAACATCGTTCCAAATCCCAGGCTGAAGCAGGTTATCGAAGGGATTGAGCTGTGCAGGGAGCATGATATTGGTTTTGTGCTGGCAATTGGAGGGGGGTCTGCAATTGATACGGCAAAAAGTATAGCAGCAGGAGTAAAATGCGACGGCGATATCTGGGAGTTTTTTGGGACATTTACCAGGTTCATCACGGATGCCCTGCCCTGCGGTGTTTTATTAACTCTGCCTGCAACGGGATCTGAATCATCTAACTGCGCAGTGCTGACAAATGAAGAAACCGGATTGAAGCGCAGTTTGTTTTCGGATTGCATCATTCCCAGGTTCGCCATGCTGAATCCTGAAATGAGCTATTCCCTTCCGCCCTATCAGACTGCCTGTGGAACGGTGGACATACTTGCACATCTGATGGAGGCATATTTTACAAATACCCCAAACGTGGATTTAACAGACCGGCTTTTAGAAGCAGCCATGAAAACAGTAATCCATTACGGGCCTCTGGCACTGGAGTATCCGGATCATTATGACATAAGGGCTGAACTTTATCAGGCGGCTAATATTACCAATAACGGTATGCTTATGGCGGGACGCCTGGGAGACTGGGGCAGCCATAACATCGAGCATGAAATCAGCGGTATCTATGATATTGCCCACGGTGCAGGACTTGCCATCGTATTCCCCGCATGGATGAAATATGTCTGGAAAAGAGATCCGGATCGGTTTGTACAGTTTGCACAGCGAGTTTTTGACGTAGAGTATGCCGCTGCTGAAAAAGAGTGGACCATAAAAAGAGGGATTCAAAAGTTAGAAGAATTTTATAGGGAAATGAAGCTGCCGGTTCGTTTAAGCGAGGCGGGCATTGGTGATGAGAACCTGCGCATCATGGCGGAGAAAGCAATGATCGGAACTACCGCAGTAGGAATGGCATTTCCTTTACAGGAAGAGGATATTTACCAGATTTTAAAATTGGCTTTGTAGAACGAGTACGTTCTGTAGTATTGAGAGGAGGATCTCAAGATGAGTAATGAAAAACGATTACCCGAATTGACCGTCAGCGCATTTGCCGTTGGTACTCTGACCGCCAGTCTGTATTATAGCCTGGTAAACAGTTATTTTAATTTTTATGTGACAGATATTGCCCTGGTTCCAACGGATGTATTCGGAACCGCCAGCTTTGTTGTGCGTCTTCTGTTTGTAATTATTGTACCGCTTCTGGGAGCGATGGTTCAAAACGGGCATTCCAGATTTGGTAAGTACCGGATGTGGATCTTTATCGGGGTTCCATTATCCCTTGTATTTACAATATTGTCCTTTACTAAATTTACCGGTTCCGGTGTGTTCCTCGCCGTATTTTATTCACTGGCGTATACGATTTCTTCAGGAGCAAGCAGTTTGTGCGGCAATGCCCAGATGTCCCTGATGAATGTTATTAGTAAGGATCCTTCCCAGCAGAGAAGACTGTCAACACGCCGGTCCCAGTATCAGGATATTGCGAAGATTTTGTTTTCGGCTACATTTTTGCCCCTGGTATTGTTTATTGGTGGAGAAAATCAGGCAAAGGGATACCAGTATACCGCAATTTTAATCGCGATACTGGCAGCGCTGGGATATCTTGCAACGGCATGGTCGGGTAAAAAATACGATATCTATGATGTAAAAGGGAAAGTACCCGATGAAATTAAAAAATCAAAAATGTCTGCAAAACAAATGCTGGATTGTGTAATTAAGAATCCGCCGTTGATTTGTATGCTTATATCAGAGACATTAAAATTTACGGCATTTATGATTTTCATCTCTACATTTGCTTACTATTACCAGTACATATTAAATGATTTCAGCGCGATTACCGTAACCATGACGATTGCTTCCGTGGTAGCGCTCGGCTCCAGCCTCATTGCTCCAATTATTATTAAAAAAGCAGGCTCCAAAAATGCAGGAATCCTGGCACTGGCATTTTATGTGGTAGGTGCCCTGCTGCCCCGCTTTATGCCCCCAAGCGTTATGATGTTTGGAGTTGGCTTTGTACTGATTTATTTCGGTATGTCTTTAAATGCATGTGCAGGCCCGATTCAGTTTGTAAATTCATCCCTGTATTATCAGGCTAAAACCGGTCTGAATGCAACCGGATTTATTATGTCGCTGTATGTATTCCCGATTCAGCTTGGTATTGCTATATCAAGCGGTATGATCAACTGGCTCCTGTCCAGTATGGGATACGTTGCCGGCGCAGAACTGGTAGGATCACAGCTTGTGAGCCTGCAGAATATTATTCTGCTGATTCCGGGACTTATGCTGCTGGCTGCGGCAATTCTGGTAATTGCTTATCCATTATCGGAGAAGAAGATGGCAGAAATCCATAGTAAGCTGGGCAATAATATGTAATACTCAAACAGGATATTCTCCAGGGAGCGGCATATTATGTCCTTTACAAAAAGTAATTGACATCCCACAGTCTTAATGATAGAATATCATCAATTGAAAACACCCGTGAGGGAGTAGTTGGCGTATCGCAAGGTACGTGTCAAGTCAACATACTGACCAATTGGTCTGGCTTGCCTTAAATAATGAGACTCATGTATAGGACTTATACTATACATGCGTCTTTTTTTGACCCAAGTATAGCTTAAGTGCTGTACCTGGGTCTTTTTGATTGCAAGACAAAAAGGAGGAAAAGATATGAAATATTATCTGGAGCCGAAAGACAAAGTGGTACAGTATTTTCAAAGTGATGTTCACAAAGGACTCACTTCCAAGCAGGTAGAAGAAAGCCGGAGAAAAAATGGTGCCAATATCCTGAAGAAAGAAAAACCGGTTTCTTTGGGACGGAGAATCTGGGATGCGGCAAAAGAACCAATGATTATCATGTTGATCCTGGCGGGATTCATTACGCTGGGAGTAAATGTCTCAAGAGCAATGACCGGAGGGGAAGCGGATTATCTGGAATGTATCGGCATTTTTGCCGCAATTTCGTTATCAGTAGTGATCACTGTGATTATGGAAGGGCGGAGTGCCAAGGCATTTGAGGAATTAAGCAAGATAACAGATGATACCATGGTGAAAGTTATCAGGAACGGGGAAGCTTCCATGGTCTGTCAAAAGGATATTGTGGCGGGCGATATTGTATGTCTGTCAACCGGAGACCGGATACCGGCAGATGGCCGTTTAATTGAGAGCAACTCTCTTCATGCAGATGAATCAGCGCTTACCGGAGAGAGTCTTCCGTCGGAAAAAGATGATTCGGTAATTCTAAAGGATGAAAAGACTCCCGTTGCGGAAAGAGTGAATATGGTTTATTCAGGCTGTTTCATTACCAGTGGTACGGGGAAAATGACAGTAACCGGAGTTGGCGGACAGACAGAGTTTGGTAAGATTGCTTCGGAACTTTCGGCAGAGGATAAAACAAGTACACCCCTGCAGGAAAAATTAGCTGCACTTGGGAAAAAGATTACGATTTTGGGTGCCGCAGCCGCGGCGGTGGTATTTTTGCTCCAGGTATTCTTATTTACCTTCAACGGGACGGCAAGCTGGGAGACCATTTCTGAAGCATTTATTACCAGCATCGTTTTGATTGTAGCAGCAGTGCCGGAAGGGCTTCCCACCATTGTGGCGGTGTCCCTTTCCATTAACATTATTAAAATGTCAAAACAGAATGCCTTGGTGAAAAAAATGATTGCCTGCGAAACAGTGGGCTGTATCAATGTGATCTGTTCGGATAAGACCGGGACGCTGACTGAGAACCGCATGACCGTTACCAAGGTCTGTCAGGATAGGGATATGGTTTATCCCGATCAGGTCAGGGATGTTCATCTGATCCGCAATTTCTGTCTGAACAGTACGGCTGATATCAGGTGTGGAGAAGGTGAAAATCATTTTATCGGAAACCCTACCGAGTGTGCGCTGCTGGTTGCCGCAAATAAGGTAATCGGTAATTACAGAGATATACGAAATAGTTTCCGAATTGCATATGTATTTCCTTTTTCCTCCGAAACGAAGAACATGACAACGATCCAGCTGGATGCCGGGGGGTATCATATTTATTCTAAGGGAAGCCCGGAAAAAATTCTGGAGATGTGCACGCTTACAAAGTGGGAAAAAGAAAGAGCACAGGAAATGATGTATGAGTATGAGAGCAAAGCTTTTCGTGTCATTGCTTTTGCCCACAGAGCGTACACAGAGCAGATTACAGATTTCGAACAGGAGCGTCAGAAGCTGGAAGAGGGGATGCATTTCGACGGCTTTTGTGCAATTACGGACCCACTGAGAAAAGATGTCTGTACAGCCGTAGACAAATGCCGCAAAGCGGGAATCGATGTAAAAATGCTGACCGGAGATAACATTATCACGGCATCTGCCATTGCCAGGGAACTGCAGCTGCTGGACGATGACCACATTGCAGTGGAAGCCAAGGTCATAGAGAGCATGAGTGAAGAACAGCTGGCAGAGACACTGCCCAGAATACGGGTAATAGCCAGAAGTACGCCAACAGTTAAAATGCGCGTGGTAAAAGCCCTGAAAGCCAGAGGAGATGTAGTAGCTGTAACCGGTGATGGAATTAATGATGCGCCCGCAATTAAGAATGCGGATGTTGGAATTGCCATGGGTATATCAGGAACGGAAGTATCCAAAGAAGCAAGCGATATTGTACTGCTGGATGACAGTTTTTCCACGATTGTGAAAGCGGTTCAGTGGGGGCGGGGAATTTATGAGAATTTCCAGCGCTTTATCCAGTTTCAGCTTACGGTTAATTTATCCAGCGTTATTGTTGTTCTGGCTTCTATTATAGCTGGATTTGCCGCTCCGTTTTCTGCTCTTCAGCTGCTGTGGATCAATATTATCATGGATGGACCGCCTGCACTTACACTGGGATTGGAACCCATACGAGGTGATTTAATGAAGCAACGGCCAACCAGGAGAAATACCAGCATTGTTTCCAAAAGCATGCTGTCAAGAATTGTCATTAACGGGTTGTATATCTCCATTGTGTTTATGGGGCAGCACTGGTTTAACTTTCTGGGAGGTGCGCAAAGAGAACTGCCCACCATTTTGTTTACGCTGTTTGTGGTCTTTCAGTTATTCAATGCTTTCAACAGCCGGGAGCTTTCCGATACCAGTATTTTCTGTAATCTTGCATCCAACAGGCTGATGCTTGGTGTTTTTGCACTTACTTTTGCACTGCAGGTAATCATTACCCAGTTTGGAGGGGCTTTCTTTGGAACGGTACCATTAAGTTTTCTGATGTGGTGTAAAATTATTGCAGCTGGGTTTAGCGTACTCTTGGTGTCTGAAATTGTGAAATTGATAAAAAGAGCAATCTTGAATAGAAGATAGAACGAAGTTGGGAGAATGGGGAATTTCATATTCCTGCATTCTCCCATTTTTTAATTAAGTATAGCCATTAATAAATGCAAGATAATTCTGTGCTACGGTTTTCCAGTTAACAAGGTGGAACCAGTCTTTGATATAAGATGTACGGTTGTTAAAATGTTTTAAATAATAGGCATGTTCCCAGAGATCCAGGTTCAGCAGGGGATGCAGATGCATGGGCAGCGGTGTGTCCTGGTTGGCAGTAGTTATAATTTGAAGCGTTCCGTCACGATCTGCAACCAGCCAGGCATATCCGGATCCGAAGACGGACAAGGCGGCAGCTGAAAATTGGTCTTCAAAATTCTGAAAGTTTCCAAAAGTCTGGTCCAGATAAAATGCAAATGTACCCAAAGGCCTGTCAATGCTGGGGCTTGCCATGTTGTTAAAGTAAAATCGATGGTTATAGACACCCCCTGCATTGTTCAGAAGCGGTGTTCTGATATTTTCAGGAAGTGAAGGAGCATGGAGAATCAGCTGCTCCAAGGTCATATTCTGCAGCTGAGGCTGGGTTTTCAGAATATTATTTAAATTGTCTACATAAGTCTGTAAATGCCGGTCATGGTGAAGGTACATGGTTCTTTCGTCAATATAAGGCTCCAATGCACTGTAGCTGTATGGCAGGGGATAATTTACAAAAGGATAGTGTTCGCTCAAAGGCTCTGTTCCTTTCTTTTTCTTCTATATATATGATGTAGAATCAAATACATAACAGGAAATGGGAAGTATCCAGATGGAAAACTAACAGAGATCTTTTTGCATAAAAACATCCGCATACTGGTTATGATTGTAGCGGGGAATTTCATAGAAACCGTTTTTGCAATAAAGGGATATGGCGGAGCGGCTTTCCCGAGTTGAATCCAGAAGTATCTTTTGGTATCCCTGGTCAGCAGCAAACTGGATGGCATGGGTCAACAGTCTTCTGCCTAAGCCCATCCCCTGATATCTATTGTACACGTACATCATTTTTAATTCGCAAGCATCAGGAGCAAGTACTTTAACGGCACTGCATCCAATGATTTCACCGCCATCAGTCAGGCACCAGAATGCAAGAAAAGAGTGAGAAATATCGGTTATTGCCTTATGCCGTCCCAGGGGGTCAAAAGTTCTTCCTGACTCCGGCATACACTTCCGAAGAAATTGAAAAAGGTCTTTTTGAAGAATCGGGCTGTATTCCTGCAGCTGTACGCGTTCCGGGTTTCTTCTACGCTTACCGGCAGGTTGGCTTTCTGATAAATTCTGATGTGTTTTCATGTTTTCCCTCACAAGTTTTTTTGTTTATTATAGCAATGAATGTAAAAAAGAAAAAGAGATTTTATATATTATTGGATGCTTTGTGAATGAAAATAAGTTATAATAAAGAAAGGATAACCATCAGTTATGGAACGGCAATTATAATGATTGGTCTTAAATCAGCACGGGTCATAGAAGGGAGCAGGAAGTGGATAAACCAATCGATAAGAAGTGGGAAGTGAAAATTGTTCATCCGGAGGATACCGGGCTTCGCAGGGCCTATAACCGCCTGACGCAATCTGTTTTTGGTTTTCAGTTTGAGGAATGGTATCAGGAGGGATGGTGGAAAGACCAGCATGTACCCTATATGCTGGTATGGGATAATGAGGCGGCAGCGAATATTTCCGTAAATATTATGGAACTGAATGTATTCGGAGAGCGGAAGGTCTGCCTCCAGCTGGGGACGGTTATGACTGCAGAGGAATACCGGGGTCAGGGGTATGCCAGGCTGCTGATGGAAAAGGTACTGGAAACATACAGAGACAGTTATGATATGATTTATCTTTTTGCAAATGATACTGTATTAGACTTTTATCCCAGATACGGATTTGAGAAATTGACACAATTTTATTATGTGAAGGAAATCAGGATGGACCAGCCCCCAGATCATCAATATCATGTGCGGAAGCTGGAACTGGACAGAGAAGAGGATAAAGAACTGGCAGTCAGATTTATGAAAAAGGGGAATCCCTTTTCCGGTCTGGCGATGGTTAACAATGCTGAACTGTATATGTTTTACGTAATGATGTCTGATGGAGAGCAGCTTTACTACATAGAAGAGCTGGAAGTTCTGGCTTTTGCAGAATATCAGGGTAACAGATTGATTCTGGCAGAGGTACTCTGTGAAAAATCTGTTGGGGCATCGTTATCACAGATTTTGGAAATATTGGCGAAGGATAAGATTACCCAGGTAGAATTGCAGTTTACACCAAAGGAGACAGACGGATATGAGATTAGAGAATTGACAGGGGAATGCACCTTATTCTGTACCGGCAGGGATACGGTATTATTTCGGGATAAGAAATGCATGTTTCCTATTTTATCGCATACCTGACAGGGGACATAACGAATTATAGCTTATATAGCGGGGCAGCGTTTTTCAACAGGAGATGCTGCCCCGCTTTGTTACAGTGCAATTGCACATTCCAATGCCAGTGCCATGTATTTCTCTGCATTTGACATTCCATAGAGTTCCAGATCACGGGGGTCCCAGCTGGTACAATCCAGGTTATCTGCACCATATAAAAATTGTATAAAAGGGATGTTTCGAAATTGTGCCGCAGCAAGCATTGAGGCATATTCCATATCCACACCGATACAGCCATCTTTTTTCCGCTCGGCTATGCGGTCTGGCGTTTCTCTGTAAATGGCATCTGTTGTCCAGATTTTGCCCTTGACATAAGGGCAGTCTAATTTATCCAGACAGGAAGTAAGTATGGTGGTAGATATTGGATCAGCTGCCAGCTCAGGGGAAGGGGGTGCATAGTGGTAGCTGGTTCCTTCATCACGGACTGCAGAGGTGGGAACGATGAGATTGCTTCCAATTGCTCGATCGTCCAGGATTCCGCAGCAGCCGAACAAGACAAACTTCTGTGCACCCATGGCTACAATTTCCTCAAAGCCTGCAACACAAGCCGGACCACCTACTTTTGAAAGGTAGAAAGCAATGTTCTCTCCACCATAACAGATTTTATAAACAGGTGTTGGACCAGTGGCTGCGTATAGTTGGGCAATCATCTCTGCCCCATTAACGGAGGCAAACTTTTCAATCATTTCATTAGAAAAAGTAGATATACAGATCTTGGGAAAATCATGAATGGGTTTCACAGAATCCCAGGGATTAATAAATGCAGTCCGGGTTGAATCAAATTTTTCAAAAGCAGTTGCCATAAGAACCTCCTTATTTATATAAATATTTTTTAGTTATGAAGCATTTACGGATGGCAGAAGCAGGAGTTTTACCTGTTCGGTAATGCGGTGGGGGATGTCTCTGTCAATGGGCATAAGCCGGCTGTACATACGTACTCCCTGATAAGAAAATACAATCATATCAAATACAGCTGTAATATCTACTTTCCTGAATTCCTTCCGGTCTATGCCATATTGTATGAATCTGCTCCACATTTCTTTGGAAAGCAGATATTGATGCAGCAGAGCATTGGGCGCAGCACCAGACTGGGGAAGGCTGTAAAATTCGTAGATCGCAATACTCAATGAATTGCCGGAATCCAGCATTTCCATTTGGTAGCGTTCCAGAACGCTTTCAAGAATGGAGACAGCCGATTCATTTTGATTGATCTTTTCTGAAAACTCATCTTCCTGGTTCTTTAAAAGCACTTCTAAAATTTCAGCAAATATTTGCTTTGTACTGTCATAATGGCGGTATAAACCGCCGCGGCTGAGTCCGGTACAATCACAGATATCTTTCATTGTAACTTCTTTAAATCCCTTTTTAGCAAAAAGCGCATAAGAGTTATTAAGAATTAGTCCGCGGGTTTCGTTTCCTCTTTTGTTCATGGTATTTTCCTTTTTTAGTTTGAGCCAACTGTCTTTTTTGCATAATTATAAAATGCAGAGAACAGCGGCTGGTTTTATAAGAGTTATAATAAATGCGACACATGTGTCTCTAAAAGCATTATAAGACACATGTGTCGCAAAGTCAAGGAAATGATTTTCACTAAACAGCTTATTTAAAACAAAAAAGAGATAAGTTGATAAAAAATGATCTGGTTGATTGATATTGAAGGAGGGGTATGCTAAATTATAAATAAATATTATTTACATATTTCAAATTTTGAACGGAATTTGTGATAAAGGAGCGATGTTATGATTACCCAGGAAAATGCTTTCTATAAAAATGAGCTGTGGTGTGTCTATGAATTAAAAGATGCTCAGGGAAATTACGATGAAGATACCAGGCTGAAAATGAGAAAAGCAAGCCAGAACAATGAGTTTGTATGTCCGGATTGCGGGGAACATCTGGTCCTGTGTGCCGGAAATAAAGTAGAACCGTATTTTCGTCATCATGAGAATGCAAATTGTCCGGTGCGGACTAATGGGCAGAGTACCAGGTATCTGCTGGCAAGGAGGCTGCTATTCCAGGCGGCGAAGCGTAGTTTTCCCAATGCGGTAATTACCTGCAGCAGACAGGGCGGTAAGTACGTATCTGATGTATTTATAAATGACGGTGACCTGAGAATGGTTCTGGAGTATGCGGGGCAGGATTTAAAACTGGATTTGTGGGAAAAGAAGCATGCACATTATCAGGAAGAGGGGATCATCGATCTCTGGTTCTTAAATGGCAGGAAATATGGGGATGATGTGATGGCAACTTTTGAATACCTGATCTATTCCTATCAGGGAATTCTATTGCTGCTGGATATGGAGGATCAGGAGCTTCGTCTGAAGCAACGCTGCGTAATCCCATTTAACCATTCAGAATGTATCTTTACAAAATCCTTTCCACTGGACAAGATTACTATAGACCCCTCGGGTAAAATCATCAGTGAGTATGAAATCTATAAAGAACATTACATAGAAGATGTGGAAGAAAACCTGAAAAGTAAAAAAAGGCTGTCCCAATATGATGCAGACTCCGGAATTTTTAATAAAAAGCCTTACCGGGATCCTGCTGCTCAAAAAGAGATCGTGCAGAAAGTGCTGCAGAAAGTGGATGAATCCTTAGCAGTTAATCGGGAATATAAGAGGCTTCATATGGAGTCCGTGAAGGAAAGGGAAATAAAAAGAGACGGTGGTAAGAACTTTAAATCGGACGGAACGCCAAGGCAGGGGACTTCGGACGGCAAACTCCACAGGCGCAGCCTGTCTTCGGAGGATGGTCCCCTGACAGCCAGAATGACGGCGATTGGTGAGTCCTGGGATCTGCCGCAGTTAATGGGTAACGAAGCCATGCTTCCAAAAGCCAGCAGCAACCGGAAGTCCTATCTGGAAAGTCTGAACAATAGACTTCGGAATACCTCGGATCAAAAAAAGCAGGAGCTTTTTATAACGAAAGCAGTGGAAAAAATTAATTCAGAATTGAAAATATATGCCTGGCACTGTTATAAGAGAGGCTGAATAGGAGATTATATCAGATAAATATTTCATACTATTTATCTGATATAATTATTTTATTATTTAAATGATTTAATATGACATACAGTTGTCATATTCATTGTTGTATACTTTAGTTACAAAATTAGAAAAAGATATGATGCTGATGCACTAGAGCGTGTTTGAAAATTCATTCCCGCCATCTGCACGCCCCACTTAGCGGCATATTTGCCCCGAATTCAGGTTACGTAGTACGCTTGTCGCCCTTCATCCGGGACAAATCTCCCACAAAGTGTGACGTACAGTTGTCAGAAAGCAATTTTAAAACACGCTCTAATATATATTTGATAAAGGAGAAAAAGAATGGAATTAATAACAGTAAATATGGAAAATATTGAGAAAGAACACATCTGTTGTGCAATTGCAGATAAAAAAGGAGAAACCTGTGTATCATCCAAGAAAGCATGGCTGAAAGAACGTTTTGCAGACGGATTGGTGTTTCGTAAATTAAATGAAAGAGGAAAAGTATTCATTGAATATATTCCGGGTGAAAAAGCCTGGTATCCGATAGAAGCGCCCAATTATCTGCACATCAACTGTTTCTGGGTGTCCGGTAAGTTTAAGGGTCAGGGATATGCAAATCAATTGCTGGAATCCTGTATCGACAATGCAAAGGAGAGGAATATGGATGGCATTACGGTATTATCTTCCGGTAAAAAGATGCCGTTTTTGTCCGATCCCAAGTATTTAAAATATAAGGGCTTTTTGACAGCCGATACCGCAGCGCCGTATTTCGAACTTTTATATTTACCACTGAAAGAAAATGCCCCGGTCCCCAAATTTAAAGAATGTGCAAAAAAAGGTGAAATTAAGGAGCAGGGGATGGTGCTCTACTACACAAACCAATGTCCTCATACGGACAAATATGCACCGATGCTTCAGAAAATAGCCAGGGAGCATGGAGCAGACTTCAAACTTTGTAAAATTAAAACAACCCGGCAGGCACAAAATGCCCCATCCCCATTTACCACATACAGTTTTTTTAATGAAGGAAAATTTGTTACAAATGAGATACTGAGTGAAGCAAAGTTTTTAAAATATTTAAGTGAACATGGAATTTAAAGCAGCATACACCAAAAACCCACCATTAATTCGTAAAATGAGCAAACTTCTTTTTCAGTATTTAAGGTTTGCAGCAGAGAAAAGTGGAGATAATACCTGATATAAGGAATCTAGACAGACATTACATATATTTTACATATTTTTAACCAAGGACAGATAGAGAAACAAAATCCGTATTGCTATGATACATAGTGCAGTCTGTTATTTTGGCTGTACTGCTATGGGCATATATACCGGAAGCAGTGCAGATGCTTTTGGCATTTTTACAGCGTCTGCAGCAAAGTGAATGCGTCGGATAAAGACTAAATGGGGCATTCACATTGAAAAGGTACAATTAACAAAGGAGATATATGGAACAGATTACCTATAAGAAAATCAAGGAATCAGAAGAAATAAGAGCATATATAAAAAAGGGAAATGACAACCTTGGAGTGCTGGGATATACGGAGCATTCTTTGAGTCATGCAGTAAAGGTAGCCCAGATTGCCGGAAGAATATTAAAAGAACTGGGATACAGCAAAAAGGATATAGAACTCGCAAGGATAGCTGGTTATATGCACGATATCGGCAATAGCATCAACCGAAACGACCATGCCCACAGCGGAGCTATTATGGCATTTACGCTGCTTCGCCAGTATGATATTCCACCGGAAGATGCAGCTACCATTATCAGTGCTATAGGACAGCATGATGAGAAAACAGGAACGGCAGTAGACGCAGTATCAGCAGCTGTAATATTGGCGGATAAGACAGATGTGAGAAGAAACCGTGTCCGAAATACGGTCAAGGAAAGTTTTGATAAACACGACCGGGTAAACTATGCAGCCGTTACTTCAGAGTTAACCATTCTGACTGATACAAAGACGATCCAGTTAAGTGTGGAACTGGATGAAAGTATTTGCTCAATTATGGATTATTTTGAAATCTTTTTGCAGCGGATGCTGATGTGCAAACGTGCAGCGGAAATGCTGGGATCAAAATTTAAGCTGACAGCTAATGGGCATAAAGTTTGCTAAAGAAAATTATTCAGTGAAATGGAAACTGGCTTGTTAAGGTCAATTGGCCATTATGTGCTAAAAGCCAGGTAATACTGTGAAAATTCTTAGGATTATATCACCTGAGTAACTCAAGCTAAATACAAGAGATAAGAAAATGAGGATGTGAGCCACATGAAAGATAAACAATTATCTTGTTTTGAAAACCGGGAATTATCCTGGCTTAAATTTAATGAACGTGTATTAGAAGAAGCTGCTGATCCTAAGGTGCCCATTTGTGAGCGCCTTACTTTTCTGTCCATTTTCCAAAGCAATCTGGATGAATTTTTTATGGTCAGGGTAGGCTCTCTTCATGATCAGATGTTGTTATCAAAAGAAATCAGAGAAAATAAAACCCAGATGACCAGCAGAGAGCAGATGGAAGCTATATTTAAACGGGTACGGGAATTAGAAAAAGTAAAGGATCAAATTTACGAAGAATTAATGTCTCTTCTTGAAACCGAAGGAATTTATTTGATGAAAATCAGCCAATTGACAGATGGGGAAAAAGATTATCTGGAACGCTATTTTGAGCAGGATATTCTGCCGCTTCTGTCCACAATGGTGGTAGGTAAAAAACAGCCTTTTCCATTTTTGAAAAATAATGAAATCTATGCGGCAGCAGTATTGGAAACCAAAACAGACCGGGAAAAATTCGGAATTGTACCATGCAGCAGTGAAGTATTTGGAAGGCTTACGGCTATTCCAGGAAGAACCGGGAGCTTTCTGCTGGTGGAAGAATTAATTTTACATTTTCTGCCTAAAGTATTTCAGAAATACCGGCTGAGTGCAAAGTCACTGATTCGCATAACCAGAAATGCAGATATTGATGCAGACAGTATCTTTGATGAGGATCTTGACTACAGGGAACACATGGCAGAGGTGGTTAAACTCAGAAGAAAGCTCTGTCCTGTTCGGCTGGAATTAAGCAGGGAACTGGATCATAAGATGACAGCTAAGCTGTGTGAACATCTGCTATTAAAAAAAGACCAGGTATTTGTCTCTCAATCGCCAGTGGATCTTTCCTTTGTATTCCAGATTCAGGACCAGTTGAGAATGAAAACGGAATTGTTTTTTGAAAAAAGAATTCCTCAGAAATCACCGGCAGTTGATGAAAAAAGACCCGTAATAGACCAGATCCTGGAGCATGACATTTTACTGTCTTATCCATACGAGAGCATCAGACCATTCATTGCGATGCTGAATCAGGCTGCAGAGGATCCTTATGTTGTGTCTATAAAAATGACCCTTTACCGTCTGGCTAAGCACAGTGAAGTAATTGGTGCGCTGATTGAAGCGGCAGAAAACGGTAAGCAGGTAGATGTATTAGTGGAACTGAAAGCCAGATTTGATGAGGAAAACAACATTGGGTGGTCAAGAAGGCTGGAGGAGGCAGGATGCCATGTTATCTATGGCCTCGATGGTCTGAAGGTTCATTCAAAGCTATGCCTCATTACCCGAAAAAGAGAGGGTCAGATTGAATATATTACACAGGTGGGAACCGGAAATTATAATGAAAAGACTGCCAGGCTTTATACGGATCTCTCCCTGATGACTGCGGATAACAGAATAGGTATAGAAGCAGCCGGAATATTCCAGTTGCTTTCCATGGGCGAAGTAGTCGAATCATCCGATCATCTTCTGATTGCTCCAAAGTGCCTGCAGAACAAAGTACTGGAAATGATGGATGAAGAAATACGTGCAGCGAAAAATAATGAGGCATCCTATATAGGTCTGAAACTAAATTCACTGACCGACAAGAAAATTATTGATAAATTAATAGAAGCATCAAAAGCAGGAGTAAAAATAGAAATGATTGTCCGGGGAATATGCTGCCTGCGTTCAGGCATTCCGGGGCAGACAGATCATATAAGGATTATCAGTATTGTGGGCAGATACCTGGAGCACTCTAGAATCTATATTTTTGGCGACAGAGAAAGAGCAAAAATCTATATTGCATCAGCAGACTTTATGACCAGAAATACACTGCGCAGAGTAGAAGTGGCGGTACCAATTTATGATACCCACCTGAAAGTAAGAATACGCGAGATGTTTACCACAATGCTAAACGATAATGTGAAGGCAAGGGAACAAAAAGAAGATGGTTCCTATCAGAAATTGCCAACGACAGATGTTGCGCTGGATTCTCAGAAATTATTTTTTCAGATTGCATACCAGCATACAAATAAGCAGTAAAGTTTAGGAGAACCACAAAATAAGTGGATTGTGGTTCTCCTATATATAAGATAAAAAGAAGTCATAAAAAAGTCAAAAAAATAAATATAAAAATAAATAAAAAAATTTCAAATTTAGTATTGACAAATCTTAGAAATCATTGTAGAATTATCTACGTTGCTGAACGGAACAAATCAAGAAAAGCAAAAACAGGAACAACAGTCTTTAAGCCCAGATAGCTCAGTTGGTAGAGCAGAGGACTGAAAATCCTCGTGTCGCTGGTTCGATTCCGGCTCTGGGCATTGCAAAAGCAAAAGCAATATACAATTTCATATGCGGGTGTAGTTCAATGGTAGAACACTAGCCTTCCAAGCTAGATACGTGGGTTCGATTCCCATCACCCGCTTTTCATCGTAAGATGATTATGCGCGAGTGGCTCAGTTGGTGGAGCGCGACCTTGCCAAGGTCGAGGCCGCGGGTTCGAGTCCCGTCTCGCGCTCTGGTAATTTGTAGTATTTATGCGGGTTTGAGAGTAGTGATCTCAAGCCTGCATTTTTTTGGTTTACGAAAACGGTTAACGTCATTCGATTTTTCTATTATATTCTGTTGCTACATTGCTACATGTTTCGAATAATTTTCTAATGTCTTGCTTGTCATTTTAGTGTCTACATGCGCATACCGGGACAAGAGAGTCTTAACACTATTCCCCATAATTTGTGCAATAACTTCGTGACGCTCATCATTGCTTAGATTGTTTGTAGCAAAGCTGTGCCGGCAGTCATACAAAGCTATCTGCGGAAGCGCAGCGCCGCCATTTGGGAGTTTTCCGTGCGCGTCTAAATGTTTCACCATCTTATCATTGTGTCGCTTCAAAATCGTTCTAAACGCTTTTGAGTAAGTATCCGGTTTTATTGGATTACCATCTTCGTTTACGAATAAGAAGTCATTGTTTCCAAATTCAGGATATTTTGCCTGCATCTCCTTTTTCCATTGCAGGCTACGCTCTACAGCTTTTACTATTGGATCGGGTAGTGTAAGTCCCCTATGACTTTGGGATGTCTTCATGTCAGATACAACCAGGTCATTATCCAAACCCCTGTGCAAAGTAAGTTCGCCAGATTCGGTTAGATCAGTTTCAGCTATCCCGCACACTTCACCAGGACGCGCCCCGGTGAGCAGAGATAATACAAACATGCCGTAGAAGCGTGAGAACCGCACTTCTGGGAGTTTTAGAAAGTACATGCATTGTTCATCCGTCCAGGTTGTTTTGGCAGGGAGAACCACCTTCGCACGCTTCACTCGGCTGCATGGGTTCATAGAAATAATCTTAAGTGTATCAATGGAATAATTAAAGACATTGGAAAGTATATTAATACATTTGTTCACGGTTTCAGCTCCGTATTTCTTTTTCATAACGTTTATATAATTCTGAATATGAACGGAGGTAATACCGGTAACTGCCTTTCCCTCAAAAATTTCTTGTATATAATCGGCATAATACCTTTTATATGTCTTAAGGGTAGAATTTGCATAATGCCCTTCGGCTGCATCTAGCCAGGAAGCAGCAGCCTGATCGAAAGTCATTTTTTTATTTTTCTTTTCAATTCTTAAACCGTCTTCCATTTTCTTTAGAATTTCTGATTCATCGTGTACTGCCTCCTTTCGCGTCAATCTTACGGGTCCGGTAAAACGTTGTTTGGTGCTGACATCGTATACATTGGCAAAAAATTTAATAGTGGTTTTGCCTGTTTTCTTAGATAAGTACTTTTTTTCTTGTATGCTCATGCTGTTCATCCTCCTGTTTTAGACATAAAAATAGCGCCTATACAGACGCTTGGAAAGATGATATAATATGCTTGTCTAGGGCTTATTATATGGTCCTTCGCGGTCTGTATAGTAACATTTAAGCCGTTCGGTGTTTCCAGCACCGGGCGGTTTTTATTGTTTAATTAACGGTTTTTAGTGTTTCGCCATCCCTTACACTTGTTTTGCGGCAAAATTTGCAATTAAGGCTTTCCACTTTTCGCGAAAATTTATTTTCTTTCCCACAATACGGACAATCTGCCCGACATTCGGCAGTGCACATATTATATCCGCACCCAACAATGCCCAATCCTCCGATTAAGAAAATGATTCCAAATGGGAGAATAAAAGGCAAGCTAACTAGAGCGATTAAAAAGCCGAAAATAACCAGTAGCATTCCGCTGAATTTATGGGAATTAGTAAAAGATATTTCCGTTGCCCTGATCTTTTGCTCGTTCTGTTGGTGCTGGACGCTACTTTCGGATGCTAAAGGGTTGCCACAATGCGGGCAATTCTTTGCGTTTTCGGATACTTTTCCTCCACACTCGGTGCAATTAATTAATGACATAACTTTCCCCTCTTTCTTCTAAAGGCTTTTGCCTTCTTAATATTGTTTAATAGATCTTTAATAATATTTTTACTTTCTCCTATAGACTAAAAATTGTTGCACTGATGACTCCAGCCATTCTTTGCTTAACGGCAAGGTTAATCCATTGTTTAATATTACTTCTGTCTTTCCTATGCTTTCCACATATTTTAAATTAACAATTCTGTCCTTCGATATTCTGCAAAAACCTATATCTAAGCATGACTTTGCGATTCCAGACATAGATTCCCATGTGTAAATAGGATCTTCATTCGATCTTATAATGCATGTCTTGCGTCCTGATTTTGAAATATACAAAATATCTTTTAATAATACCCGTAAAGTTTTGTATCCAGATGTTATAGTTATAAATTTATAATCGGTATTATAAATTCCTATAAAGTTTTCTATAGTACTGGGAATTTCGTGTTGCATATGAGTTTTTCTAACAAAATTAAATGGATAATATTTGAGTGCTTCAAAAACATAGTTCTCGTACCCGGATACGTAAACAATCTCTCTATTGTAATTTCGCTTGAATAAATACTCTCCTGCATCAAGCCCATTGAATTCTGGCATATCAATATCAAGAAATATTAGGCTAATTGGAATGGATTCCACAAGATCTATTAAACTTTTTGCATCACATAATTTGTGTATCTTAAATGGAATTTCTAGGCATTGCATTTTGTTTTTTATAATCTCGCTTATAGAATCCCTGAATATATGCTCATCGTCAACCACGGCTATATGAATCATTTTGTAAATCACCCTCTTTTCTGATATTAGGCGTTAGTGATTTTTAACAAAAATATATATTAGCACTTTGGTTGGTCTTTGCGCGAAAACCGGGAAAGTTTGCGCGAAACTGTAATTTGTTAATAATAATTGGATACCCAGTATAAACAATGTACAAATTTATGTAAACATGGGCACTTTACATAAATTTTTTTCCAGTTTTTGACATTTTCTTTTGTCGATTTATATACTATAATCAAATCATATTAAAGGCGCGCCTCCTAAAAAATAATAAAATAAGAACTTATGTTCGAAAAACTATTGCAAAAATCGAATGCCAGTAGTATTATAATTACATAGGAATTTCGGGTTTTTGCATCCAAACCAAGGAGGGCATACATATGAGTAATGAAGAATATATAACATTAATTGTAAAATTGCTAAAAAAGTTTAATACCAGCATGCTAGAAAGAATATATAATTATGTAAATAATTTATATATAGGAAGGGGGTAGTCCCCTTCCTTTATTTTTTCTTTTCCACCGATATTAAAGACTTTATGTAATCTTTCAATCTGTTTCTTTGATCTGAGTCTAATTCTGAGTATTCTTTTAATAGAGAAACGTCATCTTCATCTAGATTGTATTCTTTTTGAATTTCATCAAAAATATTTTCCGTAATATTGTTATGTGGATTACCAGAACCTTCCGTAAGCCATAAGTAGTTTATTTTAAATTCGCGGCAGATTGCCTTTGCTACATATTCCTTCACATCTGTTCTGCCATATTCTATATTACTTATAACATCTCTGCTAAACCCCATTTTTTCGGCAAACCCTTTTTGAGAAAGTCCGGATTCCTCCCTTACTAATTTGACCCGTCTGTTTGAATCATCCATTTTTTCACCACCTTCTTATTTAGTTTAACATGCGTTCGATGTGTTGTCAACACAAATTGAACATAAAATACACCTTAAAAAAAGTGTTGACAACTCAATATATAGGTGGTATAGTGTGTTTACAACACAAGAAAGGAGACGGCGTAATGAGTGAGATGACTGATAATCTTAAAGTTAGTGAACAATTAAAAGATGAATTTGAAGAATTCACAAAATTAATTCTGACACTAGAGCCTGCTGAACGCAAAAAACTTAAAGAAAGTATTATTGTAGGAAAGATGTTATTTAAAAACCAAAACAATAATGAAAAGAAGGCAAGTTAAAGAAAGGAAACTGTCGATGAAAACAGATAACTGGAACGGGTACAACATTCGATTCGTAGAGAAAGACGGTGAGTGGTGGGCAGTTGCAAAAGATGTGGCAATAGCATTGGGCTATAAGCATACTCCACAAATGGTTAGAAATCTTGACCAAAAAGATAAGGGGGTGCATAAAGTGGACACCCTTGGAGGAAGACAGGATTTATCAATAATATCGGAATTTGGTATTTATGACGCAACATTTGGTAGTCATAAAAAAGAAGCAAAAGAATTTAAACGTTGGGTATTCAGCGTAATCAAAACCCTCCGCCGGGCTACCGGACTGGAAGGCTTTCAGATCTTCCGCATGCTAGATAAGGAACATCAAAAAGAAACAATGTCAAAGTTATGCAAGACATTAAGAAAACCGGTTCGGGTAGATTTTATTAAAGCCAATATAATTGCCAACAAGGCGGTATCTACGAAGTTTGGATTTGCCAAAATGGTAAAGAAGGCTGAAATGACACCTGAGATGCTGATCGACCGGCAGGAACTACTTGAGAGCACTGTTGATCTAATGGGGGTCAAAGAAAAGTTCCAACTTAATATCTCGGTATCTGATGAAGTTTATAAGATGGCGAATAACAGCAACAGGCAAGCAGGTTAGGAGGTGCGAAACGTGGGAATCGAAGAAAGAATTTCCCTGTTAGAGGAAGAAAACAAGAGGCTTCAAGAAGCCATAGAATACCTGAAAGCCAGAGCGGACGATGGCTTCTTCACCCCCGAAGAAGTAGCAGAAAAAATGAAATGCTCCCGGAACCATATCTATGATCTGATTAGAGAGGGAGTAATTGAAACAGCACCAAGGATTGGAAAAAGCATTAGAATCCCGATGAGCCAGTTTTATAGGAAGGAACATGTATCTATTGGTGAAGAAAAACCATTGCGGAAACGATCAGGAAAGGAGGACATAAAGAAAATGATCTTTGGATGACCAGTAACCCATTAGACAAGTAGTAGAAAGGAGAACACAAAAATTGAACGATTCAAAAAAAGAGTCACGCAAAAGGTCAGATGTATCGAAAGAAGTGATAGATATATTCATACGAAACAACCTAACCCTTGCGGAAGTGGAAAATGTGATGAATGAAATTAATAGGCAAACTAAATATCTTCTTCGTTTTCATTCTCAATAAAATATTCAATATCATAATTGCTGTATTCCATGAAGGCTGTAGAAAATTCATTGGCTAGAAATTCTATTTCATCTAAAAAATCTGGATGAGGTGGTCCGGCTATTACTGGAATACGATTATCAGCTAATGCCTGGTCTAATTTTGACTTAGCATAAGTTAAAGACAAATCATATCTAATTTTTTCAATATCCATTTCATAATTCCTTTCATAAGTACTCGGCGCGTCACCGCCTGTACTTAAATTATAGGAGAGTTGGAATAAAATAGCAACAGAAAGGAGCACATTTGAAAAACAAAGTAATTAGCCTACTGGCAACAACCTGCATAATGGAAACAGCGCAGATCATGTTCCAAACGCCCTGGACATCCTTAGAAGCAATAACAGTTGGCTTTTGGATCTGCATACTAATCTACTTCTTTTTGCAGGAATTAGAGGATTTTGGAAGGAGGGAACGAGATGAACGAAATTAAGAGATTAACGCTAAGATTGCAGGAACGTGCTGTTAAAGAACGGTTGCGCCAGAATGAAGCGGTTGCATTTTCCGAAGGATGGCTGCAAACACTATGTGAGATTAACCCTGGCAAATCATTTACATCGGAAGAGATTTACGAATTATTCGGAACATTAAGCCTAATAAAAAAATAGTCCCTCCACCGACCAAAGTTAAGGGACTAACAAAACAATACATCTGCATTATAGCAAGAAAGGAAAAAATATGCAAGACAATATTCCAGATGCTCTGGAACAATTTGAGCAATACGAGGCAG
Organism: Clostridiales bacterium; assembly: GCA_018365455.1. Classification (GTDB taxonomy): domain Bacteria; phylum Bacillota; class Clostridia; order Lachnospirales; family Lachnospiraceae; genus Robinsoniella. The sequence continues at coordinate 106,448 of JAGZJZ010000015.1, forward strand.
AGCAGAAAAGAGTACATAGGAGAATAAAACAAAACGCCCGTGAGTGGGCATTAGCAGAAATGGAGGATATAACAGATGAACGAATTGACTTTTAATGTAGCGCAAACACCAGCAGTTATTGCCGCAAACTTTGAAGAAGTTGAAAAAATGCTTAAGGATAAGCTTTCCCAATATGACGGTGCAGTATTTACTATAGAAACAAAGGATATTGCTAAAAAAGAATTGGCGTCTCTGCGAAAGGAGAGAAAGGCTGCAGACGATAGCCGGAAGGAAGTAAAAGCTATCTACATGAAGCCGTATGACGCATTTGAGCAGAAAGTGAAGGAACTTCTGCAACTTTATGACAAGCCAATCAACGCTATTGATTTACAGCTTAAGGAGTTCGAAACAAACCGGATAGCGCAAAAACGTCTGGAAATCCACGCAGCATATGATGAGCTGGCCGTGGGATATGAAGAATATCTGCCAATTGAAAATATTTATGGTCCCAAGTGGGATAACGCCGGAACAACTATGAAATCAATTAGAGAAGAGATAACACAATTGGTAAACCATGCAAAGTTATCCATCCAAACGATTTCATCTATGAATTCAGACGCTGTAGAGGAAGCGCTACGCCTGTTTAAAACAAATGGAAATTTGGCAGAAGCAATTGCCTATATTAATAAATTTGAAGCACAAAAAGCTGAAATATTAAAGAAAGAGGAAGAAAAGCGCAAGCAGGAAGAAGAATGCCGCAGGGCGTACGAGATAGAGCGGATCAGAGCGGAGGAACGCCGCCGGTACGAGGAAGAAAACAAGATCCGAAAGCAGGCGGTGGAAGAGGTAAAAAAAGAAATATCCTCCATAGATGAGAAGAAAGCTGAACCACTCACTTGCAAAGAATCAATCAAGGTTGTTTACACTATTTCAGCGACACCGGATGAGATCAAAGAAGTTGAGATGGCATTTAACAGCCTGGGGATTTACTTTGAAAGGAAAGATATTTGACCGGAGGTATATATGGACGGTAATGGAATTTATAAGGCTTTGGCAGCCGTAACAGAAGAAATAGGAGCTATAGGCAAAAACCAAAAGAATAAGGGACAAGGCTTTATGTTTCGTGGAATTGACGATTTAATGAATGCCTTGAATCCGGTATTAGCAAAGAACAAGGTATTTATAGTGCCTGATATTCAGGACCAGAAGAGGGAAGAGCGGAAAACGTCAAATGGAACAATTCTAATTTATTCTATTTGCAAAATTAAATATACTTTTTACACGGACGATGGTTCTAATCTCCACGCGATAGTGATAGGTGAAGGAATGGATTCCGGCGACAAGTCAACTAACAAAGCAATGTCAGCAGCCTTTAAATACGCATGTTTCCAGGTTTTTTGTATACCAACGGAAGAAATAAAAGATGCTGATTCAGAATCGTACGAAGTTGAGGATAGATATATAACAGAGGAAGAAAAAATAGCCCTGGAAAATGCAGCCGCACGAACAGGTATGAAACTCGATAAAGCATTGCAAAACATAAAGGTAAAAGATATTAAAAAGCTTCCAGTAACAGTTTATACGAAATGGATGATAAAACTTGCCAACCAGGAAAGCTTGCCACCTCCTACACCGGATGGAGCAGTAGAAGATATTTCCGAAGAACAATCGGATCTTCCGTTTAAGTAGGTGACTGCTTATGGATAAAATGGAGTTTAAAGGCGTTTTTACTGGCGCAGGCATAGATTTTACCACCGGAAAGTTTAGCATGTCTCTACGGTCGGATGACAATGTTACAGCGGCATATGAGAAGCTAAGAGACCGGGAATTGACGGTTGTAATAAAGCCGTACCGCGATAAGAGATCCAAGGATGCAAACGCTTATATGTGGGTGTTGCTACAGGAAATGGCAGATGTTTTATCCACACCAAAAAATCGAGTTGATAAATGGGATGTATATCTGGACATGTTATCTAATTATGGAGTATTTACACATTTAATCGTAAAGCCCCATGTAGTCGAGCGTATGAAACAGGAGTGGCGTGCTGTTAGAGTGCTTGGAGAAGTAACGGTAAACGGTTCCACGGGAATACAGCTACAATGCTATTTCGGTAGCAGCACTTATAATACTGCGGAAATGAGCCGGTTAATCGATGGAGTAGTAACCGAATGCCGGCAGCTCGAAATAGAAACGCTTACACCGTCCGAATTGGCACAAATGAAGGCAGAATGGGGGCGCAGATGAAAAGGTTAAAAAGCGTATTTACCGAAGATATGGACCATTGCTTCTTTACCGGAAGCCCCTACATAGAAAGACATCACATTTTCGGCGGAAGCAATCGTAAATTTTCCGAGATGTACGGATTTGTTGTTCCACTAAGATATGACTTGCATCCGAACGGGGCTAGATTTGTAAGGACACCAGAGACACTAAAAATAGATCAATATCTTAAGCAGATGGCACAGACTTATTTCGAAGAACATACCGGTAACAGGACAATGTTCCGGGAGATATTCGGCAAGTCTTGTCTATAGAGTAACCCGTTAATACTAATTCAAATTTTGTAATGGCTAAATAATATATCACAAATCTTATTGTAAGCCATGTTTTCCTCCTGCCCTTTGCGGCAGGGGAGAAGGGAGACAGAATGAATGCAAAGGACATAGCTAAAAGCTATTTTTCCCGCATAACGTGCGGACATAGAAATACAGTGCAAAGACCGGATTTAAGTACCGATCTAAGCCAAAGAATAGACAGAGAACTACGAAGACTGGTAGAAAAGGCTAATCACGATGGTGATTGCATAATAAACGTTGGGAGCGGGTATTACAGACCGATACCAACAGATCCGGTTGATACTCTTGAATACAAACAGTATAAAATGGAGGGGCATTCCAGAATAAATAAACTTACCTTAAAAGAGGAATCAATGGACGTGGCATTTAATAACTGGGCGAAAGAGGCAGGTGTTGAAATTGGAAGGATGGATCAAACTGCATCGTGAGTTGCGGAGCAAAGCAATCTGGAATACATCAACCCCAGAGCAGAAGACTATTCTTATTACACTGCTGTTAATGGCACAGTACACCACTAATCAGTGGGAATGGAACGGCGGGCAATACAAATGTAAACCAGGGCAGTTCGTTACCAGTTTGGATAATATTGTAAAAGAATGTGGCAAAGGGGTTAGCATACAAAACGTAAAAACTGCTTTAAAAAAGTTTGAAAAGTACGAATTTCTAACAAACGAATCAACAAAGACCGGAAGACTTATAACCATTGTAAATTGGGGGTTTTACCAGTCAGAAGATAAGAAGCCTAACAAAGATTTTAACATAGATCTAACCAAGACCCAACAAAGCCCTAACCAAGACCTAACACCTATAAAGAAAGAAAGAAGGAAAGAAGGTAATAAAAAAGATATAAATAGAGTGGCGTTCGCCCCACCCACCGTTGACGATGTGAGAGGATATTGTGACGAAAAGGGATTCAAGGCAGACGCTGAACGATTTGTTGATTTTTATGAATCCAAAGGTTGGATGGTTGGGAAAAACAAAATGAAGGATTGGAAGGCTGCTGTTAGAAATTGGTGCCGGCAGGATGTCGCCACAGGAAAGAGCAGTGTTGTAACAAAGCCAAAAACAAACAGATTTAACAACTTCCCCCAAAGGGAATATGACTATGAAGATCTGGAAAAACAATTGTTAAACAGGTAGGAGGTAACCGGTATGGCATTATAGTTGGAAGGGGAAATATGAAACGTTAAAAAAGATTGGAGGATTAGGGCATTGAAACCATTAAGCGAAGAAAAGAGGGCGGAAGTAAGAAGTTTACACAAACAGGGATATAAGCACAGGCAAATTGCAGCTCTTGTTGGCATATCTGCCGGTAGCGTATCTTATATACTGCAGGCAAGATCAGTAGAGCAAAACAAGGCGTGTAATATTCCACAGAGTTTGTGGGATGAATGGGATATTTTGCGCGAAAGATATGGCAAAAAGGGAACACACAGGAATCAGCTAAGGAGGCCAAGATGATTGGATGCATTATAAGCTTTATAGCAGGGGGATTTGCCGGGGCGCTGGTTACGGCACTATGTGCTGCCAGCAAGAACAGCAATGTAACGCTGGAGGATACAGGCGAATACGTAACGGAAAATAAGGACGTAAATGAGGGACTGGAATCGGGTTGCAAAAACTGTGAACCGGAGAATTGCAAAGAGTATTGCTGCCATAATTGTTTCAACTCAGATGGCATATTCTGTGATGAATTTGAGGGATATATATCAAAAGGATATGATAGTTGCAATCATTATGAGACAAGAGCATGGGAGGAAGAAGAATGAAAGCCATTATAAATGCAAGGGAATTTAAACGAATAATTGATAATACAAAGCGGTTTATTCGCCCCAGTATACACACCAACATAATGATGGAGTATATACGATTAAAGATTGATATTGAGGCGAGAGAAATAGAAGCCACTGCATTAGATAACTATAGAATCGCGGATGAATACGCAGAGCTTGTACAGGCGGATGGTTCTTTTACCTGCTATATAAAACCAAATATTCCTAAGCTTACAGGAATTGATAAAGTAGAAATTGAGTTAAGCGGTGACAGGGCATATATAGTTGCAGGCGATAGTATTACTGGGTATTTGCAACCAGCGAAAGAATTTCCAGATGTAGATGCTTTTCTTAAAAAGGAATTAGAAAGGAACTCAATAGCGAACGTGTATGTAAATGCCAAATATTTACTGGATGCAATACAACAGATCCCTGCACACGAACGAGTTCAAAAGCCTGTAATAAGGCTGGATGTAGCAGGACCACAAGATCCAATTATTATCAGGCACGGAAAAAAGAACGTAAAGTTGGTATTACCAGTTAATGTAAACAATTAAGGAGGTCGCAATGGTAAAGTACGTGTTAGCTGTATCTCAATAATTAGAATTTTGGAGGGGGCACAGTATGGGTGATACGTGTAAATGGAAAAACGTGTGTATAAACAATGGAGATTTCAGAGAGCGCAAAGAATGTTTCATCAAAAATCCACACACATGCAGGCTATTCAGCAACGAACAAAGCATGAAGATGAACTATTGTCCTACCTGTGGAAAAACAATAGAAGTAATTTAACAAAAATTAAAATTTTTGGGGAGAAAAAGAAGCTATCAGAAAAGCGAAAGAGTGTGAAAAGGAACATGTCAAAAGGGACGAAGCTGAATCCGAAGGGATCAGGGCTTTTTTCCTAAGTGGCGGCATTCATGGTCGCGCAAAAATATTGAAAGGCGGGAAAAATGATGAAAGACTATAATTATTCGGTTCATGATATTGCAGGAAAGATAAGGAAACACTGTGATTATTCTGTTCGTGATGTTGTTTGTGATTACGGGGTTTATAAAAATGAAGAATTAAAACTAATCTGCAATAGCCGGAAAAATGCTGAACTAATAGCAAAAATCATGAATAAAGACAGCGATATGACAAAGCCTTATGTAGCAACGCCGGAAGACTTATTTTCCGATGAAGACAGACCATGCATTCACAGAAAGAATTATTGTGAATTAGGTATTAAGACCTGGTGTTCTAATTGCAAAAAGCGGGGATTTGGATATGAAGCGGAAAGGAATCAGAGCATATGAAAATAGATTGGAAATGGCTCATGGAGGTAAAAAAATGTATAGAGAAGAAGGGTGGATGGCAGGACATTACATAGACAACCATAAAAAATATGAATGCAAAGATTGCGAAAAACAGTTTATCGTCGGCGAAAAGTTGATTGAAGACTGTCCGCAAGGCTTTCCGTTATGTCCATATTGCGGGCAGTCTAATGTGGAATGTATTTCATGGACGGATGATGAAATGTTACAAGAACTTAGTTCGGATTTGGGGTGTTTGGCAATCTACTTAGACACAGATATAGAAAATTAAGATTTTCAAAGAAAGGAAAACACCGAATGATTACGAAAAGAGTGTCACGTTGCAAAATGTGTGGCGAAGAGATTATTACAAAAGGAACATGGTTTAACCAATTATTTATAAACCAACTAAACGATTGGGCCGTAAATGAGCATTTTAGAAAGGTTCATGGCAGGAGATGGATGAAGCCTAGATATAGGATAAAGTCTTTGCTTTTGATAGTAGCAGGATGTATGGCACAGTGTTTAATTGCCGCATTATGGGTTATTACCATTCCAGCGTGGGCGGTTCATGAATTTTGTTCGCTAACTTAATCTTTAGAGGAGAATAGGATGGAAAATAAAATCATCAAAATGACAGGAAAAGAGGAACACAAGAGACATTTAAAATATGCAGATATTATGGGTAGGGCAACCGTGATGGGACTGATGAAAGAAACAGATGCCGCGGACAGAATGATGGATATTGACAGCGCAGACCAGAAATTCAGCATGAGACTGGATGAATGGTTGGCGGCTGATGATTACAACTTTGCACATGATTTTGTGGGGATTGTGAATAACATCAACCGTGGAAAAGGATTTCCAGCAACGGACTTCGGCTTTTTCATTCCGAGATTTGCTTCACAAAACTGAAATTTAAACAACTATGCGGTGGTGGAAAGGGTAGACACACACGAAAACAGATAGTGGCTAAGCATTCCGGTTCAAGTCCGGCTTGTAATTTCTGTATTGGGAAAGGCATGGCAATACTATAAGGTTCGATTCCTTGTCCGCATAGTTAAAATTAGAATTTTGGAGGGTAGAGATGACAGTAAAAGAGTATAACCAAATCTATTCAAACGTAGGAACTTGTAAGTGTGTGATGAGTCACCTTGATGAAATCCTGAGAGATGGTGACATTAAGAGACTCCAATTATTAGTACCAGATTATTTTGTACAGATAGTAGATGAAGCATTGGACATATACTTGACGTACTACAGACTGCAAATAAATCCGAATATGTCAACATTTGATAGGTTGGAACCGTTTTTAAACTGGTGTGAAAAAACAGGAAATGAGATTACAAGTAAAAATTATCAAGAGTATTTAAACCAAAAAGATATAGATGAAAATGTCATCTAAACTGAAAATGTGAAAAGGAGAAGCAATGGAAGAAAAGATTAAAATTATTGCAGCAAACTATGGATACGAACCACAAAGCCGTCAGTGCATTGAAGAGATGGCGGAACTAATACAGGCAATAAATAAACTATATAGAAAACAGAATTTTGGTGGAGACAGCAAAGAAATAGCCGAAGCAAACGCTGGAGTTCTGGAGGAAATTGCTGACGTATTAATCATGATTTGGCAACTTAAAGTTCTTCTCGATATTGGAGAAGGGGAATTGCAAGATAAAATGAACGAAAAGCTGGATAGGCAGTTAGAACGCATTTATAAAAATTAAAATTTATTAGAGAGGTGAAAATATATGTATAGTCCAAAAGTTGCAAGTATAAAAGAAATAATTGAAAAATTACAGAAGTATGAAAACGAACATGGGTCAGGAGGGATTGTAAATAGTATAGGTTCTGTCTGCAATGGAGACAGAACAACAGAATACATTTTTCACCTACAAGACCAAAATGGTAATGAAACGAATATTGAAATTAATTCTGTAAGGCAATGTGATTTAAACTGAAATTCGTTAAGTAACAAGTAAAAATAAAAGCGGCAGACCACCCTACCAAGATGATATCTGCCGCTACAACGCTTAAGGATATTATACTATAAAATCTTTCCTTAAGCAAGGGAGGATGTATGAACGAGCAAAATATAAAGATTAAGGTCAAAGACAGGATATTGGTAGAAATGTCAAAACACGTAGGGAAGGAGCAATTAATTTACCTGGAAGAAGTAATAGATTCGGAGTTTGTAAAGCTTAACATATCTCAGATCACAACGCTTCCGGCAGAAATAAAAAGAAGTGTGGACGAGCAGAATAAGTACATCATGCAGCTGTTTGTAATTAAGAAGAACAATATTAAGGACACCACAAAGAGATCTTACATAAGCGCAATCCGGAACTTACTTCTCCAGGTAGACAAACCGCTTACAGAGATTACGGACCTGGACATTGGCTTTTACCTTCGATGGTACGAACGCCGGAATGAGTACACAACCGGATACCGGAACCAAGCAAGCACAGTAAACAATGAGCGCCGGTTCCTGGCCGCTTTCTTCTCTTGGATGCGAAAGAATAAATTAATCCTGGAGAATCCGGTGGAGAGCATAGAGCCATTAAAGGAGATCCGGAAGCCGATAGATTACTTTAAGCCGGAAGAATTGGAGATCCTGCGGGAAGGGTGCAAGACAGATCGGGACCGAGCATTATTGGAAGTGCTGCGGAGCACCGGCTGCAGAGTAGGAGAAGTGGTGCCAATTAACCAGGTGGATATAGACTGGGCTACCGGGGATATTTTAATCCTGGGAGAAAAGAGCGGGAGATACAGGACAGTTTATTTAGACGAAGCAGCCAGGTATTATCTAAAGAAGTACCTTTCCGGCAGGCACGATAATAACCCAGCACTATTTGCCTGGGAGAAACAGCCATATGGAAGATTAAGCACATGCGGGATTAGAACAGAATTAAAAGTAATCGCTAACAGGATGGATATGAAATGCAGAGTTTATCCACATAAGATGCGCAAGACACTGGGGATGGAGTTAAAGAACCGGGGCGCAGACATCGGAATTATCCAGGAAGTACTGGGACATGCGGACCCAGCGGTAACCGGGCAGTATTATGCACAATCTACAGCAGATACGTTAAGGAGTGTAAGGAAAAGGATAGCATAGGAGGATGGAATTGGACTACAAAAATAAAGAGGGCTACACAGACAGCACAGCCGGCAGGGCAATACATAACGCCAGTAAGACACCAAAGCATGTGCTTGCGGTAATAGAAGCGCTTAGACAGGTGGCAAGCTTAGCAGGATTCGATATACAGGGGAGGATCTGGCTTAAGGATAAGTCTACAGGGAAAGAGTTTAGATAGGAGGGGAACCGGAGTGGAGATATCGAAGGATGTTCTAATCCAATACAGCGATATGCGAGAAGAGGCAAAAGACATAAGGAAGCGTATCGAAAAAGGAGAAAGGACAATAGCAAAAATAGAAGAGGAAGGCATGGTATCCGATTCCGTAAAGGGTACCCGGAGGGATGGGACGATAGGACATATTAAGATTACGGGGTTCCCGCTCCCGGAATATAGCAAGGTAAAAAATATGATGAAAAGGAGAATAGAGAAGCTAAAAATATTAGAAGACGAGTTAATGGAGGCGCTGAACGCAGTCGATGACTATATAAACAGTATTCCCAAAAGCGAACTAAGATCCATGTTTAGATTATATTACATTGATGATCTAACATGGGAGATGGTCGCAATGAGAATGAATTATATGTTCCCTGATAGACCGGTGTCGTACACAAAGGACAATTGCAGGATCAGACACGATAGATACTTAGAAAAAAATAAATAATTTAGGAAATGTTCGCCAGTGTTCGCTTTTAATGTGCTATTATTATAATACGACAACTATAAATGATAGCTCATCGGTTGTTAAAAAAGTTCTCCAGACATAGTAAAGTTTACGGTGCATATACTTTAAACCGTAGGTTCCAGGGATGGAACGATAGGAAGCCGGCAGCCAGAAAGAGCCGGGGAAAACACATAGAGAAGCACTTACTTAGGCGATTGCCGGGTGGGTGCTTTTTAAATATAGCCAGCCGCATGAAATATAGGGAGGCTGGTCCTCCTTTTTGTTGAATTCCGTAATATACTGGGTTAAAATGGAAGAAAACGTGTGGGAGGGATAAAATTGAAACTATCTAAAATTGAAAAGTTTGAGTTTGGAGCAAGCAATTATTATAAAGCCAGTGAGCAAGGGAAATACCATGAACTATTCAAAGTAGCCGATGATAAGATTGACAAAATAATTAAAACAAAACAGCCCAATATAAGCAAAGAAGAAGTGCTATATGATTTAAGACAGTACTATTATGATAAAAAAAGTGAAGGAAGTGCATGGGTTACAAAATTATCTGCCGTGCTTATACCGCTAGAATTAGGACTGTTTGCACTTACATTAGAAATTTCCACAGATAGCAACAGAAGTGTAGTAGTTATATTGATTGCGTTTTTGTTCTTAATGTTAACATTAATCGGAGTATGGGTTGTTGACAGATCGAGAAGAAGTGATCAATACTATGAGTTTTACTACGAATATATATGCAAATACATACAGGTGAGAGACAGGGAGATAAAATAAGAATGAAGGGCTTGCAGATGCAGGCTCTTTTATTATATAAAAATTTACCGGGAGGTGATGAGATGAATCTTAAAAGTAAAATAACTAAGCTACAGCAAGCGTTGCTCTGCAAGGGCAAGGTGGTTAAAATACATACTTACCAGAAATACAATAAAGAGCACGGAAGAATAACAACATTCTACAACGTAGTAACTCCAGAGTGGAACGAAGTAAAGCAAAAGATGACAGATAAACAGATTATAGGCACATCATCTCCGATAGCAGTAGTGCAGGCTCTGCTGGCAGAACTAAAGGAAGTGGGTGGTTAGCATGAAGCTTACAGAGAAACAGCTAAAGTTCGCAGACTATTTTCTTGAGACGGGAAATGCGACAGAGGCGGCAATAAAGGCAGGGTATTCTGAGAAGTATGCGGGGACAAATACTGACAAGCTACTAAAGAATACTAATGTTAAGGAATATATAGAAGAACGCAAGAAACAGTTAGACACAGAGCGTATTGCAAATCAGGAAGAAGTGTTAGAATACCTCACGGCTGTCATGCGTGGCAATGAAAAGGATCAGTTTGGATTAGACGCTGCATTAGCGGACCGTACAAAGGCTGCCGAACTTCTGGGCAAGAGGTACAGGCTGTTTACGGATAAAGTGGAACACAGCGGAAATGTGGAAGGCGTGGTGATCGTAAATGACATCCCAAAACCAGACGCAGATTAAGCTTACTGGTCTAATTGCACCAGCGTTTTATGAACTTCATTGGGATATTGCCGAGCACAAACATACTCATTATAAACTTGCTGGCGGACGAGGATCAACAAAATCCTCCTTTATTAGTATAGAGCTTATAATGGGAATGATGCAGGACCCACAGGCAAACGGAATTGTTATGCGTAAGGTTGGACGGTTTCTGGAAGAATCTGTATTTGAACAGTTACTATGGGCAATAGACGCGCTTTACGTATCAGACAAATGGAAGATACGGCTGTCCCCACTAGGGTTAACTTACATTCCATTCGGGAACAGAATAATATTTAGGGGTGCGGATGACCCGCAGAAGATCAAGTCAGTTAAATTATCCAATGGATATTTTAAATATATATGGTTCGAGGAACGGGCTGAATTTGATGGACCCGAAGAAGAACGAACAATTCTCCAGTCTCTTATGCGTGGAGGAACGGATTATGTAGTATTCTATTCCTGGAATCCACCTAAGAGCATGAACAACTGGGTAAACCAGGACATATTGGATTACCGGGAAGATACTTATATACATCATAGTGATTACCGGACAGTACCCAGGGAATGGCTTGGAGAACAATTCTTCATTGAGGCAGAGCATTTACAACGAGTAAAACCAAAAGCATATGAGCATGAATATCTAGGTATAGCAACCGGCACTGGCGGCCAGGTGTTTGAGAACGTGACAATTAGAACTATCACGGACGAAGAAATTGCAAGGTTTGACAGAATAAGAAATGGATTAGACTTCGGTTATGCAGGAGATCCATTGGCGTATTTAAGGATGCATTACGATAAGACCCGTAAGCGTCTTTTTATTTTTGGAGAAATATATGCTGTTAAGATGGGGAATACAAGGCTTGCGTCTGAAATCAAGAAATTAAACCCCATGAACAAACTGATTACAGCGGACTCAGAGGAACCAAGAGCAATAGATGCGCTAAATGAAATGGGATTGCGTGTGATTGGTGCAAAGAAGGGGCCAGGCTCCATAGACCACGGTATGGAGTTTCTATCTGATGAATTGGAAGAGATCATAATTGATCCAAGAAGATGTCCAAATGCTAAAAGGGAGTTTACTGGCTACGAACTGGAGCAGGATAAAAATGGGAATTTCAAAGGCAGTTATCCCGATAAGGACAACCACACCATTGATGCTGCCAGATATGGATTAGAGGAAGACATGGTCCGTAAGAAAGTAGTGATACGGAGCAAGCGCAAATACGGATTCCATTAAAGAGAGGTGATAACATGTATAGATTTACAATGCCGAGAGAACAGTTTGACGAATTAAGCTTAAACAAACAGGATATAAGGCATTTGATACTTAAACACATAACGGTTGCAGAACGGTTAAGAAAGCTTAAAAAGTATTACGAAGGAAAACATAAGATACTGGCAGATGACCGGAAGAATAAGCTTGTGTGCAACCATGCGAAAGATATTTCCGACACGGCGAGTTCGTATTTTATAGGTAATCAGATATCTTATAAAAGCCGTGATGATATTACAGAACTAATTGAGGCACTGGAGACTGCCGGAGCAGACGAAGCTGACGGCGATAATGGTCTTGATCTTTCTATCTGCGGGTTGGCGTATGAATATATCTACCCAATGGAAGACAGCACAGATTTGACAATAAAGAACCTGGAGCCGGAAAACACGTTTATGGTCTACGATGATACCATCGAACAGAAAGAATTGTTTGCGGTATACTACTATGTCCGTAAAGATGATACAGACGAGAAGATGGATGTATTTGCGGCTACTGTGCTTACACAGCATTATAAATACATGCTGAATATATTCGACAATGAAGACACGCAGCCAATAACAGAAGAACCGGAAGAACATTTCTTTGGCGAAATACCGGTTGTGGAATATCTCAACAACAAAATGGCAATCGGAGATTTTGAACTCCAGATACCGCTGATTGACGCATACAACGCTCTTATGTCGGATCGTATAACCGACAAGGAACAGTTCATAGATGCAATCCTGGCACTGTATGGCGCGTTACTGGGGGACGAAAGCGAGGAGGAAGGCGAAGAAGACACTGCCATGAAGCGTCTAAAGGACGAACGCCTAATCGAATTGCCCAAAGATGCAAAAGCGGAGTACATAACAAGGACGTTTGATGAATCTGGGGTTGAGATTCTCAAAAAAGCCATAGAGCAGGATATTCATAAGTTCAGTCACATACCCTGCATGACAGATGAAAGCTTTGGAGGGAATGTATCTGGTGTAGCTATGGAATTTAAGTTATTGGGTATGGAGAATATCACGAAGATTAAAACGAGGTATTACAAGAAAGGGAACCGCAAGAGATTGCGAATATTTGCTAACTGGCTTGCAACGAGCAGAGGGAGGAGAATAAATACAACAGGCATTACCGCGGTATTCTCCCGTGCGATGCCAAAGAACTTATTAGAGATATCACAGATAGTGTCTAATCTATGGGGGAAGGTAAGCAGAAAGACGCTTCTTTCGCAGGTTCCGTTCGTAGAGGACGCAGACGAAGAATTAAGAGCAGTAGAGGAAGAAGCGCAGGACACGTTAAAACAGCAAAAGGAAATGTTTGGACTAGGAAGCAATACTCCGCCGGAACCGGAAGGCGGTGAGAACGATGCCGAAGAAGAGTAATACATACTGGGAGCGCCGCAAAGCGCAGAACATGTTTGATTATATGGCAGATGCAGAGCAGACAGCCAATGAGATATCAGCACTGTATTTAAAAGCCTCACGACATATAAGCGCAGAGTTAGATGCCATATTCGAACGCTATCGGAAAAAGCATCATTTGAGTGAGGCAGAGGCATACAGGCTTCTGAATCAGATTCATGATAAAACTTCCATTAACGAGTTGAAAGAGGCGCTACGGGCGGATAAAACCGATCAGGCGAAGGCAGATATACTTGCGGAGTTGGAAAGCCCGGCATACCAAGCAAGACTGGAACGGTTGCAGCAAACGCAAAATCAACTCGATCTTACAATGCAGAACGTATACCAGCAGGAGAAGATAAAGAACACCAGTCACTATGTAGACCTGGCCAATCAAGCCTATTATAAAAGTATCTTCGATATACAGCAGCGCACCGGTTTGGGATTTAGTTTTAATGTTGTGGATGCCAAAGCGATAGATCGGGTTATTAACAGTAAATGGTCCGGGGAGAATTATTCGAAACGAATTTGGAGGAATACACAGGCATTAGCGCAGGACCTAAAGGAAGAACTGCTTATTAATTTGGTAACCGGCAGAACGGACCGGGAAGCGGCAGAGATTATACAGAATAAATTTGCCAGCGGAGCAAGCGAGGCGCGCCGTCTTGTGCGGACGGAATCTAATAACCTGGCAAATCAAATGGAGATGAAATCTTACGAGGAATGCGATATTGAATGGTACCTGTATGTTGCAACACTGGATCTACGAACATCTTTCAAATGCCGGGAACTGGATGGAAAAAGATTCAAAGTATCCGAACAGCAGCCAGGGAAGAATTGTCCACCCATGCATCCTTGGTGTAGGTCTACAACAATCTGTGATATTACCGAGGAAGAACTTGCTGGGATGGAGCGCAGGGCAAGAGATCCGGTTACGGGAAAAACTGAGAAAGTTCCGGCTACCATGTCCTATGATGAGTGGTATAAGAAACATGTAGCAAATAATCCGGCTGCACAGGTTGAAGAAAAGAAGATCCAGAATGCTGGGAAGGACAAGAAGCAGTATGAGACGTACAAAGATACTCTGGGTGAGGAATATGTCCCGAAAGATTTCCACAAGTTTCAGGATGAAAAACACAATAAAACAGATGAATACGGAATAATAAAGGCTCAGGTCAAAGGGATGACCTACTATAATAAAGCCGTAGAGAATGAGCCGGAAATAACAAAGCATGTGAAAGATGTGGCTAAACAGACCGGAATGAATATGGAAGGTTTGGATTACAGACTCAAGACGAAAGAATCATACCTTGGCAAGATTAAACGGGAGTACAGCCCTGAAGGAAATACTTATGAAGTAAAAGATATTATCCGGTATACTTATACAGCAACTGCAAAAGATCTGGTGCCGAAAGCCGAAAAAGCTATTGAATTACACAAAGATGCGGGATATAATACAGATAGGATCAAAAATTCCTGGCTGGATTCACATAACCCATACAACGGAGTAAACACTATCTTGTCATCGCCCAATGGTCAAAAATTTGAGATACAGTATCACACTCCAGAAAGCTATGCGGTAAAGGACCAGATGCATAAGGATTATGAGTCCTGGAGAAAATTAGATCCTGCATCAAAAGAAGCGATTGAACTCAGAAAAAAGATGTTTACTCAGTCACAGGGAATGGAAGTTCCGGCAGATATTGAAAGGGTGAAATAAATGGATACAACATATTATCATATAATAGATTTGAATCTGGTTGGAAAAGAAGAGGAATATGTGCCTTATATATACAATAAGGATTCCGGATGGGAAGTGGATAGAAAGAATATTCTAATGGATCGGGTGATGGGATATGACAAAGATGGCATAGGCAGTAGTGATATGATGTTGAGAGCAGAAAAGATCACCGAAAAAGCGGCAAACAAGTTAATAGCGGAGGAATAAGATGGATAATTTTGCTATAATCTATAAAATACTTAAGGCTTTGGAAAAAGCTATGGATTACGAAGAATTTGACGTGTCCTTGATTTCACATGAGCGTTTAGATATTTCATATTCAAGATGGGAAAAGATCATGATAATGTTGAAACAGTCTGGATATATAGAAGGGATCGTATATGATCAAGCTCTTTGCGATTATAGCCCGAGGATACACAAGCCTATGCAGCCAGTAATCACATTGAAAGGATTGGAATATCTAGCTGATAATTCATTAATGAAGAGGGCAGCTAATATTGTTAAAGGAATAAAGGAAACAGTACCAGGATTATGATGCCACCAGTCAGAAAAGACCAGGTGGTATTTTTATGCTCATTTTTAGGAGGAAGCCGATGGTAGGATTTTTACTGTACATGGTCGTAGTAATAATTATGTTTAATGCCAATATAGCCGTAACGAATCATGACAAAAGTACCGCGATGAAAGTTGCCTGTTTTTTATTTTCGCTGGTGTGGCCATTAGAGTTGTTATCTGGCGTTTATTGTCTTATTAAAAAGAAAGGAAGGTGATCCATAACATCTCCCTCTGAGACGCGGGGTGAAGCGTCTTATTTTTGCGCCCGAAATGGCCTAAAACTAAAATAAACGGTATGCAATGGCCTGGGCATAGAACGGGCTGGGGCAGAAAGGGGAATTAAATGAGAAAGAAATATTTTGGATATTGCAAAGTTCCAATGAACTTACAGATTTTTGCAGAAGGAGACGGAGCCGGGGCGGATGACGGTCAAGGCGGTGGAGCCGGAGGCACAGGAGATGGAACAGACGGAACCGGGGCATCAACAGAGCCAAAAAGCTTTGATGATATCTTAAAAGACGGAAGCTACCAGGCAGAGTTTGATCGCAGGATTCAAAAGGCGCTTGATACACAGAAAAATAAGCTGGAAGTATTAATGGATGCCAAAGCTTCCGAAGCTGAGAAGCTTGCAAAGATGAATAAGGAAGAGAAAGCGCAGTACTTACACCAGAAGAGAGAAAAGGAACTGGCAGACAAAGAGGCAGCCATTACTAGGCGTGAGTTAACAGCAGAAGCAAAAGTATCTCTGGCGGATAAAGGTCTTCCGGTTGAACTGGCGGAAGTGTTAAATTACACAGATGCAGATGCTTGCAAGGCATCCATAGAGGCGGTAGATGCAGCTTTCCAGAAAGCAGTAGAAAAATCCGTGGAAGACAGGTTAAAAGGCGGGAAACCGCCAAAGAAAGCACCAGACGCGGAAGCAGTAACAAAGGATAGCTTCAGTAAAATGGGCTACACAGAACGATTAAAACTAAAAGCAGAACAGCCGGAATTATACAAACAGTTATCCGGCAACTAAAGAATTGGAGGAAATAATTTATGGCAGGAACAATTTTTGGAATCCCGTTTGATGACGAGATTTTTATGAACATGTGGAACGAAGCACCAGACCCATACTTAACAGCTATGGTTCAGTCGGGTGCTATGGTAGAAGACGGTACAATTGCAAATATGATCCAGGGACAGGGGAATATTTACACAGTTCCATTTTATAACACTCTGGACGGAGAAGACCAGAACTATGACGGGCAGACAGACATTACCGTATCCGAAGTTGGCGGCGGTTTTCAGACTGGAGTAGTTTATGGAAGGGCAAAAGGATTCTTCGCAAGGAATTTTACAGCAGAGTTATCCGGATCTGATCCAATGGGGCATATTGTTGCAACCATCGGAAGATACTGGCAGAAGAGAAGACAGAAGAGATTGATCGGTATTACAGATGCTATTTTCGGGATTACCGGTGCGAGTGGATTTGCAAAGACATGGTCAGACACACATACACTTGATCTGTCTTCAACCACAGCAAATGCAAAGAAGATCGCAGAGACCGATTTGAATGATTTGGCTACACAGGCTTGTGGAGATAATAAGGGTTCCTTTGGATTGGCTATAATGCATTCAAACGTGGCTAAGACGCTGGAAAACCTGCAGTTGTTAGAATATTGGAAACAGACGGATTCTAATGGTGTTCAGCGCCCTATGGGATTGGCTTCTGTTAATGGGTATACAGTAATTATTGATGATGGCGTACCATGTGTGGCAACCGGAGGTTCTGGCGAAAACAAAGACCTGAAAAAGTATACGACATATCTGTTTGGAAATGGCGTATTAAGAACAGCAAAAGGCAGAGTAGATGTGCCGGTGGAAACAGTCCGGGAGGCAAAGAAAAACGGCGGTCAGGATGAACTGATTACCCGTATGAGGGAGACAATCCATCCAAATGGATTCAGTTTCAAGATTCCGAGTTCCAACTGGACTCAGTCTCCGTCCGATGAGCAGCTTTTTGCGAAAGCGAACTGGGAAATTAAATTTGACCCGAAAGCATTACCAATTGCCCGCCTGATCACAAATGGATAAGGCGGGTGGTCCAATTGAACAACCTGGAGTTTTTAAAGAAACTAACCGGTGAGAGTGACGAAGCGTTGCTCTCTTTTTTATTGGAAGACTCAGAACAATTTGTTCTTAGCTACACCAACCGAACCAAGATCATACCAGGTTTGGAGAAGACAGTGCGGGATCTGGCTTTAATTGCGATTAACCGCAGGGGTACAGAGGGTGAAGCGAGCCGGAGTGAATCCGGGGAAAGCTACAGCTTCGATAATGCCCCAAAACAGATCTACGATGTACTGGATCGGTACCGGCTTGCAAGGGTAGGTGGGAGGACGTATGAGAATAAAGCAGAGCAGGCTTAAAAATTATTACATACGGCAGTCCAAAGTAGAAAAAGACAGCGAAGGCGGGAAAATATCTGTACACGGAGAAGCTGTCCCATTTATGGGCGTTGTGTGGCCTGCCAGCGGCAAAATGCAAGCGGAGATATATGGACAGAGATTAACTTACATCTTAAACGTAAAGATTGACGGAAAGTATGTGGTTAAGCCAGACGGGAAAAAGAATGTTTATATTTTCGATTGCGGTTTAACACTGTGCGAAGGAGATGGAGCTTGCATCTATGTATCTCCGGAAGCCGAACCGGATTATAAGATAATCTCCATTAAGCCATACATCCCCCTGTATATGGAGGTGGAAAAAATATGATCCAAGGAATGGTTGAACTGGGTAATAAGTTGGACAAAATATCAGACTCCGACATTAAAACCGCTGTGGGGAAATGTATAAAACTCGTCCAGGCTAATGCAAAACAGCTATGTCCTGTGGGAGACAGCGAATTGCGTACTAGCATCTTTACTATAGTGGACGAATATGAGGGCGGATGCCGAGGAACTTGCTATACAAACAAGAAGTATGGACCATATGTGGAATTTGGCACGGGACCCAAAGGGCAGGCAAGCCACAACGGAATATCACCAGATGTTACGCCTGCCTATTCTTTAAAGCCCTGGTGGATACACGAAAGCCAGATTTACAAGGAAACAGCAGAGAAATACCACTGGTTTAAATTGGAGACCCCGGACGGTGTTTTCTACCAGTGCACCGGCCAGGCAGCCCAGCCGTTTATGTACCCAGCGCTCAAAAACAATGTAGAGCAGATAATAAAGAAATTCGAAGAAGAAACAAGGGGGCAGCTAAAAACATGAAGAATGTAAAAGACCAGGTATATATGGCACTCAGTAATGTTACAGAAAATGTTACGGACTCCTATCCCTCTGACTGGGTAGAACTTCCTGCAATACAGTACACGGAGGAAGACAACAAAGTGGTAGAGCGGACGGACAATAGGGAAGACAAGGCGCATGTGCGGTATAGAGTAGATATTTGGAATAATAAGAGCACTTCCCCAGCCGCTATGGCTGTAGACGATGCAGTAGGGGCACTGGGACTGGTAAGGACATTATGTCAGGATGTCCCGGACCCTTCCGGCTTAAAACATAAAGTTATGCGGTACGAAGGAATTATCGACATGGAAACAGATATTGTATATTGGAACAATTAGAGAAAGAGAGGACAAATTATGTTAGCGAATGGTGCAAAATTAGGATTTAAGAAAAAAGGCGGTAGTTCATTTACGGATCTTCCGGGATTAAAAGAAATACCGGACTGCGGTATCGAGCCAGAAAAGGTGGAAAATACAGAACTGACTGCAAAAAACAAGCAGTATGAAAACGGAATTGGAGACCTAGGCGATATGAAGTACAAATTTAAGTACGATAATTCTAAGCCTGATTCTCCTTACCGTGTTATGCGTACAGCACAGGAATCAAACGAAGTTATTACATTTCAAGAAACCTTGACGGATGGAAGCACGACAGAATATGACGCACAGGTTGCAGTAAAAAGAACTGGTGGCGGAGTAAATGCAGTATTAGAGTTTGAGCTGACAATGTCAATTCAAAGCGACTTCAAATACACTGACCCGACAGTGCAATCATAAGGAGGATATATAGATGAAATTAGAAGGATTAGACGAAGAGTTAAAGGAACAGCAGGCCGAAAAAGTAGAAACAATGGAAGAAGCTAAGAAAAAAAGATCTCCATACCATGTCTGGGCAGTTGGAGGAAAGGAATATAAGTTGAAGCTTACTGCGCAGGCCATAAAGAAATTAGAAAATAAATATAAGGCAAACATCATGAATCTTATTGTAATGGATGGATTGCCACCCCTTACAATAATGCTTACGGTTATCCAAGCATCCCTGATTAAGTTCCACCACGGGCTGGGATATGATGAGGTAGAAGAAATTTACGAAACATACCAAGACGAAGGTGGGAATATGACAGAGCTGCTGAGTGATGTTGTAATGCCGCTTATGGCGGTGTCTGGTTTTTTTACGGACGAAATGGCGAAGTCGATGACCAAGATGATAAAGGATTCAGAGACAAGCCTGTAGAAGCAACAATAACGGATCTGATATGGGAAATTTATCCCAAAGCGCTTGATTGTGGAATATCCATAGACGATTTTTGGGAGTATTCCATAGCCGAAATATACGATGTTATGGAAAGCTATGCAAGAGTTAAAAAACAGGAGTTTAAGCAGAAAGTAGTACTGTGCTTTAGACAGGCAGAATTAATTGCGCAAAATGTTTGGGCAAGCAAAGACCAGCAGCCCGCCAAACCCTGGGATTACTATCCCGACCTATTCGAACAAGAAAAAGAGGAATATGAAAGGATACACACCCGCATGGAATTGGAGACGTACAAAGAACGCCGCAGAATCCAGATGGATGAATTTAATAGAAGAAGAGAGCAGAGGTAATACTCTTGCTTTGCGCAGAGAGGGGGTGAAGTATGGGAGATACATTAGAAACGCTAAAAGTTGTTATTGATGCCACAACGCAGCCGCTTAAAAAGGCCACAGAAGAGTCTAAACGTCTGGTTAAGACTATGGCGAATGCTATAAACCAGGATATGGATAAGATTAAAGGGCCTGATATAAATAACAGTAAAAGTATGCAGCAGATAAGAAACATGCAAAGCATGATTAAAAAGTCTGTAGCAGATATGAAAAGCGGCGCTTTGAAAGGATATGCAACAGATGGAATTAAGGATTATATTAAAAATGCGCAGTTAGCGTCAGGAATTAAGGTACATACAGATGATTACATTCAAGTTGAAAATGATATAAAACGTGCTACAAAAGCAGTAGATGCACTGCAATTAAAACAAAAGGACATGAAAGCTTCCGGTGTAAAGAGGGATAGTGACGAATGGAAGAAACTGCAAGGGCAAATCGACACAGCAAAGCGCAAAGTAGAGTCGTACAATGCACAAAAACTTAGGATGGAAGGTCTTGGGAAAGACGTACAATTTAACAATCCAGGGGCAAAAGTAGGAAACATGATTGGTTCGGTGGGCGCTGTAGGCAAAAGCTTGCGCAACAGTATATCAGGGGCTATACAAGGATCTGGTATAGGAAATGTAGCTGCAAAAGCCACAAGCATAGTTTCCAAAACGTTCAGCGGCTTGAGTTCTGTATTTAGCAAAGTCACCTCGGTAATTCGCAAAACTTCCGGTGTATTCGGATCGCTCATACAGAAATTTAGAAGCGGGGTTCCACATATAAACAAGGCAAAAAATTCCATGAAAAGTTTTGGAGGACAAACGCGCGGATTGGGTGGAATATTTAGTTCCATTGCAATGTCAGCCAAATTCATGTTTGCGAGTTTTTTAATACGCGGAGCACTCAATGGGGCAAAAGAAGGGTTTCAGAATCTTTCCAAATACAGCAGTGAGACAAACGACAGCTTGTCTCTGCTTAAATCTTCCTTAACGCAACTTAAAAACAGCCTGGCTACAGCGTTTGCCCCCATACTTAATATTATCACACCGGCGCTTAATGCTTTTATACAGGAGATTATAGCCGGAGTAACAGCGATTGCGCATTTCTTTGCAGCCTTAACCGGTCAAAAGACATATACAATTGCGAAAAAGGTGAATCAGGATTTCGCCGGGAGCCTGGAGGGAACTACTGGTGGCCTGAATGATGCGACCGATGCTGCAAAAGAGTATAAGAAGCAACTACTAGGATTCGACCAGATCACGAAACTGGAGGACCTAACCAGTTCAGGTGGCGGATCAGACGGCGGATTATCACCGGGGGACATGTTCGACACTGTAGAAGTGGAGAGCAAATACAAAGAACTTGCGGAGAGTATTAAGAAGTATTTCAAGGAAATTTTTGAGCCTATGAAAGCCGCCTGGGACACTTACGGGCAAGGTGTTATAGATGCATGGAAAAAGGCCCTGGAGAACGTTCTGGAGGCTGTAAAGAGCATAGGAAAAAGCTTCTTAGAAGTATGGACTAATGGAACTGGAGAGCGTTTCTGCGGGAATATATTAAAGCTTGTGCAGCAGATAGGTGAAGCGGTAGCAGAGTTCGCGAAGGCATTCAACAATGCCTGGAACGATGACAACAAGGGCACAAAACTCCTACAGAGTTATTTTGACAAGTTTAACTCCATCCTGGAATTAATCCACAGCATAGGCAATTCTCTCTTAACAGTATGGAGCAATGGCACAGGTGAAAAGATTATCGGTAATATCCTTGATATTTTCACGAACATAAACAATACCATTACCAACATAGCCAAAAACTTCAAGAAAGCCTGGGAGATGGACAGTACGGGCACAAAGATCATACAAGATCTGGCAGACCTGTTCAATAATATCCTGGGTCACATAAATAATATCACTAAGGGATTAGAAAAATGGTCAAAGGAACTTGACTTCACGCCTATAACAAAAGCATTACAAGGAGTAACAGAAGCCCTTAAACCACTCGGTGATAAAGTCGGTGAAGGTCTTGAATGGCTGTTTACAAACATTTTGCAGCCTTTGGCAAAGTGGGCTATAGAACAAGGTGTGCCGGCGGCACTGGATGCCATCAAAGGGGCATTGGATTTAATTAATGCCATAATAGAAAAGGTAAAACCGGCATTTAGCTGGGTTTGGGATAATTTCTTTAAACCTTTAGCGTCCTGGACGGGTGGTGCGGTTGCGGATATTTTAAAGAAGATCGGGGAGATATTTACCGATCTGGGCAAAATTATCGGTGATTCAGACGGTTTTGTAGATTGCTTGGTTAATATAGGAAAGTACTTAATAGATGGTCTGTACAAAGGAATTAAAGCTGCTATTGCAAGTGTTGGAACCTGGATTAAAGAACATATAGTAGATCCGGTTGTTAGTGGTGTAAAAGAATTCTTCGGTATTCATTCGCCGTCAACTGTGTTTGAAGAACTTGGCGGATACTGTATAGAAGGTTTGTTTAATGGCCTTAAGAATCTTCCAAGTAACCTGGGAGAAATCCTATCTGGTGTATGGGAGGGTATTAAGAAAGGATGGAAAGCACTTGGAGATCTTGCGCTGGAAGTAGGGGCTAAGATAAAGCAAAAAGCATCCGAGCTGTGGGACGGTTTAAAATCCGGCTGGGACACTGTTAGTAATAAGGTAGTAGAATTTGCTACAGATGTAAAAGACGGAGTAAAGAGTACAGCAAGCAAATCCTGGAACGGCATAAAGAACGCCTGGGATACCGGAACAACGAAAGTGGCAGAGTTCGCCGCTGATGTTAAGGAAGGGGCAACCAGCACAGCTTCCAAAGTATGGACAGGAGTAAAGAACGCCTGGGATACCGGCACAACAAAGGTGGCTGAATTTGCGGCAGACGTAAAAGAAGGAGCTACCACAGTTGCAAACAAGGCATGGTCTGGAATAAAGAATGCCTGGGATACTGGAACCAGCAAGGTCACAGAGTTTGCCTCGGATGTAAAAGATGGAGCTGTAAGTGTAGCCTCTAATGTATGGGGAAAAATAAAAGGAGCCTGGGACACCGGAACCAGCAAAGTAGCAAGCTTCGCTTCTGGCTTAAAAGATAGTGCCGCTTCTGTTGCAAACAGCGCATGGTCAAGTATATCTGGGGCATGGGGCAATCCTAATAACAGAAGACTTTCTACGACAGCAGTTATGACAACGTCTGCAAGTTCGTTATATAAACCTTTTAATGATTATTGGAATCGGCAAACATTAAAAACGAATGTAAAAACAAATAAATCTGGTTATCAATTGTGGGACGGCGTAAAGAAAAGCTGGGGAAGAAAAACAAGAAGCGTATATGCTACTCCTAAACTTACAAAATCAGGGGGCACGCTTGCTAATGAGTTTGGGAATCAATGGGGAAGGCCCACATATCCTGTAGGTCTAAATATTAATAAAGAAGATTTTTACAATCAGATGCAGGAATGTGCGAACAGAATTATATATCCGTTTGGAACACCCGCTGAACGATATTCCAAAAGAGCAGACGGCGGCATATTAAAAAATGGATCTTGGCAAAAGTTTGCTACCGGTGGAATGCCTAATATGGGGCAAGCTTTTATTGCGAGAGAGGCCGGGCCGGAACTTGTGGGAACAATTGGGGGTCATACTGCGGTAATGAATAATGATCAGATTGTTTCTTCCGTAGCTTCCGGTGTTTACAATGCTGTTGTGGCGGCTATGGCGGGCTTTCAAGGTGGTGGAAAAACGCCTTCTGTAAATGTGTACGTTGGTGGTAAAAAGATTACAGACGTTGTTGTTGAAGAAATTAACAAACAAACTTTAAATACAGGTCATTGTCCGATAAGAACATAGTTTACATTCTTCCTCTCGTTTGGTATAATTTTACTATAAAAAAGGGAGGAAGAGAGTAAATATGAAAACAGTAAAAAGATGTTTGCCAATATTATTACTAATCATGGTGTGCACATGTTATTTTGGCTTATCTACTCAGGCAGCCAGCAAGATAAGAATCACCAAAAGCAAAGAAACTGTAACGGCAGGGAATATTACTAAACTTAGAATTCAAGGAACAAATCAGAAGGCAAAATGGACTTCAAGCAACAAAAGAGTTGCCACGGTAAAGCCGAACGGTGATGTTTATGCAAAGAAAAAAGGAAACACATATATAAAAGCAAAAATAGGAAGAAAAACATATACTTGCAAAGTTACGGTTAAGGGTTTTAAATCAAAACTCAATAGAATGTCAAATTATTTTAAAAATATGGGCTATGTGAAACCTGGTCAATCTTCGTTTGATTCATACTATTATTTATCTGCATCATATATATTTATGGCGTACTATCCTACAGGAGTATTTATGACAGATAAATTTGCATTATTAGAATACGATCCTGCGAAGATGGACGATACGTCATTTAAAGTAATGGATTATGCAAAAACCAAAGGGTATTTTTCGGTAAACGGTGAAAAGACATACGGTGTATACGGTTTAAAAAATAATACATTTTTGGTATTTTTCGGGAAAGATACAACTGATAATGATGTAAAGAAGATTTCTACAGCATTCAAAAAATTCAAATAACCAACAACCCGCTTACAAACGTAGGTGGGTTTTCTTATGCTCAAATTTATCACGGAGGTGGATAAATGGAATATGCAGATATATGGATAGACAATGAAAAAATGCCTCCGATAAAAAAGGAAGGCTTGTCAATATCCAGAGAACCGGTCTGGTCTTCTAATACTGGCAGGGGAGCAGACGGTGTTATGGGCGGCGATATCGTAGCTCACAAATATACATTAAAATGCAGTTTCACTAACATGGACCAAAAAACAATAGCAAAAGTTCTGAGGCTTACTAAGAAGCCTTTTTTTAATGTTAAATTTTTGGACCCGGAACAGGAAACAGATACCTATAAAACGATAACAATGTACGCAGGAACGCCAACTATACCTGTATATTCTTTTGCCAGTGGAATGCCGCGGTATGTGGGAGTTACTTGCGATTTTATCGAACAGTAGAAAGGAAATATTATGGAAATTAAAAAAATATAGAATTTACAGCATATTCTACAACAGCAGAAGGGCAGGAAATAATGAATTTTACTGCAAGAATAAATTCCGATGACCCAACACAACTTACGTATTACCCAGGAATTCAGAATCAGGCGTTATATAAAGAAAATCGAGCGCAGGCAAAGTCAGACCAGTTGGCATTCGAGGATGCCGTATACGCTGAACAGGATAAACTTATTGCATCAAAGGAGGAAGAGAAATAATGAAAATGAAATCACGTGAGATAGAAAAGAAATTATCAGGATTGTTAAATTTAAAAGACAAAACATTTCCCAGAGAAATGAGTTATGCAATCAGCCGGAACATTGAGAATTTAACAAAGGAATACGAACGTATCGGAAAAGAACGCATAGACATTTGCGAACTTTACGCTAAAAAAGATAAAGAAGGAAATGCAATAACAGAGACAACAGTCAAGAAAAATCAATATGGGCAGGAAATTAAAGAGACAAACTATGTATTTGAGAGTCCCGAAGACGAGCGTATGTGTACCAAAGATTACCAGGAAGTGCTTGAAACAGAAACAGATATTGATATCTTTAAAATTACACTGGCCATGTTTGAAAAGTGTGAGGAGATTGACCGGTACAGCGTGCCCACTGTAGGAGAAGAAACAGCCCTTATCTTTATGACAGAGGAATCGGAAAAAAAGTAAGAGAGGATGG
Source organism: Clostridiales bacterium (assembly GCA_018365455.1). Taxonomy (GTDB): domain Bacteria; phylum Bacillota; class Clostridia; order Lachnospirales; family Lachnospiraceae; genus Robinsoniella. The sequence continues at coordinate 132,990 of JAGZJZ010000015.1, forward strand.
TGTAAATGTATAGAGCATCCGAACAATTTAATACTGAAATAATGCAGCTTTCCCGGCGCTTTTGTGCCAAGATTGTGATTGGAAGCTCTACGATTACAACCGGAATTATTAAAATTAAGTTTACCGGGGGCAGTAATGGCGGGGAAGATATAACAATTGGATCTGCCGTATCCCAGGCGGTGGAGATTTCTGTTAAGTCTGATTTAAACTTTACTGGTAAGGAAATAGCTGTACATATAGGTCTTCGGATTGGCGAACAGATAGAATATGTGCCTATGGGTGTGTATGTAGTGGAAAAGCCGTCCAAGAGTAGCGGAGTGGTTAGCTTTACCGCACATGACCGGATGATATCAAAGGGCGAGTTGCTATACACTTCCAGTTTAACATTTCCGAACAATAGCAAAAATGTACTTAACGAAATTTGTACACAAATGGGAATAACATACGCTACGCAGTTGACAGGAATAGTAATACAAGAAAAACCTTCTGGATATACACGCCGGGAGGTTATTTCTTATCTTGCGAGTTTACATGGGAAATTTGCCTGCATTAACCGGACCGGTAACTTGGAATTAAAATGGTATGAGGATAATTCCTATGCTCCGGGTGCAAGCCGGATAAACGAGCCAGAGGTGCAGGAGAGCGACTATATTTTAAGCAAGATATCCTGCGCGGTAAATCAGGAAAACACAATTGAATCTGGCACGGGAACCGGCATGAATATATCCAATCCGTTAATGACACAAGCGGTATTGGATAATGTAGTAAAACAATTAAATGGCTTCCGGTTTAGACCTGGAAAGTTGCAGGTTCGACTGGGGGATGTCCGCCTTGATCCTTGGGATATTATAACTATCCAAAACGGAAGTGAAGTACTGAAAATGCCCTGTATGACACTAACCCATGATTATGATGGTGGTGTTTCCACGGAAGTAATATCTGTAGGAAAAACAACGGCAGAACAGGAGTATAACTATAAAGGCCCGACAGCAACCGCTATTGACCGGGCGTATACGGAATTATTTCTAGTAAATAAAGTAGTTGCTAACAAGATAGATGCAGAAGAGGCAGATATTAAATTTGCTAAGATAAAAGAATTAGAGGCAACCAATGCTAAGGTAGAAACGATTGTGGGGGATTTTGCGGATTTTAAATCGGGTGAATTCGAAGACTTAAAGGCGAATCAAGCAACATTCGAGGAAGCTACAACCAAAAAGTTTACAGCCGTAACCGCACAGATCGAAACAGTAACCGGCGATTTTGCAAGCTTTAAGACGGGCGAGTTCGAAACCTTAAAATCCAAACAAGCCGCATTCGAAGAAGCCACAGCACAGAAATTCACGGCGGTTACAGGGCAAGTAGACAGCATAAACGGGCAGTTCGCCGATTACAAAGTAATCGTGAATCAAGAATTTACGTCTATCCATTCCACAATAAAAATGCTGGACGTAGAGTCGCAAAGGGTAAAGGAATTACTGGCCGGAAACATTACATCGGATAATATAGCCACCGGAGCAATAACAGCCGGAAGCGGAATAATTGCACAGGGTGCCATTGGGGACGCAGAGATATCCGACCTATCCGCAAATAAGATTAAATCCGGTACGGTAGACACATCCCAGGTAACTATAGCAAGCAAAGACAGCGCCATAACAATAACTGGAAACCAACTTATGGTTAACGACACCACCAACGCCGCAAGCCCAATCAACCGTGTAATCCTGGGTAAATACACCAACGGAAGTGCAACCACCTACGGGTTATTAATCCGGGGCAAGGATGGCAAAACTGTTATGTTGGACGGAGACGGCGTACATAATGCCGGGATAACCAATGGTGCCGTAGACAACAACAAAGTGTCGGACGATGCCAATATATCCGGGAATAAACTGGATATCAATAGCGTTGTGCGGTCGGTTAATGGGGCTACAGAAAAGATACAATCCACTGTGGTGCAGGTGGGGGATAGAAGCTTAAATGTGTACCTAGGGGAGCAGAACAATACAATTACAGAGCACGGGGAGTCGTTGCGGACGCAGGCGGCTTCTATAAAGGCGGCACAGGATTCTATTAAGCTTAAGCTAGACACACAGACGTGGACTACAGCGAAAGAAGAGATAGACGGGAAGATTTCCAAGAATACTTCAAATTTGTCTAAGGCTACTTCGGATATAACCGTTTTGCAAGGGCAGATTACGTCTAAGGTGGAACAGACGGATATTAATAAGGCAGTGGAAAGTATTACGATTGGGGGAAGGAATCTTTTTAGACAGTCAGGGCATTGGGAGAAGTTACCCGATGCGAAATATTGGGGCAATAATGGCGGAACTATTAACTTGGATACAACCGTTAAGTATTTAGGTTACAACACTTTACGTACTACAGTAGGTGGCGGTATAAATGGCCATAACTCCGAATGGATAGAATTAGACACAAATAAAATCTATACGTATTCGGCAATGATCTTAACAAATGCTAATGTAACAGGGAGTGAAAGTACCCCCTTACATTTTCAAAGTTCGGCTGACAAAATTAATTTTGTAGGAGTTGAAGTTGTAAAATACAAACAATCTGCGATTGCCAATCAATGGAATTTATTGTATGCAACATTTAAACCTAAAGGAAAATACTGGCGACCTTTCGTATACATGGGTAGTGGAAGTACGATATTTAATATTGCGTATTTAAAGCTGGAAGAAGGAACGAAAGCAACTGATTGGGCCCCAAATTCCGAAGATATAGACGCATCCATAGCAGAAGTAATAACAAACACCACCGAATCCATAAAAACCGCCAAATCCGAAATAAAGCAGACCACAGATGCCATAACCCAGAACGTATCCAACCTGCAAAGCACAGTAAGCACCCACACAACCCAAATCGGCAACAAAGCAGAAACAAGCACAGTAACAGCAATAAGCAACCGTACAGCAAGCCTGGAAACAAAGCTTACCGGAATTACCGGAAAGGTAACTGACTATGTAAGCACCACGGTTACAGACAGCACCAAAGACCTTGTAACGGGCTTAGAGACGGTAAACGGAAGTATAGAGACCATAAACAGCAAGCAGGCAGGATTCGAACTTACGCTTAGCGGATTTGCGACAGACGTATCCAACCTGGAAAAGACCGTAGAGAAGAAAGCAGACGGCAGCGCACTAAGTACTCTTAGTAGTACAGTGTCCAACTTAAGCAGCAATCTGGATGGATTTAAAACTTCCGTGTCCAGCACATATACAACCAAAACGGAATTATCCAATACGTTAGGGAGTTATAGCACCACGAAGCAGATGAACAGCGCCATAGAAGCATCTAAGACAGCCATAACATCCAGCGTAAGCGAAACCTATTCCACCAAGGCAGAGTTAACCTCTGCAACCGGTAAAATTACAGCCCTGGAGACCTGGAAGCAGGAAGCCAGCCAGAAGATTACCAAAGACGGGATTGTAGCAACGGTAGGTTCTTATTATGCCAAGGATACGGACTTAACAGCGGCGGAGAACAGGATAACTTCTGTAGAGACCAAAGCCACGCAAACAGCGGATAAGTTTAACTGGATCGTAAAGAGCGGTACATCTGCAACAGATTTTACGATTACAGACCGGCTTATATCTTTGGCAACAGCAAGGATAGATTTGTCGGCATCAAACCTGGTTAATATTATTTCTGGCGGTAGCGCAAAGATCCAAGCTAAGAACATAACTTTAGATGGCATTGTAACGGCAAATAGCAATTTTAAGATACTGGCAGACGGAAGTGTGGAAGCGGTAAACGGTAAATTTTCGGGTAAAGTTACAACAGATGAGGGCAATATTGGAGGATGGGTAATAAAGCCAGGAAGTATGACACGTTCCTACAGCGCCAGCGGCAAAGACCATTGGCTTTACTTTGACACGGGAACTACAGACCAGTCCTACGCTGCAATAATGTTAAGAACTAAAGCATCTACCGCGAGTGTGTGGGAAGATAAATTTTCCATTACATGGGGTGGTAGGTTGTTGGCAAGAGATGCGGATATTACCGGTACAATAAGAGCTAATAATGGGTCGGTTGCCGGGTTTACAATAAACGGCAGTAGGCTAGATGGAAACCCCACAAGCGAAATAACCGCCTTGCATCTATTTGCAAATGACGCAGTTTTTGAAGCGGGACAATCGCTGTCGCAAAAGTATGCTTTTAAAGCACACACTCACAATGTTGTTAATAATGGATATTTTGACGTTGCGCAGGCAACAGGAGATTCGAATGGCGGAACATTTAGCCCGACTCTTGTAAAAAAATCTGGCTCCATACATCTTGGATATGCAGGGCTTTTGTGGTCGAGACTATACGCCGCCAATGCTACCATATCAACGTCAGATGCCAACGAAAAAACAGATATACACAGCATAGATGAGCGTTACGAAAGAATGTTTATGGATTTAAAGCCGGTAAATTACCGATGGGTAAACCAGGCATCCGATGACAACCATGACCGTGTTCACTGTGGTCTTGTGGCGCAGGAAGTAGAAGCCAGTGCTCTTAAACATGGCTTGTCCTCCAATGATTTCGCTACCATCTGCAAAGATAGGTTGGATGTTCCAACGGCGGATGGAAGAACAACTGTGTACGGGCTGGCATACAGCGAATTGCACGGTTTAGAAATCCACATGATCCAGAAAAATGCTAAAGCTATTTCGGATGCAAAACATGAAATAATCGATACACGTATGGATTTATTAAACAAGATAAACGGATTGCAAGCAGATCTTAACCAGGAACGAGCAGAACGCTCCCGTCTGGAAGCGGTTGTAAATATGCTGCAAAACAGATTGGCACAGGCGTAGACTTACGCCGGGAGGTGTATATGGAAGTAAGAGCGGGACCGTAAGGTCCTTTTATTTTGCAAATTTATAGACAGGAGAGAGGGACGTATGAATGATGAAGAAGTGGCAGTAAAAATAGCGGAGCTTGGAAAGGATAGCAGATCCTTAAAAGCCCGTGTGGCGGATTTGGAAGCGCAGCAAAAGTGTATACAGGAACTGGCGATGTCCGTTAAAGAATTGGCACTAAACATGAGGACCATGATGGAAGAACAGAAAAAGCAGGGAGACCGGCTGCAGAAGTTGGAAAACGAACCGGCAGAACGTTGGAACAGTGCAAAGAAGACAGCGTTCACGACCATAGTTTCTGTTATATCTGGGGCACTGGCAACTGGGCTGATCTTTATGGCAGCCCAATACTTATAGAAAGAGAGGATTTATAATGGGTAAAATTACAAAGAATTGGTTAAAAGCAGCGGCAGTTAGAGCAATTAAAACGGTAGCACAGGCGGCAATTGCCAGCATTGGTACAACGGCAGCAATGGGAGATGTTAACTGGGTAATGGTTGCATCTACGGCGGCATTGGCTGGGGTATTGTCGGTATTAACTTCGGTAGCTGGATTACCGGAAATCACAGAGGGCGAGTAAATCGCTCTCTTTTCTTTTTGGGAAAGGTTAGGTAAAATATATGAATTTTAGAGAAGCATTTGAGGCAATGCGAAAAGGAGCAAAGGTAAAACTTCCAAGCTGGGGAGGGTATTGGGCATGGGAAGACGAAACTATAATGATGCACACCAAGGACGGAGAAATTATAAATCTATTGGATACACAGCGACCGCAGTACACGTTTGAAAATATGGCTTCTGATGAATTTATCATCGCGGATAACAGCAATACTCCGGCGCTTGGAGGTACAGCAACTTTTAGTTTTTCCGATGCCATTAAATACCTAAAAAGAGGTCTTAAAGTAGCCCGTAAAGGCTGGAATGGCAAAAAGCAGCACATTGAACTGGCAAAGAATATAAGCTATAAAAACGCAGAAGGGCGCATTGTTAATTGCGACCACGACAGCATAGGAAACATGGCAATTGCTTTTGTAGGAACATCTGGCGTACAGATGGGGTGGCTTGCAAGTCAAGCGGATATGTTGGCAGAAGATTGGGTATTTGCAGAGTAGAAAGGGCAGGTAAAAAAATATGAACATAAATAAGAAAATCACACCATATAACCATTACAATGGCAGAAATGGACAGACGATACAATACATTGTTATACACTATGTCGGCGCCCTGGGGGGAGCCGAAGCAAACTGTACTTACTACGCCAGCGGAGATGTTGGAGCCAGTGCACATTACTACGTAGGATTTGGCGGAGAGGTCTGGCAGAGTGTAGAAGACTGCAACGGAGCATGGAGCGTAGGAGGGGGCAGACAGGGAAGCGGCGGCGGAGCATTCTACGGCAAGGCAAATAATTACAATACTTTAAACATAGAGATGTGTGTCCGGAAACGGAGTACTGCCACAATGAATGCCAATGACCAGGATTGGTATTACGAAGATGCTACAGTAAAAGCAACCATAGAGTTAACAAAGATGCTAATGCAAAAATATGGGATTCCAGTTGACCGGGTTATCCGCCACTATGATGTAAACGGGAAGATCTGCCCCAATCCATATGTACTGGATGAATCTGCATGGCAGGCATTTAAAAAGAAGCTTTCCGGTAGCGCAGCGGTAACCGGCACAAAGATTACTGGTAAAGCAACCGCTACAGCAGAGCAGATGCAGACGTATATTAAGTCTAAAAATTCCAATGTCGCACAATCGGTATTGGATATGGTCTCGCAGTACATCCAGGAGGGCAAGGCTGAGGGAATCCGCGGAGATATAGCATTTGCACAAAGTTGCTTGGAAACCGGTAATTTTACTTTTAAAGATAGCGCAGTAACCCTGAATCAGAACAACTTCTGCGGGATGGGCGTAACCGCAAACGGTATGAAGGGTAATTCCTTCCCCAACACAAAGACCGGTATACGGGCGCAGATCCAGCACCTTAAAGCCTACGCCTGCACAGATCCTTTAAAGAAAGAATGCGTAGATCCACGCTTTAATTTTGTAGAAAGAGGCTGTGCCGAGTATGTAGAATGGCTGGGTATCCAGGAAAATCCAAAAGGTAAAGGATGGGCAGCCGGCAGCGGATATGGTAGCAAAATCTTAAATATTCTGGAAGCTATTATCGGTACGAAGGAAGAACCGCCCAAACCAACACCAGCGCCGCAGCCGGAACCAAATCCAGAGCCGGGCAAAACTGGCAGCTACAAAGTACAGGCCGGATCCTACAGTAATAAAAAGAACGCAGAGAAGCAAGCTGCGGTTATTGCAGGAAAAGGCTTCCAGGCAATCGTAAAGGCAGAAAGCGGACAGTACAGAGTACAGTGCGGATCTTTTGCCAGTAGAAAGAATGCGGAGGCCCTTGTGAGCAGCTTAAAGGCGGCAGGAGTGGACGCAATTGTTAAAGGCGCAGAAGATTCCGCATGGGTTGGAAAGTGCACAGGAAACGGCGTAAACGTCCGCAAAGGGCCAGGGGAAAACTACGGAAATATTGCGGGATATCCCAAACTTAATACAGGTAATCTGGTAGATGTTATTAATAAAGAATCTGGTTGGTACCAGATTTTAATAGATAAGAAATATTCTGGGTTTATTGCAGGACAGTATATAGAAAAGGCATAAAGAAAATTATGTACACTAAAATAGCCCTTGGGTTCATTCCCTGGGGCTAGAGTTTCTAAGGTAAATATTATTTTTTATGTATTCCAATATTCTTCAAAATTGATTTTTTTAAAAAGAGTGAATAAACTTTCTTCATTTAATTCATCATACAATTTTTTAAATCCTTGTGGCTGGTAAAATTTTTCAAACATGTGTTCTCTACATTCCAGTATTAACATGTTTCCGCCAACGATTCTTGCTGCCAAACTAATTGCGTGGTAACACTCATCCAGTATTTGCTGTCCACTTAAATCTAAACTCGAACAGTTATCACATCTTCCAAGTTGCCCTATCAAGTAAGTTGGTATTGAACTCAAACTGTCTCTTCCGGGATATTCACCTAGTATCTTACGCTTTTTCTTCTTTGACATAGTTGATATATCTAAAGAATTCTGAGCAATGGTAAAATACGCAAGAACGATAAACTCATTATTGTTTACTAATTTATTTTCATCAATAAATAAATACGTTTTTCCATAGTTAGTCTTTTCATATGCTATGGATTTTTGCATTAAAAAGTCCTCTAAATCACGTTCACGTTGACAAGAGAACTTTTTAAATGCACTTTCCAACTTTTCTTTAACGTATTCTTTACCTAAAATTTCTCCCAATGGTATAATTACATAATCTATCAATTAAGCTATTTTAAAACTCTTTGAAGGTATTCCTTCAAATCCTTTTCGTGCTTCAAGTTGGAATGAAATTTTTTCCTCAGTGTGGGAGCCACTGTCTTAGTCATTTCTTTTACGAAATCACTTGCTTTTTCCGGACTAACTGAAAACTGTTTTCCGAATGTTGATGTTGCCATAAACGATCACCCCTCTTTTTTAAATTTACGGGCGAAATTCCACGTATTATATGCAAAAACCAAAATTTTATTACATTTAATCTAATTTAGAATATGGTCTTTGTATCTTTATTATAACCAAAATGTAAAAAAAATCAATGCTTTTGCTTAAATGTTCATAATTGTTAACATTTACACTAATTGACAGTACGCATGTCAACAGTTACAATGGTTCGTTTAGGCACCTAAATATATCAATTAAAATTAAAATAAGGACGAGGATGCATTAAGTTACCAAAAATATTAGTCGGTATGTATTTGCGGACTAAAAAAAATAATTAAATAATTTTCTTGAAAACTATTGACAAACCACCCAATGAGTGATAATATAACATCATAGAAACCACCCAATGAGTGATAAGGAGTACACAATGAATCTTAAAGAAGCAAGAACATGTGCAGGTCTGACGCAAGCTGAAATGTCAGAAAGATTTGAAATTCCCAAGAGAACAATAGAAAATTGGGAAGCAGGCAAAAGAAAATGTCCAGTGTATGTAGAAAAGTTAATAGTAGAAAAATTGGAGGAAATTATTATGATGAAAAGTGAAGACGTAGCAAAAAAGGCAAATGAGATTAACGAATTACAGGATTCTTTACCAGAAGTTAGCGTTGGAGATATTGTAAAACTTACAGAGATTTGGGACGGAAACGGCGATGTTCCGGAAGACAGCTATTCATATATTCTAACAGATAACGGGATGGATCTACAATCTAATTATCCAGTGCATATCAACTATGTGTTTGATATAGTAGAAGAAAACGAAGATCCATTACAAACCGTTATAAAAGTTACAAACATTGAAATGTTATAAAAATTAAGGCTGCCGGTAATACGGTAGTCTTTATTTTTTATAAAACAGGTATAGCCCAGATATGGATTCCGGGCTATGAGTCATATATGTATTAGCTGTGGTTGTTAATACACTAATAGTATAATATTTTAAATTAGAAAATGCAAGCTTTTTGTGCATGAATTTTACATGATGAGCTTCCATATTGATCTTTTGGTGAAGCGCACTAAAAGGGCATTCCGTTGCTTACCATGTACAGCTATTGTGCATGCAATAACAGTTACATATTCGTCTAGGTAGTATTTTCTGTGCCGGCTCTTTATGTCTAAGATCTTATAATAATTGCTGCGTGCAGTATCTGGTAGAGTTCTAACCATTACAGGCTCCTTTATTCCACCCAGGAGCGTGCGGAATTCTACTTCTATGTTTAGTATTTCTCTTTTCATTTTTTACTCCATATAATAGTTTTTTATCATATTACTTTTTTATTATATAAAATTCAATGGAAATAAAAGGAATTAAAAAATCCCCGGTTTCCCAGGGACTTTCTAAGCATATTATATCATCAAAAAATGGTTAACGAATTGGTTAACATCATATATATTTTTGCATTGTAATTGGTTGTTATAAAATAATGAAAAACCCTGTATTTAAGCCATTGTTACGCACTATATAATAAAGCATATAGGCATAAAAATGCCTTGCCAAGGTCGAGGCCGCGGGTTCGAGTCCCGTCTCGCGCTCTTTTTATGCCCCGAAATCCGCAGTGTTTATGCGGGTTTGCGGGGTTTTTGCTTT
>JAGZJZ010000051.1 GCA_018365455.1 Clostridiales bacterium
ACCTATCTGGGGTTTTTGTGTATCGCCTCAATATTAATTTGGTTAAAATGACCAATGTGTAGTAATTTTCAAACACGCTCTAGAGCGTGTTTGAAAATTGCTTTCTGGCAGCTGTGCTTTACACTTTGTGGAAGAATCAGCCTTTATTTGCGTCTTGATAAGCCTGAAATGCGGTATCATGAATCTTCACCAGGTCCTGTAGTCCCATGGTGTCTAATTGCTTCAGATAAGCATCCCACTCATTTTCAATGCCTCCGTCCACTACCCAGTGGGCAAACTGCGCTTCCACATATTTGTAGATATCGGTTCCAATGGTTGTCAGCTGTGTCAGCTCATCTTCCGTATATTTCAGCATGGGCAATCCGATGTTCCGGTCTGTTTTCACATACTGTTCATTGACCTTATCTTCTGCAAGCTTAATTCCATCCCCCTGATCTTGCGGCAGAATAACTTTGGAATAAAAGTCTTCATTCATATACTTGGGACCAAAATCACGCATGGAATTAGACCAGGCGGAAGTATCCAGCGAACTTCCATCGGTGGGAACCAAAACTTCATAAGTGCCATCGTCATTTTTCTTAATCTGATCCGGTATGGAGCCGTAATAAGTCTGCAGTGAAACCTCATCATCATAGAACTGATCCGCATACTGAAGCAGTTTCTCCGGATTTTCACAATCCTTTGTCAACACCAGTTCACGGTCTGATACATCCAGAAAACTGGGGGCATATTCTACGTAATGTCCGCCATCAGGCCCCTCCAGTGCAGGAACCACCTCATACTGGTCTGCTACCGGTCCGGCTACGGCATCAGCGGTCCATCCGGTAATCAATCCTACTTTTGCAGACTGAATTTTACTGGTGGCCATAGATGCTTCCTGCGTGAAAAATTCAGGATCCAGTATCCCTTTCTGATACATTTCATTGAGCCACATTATGCCTTCTTTATAATTTTCCTGGGCAGGCATAAATACAGGTTTTCCTTCTGCATCCAGCCCCATATAATTATTATCCCGGCTTACAATGGCAGCAAACGGCGCCATCAGATCACGCATGGTATTACTTGCAACATACTGTCCGGCATTTCCGGTTATACCGATTTCATTTCCCTTATCACCATCTCCATCTGCATCTTCCGTCACAAATTTATAAAGAACCTCTTCCAATTCCTGATAGGTTTTCGGCATTTCCAGGTTCAGATTCTGCAGCCACTTTTTATTAATATACATGCAGTTTCCATCTACTTTCGGACGCAGCGGAGCTTTTTTGGGAAGGCTGTAAATCTTGCCGTCACGATCGGTTATTCTGGCTTTCAGTTCCGGTTCTTTTTCCAGCACTTTCTTAAGATTCGGCATGTTTTGATCAATCAGATCAGACAATTCCAGAAAATAAGATTTGTTTTGTGCAATGTCTGTATCCTTCAGGCATATATTTCCCCAGAACGCATCCGGCAGCTCCCCGGAAGCCAGCAGCAGTGATTTCTGCTCCTGCCAGTCTGTATCGTAATAAACCTTCCAGTCAATCTTTACATCACCCTTATCTTCCATTTCTTTCATAATCCCCTCATGGAGATAGTCAATGGGCCAGGTATCTGTCCAGCGGACGGTTACGATTTGAAAATCATTTTTCCCACTATCCGCTGACTGCTCGGATTCCCCGGAACCCTCTCCCTGACATCCTGCCATCATAGAACCTGCAAGAACTGCTGCCAACAACATACACATTACTTTTTTTGCTTTCATACTTTTTCTCCTTTTCTCTTATCTTTATTCCCGCGGGCAGCGAGCCAGACGGACACGCTGGCGCGTCCATTTGGCGACTGCCGCAAGAGTCTGATAATTCCTTCCCGCCATCTGCATGCCCCACTTTGCAGCATATGGCACTATCCTTTCAGTGACCCCAGCATTACCCCTTTGTTGAAATACTTCTGCACAAATGGATACATACACATAATCGGCAGACTGGAAATCACAATAATTGCATATTTGATCAGCTCTGCAGTCTGTTTTGCTTCAACTGCCGCCGCTCCGGTTGTCATGCTGACAATGGTCTGATTACTGATCAGAATATTTCTTAACACCAGCTGCAATGGCTGGAGATCCGGATTCCGCAGATAAACCAGCGCATTAAAGTAGGAATTCCACTGTCCTACCGCCGCCCACAGGGCGATAACCGCCAATACCGCTTTTGACAGAGGCAGCACCATTTTGAAAAAAAATGTCAGTGTTCCGCAGCCGTCAATCTGTGCAGATTCCCAAAGTTCCTCCGGCAGAGTATTTCCAAAAAATGTCCTGGCGACGACAATGTAGTACGTAACCACGGAAAACGGCAGTACCATAACCCAGAAATTATCCAGCATCTGAAATTGTTTGATTGCCAGGTAGGTGGGAATCAAACCGCCTGTAAAAAACATGGGAATCAGGAAAAATACCGTCAGAAACCTTTTACCGTAAAGGTCCTTCCGTGAAAGGGCATAGGCTGCAGGAATATTCGTTACCAGCGTAATTACAGTACCAATTACCGTATAGAGAATGGTATTCTTGTAACCGATCCACAACTGTGAGTATTCAGCCAGCTTGCGGTAGCCTTTTAAGGTAATTCCCTTGGGAAAAAATGTGATATTCCCGGCAGCTACTTCTGCTGGATTACTGAAGGAAGCGATGATAATAAAATACATCGGATAGAGTACAATAATCAAAATAATAATGGCAATCCCATAGAGAAAAATATCAAAGATTTTATCCTCTTTCGATTTTTTGATCTTCATTCGTTTAACTGCTTTTCCTTTTGATGTCAATGTTCTCTCCCTCCTATATCAGTGATGTATTGCTCATCTTTTTTGATATCTGATTCACCAGAAGCAGAAGCGCAAGGTTAATCACGTTATTAAAAAGACCGATTGCCGCAGAAAGGCTGTATTGGTTGCTGACCAATCCCATCTTATATACATAAGTTGCAATGATCTCACTGGTTCCGCTGTTCAGTGTATTCTGGAGCAGATATACCTTTTCAAATCCAATTCCCATTACACTGCCGGCTCGAAGTATGAACATAATTGTTGCCGTAGGCAGAAGCATGGGGATATCAATATGCTTTAATTTCTGCCATTTACTTGCTCCATCCATGGTTGCAGCTTCATACAAAGACGGATCTACCGCAGATAGTGCTGCTATGTAAAGGATACTGTCCCAGCCCACATGCTGCCATGCCTCCGTCCATACATAGATACTGGGAAATGCTCCCGGCGATCCCATCAGATTAGGCAATGTTATTCCTGCATAACTTAGAAGCTTTGCAATAATTCCATGACTGGGCGACAAGAACAAAATAATCATCCCACACATTACAACGGTTGATATAAAATGGGGCAGATAGGTGGATACCTGAAAAAACTTCCTGAATTTTGTTCTGGTAATCTGATTACACATCAGCGCCAGTGCAATTGGCAGCGGAAATGTAACAACAATCGTATAAAGGCTGATTACAAGTGTATTTCGTATGGTGGGCCAGAATTGATAAGAATTAAAATACTGTTCAAAGTTTTTAAGACCAACCCACGGACTTCCTAAAATTCCTCCAGCCGGTGTAAAATTTTTAAATGCAATAATGACTCCGTACATGGGATAGTACATAAACAGCAGCATAATGATAATTGCCGGCAGCATCAGCAGATATAAAGCCCGGCTTCTCTTAATGCCTTTTTTCATCACCTGAAACCTTTGTTTTGGTAAAACAGCGGTTTTTGTTTTGCGCATCTTCCTTTCCTCCCTGTTCAATGATGAACCTATTATATAAAATGCGCGGAATATTTTCTGTAATTATTAAGTTGTGCACTAACAAAAAAGAGGCGGATTTTCCACCTCTTCTCACCTGTTCTAACAGATATTTAATAAAATTCCGTTTTTTTGTTAATCATTCTCATTTTACTTTACTGCAGCAGTGTACTTCTTTCCTTCGCTTTACGCATCCGGTACTCGTTTGGAGTCACGCCTGCCCAGTCACGGAAAGTTTTACTAAAATAAGAAAAATTACTGTACCCCACTTCCATCGCTATTTTACTCACCGGAAGTGCAGTATCCTCCAGATATTTTCTCGCTCTTTCCATCCTCCTGGATGCTATATAAGAAGTGATGGACATCCCTGCAGCATTCATAAAAATACGGGAAATATAATCTTCCGAGAGATAGACCTGGGCTGCCAAGGTCTTTCTGGACAAGTCTTCTTTCAGATTTTCTTCAATGTACCGCTTCAGGCAATCCACCACAGATTCCTGCCTGCAGTCACTCTTTTGATTCCCCTCCAGCTTTTCAAACAGGAATCTGATAAATGTCCTCCAGCCTTCCATCGTCCGGTAAGCATCTTTTTCATAGCTTTCAAATTCCTGCATTTCAAAGATCGATTCTAATACCTGCCCGCGCTCCCGCAAATGCCTTTCAATCAGTCCCGTGGTCTTCTTATGGAAAGCCTGCAGCATCTGAACCTTCATGATATTTTCCCGGGAACAGGTATCGGTATATTCCAGTATTTCCTGCTGCATATGCATAAAATCAGCGGACCGTTCCAGCTCTGCAAACCAGTTTTCATCCGGAAAACACGCTTTGGCATCCCGGGATTCCTGTCTCAGCCAGTCGCCTTCCCCCAATACCGGATTATCACCGGGTACCGCCTCCATTTCCATCTGTTCCAAATGTTCCAGGCTGTGATGCAGTTCTCCCACTGTTCCCACGCTCCCGGCATAAATGCAGACCGGCTGTGCAATTACCCTTTGCAGGCAGCGGCATAGCTCCTGCTTTTTTTCTTGCAGACAAATTCCAGCCGGCTCCTTGCATATTAACATCCATTCGCAGGCATCCACACGGATCAGTGCTTCCGCCTGTCCGCCCTCCAGTATCTTTCTCACATGGCTGCTGACCAGTATCTGAAACCGAACGGCATCTTTTTTACCTTTGTGATCCCTGTCCGGAAATATGCGTATAAAATTCAGGCTGAAGTCTGCATCCCCATAAATCCGCCGTAATTCCTTTTCCGCCTCCGTCTGCCTCCTGGAATCTTGTGCAAGCAGGAACGTTTCCCACAGATTCAGATTTCTGTTCCCGCCTCCATGATCCCCTTCCTTTTCCTCCACCCGCTTAATACTCCTCTGTAATGCTATCTCCAGTTCCTCAGTCGTAACAGGCTTCACCAGATACTCACTGGAATTGAGCTGCATGGCTTTTTGGGCATAGCTGAAATAAGCATAGCTGCTAAGGAAAATGCATTCCACCGGAAGCTGTTTCTGACGAATCCACTCCAGCAATTCCAGACCGCTTCCCTGGGGCATCTCAATATCCGACAGGAGAATCTGAATGGGCATTTCTTCCAGAAGCTTCATTGCCTGTCTAATATTACTGGCTGTGAGCACATTGCTGATTCCAAGACGTTCAAAATGAACCGTCTTTTCCAGTTTCTCCGTTACCAGCCTGTCGTCATCTACTATCAACATACTTATTTCCATAAACATCTTCCCTTCTGCAGTATTTCCCACCGCTCTGCATCTTTTCTGTTCACCATATTTGCATTATATTTGCATTATCTTTGCAAAAAATGCACAGCGCTGAAAAATACTTTTTTTCTATTTTAGCATAATTAGGGTGTGATATCTACCTGATCCGGCGTGTTTTAGATTTGCTTTCATAAAAATATAAGCACAAATTTACAGCTGAAAATCTTCCATATTGGATTTTCAATGTCCATATTTTCTTTTTCCCTATGTTTTTCTTAATATAATCCCAAGCTTTTTTATAAATGATTTATTTCCCTGCCATACTTAGGACACAATTCTTCGGTATACTAATAACATCAAATGAAGGACAGCGGTTTCACAGCATAATAATTTGAAACTGATCAGTAGTGGATTGCCGTTGGACTTCGCCTAACAATTATCCAACAATATTGGTTAACATAAACTTTTTCATAACTCAGCCCTGTACGCTACGTACAGGGCTCTCCCTCCGTTTAGGGGATCAATTATCTGTTCATTCATTCCAATTCCCAATTTATCACATTGACTTTACCCTTAGGGTAAGGTGTAAAATACAGACAGGCGAAAAAGTTACGCCGAAAGGAGGATATTCCATGTTATCCATTGGAGAGTTTTCAAATATATGCAAAGTTTCCACAAAGACCCTTCGCTATTATGCCGAAATAGGCCTGATTCTGCCAGATGAGATCAACCCGGAAAACGGTTACCGGTATTATTCTGTGGAACAGCTGGAGACCATGTTATTTATCAACCGCCTGAAATCCTACCATTTTTCTTTAGAAGAAATCAAAGCAGTCCTTGAGGCAGACGAACTGCAGGAAGAAAAGCTTTGTCAGGAACTGACCCGAAAGAAAAAAGAAATGGAACGTCAGATAACTGAATTTCAGAAGACTTTAAATCAGTTAAATGATGATATCTCTGTTTTAAAACAGGGGAAATCCATTATGTCCTATCTGGAAAATATTGATGTACAGCTTGTAGAGGTGCCAAAGATGTATCTTCTGTCAATCCGCAAAATGCTGACCGAAAGTGAAATTGCTGAGGAATACGGGAATTGCTTCCATAAAATATTTCGGAAAATAGCAGACGACAATCTGACTGTGCCCGCCCCGCCAATGGTACTTTTCCACAGTGATGACTTTAGTCCGTTTGGTTTAGATATTGAGTTCGCGGTCCCGGTTAAAGAGTATATTACAGGAACAAGGGATTTTCATCCCGGGCTCTGCTTAAAAACAGTTGTACACGGATCTTATTCCGGACTGTCTTCTGTATACACAAAACAGCATGAATGGGCAGAAAAAGAAGGCTATGAAAACAACAACGCTCTCTATGAAGTATATGTCACAGATCCTTCCCAGACAGCAGATGAAAGCGGCCTTATAACCGAGGTTTATTATCCGGTTAAAAAGAAGGTATAACAGCTCACAGATATACAACCATTAATGCAACCCTGCACTTATAGATCAGGAGGAGGACTTCATATGAACCAGGAAAAGATTACAGCGTTGGAGAACCGAATTAAAAAAGATTACAGCAATACCGCCGGGATCATTGTACAAAAAGGAGGAAACACTCTCTATGAAAATTATTTTAATGAATGCAATGCCCACAGCCGAATCCATGTGTATTCCGTTACAAAGAGTATCGTTTCCATCTTGATCGGGATTGCCGCAGATCAGGGAAAAATTAAAAGTATTGACCAGAAGGTATTGGATTTCTTTCCCGAATATACGGTAAAAAGCCGTGAAAAAACCATACAGCATATCACACTTAAGAATCTGCTCACCATGACAGCTCCTTATAAATACAGGATTCCCCCCTACATTAAATATTTCACCAGTGACGACAGTGTAAAGTTTACCCTTGATTTATTAGGCGGAAGAGGGCAAATCGGGGAATTTCGATATACGCCGCTGATCGGACCGGATCTTCTGTCAGGCATCCTTGTCCGCGCAACTGGTCAGTCTGTATTTGATTTTGCATCTGAGAATCTTTTCTCGCCGCTTGGGATAACCGTGGAACGCAGCCTGAAATTTCATAACAAAGAAGAACAGATGGAATTTAATAAATCTAAGACCATCAGCGGCTGGGCTGCTGACACAGCAGGCGTAAATACAGGCGGCTGGGGCCTGACTCTTTCACCGATGGACATGGCAAAAATAGGACGGCTCTATTTAGATGACGGAGTGTGGAATGGAAAACAAATCGTATCGGCTGAGTGGTTAAAGGAGAGCACAACGGTACATAGCCAGTGGAAAAAAGAAAATCTGAACTATGGATATCTATGGTGGATTACAGATGAAAAAGAACATGCCTGCGCAGCCATGGGCGATGGCGGAAATGTAATTTACTTCAATAAGAAGAAAAATATGGTTATTTCGATTGCTTCTTTTTTTGTACCCAAAGCAAAGGACCGGCTGGAACTCATTAAAGAATATATCGAACCAGCCTTTGAAAATTGTGAATCGTGAATCAGCAGCATACACCCTGCTGCCGGTTTATATAAGGAGCTATGCAAATGAATATGATTAAAATCAGAGGATTGATTCAAAACAACCTGAAAAATATTGACCTGGACATTCCCAAACATAAAATTGTCATTTTCACAGGGGTTTCCGGCTCGGGCAAGTCCAGTATTGTCTTCGATACCATTGCCGCAGAATCCAGCCGCCAGTTAAATGAGACATTTCCCGCATTCATAAAAGCCAAATTACCCCAGCATGCCAAACCAAATCTGCAAAGCATCGAGAATTTATCACCTTCTGTTATCGTAGACCAGTCTTCTTTAGGTGGGAATATCCGTTCAACGGTTGGTACCATCAGTGATTTATATACAGACCTGCGCGTCCTCTTTTCCCGCATCGGCACACCCCGCATCTCAAATGCATCTCATTTTTCCTTCAATGATCCAAATGGTATGTGCCCGGAGTGTGCCGGCCTGGGACAGATCATCACCTTGGATCTGTACAAGATGATTGATTTTTCTAAATCTCTGAACGAAGGCTGCGTTATGGACTCTTCATATGCTCCGGGCACCTGGTACTGGCGGCAGTTTGCTGATTCTAATCTGTTTGACTTAAATAAACCGGTCAAAGACTACCGGGAAGAAGAATTAAACCTGTTACTTTACGGTTCCAGGACAAAGGATGGCGAAGTGGTCAATCCCAAGGTAACCGGACTGATTCCTAAATTCCAGCATCTGTATTTAAAACGTGACATGGGTGAAATGAGCAGTACCATGAAAAAGAAAGCCCGGGAATTCACTATGCAGCAGCCCTGTACGTGCTGTAAGGGTAAGCGTTTAAACCCAGAAGTGCTGGAATGTAAAATCTCCGGCTATTCCATTTCTGATCTGTGTGAGTTGGAATTGACCGACCTGCTTGAAGTAATAAACGGGATACAGGATACAACCGTTTCATCCCTGCTCCTGTCTCTAAAAGCCGGTATTCAGCGGATGATTGCAATTGGACTGCCTTATCTGCACCTGAACAGGCAAACCGATTCTCTATCGGGAGGAGAAGCCCAGCGGTTAAAGTTAGTCAGATATATGGGAAGCAGCCTCACCGATATGCTCTATATCTTTGATGAACCCAGTACCGGAATGCACGCCCATGATGTTAAAAAAATAAATCAGTTAATCTATGATTTAAAAGACCGCGGTAATACCGTAATCGTCGTGGAGCATGACAAAGATGTAATTAAAATAGCCGATGAAATTATTGATGTGGGCATGTACGCTGGAAAAAAAGGGGGCGAAATTGTCTTTCAGGGAAGTTATGAGGAACTTCTGAATGCACAGACAATAACTGCCGTATCATTGAAAGAAAAGGTTCCCATTAAAAGGAATGTGCGGCAGCCCGAAAATTATTACTCCATCCAGCACGCAGATATGAATAACCTGAAGGATGTCAGCGTTCGGATACCTGTGGGAGTCTTAAACGTGATAACCGGGGTTGCCGGGTCTGGGAAAAGCACTCTGATCTCAAAAGTATTTGCTGATAAATACAAAGAGGAATCCATTATTGTAAATCAAAAACCGGTATTTGCCACGAACCGCTCCACACCTGCCACATTTTTAGGAATCTTCGATGATATCCGAAATTTATTTGCGATGGAAAATCAAGTAGACAAAAGTTATTTAAGCTTCAACAGCCAGGGAGCATGCGGAGTATGTAACGGCAAGGGATTCACTGTGACAGAGCTCGTTCATATGTCACCTGTGATCTCTACCTGTGAAGCCTGCGGCGGAAGCCGGTATAACGAGTACGCCCTTTCCCTTCGATACCGGAATAAAAGTATTCCGGAAGTCCTGGCAATGAATGTGGAAGATGCACTCACATTCTTTGAAGCCCCCGTGATACGCAGAAAGCTCAGACAATTAATCCGGGTTGGTCTGTCTTATATGACTTTGGGGCAGTCATTAACCACTTTATCAGGAGGCGAAATACAGCGAATCAAATTAGCCCGGGCACTGAATAAAAAAGGAAAGATCTACATCTTAGATGAGCCTTCCACCGGACTGCACCCATCGGACATCACCCAGCTGATGCAGTTGTTTCAATCCCTGGTGGATCAGGGAAATACCCTTATCATCATCGAACATAATCTGGACGTGATCAGACAGGCGGACTGGATCATAGATATTGGTCCGTATGGGGGTAAAAATGGCGGCGAAGTAGTGTTCCAGGGCACGCCGCTTGAGATGGTTCGTTCTGGTAAGACTCTTACGGCAGAGAGCCTGAGGGAAGAATGCGATATTAAGAACCCGCCCGATTCCTTCGCATCTCACCCGGAGACATTTTATACATCTCCTGAAATACCCGGTAAAAATAATTGCGGTTGGTAAACCCCAGTTCCTGCATTACGTAAGAGACCGTTCTTCCTTCCTCCAGCATATTCTGTGCCTCTTTTAGTGCAAAAGACTGGCTGTATGCTCCAAGGGTCATGCCGGTATACTTTTTTACAATCCGGTTCAGATAGTCGGGATGGTAATTAAAAGCCCCGGCTATTTCTCTTCTGTTTATTACACGGTGTTCCTGTTCTAAATACTGGGTCAGCCGCACAAACAAATGGTCTTCTTTGCCCGAATCCAGACGGATATGGCTCATTTTAAACTTCTCTTCATCTTCGAAAAGTTCAAATAAGGAACACAGTATTCCCTGGATAAAAAAGAGACTGCCTGTTTTCGTGTTTAGCAGTTCCACTGCAGCCTGGTCAAAATAATGTAAGATCTGTTCATGTACAGAAGACATACTTTCCCATCTGACCGGCGCCAGATCAATATAATTTTTCTTATGATTTTTCGTCTCCCCGATACAGTCATCAAAGAAATGAAACAGGACAGACTCCTTCTTTTCCCCATTCCGGTAAATTTTTCTACCGCATTTTTTCATGATATCTTCTATAAACTCCGGGGACATGCACAAAAATACAGCCTCAAAGTCTGTGGAAAATTCTTCATTATGGCGGGTGCTGCAGTTGAGCAGACATCCATATCCCGCCTGATACTGATAGCTGGCCTTTTCAATATGCTGGCAGACTTCTCCCTTCAGAACGTACATAAACTCAAAATAATTATGCTGATGCATGGGGCTTTTGCTGGGTTGTGGTTCATCGTAATCACCAAAATCACTCAAATCCACTTCAATATTGGCATGCTTTCCAAATGCCAGATCCACTAATTTCATCCGCTTAGTCCCTTCCGATACACGGCAGCACTCATAGGTCAGCCCAAACGGCATCTGAAGCAGATAAAACTGTGACTCCTGGCTTGCGGAATCATTTATGGCAACAATTTTATTTCTGGCTTTTGCATATGGATTAATGGATTCCATTTTCACTCCTTTTCTGTTTTGATTACTGAAAATTATACCTGAAAATAATAAAACCATAAATTATAATCTATTACAAAATAAAATCGGTATATGATACAGTAGTTGTAATCAGTACGGTTTTTGACCTTGTTTTATCCTCTTTTTTATATAGAATATAACATATACAGATATATATGTCTATTTAAAAGACAGAATGATATCTATTTTAAATGTCGAAAACAATTATGAGAGGAGATTCATTATGCTGTCACAATCATTTAACACGGGGTGGAATATCAAAGAAGGTTTCAGCCAGCCATTTACAAACTTGTTTTCAAAGGAACAGAATCTGGGTACTCCGGTCACACTTCCTCACGACGCAATGATCCTGGAAAAGAAAACCCCCGACACCAAAAACGGAAAACAGACCGGTTACTATCCGGGCAAATCATATCTCTATTCGAAGCTGTTCTATGTGCCGGATGACTGGATGGATAAAAATATTGTACTGGAATTTGAAGGGGTTTATCCCAGTGCGCTGGTATATATCAATGGCGATTTTGCGGGCAGCCACCATTCCGGTTATTCCCAGTTCACGATTCAGGCTGACGGCTTTCTGATTCCCGGCAAGGAGAATAAAATTGAAGTTGCTGCAGACAACAGTTGTGAAGCAAATACCAGATGGTATTCCGGCAGCGGAATTTACCGAAATGTAAATATCTATATCAGTGAAAAAATCTATATCCCGGTGGATGGACTGCAGATTGACACCCCGGAAATAGATGCGGAAACCGCTGTCCTTTGTATAAAAACAAGGCTCTGCAATGAAACTCTGCGTACACATGATTTAATCCAGAGCACCGAAATACTGGATGCAGATGGAAAGATCGTTAATTCCGAAAAAACTGTGGTCACGGCTTATCCTGGAAAAAATGTGCAGACACTGCAGCGGATACCGGTCTGGGATCCGCAATTGTGGGACTGTGACGCACCTTATCTCTATACCTGCAGAACCAGATTCATGGAGGGCGATATCATACTGGATGAAGCGGTTACTACTCTGGGTATCCGCAAAATGCAGCTGGACTCCCGGCATGGCCTTCGGATAAATGGAAAAGAAGTCAAACTAAGAGGTGCCTGCATTCACCATGACAATGGGATTATCGGTGCTGTCACTCTGGAAAAAGCCGAAGAACGCCGCTGCCGCCAGATGAAGGAAGCCGGTTTTAACTGTCTCAGAAGCTCCCATCATGCAATGAGTAAAGCCATGCTGGCGGCATGTGATAAGCTTGGCATGTTCGTAATGGATGAACTGTCCGATATGTGGCACGTCCGCAAAAATCCCAATGATTTCGGGAATTATTTTGAAGAATTCTGGGAAGATGAAGTGGAACGTATGGTGGCAAAGGATTACAACCACCCGTCCGTTATTATGTATTGTACCGGTAATGAAATCCCCGAGGTGGGAACCAAACGCGGTGCAGAAATGAACCGCAGAATTGTTGAAAAAATTAAATCTTTGGATTCTTCCCGGTACACCACCAATGCTGCCAACAGCTTCCTGGCTCTGCGAAGCGACATGCAGCAGCTTCTGGAAGAAGCCGTAAAAGCAACCGGTATGGAACACATTTTAGAACAGACCTCAGGCGCCGGGGAAAGCGGCATATCCGTTATGAATGCTTTTGCAAGTCTGATGGAAGGTCCTGCAAAAGATTATATCGATGCCAGTTCTACCTTGACTAACCTTTTAGAAGGGTTCAGCGGCGGTCTGGATATCGCCGGATTTAATTATATAACCGGACGCCATGAGCTGGAAGCCCGGCTGCATCCCAACCGGCTTGTTCTCGGCACCGAGACCTATCCGTCTGAAATTGTCAGGCTTTGGGATATCGTTGAACGCAATTCCCATGTAATCGGTGACTTTACCTGGACGGGATATGACTATCTGGGGGAAGCCGGAATCGGAATTTTTTATTACAATGGAATTAACGGTTTTCAGGATAACAATTTCCCGGACAGCATCGCATATATCGGTGATATCGATATTACCGGGTACCGCAGACCCATCAGTTATCTGCGGGAAATCGTCTTTGGTCTAAGAACAGCGCCCTTCCTTGCTGTAGAAAGATTGAACCATTATGGAGAGACACCTGGAAAAACCACCTGGATGCACAAGGATAATATCGCCAGCTGGACCTGGGCGGGTTACGAAGGCAAACCCGCTGTTGTAGATATATTCTCTTCCAGTGAAGAAGTGGAACTGTTCTTAAATGATATTTCTCTTGGAAGAAAACCTGGCGGAAAAGCCGCCGGATTCATCTCTTCTTACGAAATAACTTACCAGCCCGGAACACTTATGGCAGTCAGTTATGAAAATGGAGCCGAAACCGGACGGGATATCCTCCAAACCGCAAACGCACCTGCAAAGCTTTCCCTTTCCGCCGAACAGACAGTTTTGACCGCTAATGGCAATGATTTAACATACATTACAATTGAACTTCAGGATGAGAACGGTATCCTCAATCTGCAAGCCGAAACCGAAATCCAGATTTCTGTGGACGGCGCCGGCACACTTCAGGGATTCGGAAGCGCCGATCCCCATACCGGCAATCATTACCATACAACAACCTGGAAGACTTATGACGGACGCCTGCTGGCTGCCATTCGCTCGGGATTTGATCCTGGGGAAATAAAAGTGACGGTTCGTGCAGTAGGACTTGGGGAAGAAACATTGATTGTTATAGTGGAGTAAAGAGAAACTATAAGATTTTTGCTATAAAGACGCTTTTTGTAATATGTAGTTTACAGACGAAATTAATATGAAATATCGGAGAAATAAATGTGAATTCTGCGTATAAATACCCCTGCAGCCTATACATAATATAATTATAAATTGTATGCTGGCAATATCAGGAGGTGTACCCGGTGGATCATGTAATCCTACACTCAGATATGAATAACTTTTATGCCTCCGTAGAATGCCTGTATAACCCGGCTCTCAGAGGAAAACCCATGGCAGTGGCAGGTGACCCGGGAGAACGTCACGGCATTGTTCTGGCCAAAAGCAATGAAGCAAAAAAATACGGCATTAAAACAGGTGATCCACTTTGGATGGCAAGGCAGAAATGCCCGGATATCCTGTTCACACCGCCCCATTACGACCGCTATATTGAGTTTTCACAGATGGCGCATGAAATATACCAGGATTATACAGACCTTGTGGAATCCTTTGGCCTGGACGAATGCTGGCTGGATGTAACAGGCACCGCCTCCCTGTTTGGTGACGGAAAGCAGATTGCTGATGATATACGGGAAAGAGTTAAATTCGAACTGGGCATTACGGCAAGTGTGGGCGTCTCCTATAATAAAATATTTGCAAAGCTTGGCAGTGATCTGAAGAAACCCGATGCAACTACCGTCATCGGCCATGATTTCAAAGAAAAGATCTGGCATCTGCCCGTTGATTCTCTGCTATATGTAGGCAGGGCAACTTATCAGAAATTAGCAAAATGCGGGATCCGGACAATTGGAGAACTGGCTCAGGCGGATGTACGTTTTCTGGAGCAGCTTCTGGGGAAAAATGGAATTATGCTCTGGTATTTCGCAAATGGCCATGATACATCCGCAGTAGCACACATCAATTCCCGCCGCATTATTAAAACCATAGGCAACAGTACCACCGCACCCCGTGATCTGATATCCGATGACGAAATCAAGATTACCCTGCTGATTCTCGCTGAAAGTGTAGCGGAGCGTATGCGGGCTGAGCATTTTTATTGCCGCACCGTACAGATCAGCATTCGGGATAATACATTATTTGCTTATGAAAGACAGGGGCGGCTGCATTCTCCTACCTGTACCGCACAGGAAATATTTGAGAAAGCCTACGAATTATATTGTAAAAACAGACCTGCAAATCCGGTGAGAAGCCTGGGTGTGAGGGCATGTAATCTTATGCTGTTGGAATTTCAGCAGCTCTCCTTTCTGGAGGAAGCAGTGAAAAGGCAGAAACAGGAAGATTTGGAACGCTCCATAGATTCCATCAGAAAACGGTTTGGACATTTTGCCGTTCAAAGAGGAATCATGCTGACAGATAAGGTTTTATCCAACCTGGATCCGGTGGCGGAACACACCATTTATCCGGAATCGTTCCTGAAAAGCAAGTAAATGAGGAGACCTATGACAAGGAAAATATTTGTAGAAGTAACTGCACGCTTTGGAACTGACGGTACGATTACACCGCTGAATATCCTGTGGGAAGATGGGCATATATATACCATCGACAAAATCATTGATATCCGGCGTGCTGCGTCACTGAAAGCCGGAGGCCAGGGGATGCGCTATACCGTATCCATCGGTGGCCGCAATGCCTATCTGTTTTACGAAAATCCAAATTGGTTTGTGGAGGGAAAATTTTAATGTGTGGAAGATATAGTTTATTTACGGAAGAGGACAACCGGGAGATAATGAGAATTGTGCAGAATATCACTGCCAGATACCCGGAAAATAATATGAAACGAGGCGAAATATTTCCTACAAATACAGTACCTGTGTTAAAAGCAGAAAACAGTCAGATCGCGGCTGACCTCTCCGTCTGGGGCTTTCCCAACTTCCGAACAAAGGGCGTCATTATCAATGCCCGGTCTGAGACCGCTGATGAAAAAAGAACCTTTCGGGAAAGTCTCCATTCCAGAAGATGTGTAATACCAAGCACAGGCTTCTATGAATGGTCCCAGGATGGCACCAAAACGAAATACCGATTTACCCTGCCCGGACAGAATACCCTTTATATGGCTGGTATCTTCAACGAGTTTAAAGGAGAGCCGCGATTTGTCATTTTGACTACCGAAGCAAATAATTCCATGGCTGACATTCATAACCGCATGCCTGTAATTCTCCCCAGGGATAAAATAGAGGACTGGATTTTAACAGAAGAATTCGCGGTCCCCTATCTGCATGCAGTGATGCCGCCTTTAGACAGGTCACCGGAAGAAAGGGTGACTGCGGGAAAATAAAGTGTAATCCGGAATCCTTCGCCATAGTTTTTTGCAATTTCTACCCTTCCATGATGCACTTCCATAACCTGACGCACAATTAATAAACCCAGACCATGGCGCTGGGTCTTCAGGTTGCTGTCACAGAGCATGTAATGAGGGGTCTTTGCCAGATAATCATATCGTTCAGCCGTAATTCCTTTCCCGTTATCGGTTACGCTGATGCAAATTTCGGACTCCCCGCAGAATACATGGATTTGAATCCCACACCCCTTGGGATTGTGGATTATTGCATTATTAATTAAATTTCCCATGGCTCTGTTAAGTAATTCTGCATCCCCGTTCAGGCAGACTTCTTCCCCTATTTCTTCAAATGTGAAGTCAACAGCGTAATTGTCCGGTATTCCATCATTCAGGTACCCTGCCATTATTTTTCGAAGCATAGGAACCGGATGCAGCAACACCAGTTTGGAGGGCTGCATGTTATATTCCAGCTTAGATGCCAGATTCAAATCATTTACCAGCTGCCTTATACGTGTGCTGTTCTTAGAAATGACAGAAGCCCATCCCCTCTCTTTCTCTGCTAATCCTGGCACATCTTCCAGCTTCCGTGCATATCCCATAATCAGAGAAAGAGGGGTCCGGATATCGTGGGAGACACCTGCGATCCAGTTTGCCCGGGCAGTCTCTTTCTTTTTCAGTGCCCTGTCTTTTTCCTGCATCACTGCAGACACTTCATTAATACTCCTGGCAACTGATTCCAAAACCCCAGTTTCCGGTATACGCTCTGATTTTCCCCGGGGAAGTTCCTCGATTTGATTTACCAGCGGCGTGATGGAGCGCTGCAGTTTTTTATTGGTTACATAATAGACCCCAAAGAGAAATAAAAAATCTCCCGCTGCCATAATCAAAGCAGCCAATGGTACTTTTTGAACCATCTGAACAGGCAGGAAATTGGAAATCTTCATGTAGCTGTTCTTAGGATAGCCCAGTACTAAGAGATGATCTCCCATAACATGTGTGAATACCGGATAATCCTTCAGGTGGTCCTTTGCAAACAAAGCGATGTCCGCCAGAGAATACTGCAGGGGAATTTCAGGCGGAAGACCGCTGCTCCATATGACTTTGCCCACAGGATCAATTACCATCCCCCAGATTCCGTGTTTCTTCAGATATTCCTGATCATTTTCCGGGACGGTAACCCCTTGATCTGACAAGATCAGACCGCTTGATATCCTCTCCAATACCGGAACGGGTGCCGCTTCGTTGGCTGCATGATAATCTTTCATAATGAAGAAAAAATAGATACCTGCATTTAGCAAGAGTATGATTGGAATTATCAGGCAGAGAATCAGAAAAAATCGTTTGAATATCTTCGTAATTCCTTTCATGTTTACCTCCTGTCCTGCACAATTAATTTATATCCCAGTCCTTTAACCGTTAGCAGAGATTCCGGCTTTGAGGGAACCCGCTCAATTTTTTCCCGAATCCGTCTAATGTGAGCAATCAGTGGCTTTTCATAGCCAAAGATATTATCTCCCCAGGCAGCTTCGCAGAGCGCATCTATCGTGAGAATGCGGTTTGCATTTAGAAGAAGCGCTTTTAGAATCTCATATTCCTTTGCTGTGAGGGCAATATGTTCCCCCTCCTTAACCACCTCTGCCTTCTGAAAATCAATGCTGCAGCCTGCCAGATTTACCAGGGGATTCTCCAACTTGTAACAGCGGCGCAGCATGGCTCTTATTTTCAGCAAAAAAGCCTCCGGCAGAAAGGGCTTTAGAATATAATCATCTGCCCCCAGGCTCAAACCTCTGATCTGATCCTGGTCTTCACTCTTTGCTGTAAGGAAAATCACCGGTATATGAAAACGTTTCATAATTACTTCCGCAATCTCATAACCATCCCCGTCAGGCAGCATGATATCCAATATAGCCAGATCCGGTGAAATATGCCCCACCAGCTCTAAGGCAGTCCGAACAGTAGTTGCCGCAGATATATTTATATATCCGTCTTCCTTCAAAATCATCTGCAGAAACTCCAATAATTCCGGTTCATCGTCCACCAATAAAATTTGCTTTGTATTTAAATAAGTATCGTCCATATCCCCACTCCTCTTCTTATCTGCATTATACTATATTATTTCTAAAAAAACGCAAAACGAAGGAAAAAGTAATCTAAAAGTAATCCTGAGAGAATCCTGGCGTCATCCTGTGTTGCTATACTGAAATTAATCAACAGGAAAGGAGCACTACAATATGAACAACTACATCATTGAAACAAAAGAACTGACGAAGCGCTACAAAGATTTTACATCCCTGACAAACTTAAACCTCCATGTAAAAAGAGGAAGTATCTACGGCTTCTTAGGCCCCAATGGAGCCGGGAAATCTACCACTATGAAGATACTGTTAGGACTTACCAAACCCACCGGTGGAAACTTTATGATCAATGGAAAAATGTTTCCAAAGAACCGGGCAGCAATCCTGAAAGATATCGGTTCCATGATCGAATCACCATCCTTCTATGCCAACCTGACCGGGGAAGAAAATCTGGAACTGATCCGCCTCGTGCTGCATCTCCCCAGACGGTCCGTTTCGGATGCACTGGAACTGGTGAACCTCACCGAGTTTAAGGACCGTCCCGCCAAAAAATATTCTCTGGGTATGAAACAGCGTCTGGGGATTGCATCTGCTCTGATTGGACATCCTCCCATTTTAATTCTGGATGAGCCTACAAACGGTTTAGACCCTGTTGGTATCCACGAAATCCGATCCTTGATACGCTCCCTCCCCCGTAAGCTGGGCTGCACCATTTTAATTTCTTCACATTTACTTTCGGAAATAGAGCTTGTGGCGGATGACATCGGTATTCTGAATCACGGGCATCTGCTATTTGAAGGAGGTTTGGAAGATTTACGAAAGCAGGCATTTCAGAACGGTTATGCGGCAGACAACCTGGAAGAAATGTTCCTGGAAATGATCGACGAAGATAACCAGATACGAAAGGGGCGGCATTGATGGGAAGGAACATAATCGCTATTGAAAAAAGGAAGCTGAAACGGACCTGTTATTTTTTAATCATGCTGTCCGCCGGATTCATAGGCGGCGGATATGCATTTGCCTTCTTCGCAGTTCAAAAAGATGTGATACTGCATCTGCCTCTGGATCCGGCAGCGGGACTGCTCACCCAGTCCTATGGTCTGATTTCCCTGGTGAACTTATTTGCTGTTATCGTCGGCGCCTGTACATTATTCCATACAGAGTATGCTTCCGAAGGCATAAAGAAGATGGCAGCTCTGCCCGTTAGTATCATGTGTATCTATACCGGGAAAACCGTGATATATCTTTTTACGATATTCTCTGCCCTTATTATAGAAACTGCCGGTCTGATTCTGACAGCGCAATTCTTTCTTCCGGCAGAGACAAATGCTGTTGGGCAGATTGTTTTGTTTATGGGTAGCGTATTCCTCCTGACTGTCCCTGGTTCACTGCTGATGCTTCTTATATCAGCATTAAACAGCAATATGTGGATCACCATTGGAGTTGGTGTTGCCGGACTTTTCAGTGCTCTGGGTTATGGGGCACTGGGCGGTAATACTGCATTTTTAATCAACCCTTTTTCACTGATTATATATCCGGCAGTCCTTATGAATGGTTATATACCAGGCTGGATCATAGGAATTGCCATAGTTGAAAGTGCCGTGATCTTGATCATATCAACGATTTTACTGAAACGAAAGGAGTGGGTCTAAATGAAATTTACGGATTTAATGAAAATGGAATTTATGAAAATCAGGCGTTCCAAAATTATACTGATCTTGATGATACCTGCATTATTGGTTATTATTACGGGCATGGCATCCATATCCGGTTATATTGGTCAACAGTCCGGGCATGCCTGGGAAATGATGTTTGTGCAGAGTTCTCTGATGTACAGCTATTACTTAATGCCCTTAAGCCTGGTGGTGATTTGTACCATGATGCTGCAGAGGGAATATGGGGGAAGAGGCATCATTAAAACACTTACCCTGCCAATCAATCCCCAAAAAGTCTCTCTGGCTAAAATGACTATGATCTTCATCCTGCTGTTTGCAGAACTTCTCCTGTACTTTATGCTTTTTATAGCTGCCGGAATCATAACCGGACTGGCTGCAGGCATTGAAATAGCTACCCCCATAGGATATCTGGGGATCTGGTGTATCAAACTGTTTTTGTCAGCAGTTCCAATGGCAGCAGTGTTCTGGCTCTTGTGCGTCTCTCTGGTAAAACCAATCCTGACACTTGCCGCAAGTCTGGTTTTGATCCTGCCGGGAATCTTAATTTCCAACATTCCCGTTCTAAAGCTTCTCTACCCATTTAATTATCCGGGTGTTTTGGTTACCGAAGAATTAGGCAGACTCTCCGGAAGCTTTGAAAGCGAAAATATGTTTATAATTTCATTAGCGGGCGTATTGATTACGGTAATTGCTGTCTGCATTTCCGGGAAGAAATTTGGGAGGGGTGCAGTGGAATGACCGCAGCCCGGGGACAACTGTTCTATTATCCCCATCATTCTATACAATCGTCCCATCCTGCTGCTGTATTCACCCCAGATCTGCTCATAAATGCGCTCTTTGCTGATAATTTTATTCTTGTTCTGAATCAAAAAGGATAGCAGTAAAAATTCCCTTCCGGTTAAATTCAGTACTTGGCCGGATTTACAGGCAAGACCGCTTTCCATTTCAACGCTCAGCATACCTGCTGCATACACCATATGTTTATCCCGAGGCATACAGTTGGAATATTGCTGCCTTCGCAGCTGTGCTTTCACTCGGAAAGAGACTTCTCTGGGGGCTGAATGGTTTCGTGATATAATCATCTCCCCCATTGGATAATCCCAATATCTTGTCGATATCATCATTTTTAGAAGATAAAAACAGGATGGAGCAATAAGAAAATTGCCGGATCTCCTTACACACCTCAATGCCGTCCAAATTCGGCAGCATTATATCAAGTATCACCACATCCGGTTCAAAACTATTACACAAATTCACCGCATCTCTGCCGTTATGTACTTTTTTTATATTTCGAAATCCATCCATTATAAGGACTTCTTCGATTAAATCGGTTATATCTTTTTCATCGTCAACCAATAAAATTTTACTATCCACTTTTCTTTTCTCCATAACTTCCAAATAAATACCAATCAGTTTTTAGTTACAGGCAAATAGATTTCATTAAAAATAATTAGATATGATAGAGGATTTTTACTAATCCAAACTCATTAAATAATAAAAATCTGCCTGCAAACATGACAATGATATAGATCACAGGCTCATATTTGAAATAATCGTTACGCTTAGGATTCCATTTCATTCTTTTATTCAGGATTGCGTATAACAAATATCCGATCACTGCACCTATTGTATTCATAATCAGGTCATCCACATCCGTCCTCCTGTGGTTGCACAATTGACTGATCTCTATCAACAGGGAAAAGCAAAATCCGAATAATACCATATAAGTTAGCTTTCCTGACTTTGGCGAAATAACCGGCAGAAAAAGCCCAAGCGGTACAAATAAAAGGATATTAAGCACATACCCCGTCAGATCTATATTCCCAGAAAATGGCAGCAGGTTAACCTCACCTGCACGCACTTCTATACCATACATCGTTAGATCAAACAGTGTTCCTGCCCCCGTCAGATAAAAGACCGCAAAAATATAGCAGGCAAAGAAGAACACCAATACAAAATGGCTTTTCGTTCCGTCAATGCCTTTTTGTTTATATCCCTTATATCTTATTATGCAGAAGATCATAAGCGGCGCCAGAACTGTCAGGAATTCATAGAGTTTTAAAATAATTTCATTCATTTCATTCCTCCTTGTAGAACGTGAAGGATTCCGATACCCCAACAGTCAGTTGGGTTCTGTCCCTCGCATTTTATGGTTAGTGGTTTTGGAAACGGTCATGAAGACATGACTAATATCAATATCATAACCTACAAACCTTAAACTAAGTTTTATTTTATCTTAATTAACCTTATTTTATGGAGGTGTAAGCGTGATATTTCTGAGGGAAACAAAAGATATACAAATAAGAGGTATAATTTTCCGTATTATACCCCTTAATCTCCCTGCCCATATGCAATTTTTATACTGCTTAGATAACTACAGGAACGATATTTTGGCTGCTTCCTTCTGTGCCGTGCGGTGATAAGTGACAGCCGGATATCCCAGAACCAGTGTTTCAACAACTTTGTTTTTCCGTTTTACACCAAGTGCCCTGCGCAGTGATAGTGACATGTTTGCAGCCATAGAGAAAAAGCCGCTGTATAGCACTCCTAATCCGTTTGCTTCTGCCATAAGTGCCATATTTGAAGCGGCAAGTGCTCCGTTTATTTTATCCTCCGCCACAACCATAATTACAATCGGTGCCTCATGAAAGAAAAAGTGATCATCAATCTCTTTATTTTTAGCCACTGGATTCACCAGCCGGGCAAATGGCAGCAGTCTTTTAAATAAACGGACCGCCATTTTTTCAAATCGCTCCATGTTGTCCTTTAACACGATATATGAAACATCCTGGGCATTTTCCCCGCTGGGGGTCAGGCGCCCCGCCTCGATAATCTGCGCCGTCACTTCCTGCGTTACCGATTGCTTTTTAAACTGCCTGATGCTCCTTCTGGTCCTGAGGGCATCCATTAATTGCTGCGGATCTAATATGACAGACTTTTTAATTTCCACCGGCGGTTCCTTAAACCCGGTCATAGAGACAGCCCCTTTGGGACAGACAGCAACGCAATGCCCGCATTTGATACACGCCTGGGATTTAATTACTGCTTTTTTATCTGTTATTGAAATATTGTCAGCAGGACAATCCCTCCTGCACATACCGCATCCGATACATTTTGCAAGATCTACCTGAATCCTATGCTCTTTCATTATTTACTTCCTTTCACTCAAATGTCTCAGGTACTTTTACCAGGTTATTCTTCCATAATGTAATGGCGGTGACGTCCTTTTGATGACTTCTTATATTCAATAGCCTCTGCCGGACATCCTGCGATACATGCCATGCAGTGAGTACAGTTTCCTTTCCAACGAGGCTTGTCGTTCACCATAATGATATTGTTTAAAGGACATCTCCTGGCACATTTTCCGCAGGAAATGCATGTACTTGATGCGGTGAAGCCCCTGTCATGTACCAGAAGGGGATAATACACACCATTAATCGGTCCGCTTAACATTTTATCACGAAGGGATATAATGGGATCCTGGAGTTTCTCCACCTTTTGAATCTGTACAGCAATTTTCCCGATTGCCAGTTTCGCAGCCTCTACGATATTTTTACACTCCTGTTCATCCGGCGTTTGGAACATCGCCACATAGTTTTCCGGCATTGGGATAGTGGCAATTCCATTGAACTGCATCTTCTTTTCTTTACAAATCTTCTTAACATATGCCATGGCATTTCCGCTGCTTCCACCGCAGGTAAGTACAAAATAAGCCTTTCCACTTCCTGCAAATTCCGTTTTGCGAATCCATTCTTCTACCACTTTGGGCATACGCCAGGCATAAGTCGGCGTTACAAACACAAGTGGCATTCTTGATTTAAAGGTATTTTCTTTGCCCTTTTTCAGGCAATCGTTAATAGAAATCATTTCATCACCGGTAGTTTCCGCAATGATCTTAGCCGCTAATTGGCTGTTTCCGGTCCCGCTAAAATAAAAAATCATATGCTCCTCCTCTTGACTTCTCTTCAAAATTTGAATATGATATAGATTGTATCACATTCATTCTTCCTGTCAACTGGCTAACCTGATACAAATTAAGGAGAAATGTTTCATGGACAAGAGAAAAATAGCAAATCAGTTAGTAAAAGACCGGCTTCTGTCCGCATTGGTTGCCCTCATGCAGTACAAAGACTGGTCCAAAATTACAGTTACCGAACTAATTAACGACTCTGGAGTGGCCCGGGCATCTTTTTACCGTAATTTTAAATCCATTGAAGAACTTGTTGAATACGGCCTCCAGCAAATGACCCTAAGCTACCACCAGGGAAGTCCATCCCCTGTGGAGGATTTCCACAATTGGGAGCTGATGCGGTACAAGTTCCGGTTTTACGGAGAACATGCGGCGCTCATCCTGGCATTCCACCGGGCAAAATCATCCATTTCCCTCCTCGATGTAGTCACCGACTGTGTGATCGACGCACATGGCGACATGCCCGCAAGTTCCATCTCCAAGTATGAACTTTATTATCATGCCGGAGCATTTTACAACATGGTATTGTGCTGGCTGGAGGGCGGAGCGAAAGAAACTCCGGAAGCGATGGCTGATGAATTTTTACGTATCACGAAAAATGGCTGAGTTTTGCTAATCTCTATCAAAAACAGCCAGCGCAACCTTCTGCGCTGACTATTTTGAACACATGGAAACCCCTTCAAATGAAAGTGTAATAATGGTACGATAAATATTCTCTTCGTAAGAGGTCTGCATGACACCATCGTATTTTAAAACAGCTGATTCAATATTTTTCAACCCGTACCCATGCAATGTTTTGTTTTCTTTTGCTGTATTCAGTTCCCCGCTGCTGTTGTAGTCCGGCTGGGGGCTGCTGTTTTCCAATTTGATAATCAGAATATTCTGTATTCGTCTGATCGTCAGGAAAATAGAAGGAGAATCCGG
This sequence comes from Clostridiales bacterium, assembly GCA_018365455.1. Taxonomy (GTDB): domain Bacteria; phylum Bacillota; class Clostridia; order Lachnospirales; family Lachnospiraceae; genus Robinsoniella. The sequence goes on from JAGZJZ010000051.1 coordinate 24,997, forward strand.
CGCAGCCACATCTGCCATCCGCTCGCATGCCTCGATTGCATTGTCTAACAGATTTGAAAGAATCGTGCACAGGTCATTGGACCGGATATTGGTATTATGAGGAAATTCGATATTCATTTCCATCCGGATTCCTTTTTCTTTTGCTCTGGAATATCTGCTGTTTATAATATAATCTACCGTTTCATCTCCAATCCATATAACGGAAGCGATTTCTTTTAGCGGTTCACTTAGATTTTCAATATATTCTGCCATATCTGTGTCCCTGCTTTTATTAGCCATTTGCAGCATGATTTCTAAATGTCTGTGAAAGTCATGAAATAATTTTGCATTGACAGAATACGCCTGATTAAGGGCAGAATAGTTCTTTTCAAGCAGTTCTTTCTGCATATGAATCGTTGCAATATATTCCTTTTCTTTTTGATATCTGATATGGCTGTACGCCAGGGATATCCGTAAATAAAGCACCGCAAGCAATATTCCCCATATAACAAACACGGCAGACTTTTCTTCTATGGAAAAGGTCCGGAAGCTTAAAAATGCAATGCCCATAAAACCAACAACCGGCGTTCCCCAGATCGAATTATAGTACGGTTTTATTTCTTTTAATATGCGCTTAATGCCCGGATACACCAGCATCCAGATAAGAAACGGAACTTTTACGCAAATCCAGATGCCTGCGCACACTACAATTGGTAATTGTAAAAATTCTAATAATAACAGCCAGACCATGGTATCAAACAAATAAATTATACTGAGGCAAAAACAAGTGGATGAGACCAGCAGTTTCAGATTTGCCGTTAAAAAATATTTCCCTATTCCTGCAACTGCAATAACAAGGATGACTTGTTCAACTGCACAGACCTGAAATATTTTTCCAAAAATGCCTAAGCATGCCGAAAGCCCTGCACTAACTGCACATTTTTGAAAAGAAATAACCCTCTTTCTTTCCTCCGAAAGCAAAACCTCATTCCAACTGAGACACAGCAATATATTTATAAATAAAATCAGAAACTTTAGTAAGAAACTCATCATATACGTTTCCCCCAATATGAATTCAGCGCAACTTTCACCCCCTGCAAATGGGATCTGCTGATCGGTAATTCAATTTGATTTTTTAGATAGATCATACTGTTTTTTATTTGCGTTACCTGTATTAGGTTCACGATACATCCCCGTTCTATAAATATAAATTCTTCCGCATCCAGTTCTTCCAGGACATTCTGAAGACTTTTCCTCACCTTTATCACTCCGTGAAAAGTAGTGATCGCAGAGTTTTTCCCATCTCTCTGAATGTACAAAATATCCTGAAAACTGACTTTCTCCATCCGATTCGCCGTGACTACCAGATAATTTTTATGATTCTCCAGCATAATTAATTTCAGAGCATCCGATACCGCATAGGTCAAACGTTTCTCCAGATCATCTTTGGGAACATACCGAAAGATTGACAGCTCAAAACTGTCTATGGCATATTTGATGTGAGAGGTAATGAAGATTACACGCACATTTGGCAGCCTGGGTTTTATTGACTGGACAATCTCCATTCCGCTGATGTTAGGCATCTCAATATCAAGCAGGATAAGGTCATAGAAAAAATCATCTTCCAGTATATCCGATAGCAGCATCTCTCCATTGGTATACGTAATCATATCTGCAATGCATTTCATCCTGCCGGTACATGCCTGTAAAATCTCCTTGTTTCTAAGGATAGAATCAGGCTCATCATCGCAAATGGCTATTCGAATCAATCTTTTCACCTCCGGCTAATTCCCCCTGAACAATATGTCCAATCCTGACAGCAGCCTTGTCTGCAGATGCCGTTCCGTTGATTATGATATCAGCTTTCCACTTCGTAGGTTCTACATATTCATTATGGCGGTACCGGACCAGATCCAGATAAACTTCTGAGACTTCTTCAAATGTCCTGCCCCATGACATGTTCCTTTTCAGTCTGCGTATGATTCTTTCGTCAGCCGGACAATCCACATAGAGTTTCAGATCAAGGATCTCATATATATTTTTATCCCATAACGTCAGAAGCCCTTCTACTATAATTACATCACATTGACCGGAATCGATATAGCTTCGTATATCTGAATATACGCGCTTTAAATCCATCGTATCAGGATGGTTATCATCTGTATATTTTTTCCCGCTTACCGGTGCTTCAGAAACCGGTCGTTCATCCACCGGTTTAAAATAATCATCCAAATGTATTTCTGCTGTGTTTAATCCCTGACATTCCAGCAATTTCGCAAGATGCTCACAAATAGTGGACTTTCCACCGGCAGTCCCTCCTGCTATGCCAATTACATAACAAGTATCCATCCTCACATTTTCCTCCATTTCAAACAGTTCATCTCAAAAACTTGGCATATTATGAACAGCTCATAATATGCCAAGCATTTGTTTTCTTCAGTATATTTCATTTTTAATGATAATTCCAGCACTATTTTTAATTTCCAGAATCTTCAGGATATCATTTAAATTGCTGATCGGATTACTGGTTGCATTACTAATTGCATTACTGATTGAGTTACTGTTGAATTTCCACCACCTGTAGAAAAAACGCCCATGTTAACCTTTGTTGCTTGCAGCAACGGTACCTTTTAAGTTAAAATAATACAGGAAAGAGAGGTATCCATCTATGTTTAGTGAAAATTTAAAAACAGCCAGAACCATAAAAGGACTAACACAAGCGGAACTTGCCGTCCGGCTGAATGTGGTTCGTCAGACAATCTCAAAATGGGAAAAAGGAGTTTCCCATAGTTAAGGATATGAAACCACAACTCACGCTTACCTTGCCTGTGGCAATACAGCCCGGAGGGCTGATGACAAGAAACGGCGGTACGCGCCCCGTTAAGGGGTAGCGTATCGCCGTTTCTTGTGGGGGTATCAAAAGGGGGCAGCGCCCCTTTTTGCACACGACTTTGCGGAGCAAAGTGTAGTGTGTTATACGCTCTGTCGGCGTTGCCGCGAAAATGCCGTTGCCGCCGGGGCGGGCAATGACATTTTAAAGCGGGCGGGAATTTGCGACTGATAAGGAGAAAATCGTTGCCCGCTTTCATCAGACGACAGGGCGTATATGGAACCTCCGGCTTATGTAATGATTATGGCTTCGGGCCAATTTGTCCCGAAGTGATCTAAATGGTTGATGGTGACAAACTGGAATTTATCTGTACCGCAAGATATCTAATCACAGTAAGTTTGAACTATATGGTAATGACTTCACATATTCTTCCATGAAATTATAATCAGGTTTACCTTTGCTGTTTACTGGAAGCGGTAATAATGTTTCCTGTATTAATTCCTTTGAAAAAGCGCGTCCGAAAACAGGGTATCTATATTTCTCCATATTAAGAAGTGCTATCAGAAAGCTAGCCGTATAAATATTGAACCACTCTGCTCTTATTACAATAATGTGCGGTCCTGTAATAAAATCTGATTGTTGATAAAAAATTGTCGATGTTGTATCTCCTATCGTAATTGCTTTTCCTTTTTCAAGTCCTACATACTCTTTTTCTTCCACACACATCGATATTCCATTATTCTCATCTGTTCTTGTAACATATGGTATATAATCTTCAGTATCAGACACCACTAAATCAGACGCATTGTATGATTTTCCATTGTGAATATCTTCAATAATCTTCTTTAGTGAAAAGATTTCCCACTTTCTTTCTGAAAGATTAATTACTCTTCCAGAATTTGAATCAGAATATAGTTTTTCAAATTCATTATAATTATCCAATAACCAATATATCTTGTCAGTATTTTTTCTATCCAATGAAGCTTTTGAATCCATATATTTGTATAAAGAATATTTTCTTATAACTTCTTTGAAAATATCATCGGTTATGGTGCTAAAATCAGTTTTTACATAAGCCTCTGGTAACGCTTCTCCTGAATTATTTATTTTGTGTTTAACCCAGAAAACATCATTTTTCGATGCACTTCCATCTATTTGGTCAACCCATTCTTTTCTTATTTTATCCCACAATCCAGTATCTTTACGTCCGTTATGTGGAATAACAGCAAATCCATCATCCTTCCATATTCCAAAAAAAACAGATTTAGAAGAATTATGCGGTACATGGGCTTTAAAAACCATTATACATGTAGCTGCACCAACATGACTATCAAAAAATAGTTGAGGTGGCATTGTCATACATGCCAGTAAAGTATGATACTTCATAAGTTCAGCACGCAATTTCGAACCGCTACTACCGGCACACGACATAGGAAGAATTGCAATTCCAATTCCTCCTATTTTTAAATAATGTAACATAGAAGCAACAAAATCCAATTCATCTTGCCCTTTTTGTATTGCTACTTCTCGAAGACCACTCTTATCAAATTCTATTTCCTTCTCCTTGATTAAATCCTTATTAGATTGAACCTCATCATTTAAAATATCTACTTCTACCTCAAACCCTTCTTTTCTCTTTTGATTCAAATCCCTAATCTTCTTAATTAATTTTTTATTCTTATCTTTTAACTCATTAATCTCTTGTACAATAGGATATTCCTGATTTGATGAATTGTCCTTTTTATCAAGAGAATATGGCGGATTTATCATTCCTATATCAATATCTCCAAATTCTTTTAATGCTTCATGAAGTGGTACTTTGTCATTATCAATATATGTTTTTCCACTATCATCTACCGGTGCAAATGAATCAATTAATAAAGATGAGCAATTGAAAAGATTTGATTTTCCATCTCCGTGAAATCGCATATTTGCATATGATAACGCATACATAGACGCATCACGTTCAACACCAATCAAACTATTTTTTCGAGCAGCTTCATATCTTTCTTTTCTTACTTCTTCACTTTGATTATCTTCTTGAATATTCTCTTTTATTCTGCTTAGTGCAGATATAAGGAATGCACCTGTTCCACAGCAGATATCAATAATTTTTGTATTCTCATCAAATTTAGTATCTGAATAGTATTCAGCAATATCACAAAAGAGGTCTGTAATGTGCTTTGGTGTCAGTACTATCCCTTTTTCTTTAGCATTACCTTTCGTAAATCTTAGAAATGTTGTATAGAACTCTCCCATAACATCAATTCCAGAGTATTTTTCTATTACCTCAATGACATTTTCATACAAGGAATATACACAACAAGAAAGTACTGTATCACCATCTTGAAAATATTTATCTTTCCCTTTTGGTGCCATTACTAGCTCATCTTTAGCCAATAATCCTTCATAAAACTTCTTCAAAGAAACTCTTTTCCCTTTTGGAATTTTATCAATGTCCCATATACCTTTCACATAATCATATGCATACTCATCAGTACCTTCTCCATATAATGAATGCTTTAATAATCTTACAGAATCCTTTCCTATCGAATCCCTAAGCATTTTCTTAGATTTAGCAGCCTTTTTAAAATCTATAGCAGCCTTTGTATTCTTATATAATCGAGATTCATGATTAGTCAATCCTAAAATCACAGCTGATACGAACCCAGCTTTTGAATTATCTTCAATTCCATTTGAACGTAAAAAATTAGCACATGCCAAGGTATAACGTCTCAATTCTTTTCTGACGGCTTCTTTAGTTGCAGCAAATCGATTTAATGCAACTTCTATATCTTTTTCATATTGTCTAATCGAAACAATTGAATCGTCTAAATACCCATTTTCTAATAATGCGATATCTGAAACATCTCCACCTTTTGGCCAAACATACGAAGTCACTTTTGTTTCTGCCTGTGTTTGACCAGAAATCCCAATTGCAACAACATCATAATCTGATTTCAAAAATGATGCATACCATAAAGCTCCATTTATTGCATACCTTTCTGTCTCACTTGGATTTCCATATCCATAATTTAAATAGTCACTAGGATTTTCAAACATAGAATGATCTTCTGATGAACCCTTACACTCTATTACAATTATGACATCTGATTTATCCAATGTAATGGTAAAATCAGGCGTGCCTCTTGATTTTAATGTTTGTTTTTTTGTAGCTTTTGAAAACACCTTATAAAGCCACTTGTTTTCAGTGCCTTTATAACTATCTTCTTTAAACCATGTTATTCCATCCACCTTGATATTCTGGTCAGTTGGATATCCCTCAATATCTTTCAGTTTTCCAGCAGTTAAGCCCTTGGTGGTTTCTTCACTTGTCTTTGCCATAATTATTCACCGTCCTGTTCTTTGTTATTTTTAATAACTTTTTCTGCTTCTTTTAATGATGTTCTTCTAATAAACTCACTATAGGACGCATACGCTTCAAGTTGGGCGGCTTGTTTAAGCTTATCCAATTCGTCTTCACTAACTCTGATGCTCATTGATATAGTTTTATTCATTATAGCAACCTCCAATGAAATAATTATAGCATTCGTGTGCAACAATTACAATACAAAGTTCCACTTCTTTTTACATCCCCATTTAACAAATGTTTATCTCTTAATATGCACGTAAAGGTGTTATGTTTTTACTCCTTATCACATTAATTATCATCGTCAACATGCTTTCTGTAGTGTTAAAAACAGATAAATTTAAGCAATCCCAATCTTGGAAAGAGGACGTTCAATGAACCAGAATGACAACTTCAAATTTGTCGTTTCCCTATTTAGTGAACTTCGGGCCAACTTGACCCGAATTAACCATACCTAAAACATAGCAGAATGGCCAGTAATCGGTAGATAAGGCGGACAATCCCATACTGCGCTTGTCCGCCCACAATTTATTTTATAAAGTCTATCAGACTTCGAGTCGAGTTGGCCCGAAGCCACAATTCTAACAATGATACAGTATTCTGTTCTTTGGATAAGGCCGGGGGCGTGGGGGCAGAGCCACCACAGGAACCAACCAGCAGAAAGAAACCAGCGGAACCGGTTTTGCTGTATAATGGACGGGACGACAAACGGGAAACAGGTTTTATCCTGTTCCCCGTTGTCGGCATGGCCAATGTACGGCAAAAATCCGGGCAGTCAAGGGTTTAAGGGTGGAGATTTTCAGAGCATAGCGTAGAAAATACTACCCGGCCCTTGACTGCTTGGATAGGTGAAGCGGCGGCGCAGTGTCAAACTTCTGGTACGCCCTCGCCTTTCAGTATTTCCAACATGAGTAAAGCGCCCATCTTAAAACCACATAAGAAATTTTCATAGCCATACATGGCGGAGGTTTCTATATACATTTCTCCCAATGCTTCTAAACGTTCGCTGTCCTCCGCATTAAGTTTGGTCTGTAATGCCTCCCGTTCGTCACTGATTTTTCGGGTTAAGGGACGATATTCGGGATTGGTGGGGACAATGTTTTCTGACGGGTAAATCTCACCATTATAAAGCTGTTCAAGAATTTTATTCATGAAACCGTACCTCTGTATCTAAGGCATTAAGGAAAGAGAGGATTTGAACACAATCCCGCATACCCTGTAAATAAGTTTCGTCCAACTCGAAGCTCTGCTTTACCGTCTCACCCTCATAATGACGGCGTATAGTAATACGCTCACGCTTATTCAGCTTGTGAAGCAGTTTATCAACTTTTTCCTCGCCCTTTTCCTGCTGGCGGCACCGCTCTATGTAGGCCGGGTTATTGCGGAGCCGCAACAACGCAATCTCTATTCTTGCGATTACAAAATCTTTGTATGCTCTTTGTTCTTCTCCCATCATGCTGTTTCTTCCTCCGCATCAAGAAGCAGGCCGCTGGCTCCCATGAATACCTCAATCATCATAAGAGCGCCTACACGATACCCACGGATAAATCTATCCACTTGGTAAATATGGCTTTCATCTGATTGCGCGTCACGGAATTGTTCAAACAGTTCCTTTTCCTCGTCATTCAGTTTCGTGTCAAGGGTTTCGGCTGTTTCATACATGGCCTTGATGGCTTTCCTGTATTCGTGATTTCCCCTGTATGTTGTTGGATTGATAGCCAGGTTATCTTCTGCAAATGCTTCTAAAATCCTATTCATAATTATTCCGTCCTTTCAGTTTAATTTCCACAACTCCTTGCAAGACGGAACCGCACAGTGTATAATATTTATGCGGTTTGCCTTTTGAGGTAGCTGCACATGGAAACGGCGTACTTTCTTAGCCGGAGGTCGCCGTTTCTCCTTTACTTTTTCAGACTGTCATGCACCATATCAATTCCTTTACGGACAACATCAGAACGGGAAGTTTCAAGTTCTTGTGTACATTCGTCAAGTTTTTCTTTTGTTTCTTTACTTACTCGAACGAATATTCTGTCTGTCATTGAATCGTCAGAGGGTGGACGGCCTATCTTTTTTTGCGCCATTATTTCACCTCGCTTTCCTGTGCGCACATTAATTGTATTCCTGTGCGCACAAAAAGTCAATGTTCTCTTTTTAAAGAAATTTCTGTTACTTCCGTTTCTTTCCACGTTTACTACCCGGACTTTTTAAATGTTTGGATTTCCCAAACGCTTTCATCAGTACTCGCATTTCTTCCGCTGATAACCTGTTATAGTCAATCCCCAACTGTCCTAAGAGCACGGCAATCTGTTTTTCCTGCGTGCTCCCTTTGAAATTCTCCGCGTCTGCAAGTGCCTTTTTCAGTTGGGCGGTAACAGAGAGTTTGGGGGCGCTGGTGCTGTCTCCTTTGTGGGCCTCCCGGATATCCCGGATAATCTCGTCAATATCCCCATGAACCATGTCGCTGAAATACCTGTCCTCGTTGATATGTGCCGCTCCCAGCGTCTTAATTATCCTGTCATTTTCGCCGGATCGGTATTGCTCGATAATCTCCACCCGCGCCAGATCAACCACGCTGTTTAGGCTCTGTACCTGCATGGCGGCGATACCGTCTACATAAATTTCTATATCAGCCATCAATTTAACAAAATCCCTATGTACCGCCATTTCACAAAGAAGCCGGGTATTGATTTTTCCGCTTTTCAATAACCCTATCATTTCATCACTCAAATGCAGGCCGGAAAGGTCTGTGTCTGGGTGATTTTTATTTTCTGTCATTCCCAGCAGATAATCCGTGGACACGCCATAAAATTTTGCTAACGTGATAATGCTGGTGTGGCTGATATCCTTGTAATCCTCTGTTTCATACTGCCCCAGAGCAGAACGGGAAATGCCCGTCTGCTCCGCAAGCTGTTCAAGGTTCAGCCCCCGGCCCACTCTTAAATCCTTTAATTTCTCCTGTATTGTCAAGTTCACATTCATGACCGCCTCCCCTCCTTTCCTCCTGTTCAATCTCCGTACCCATTATATCACAGTCTTTTCCATAAGCGTGGAAATTTCTGATTTCCAGCCGGATTTCCAACCTCTTGGATATACGGGAAAAGGGACTTTAAACGTGTACACTTATCTTAGTTCACTGGTGAATAACACAAGTGAATGACCGTCTGAAAGAGATACCACCCGCAGGAGAAGCGCCGCCGTGACACCGCCTCTGGACATTTTGTCCAGAAGTCACTTCGGGCCAACTTGGCCCGAAGCCGGGACAGCGCGCCAATGCGGGGACACGCCGCCGGGAGGGGGCAGGAACGGCTTTCGGGGAGAACGGCAGAGAGAACAGAACGGAGGACAAACTATGTCAAGACAAATGACCCCGGCCCAGCGCCGGAAAGCAGTCACCTTAATTCGTTCAACCTGTTGCAACTATGACAACGGCAACTGTATCGCCTTAGACGATGGGGAGGAATGTGTCTGTGTACAGAGCATTTCCTACACCCTTATCTGTAAATGGTTCTTGAACGCCGTACTTCCGGCAGACAAGACTTTATACGCCGAGATTATGGGACAGGGCGTAAAGCGTTGTGTTATCTGCGGCGGGACTTTCGCTCTCCGCTCCAACCGGGCAAAGTATTGTAAAGACTGCGCCCGGAGAGTACACCGCAGACAGAAGAACGCCAGCGACAGGAAACACAGGGGAAAAGCGGACAATTAGGGGCGCGGAAAGCCCCATTCTACAAGGCTTTGCGGGCGCTGTTTCCGGGGTGGTGGTATGTTTGTACCTCTCCCCCGGAAAACAGGCTCCTAACCGTAACCGACAGGAGGGACGATATGCCGCAATATGCGATTTTACGTTTTGAGAAGCACAAGGGCACTCCGGCCCGGGCGATGGAGGCCCACCATGAGCGCCAGAAAGAGAAATACGCCAGCAATCCCGACATAGACACGGCAAAAATCAAGAACAATTTTCACATAGTCAAACCACAAGGAAGATACTATCACTTTATCCAGAGCCGTATTGAGCAGGCCGGGTGCCGCACCCGCAAGGACAGCACCCGGTTTGTGGATACGCTGATAACCGCCAGCCCGGAATTTTTCAAGGGAAAAAGCATAACGGAAACAGCGGCATTTTTCCAGCGGGCGGCTGACTTCCTAATCCAGCGGGTAGGAAAAGAAAACATCATTTCCGCTGTGGTTCATATGGACGAGAAAACGCCACACCTGCATTTGACCTTTGTGCCGCTGACAAAAGACAACCGACTTTGTGCAAAGGAAATCTTGGGAGGGCGCGCGGATTTAAGCCGCTGGCAGGACGATTTTTACTCCCACATGATACAGGCATACCCGGACTTGGAACGCGGCGAAAGCGCCCATGAGACAGGCCGGAAACATATCCCCACCCGTATATTCAAACAGGCGGTACACCTCACCAAACAGGCCCAGAGGATAGAAACGGTACTATCGGGTATCAATCCCCTGAATGCTGCGAAAAAGCGTGAAGAAGCCCTTTCCCTTCTGGAAAAGTTTTTCCCGGAGATGGAGGATTTTGAGAGTGTACTCAAAAAGTATAAGAGCGGATTTACCCGGCTGGAAAAGGAGAACGCCGCTCTTGCAAAGCGGGCGAAAACGGGCGATGAAAAGAAGATAAAGACACAGCTTGAACGTGGTAAGCTGGAAAGCGAACTGCGGGAACTGCGCCGCATTGTGGACGCTATCCCGGAGGATTTAAAGAGGCAGATACAGACCGCACAGCGGGGACAGTCCGGACGGCAGAGATAGCCGCCATTGTACCTTGACAACCGAATACTGATAATTGAGAAAGGAAACTGAATGGAAAAAAGCCAGAGCATTTCCTCTGCCAAACAGGGCCAGCTTTTACAGACAGAGAACGGGACACAGTATTTTATCTGTGGGAAAAGCCGCATTAAGGTATCGGAGCATTTCGCAACGGAGGGACGACCTCTTGGTGAACTGATTGCCGATGTAATCCAGCACTCTGCGAACAAAAATCCCACCTAATCCACAACATTGATTACAGCCCGCGCTTATGCTATACTTTACCTATACAGGCAAGGTATTGTAATAAGCGTGGGTTGTTTCTTTTAAAGGAGGCTATGATGAAACAACCGATTTACAATACCGCACTCTATCTTAGGCTTAGCCGTGACGATGAATTACAGGGGGAAAGCTCCAGCATTACCACACAGAGAAGTATGCTCCGCCAATATGCCGCTGAAAATGGGCTGAATGTTATCGAAGAATACGCAGACGATGGCTGGTCGGGAACGAACTTTGACCGTCCGAATTTCCAGCGTATGATTGAGGATATAGAAGCGGGAAAGCTTAACTGTGTGGTAACAAAAGATTTATCCCGTCTTGGCAGAAACTATATTTTGACCGGGCAGTATACCGAACTTTATTTTCCCAGCCGAGGTGTCCGCTATATCGCAATCAATGATGGCGTGGACAGCGCTAACGGTGAAAGTGAGATTGCCCCATTCAAAAATATCATCAATGAATGGGTGGCGCGCGATACAAGCCGCAAGGTAAAATCCGCTATGAAAGTACGGTTTGCCGAGGGCGCTCACTATGGAGCCTACGCGCCGTTAGGATATAGGAAAGACCCGGACACAAAGGGAAAGTTACTGATTGACGAGGATACCCGCTGGATAATCGAAAAGATTTTTGACCTTGCCTCTCATGGCATGGGAGCCGCCAAAATCACAAAGACATTGATTGAAGAAAAAGTACCTACCTCCGCATGGCTGAATTTTCAGAAGTATGGGACATTCGCCCATATCTTTGAGGGACAGCCGGAAAGCAAGCGGTATCTGTGGACGATAGGGCAGGTGAAAAATCTGATGAAAGATGAAACCTATATCGGCAACAGTGTCCACAATAAACAGAGTACCGTATCTTTCAAGAGCCGTAAGAAGATACGCAAGCCGGAAGAGGAATGGTACAGGGTGGAAGATACCCATGAGCCGCTGGTTGACAAAGACGTGTTCCGGCAGGTACAGGAGCAGATAAAGGGCAGACGCAGGGAACGGAAAGACAGGACTACCCAGATTTTCGCGGGGCTGGTGAAATGCGCTGACTGTGGCTGGTCGCTCCGGTTCGGGACGAATAACCAGAACAAAACGCCGTATAGTCATTTTTCCTGTTCCTACTACGGGCAGTTTGGAAAGGGCTATTGCTCCGCCCACTATATCCGCTATGATGTGCTTTACGCCTATGTCCTTTCCCGCCTGCAATATTGGTCACAGGAGGCCGAGCAGGACGAGGGAAACCTGCTTCACCGTCTGTTAAAAACAGGTGACAGGGAACGCGCCGCCGCAAAGAAAAAGGCCGCGTCCGAACTGAAAAAAGCAGAGAAGCGGCAACGGGAGATTGATACCCTGTTTATGAAAATGTATGAGGACAGGGCGGCGGGGAAAATCACGGAACGCAACTTCTCCATGCTGTCCACGAAGTACCAGAATGAACAGGCGGAATTATCCGAAAAAATCCAAACCTTACAGGAACGGCTTGTGAAGTCCGAACAGGAAAACAGTGACGCGGAGAAATGGATTACATTGATAAAGCAATACTCAAATCCCGCCGAACTGACCGCACCGCTTTTGAACACGCTGATTGAAAAAATCGTTGTCCATAACGCTGTTACAAACGCAGACGGGGAACGGGAGCAGGAAGTAGAAATTCACTACCGCTTTATCGGCAAAATTGACTGATACAATACCCATTGAAACCAATATCTTTAACTATGGGAAACCGGGCTTTCTGTTCCTGATGCAGAAATGCTGATCCGTATAGCCGACCTTTTTGAGATTCCGGTAAGTGAATTATTAGGCGCAAAAATTCAAAAAGAGTCTGGCGAAAATGATATTGCCGAACAGCTGTCCAGAATCAATGAGCAGCTTGCCATAAAAAACCGTCGTTCAAAACTACTGTTTAAAATTGTACTGGGTATCATTATCGGATTTGTTGTAATAAACATCCTCTTGATAATGGTAAGTGTCATTTCTTTTAACATCTATAAAAGCGAAGGAAAAATTAACGTGACATCTATATCTGAGCATGCTGAATCTGAGCTGGTAATTCCAGGTGAGTAAAGTGGAAATATTGGGACTATTGCTGTGCATTCACCACATTTACGATACTAAGCTTCTCAATCTTCTTCGATGGTGAAATCACCGCAATAAATGTCGTAATAGCAGAAGCTGCAATGGTAACCGCCAATACCAGTAACGGAGGCTGCCATTCTACTCCCCAGTTTTCCGTGACCATCATAGTAAACACCATTTTGTGGCATAACAGCCCCAAAACACAGCCTGCGATGCTTCCTACTACAGCATAGGAGGCTGCTTCAGCCCAAACCATCCGCTTTAGCTGTCTGGCGCTCATTCCTACGGCCCGCATCATTCCATATTGATTCATCCGGCTGGAAACACTGCCATTTACGGTATTTACTATGTTCAGCAGCGCTACGAAAGCGATTACCATTAAGAAACCATACACAAACACCGACATTGACAGATAGGCTGCCTGCACATCCTGGTTTGCAATTCGTTTATCCAGCAGTGAAATCTGGTTTCCGGCTAATTCTCGAATTTTCTCATCCAGATCAGAGGGTGCATTTGCATTTACCTGTATATCAATAATGGTGTAATCGTCAGATCCGGTCAGTGCGGTAAAGGTTTTTTCAGAACAGATAACAGCCTGTTCCCCTGCTGCTCTGTCATATGGTGCATCTGCTAAGATGCCCGCCACACGCAATGAAGTTTCTCCCTTTGGCAGATTTACCAACATTGTGTCCCCAACATGCCAGTCCTGTTCTTCTGAGTAGATAACCAGAACTCCGTCTCCATCCCTGGCATCTTCTATATTTCCCTCAATCAGCTGATCCTCTACCCAATCGAACTGATATTGCTCATGAGAAATCAGCATAGCGGTATTGACCTGCTCCCTGCCAGAAACCGGAATATCATATGCAAACATACGGCCATATGTCTTCTTGACACCTGCCAGTTCACTGATTTCTCCCGCAAGGTCATGCTTTATTGACGGAGCATTTTCTTCAGCCAGAATACTGATATCCGGGGCATAGGGCCGAAGAGGATTCAGTGCATGATTCATAAACGTGATCAGCACCGTAAAACACAAAAATAAAACAATGCTGATAGCAAATGATCCGGAAAGTAAAAATGTATTCTTACCGCTTTGAAATGCATGGTTTACCCCCATCCCGGTTTCCACGTGAAAAATACGGGTATTTGCAGCTTTTCCTACTGTTTTCATCCCCCTTAGACTCCCTGTGAGAGCCGCCTGGGGCGAAACTCCCGCTGCTTTTTTACACGGAGCATTGGATGCCAGCATAACAGCCAGAAAACCAACTCCTGCCCCTGCAAGAAGTGCGGGCACACTGATCTGGAACAGCGGCATTTCAGCAAAAAATGCGGAATTGAAAAACTTAAGATAAGCTGCCGCCGCCCACATCATCAGTGTTCCCGCCAGTAAACCAATGGGAACTCCAACTACACACAGACGAAGCCCTTCCAGTCTCACATAACGTCTGACCTGCTTTTTCGTTGCTCCCAGACAGCGCATCATTCCAAAAAACTGCACCCGCTCTGTCACCCGCATCGTAAAGCTGCTTGAAATCATAAAAGTACCTGCACAGAGAATCAGCACAAACAAAATACCTGACACAAGGTAAAGCTGGTACATCCCACTGTCGTTTCCCTGGCCTAATAACCTAAGCAGTACCCGGTTGGTACCTACTTGATCTTTGGAAAGCCCATAATCTGTCTTTATTTCCTCTATCGCCTGACGTATGTTGGCACTCTTTTTGAACTGGATGTAATAAGCGCTATACACATTTTCAGATGGGAGATTCTGAATTCCAACCGTAGAAAAATAAACGCCATGCCGGTCAAAAGACTTCAGAGATACGAAATCACTGCTGATGCCCGTAATCTTAAACTTGCCCGATGATCCGTCTGCAAGAGTAATATCTACTGTATCTCCCACTGCATAACCCAGCTTCTGCATAGCCGACCTGTCCATCATAATTTCATCCAAAGCCTCAGGAAACCGCCCTTCGACTGCCTCCATATTCATCTCTCTGGACATAGCCTCATCCCCACCGGAAATCCGTACCTCCAAATCTCCTGTTCTCCCGCTTTCAATTTCGTATACCCAGCCGGAAACTGCCACATCCGGCCTGCTCCCGATCTGCTCTGCAATTTTGGGAGCCGGATTTGATACAACCGCATGGTAATTTCCATATGTCTTTATCTGTTCAATCATCTGTGTCTTTACGCTCATGTCTGCCATGCCGAAAACCGCTGCAACCAGCAAAACGGATACTGCAATACAGGTGATGGTTAAGCGATTTTTCTTTTTATGCACCTTTGCATATTCAGAAATCAATCCAAGATAGCTCTTCACTCTGCATACCCCCCTAAATCAGTAAGAATCCCATCCGAAACCCTTAGAACCCGGTCCGCCGTAGAAGCTATGCTGCGGTTATGGGTAATCATCAGAATTGTCTGGCTGTATCGCCTGGATGCCGACTTCAGCAGGGAAATAACCTCACTGCTGTTTTGCGTATCCAGGTTTCCCGTTGGCTCATCCGCCAGAATCAGCATCGGCCGGGTAATCAGTGCCCGCCCAATTGCAACACGCTGCTGCTGCCCCCCTGATAACTGGCTTGGCAAATGAGTCCGCCTTTCTTTCAGAGACAAAACCGTCAGCAGCTCTTCCACATAATCCTGGTCCGGCTTTTTATAATCCAAAAGCAAGGGAAATATCATATTTTGTTCTACCGTCAACTCCGGAATCAGGTTAAACGCCTGAAAAATAAATCCGATATTCCTCCGCCGGAAAATCGTAAGCTTTTCATCATCCATCTCCAGAATTTCTCTGCCGTCAATCTGAATACACCCAGAGGCAGGCGTGTCCAGCGCACCAATCATATTCAGCAGCGTACTTTTCCCTGATCCAGACTCGCCCACAACCGCAACAAACTGGCCCTTCGGAACCGAAAAAGATACATTTTTCAGCGCTTCCACTGCCGTCTCACCGCTTCCATAGGTTTTGTATAATTCTTTTACTTCTAATAAGTTCATTTAAATCCACCTTTCCAAAGCATGTTAAACAGGCTTTCATTCGATGGGTATAGCATAACATGATTAGCTTGCATATAGGTGACATTTAGATTACACATTTGTAAGATTCCCTAATTAATATATCTTCATGTATGTTTTAAAAAAATTGTGAATGCTCCTATGAAAATTAATATTGCAGTTGTAAAATTTTTATTCATAATCTATAATTTAACTATAAAAGGGAGGGAATTCATGTGAAAAAAATAGTGTTAAGTGCTTTTCTAATAACATTTTTATTTGTTTTATGTATTATACCTGCACAAGCAGAAGAAAAATTAGAAACGGTCAAAATCGGAGATAATGTACATGTCACAATCAATAGGGAAACTCAAGAAGCAATTATTTCAGGATCAGGAGATACCTTTGATTTTGATCAGGATGGTTTTGATCCAAGTGGAAAATATACAAACCCATTCCGCTTGGGAAAACATTACAAAATTATTATTAAAGATGGTATTACCAGTATTGGAGATTATCTATTTGACAATATTAATCCTATCGGAGGAGTCTACAATATACCTAACGGCGTGACGCGCATTGGAAAATCTGCTTTCAGTGGCATAGATGTTACCACTGTAAACTTACCTAAAAGTTTGAAAATTATTGATGAGTATGCTTTCTCTAGTCTTTCGAATGTGGAGCGTTTTAATTTGCCAGATGGATTAACATTTATTGGGAAAAGTGCTTTTTCAAGTACTGGAATCAAAGAAATAAAAATTCCTAATACAGTTAAAAAAATAGAAGCTTTGACTTTTAGCTCATGTTCGAGTTTAACAAAAATAGAATTGCCGCCTTCGATAACATCTATTGGAAGAAATGCTTTTTGGTATAGTCAAGCACTGGCTACAATTAATCTGCCTAATGGTTTAAAAACCATAGATGCAAGCGCTTTTGAAGGTTGTATTTCGTTTAATGGCAGCTATGCTGTTCCATACCCATCTCAGGAATATATCTCAGGCAGTTTCAGATATAAAGTCCTGACATCAGATACAAACGGTGGTACAGTCCAGGTAATCGCACCCATCAACAACCAAAAAACGAAACTCACGATTCCTGACACAATAAAACTCAATACCTACAACTCTACAGTAACAAGTATCGCAAAAAATGCTTTTAAATCAAATAAGAAACTTAAGACCATAAACATGGGTAAATATGTTACATCCATCGGAGACAGGGCATTCTACAACTGTTCAGCACTCAGAAGTGTAAACTTCGGCAGTAAAGTTAATGAAATCGGAAAAGCTGCATTCCGTGGCTGCTCCAATCTTAAAAAGGTGAAGTTGCCGACTAAAATTACTTCTATTAAAGAGGAACTGTTTTACGGTTGTAAAAATCTGAAGACAGTGACATTTGGTAATTATACAACTACTGTCGGAAATAGTGTTTTCTCAGGATGTACCGGATTAAAGAGTATTACTCTTCCTTCGCGTATTAAAACGCTGGGAAGCAAGGCATTCTATAATTGTAAGAATTTGAAAAAAATCACGGTTAAAGGAACTGCACTGATAAAAGTTGGGAATTCTGCGCTGAAGATGATAAACAGTCAGGCTATGATAAAGGTTCCTAAAAGTAAAGTAAAGAAATACACCACACTATTTAAAGGTAAGGGACAGAGCAAGACGGTTAAGGTTTGTAAATAGGTAAATATGATTCCATAAATATAAGTCTGATATAACGACTAAATTAAAAGGCGGAAAGGTAGGCTCAATATAACTTGGATTTGCTGGTGGTAGTTTGGAATCCCTGTCGAATGATATTCTATGAGAAGATCGCATCTTACAGATAAAGATTCTAAAATTTATAAAAGAATATTGGCACCTATATTTGCACCTATATATTACTGAAGCGCTTCACATTTAATTTTATATTTGCTATAATAAAATACGGATATATTCTGCCAAATTATAGTGTCTATAGTTTAATAAGTGATGTTGTATAACAACCAGTATTTACTATATCTTATGCCAAAAACTTGCTATTCATAGTAGTCTCTTCTATAATAAAATAAAAAAGGAGTTGATATTATGACCAAGCTTCCCTATTCAAAGTTTGAGAAACTTTTAAGTATAGTTAGCTTTACAATAATCTGCATTGCTTATTTTTTACTATTTACAGGAATTTCCACCAATGAAGATCGTATATTTATGATTGGTTTTCTAACATTCCTATACATTTTTCTATTGTTATTTGAATACTACCCACAAACTACGAATCTCGTGACCTCGAGAAAATACAACTCTAGCAATGAAGAAGACAAGCGCAGTATGGAACATAATATTCGATTAGTCGTTTCTGCATTACGTTGTATACTTGCAATCAGCCATATTTTTTTACTATAATATATTTTATAAATTTGAATTTGGTGGAGTAAAATCTTGAAGAAAATAGTATTTTTTGTACCTGCGATAATATATGCACTCTTTTATGGATTTATTATAATTGGTGTAGGACTTTCAATTTCTTCTTTGGTATATGCGTGGATTTGTTTTAGCTTAATCAGCGGTTTTTTACTATATAAAGGTAAATTCTGGGGAGGTTTTATAGGTATGTTGCCTGGTATACATTCTATTTATATGAGTACCCAGGACACTGGACAAGTTTTACCTGTTGAGCGACCATCTGGTATCATTATTATTGCGTTTTATTTACTATGCAGTTGTTTTATTTTTCACCGCAAAAAACGTTCAAAAAGAAATAATAACGAGAAGGTCTAAAGAAACAATAATATATATTTAACCTATGAAGGCGTCAATAAATCCCCGCGGGTAGTGATCCGTGGGGATTTGTTTGTTCAAAGTTACTAATTAATCAAAGTAATTGATTATCAGGTTTCTGGTTTGATACATCTTTCAAAAATTAATAAAGTCTGATTAATCGTTGCATTAAGTGATAGCCCTAAATAGCCAACAAGTACACCGCTGGAATTTTTTCCTACTTCGTTGGAGAGGGCACTATGTAAACGCCATCCTTGTTGGGCATATTCCGATAAAATAAGTTGAATAGCGTTTTGATTGACAGTACCGTCAGAATTGTCATTTATGCATTCAGTTTTATACTCGTAAACAGGATTTTTATTTAGCTGCTGTTCTTTCGTGATTTGTAGTTGTTCTACAAGTTGAATTTTCCGATTAAGCTTCTCCTCCTCTTGAATACGAGTTTGCCTGTTTTCCTCTGATGTTATAACTCTGCCCCTGATAAAATCATAATTACAGTTAAAACATTTTTTTACATTATCCCCAAGAAGCTCTTTACATTTTGGACATTCTTTCATATTGTTCCTCCGTTGCAATATTAGCATTATAATGGCATGGTCGTTTTCTTCGCATTTTAAGCCTCTTTAAAAAAGTCTTCCAAACAAGGTAATCATCTTTGAAAGCATTCAGTTCACTATTTCTAATATTAAATTCTGCTGATTCAATTTTAGCATAACTGCTTCTGGATAACCCGCACTAACTGCATCTTAGCCACCACCTGATCTAGAGCGTGTTTTTAAATTGCTTTCTGGCAGCTGTGCATCCCAGTTTGTGGGTTATTTGTCCCGGATAAAGGGCGCATAGCGGGCTATGTAACCTGAATTCGGGACAAATATGCCACTAAGTGGAGCGTGCAGATGATAGGAATGAATTTTCAAACACGCTCTAGATTTAATTACAATTTTATCCTAGATTTCGTATATTATTATCCAGCACAATATGATGTATAAGCACTTGTTTCATAACTAATATTATACCGAACGTGGGCTAACTTATCAACTATTTTTGCCATTAATTTTGGAAGGTTTGATTCCTGCTATCCGACTGCTGAGCCACAATGTTTTAAAAGATAAGCGGCGGGGCTAGGTCAAATCCCTCACGAATGCATATACCAGACAATTAACGAATAAACATTAGA
>JAGZJZ010000016.1 GCA_018365455.1 Clostridiales bacterium
CCTTGCCGGAGTGTTTTTTGGTGGATACAATTCGACTGGCTCCCATCGGATTGTAAGCGGGCACTGAGCTGCGAAATGCATCAGGATTTCGGAGCGAATGCCCGCGTGCCGCCAAAAAGTGCTTCGGGAAGGTTAGAAAATGCCAGTTCTGCGTTAAGCATTCCAAATCAATGTCCTGGTCCGCCCCCTTCTCTTTCCGTACACTACCTCTGCATACAAAGCGTATTTATTCAGCAAAACCCCAATTTATTCGTAATACTCAGCCATTTACAAATTATTCGCTATAGTCCTATTTGCAAAAGGTCCTATTTACAATCAGGCTGCTTTTCAAGAAGAATAGCAATAGTAAGGCTTTTTTCATTGCAGGGGTTTCCTGCTACATCACCATATACACTGCAAACCTGAAAGCCGGCTTCTTCTGCTTCCTGTATCAGAGCAGCTTTTGTGAAGCAGCTATTCCACAAATAATAGGATTTTAGATCATGATCTGCTGCAACAATCATTTGTTCCAGTGTGACATTATCCCCATATTTGCAATTTCTATTTAGAACGACATGTTCTTTTTCACGCCAGAATCCGGCACTTTTGAACAGATCCCATGTTTGCCCTTCTTGAAATCCGTTGTATTTTTCCATTGAAAAAACATCAAATAGCAGCTTTCCGCCCGGCTTAAGATGATGATATATCTGCCCCAGAACAATGCGTCTGTTTGCTGCTGACAGTGCACCATAATCGCAGTATATCATTGTTATAAGATCAAAATGTGCACCTAAATTTAATGTCAGGTAATTCTGTTGATAATAGTTGATAACCATGCTTTTTTCTTCTGCTGACTGACGCGCATAGGCTATAGAGCGCCTGGAAAAGTCCACGCCAGTCACCTTGTATCCGCAATTCGCAAACCGCTCGGTATACAGACCGGGACCACAGCCAAGGTCAAGCAGTGAGGGATAGCACTGGGGAGGCAAAATTTCTTTGATCCAGGATACGGATTTTTCTATGAAATCTAATTTTCTGCTTGCCCCGTTAAAGTCCGGGTCCAGGTGCGCTTGCAGCATTTGCTTTGAGATATAGTCATCGTCCCAAAATGCAGCTTCGGTTTCCTGGTAAAGTTCTGGTAATTCTAATAATTTTTGTAATTCGTTAAACATGATAATCTCTCCTTTGAATTTGTGCATAAACAAAAAGCCGCAGAGTTTACTCTGCGGCTAATCCTCATAAGATGAAGAAAGTTAAGAGTAAAATAAAACCAAACATAAGGTACACAAAATAAGCTGAATTAACAGCTGACTGTTCCCTATGAAATTGATTTTATCTACTCTTTTCCAGCCACACCCACACCACCGATTATGTGACATCTGGTATGCCGGATTTCCATCACCTTTTCTTTAATTGTTTATAGGGGGATTTTACTTTATTGGGACGGTTTTGTCAACCGTTTTTTCCGAAGATACCAATGGCAATAGCACCAATGATAGGGGGCAGCTGATGGTGGTGGCAGTGGCAGGGCGAAATTGGCAGCACACGACAGCGGGGCAGTGGCGGAGGGATGACTGCGATTACGGCAGCAGGGCGGGAGCAGCAGGGTAGAGGAGGCAGGCGGGTGTAGGTCAGGGTCAGGTCAGGGTTAGGTTTAGCGGCTAGGGTTAGGGTCAGGTTAGGGTCAGCGGTTAGGGTTAGGTTAGGTCTGGGTCAGGGTTAGGTTCAGCGGTTAGAGTTAGGTTAGGTCTGGGTTAGGTTAGAGTTAGGTTAGGTCAGGGTTAGCGGTCGGTTACCGGTCACGGTTAACAGTCAGCAAACCACTATAATAGGTTTTAGCTATACAAAAGAATTAAATATAAGTATTTGCTATTATAGACCGCCTCCAATTATACTATATCTGAACAAAGAATCCATTTTAGCCAAAACACAGAATTATACAGGAGGATGCTGCAAAGATAATGATGAATCTAGAGTCCAGAAAAGCTGCTGTACAAAATTTGAAGGATGCAGGGTGCGACCAGGTTACCATTGAGGAATTTCTCATTTATTTTGATAAAAATCAAAAAGAAAAACAGCTGGCATTGCTGGAAAGACACAGAAAATTACTTTTAAATATTGTGCATACGGAAGAGAAGAAGATTTGTTGTCTGGATTACCTGGTGTATCATATAAAAAAATAATGCAAAAGATATATGATTTCGTAAAAGTTCAGGGATAAAGGAGTGCAAGGCATTGACAATCAAGAAAAAAATCAGGCTTTCCAATATTATGATGGTTCTGATACCAATATTATTCACGGCAATCGTAATCAACGTCTGTCTCCGCACATCACTTGGAAGTTTCTGGTACACTCTGGAGGCCATGTACAGCGATGAAAACAGCATACAGTTTGCCCAGAGTATGATTTACACATATCAGCAGGAGCTGTGGGAGAACAACTGGGGTCAGGGGGTACACACGAATACATCAGGGGAAATTAAAAGAAGTGACGAAATGTATCATCTGGAAAATAAATTGTCCGGGATGGGATACCAGTTTATGATAACAAAAAATGAAAAACTGATTTACTCCAATCTTAAGGAAGAGGATATGCAGGCAGCGCGTTCTGTGGCGGGGGATGCAATTGATACGGCTAAGACACTGACTGCCAGCAGGCATGAGGTTTCTGTCATCAAGAACACATTTTACCACGGCGAGAAAGTTTTCTGCATTACAGCAGTCCACCGCCAGAAGACAGATGAGGGTGTGGTTAATTATCTAAAGAATTATATCTTAAAGTACTTGTATGGCATTATCATTTTCTTTGTAGTACTGACACTTTTTGTAAATGGGATCTCATCCTGGTGGATTTCAAGAAGTATTCTGAAACCGCTGGGCAGGCTGAGTATGGCGACAAAAGAAATCCGGGAAGGAAATCTGGATACCAGTATGAAAAGCCAGAATAAAGACGAGTTTGGGGAAGTATGCAGAGATTTTGATGAGATGCGGGTATATCTGAAAGAGTCTGTAGACCAGCGCCTGAGAGATGAAAAGCGCAGACGTTCTCTCATTACGGGTATCTCCCATGATTTAAGGACACCTTTGACGTCCATCAGTGGTTATCTGGACGGACTGATGGATGGAATAGCAGATACTCCCGAAAAGAGAATGCGCTATTTGCAGGCGATTAAGACCAGAACAGGTAATCTTGTAAGCCTGGTAGACAGCCTTTCCGAGTTCAGCAGGCTGGATAATGGTTTTCGGTACCGCATGGAGGAAGGTGATTTCAAAGAATTTGTAGAGCAATACCTGGAAACCTGCAGGCCTGATGCAGAGCACAACCAGGTTGAGATAGAGTTTATGTATGGAAAAGAGACATTTCCGGTACAGATTGACCGGGAGGAATTTAAGCGGGTATTTGACAATTTGTTTACGAACACAGTCAAGTACCGCATCTCTGATAAATCGCGGATTCAGATATCATTGAATCGTACTTTAACTGGAACGGATATTGAACTGGTATTTCAGGATGACGGACCAGGGGTGCCGGGAGAGAGCCTGGAGCAGATATTTGACAGTTTTTACCGGGTGGATGATGCTAGGAGCAAGTCAGAAAAAGGAAGCGGTATTGGGCTGGCAGTGGTTAAAGAGATTATTCTTGGGCACGGTGGTAACGTACAGGCAGAAAACAGGGAAGGACTGGCAATAATAATTCATTTGCCGGTTGCAGGGGAGGATATTGATGGAAAAAATACTGATCGTAGAAGACGATGAATTGATTGCAGAGCTGGAGCGGGATTATCTGGAGGCAAACGGGTTTGAGGCAGATATTGTTTTAGACGGACGGGAAGGAGAAAAAATGGCGAAAACCGGCGGATATGACGCCATTTTGCTGGATGTGATGCTCCCGGGGAAAACAGGCTTTGATGTATGCCGTGAGCTTAGGCGGTCTTTACACCTGCCGATTATTATGGTGACGGCAAAGAAAGATGACATTGATAAAATTCGGGGGCTGGGGCTGGGTGCAGACGATTATCTGGAAAAACCCTTCAGTCCTGCAGAATTGGTAGCCCGGGTCAAATCTCATATCCATATCCATAATCTGCTTCTGGATTCCCAGGAAGAAAAAGAAGAGACGGAGAATGAAATTGCTTATCAGAATCTCACCATTTTACCGAGATCCAGAATGGTGTATTTAGATGAAAAAGAAGTGGTACTGGTGAATAAGGAATTTGAACTTTTGCTTTTCATGGCTGAAAACCCCAATATTGTCTTTTCCAAGGACACTCTTTTTGACCGGGTATGGGGAATGGACTCTATGGGAGATGTTGCCACGGTAACGGTACATATTAACCGTTTGCGGGATAAACTGGGCAAGAATTCGAAAAAAACGCAGTTTATTGAAACCGTCTGGGGTGCCGGATACCGTTTCCGTATTAATTGACGGCAGTTGAAAAAAAGTATAGACCTTGAGCCGGCTCCAGGGTTTTGTAATCGGAAAATGTATGAGGATTGGAAAGGAGAATTAAGACATGTTAGGAAATTTTGTATATTCGAACCCAACAAAGCTTTATTTTGGGGAGGATTCGTTAAATTATTTGAATTAGGAGCTGACAAAATATGGAAAGAACGTGCAGTTGGTATATGGCGGCGGTTCTATTAAAAAGACGGGTATCTATGACAAGGTGGTAACAATTTTAAAAGACAACGGAAAACAAGTCATTGAAGATGGAGGTGTTATGCCTAATCCGACTGTAGAGAAGCTTTATGAGGGAATTCAGATTGCAAGAGATAATCAGGTGGATTTTATTTTGGCGGTGGGCGGCGGTTCTTGCTGCGATTATGCCAAAGCAGTTTCAGTTTCTGTAAATTGTAAGGAGGATCCATGGGAGAAATATTTTTTGAAATTTGAGGATGTTGATGCCGATACAAAAATTATTCCGGTGGGATGTGTGCTGACTATGGTGGGTACAGGTTCTGAGATGAATGGAGGATCGGTTATTACAAATCATGAAAGCAAGCTGAAAATCGGACATATTTTTGGAGACAATGTATTTCCTAAGTTTGCGGTTTTAAATCCGGTCTTTACCTATTCATTGCCAAAGTATCAGATGACAGCGGGTTTTTACGATATTATGAATCATATCTGCGAACAGTATTTCTCAGGTGAAGATGACAATACATCCGATTATCTGATGGAAGGATTGATGAGGTCACTAATCCACAGCTCCAGAATCGCAATACAGAATCCGGAAAACTATGAGGCCAGAAGTAACATTATGTGGACGGCTGCATGGGCATTGAATACATTGGGTGCTATGGGAAAATCCACGGACTGGATGGTGCATATGCTTGGTCAGGCAGTGGGCGCACACACCGATGCCACCCATGGGATGACGCTTTCTGCCGTGTCCCTGCCCTATTACCGATATATCATGCCTTATGGACTTGAAAAATTTAAGCGCTTTGCCAGGAATGTCTGGGATGTAGATCCGGAGGGTAAAACCGATGAAGAAATTGCGGCAGAAGGATTAAATGCCATGGAGGCATGGATGAGAGAAATCGGTGTTGTGATGAATATCAGAGAGCTGGGCGTAACGGAAGATATGCTGGAAGATCTGGTTAAGAGTACACTTGTTATGGAAGGCGGATATAAGGTGCTGACACAGGAAGAAATTAAGGATATTTTTGATAAAAGCTTAACAATGTTCTAAAAATAGAGTAGAACAGAAAAAAGAAGAATCAGATCCAAAATCAATCCAAAAATCAGTCCAAAAGTCAAACCAAAAGTAAAACTAAAAATCATACTAAAAATCAAACTAAAAATCAGAAGCAGGTATTCAAAAGATATTATTTCTAAGAATACCTGTTTTTGATTTTTTACTTTTACTTTTTTTGTTTCATCACATTTTAAAATTTAGCTGTATGCTTTCATCACCCTGAATCACCCTGAACGACCCTAGTAATCACCCTAGGAATTACCCTAGGAACCACCCTAGGAATCACTCCTGGAACCACTCTAGGAATCACCTTAGGAATCACTCTTGAGAATCAACCTTGAGTCACCTAGGAATTCACCCTCGGTATCCACTTGGATACCCCTTTGAATCTCATATGACTTCGAAAAAACTATGGAAGTGCATTTAATATAAATATTTGTTATTGAATATAGACTTTGATATGATAAAAGAAGATAAGATTTATTTTGCAGCGTTTTCTGGGGAAGAGGAATGGCCATACTGCCACATGAACCCTCAGGAGGTCCTAAAGGCTGCAGAAGATCTGGGAACAGACTGGTTAATCCCTGTTCACTGGGCAGGATTCGTTCTCTCCAGACATGCCTGGGATGATCCGGCAGAGCAGTTGACCACTTTGGCAGAAGATTCAGAAGTTTCCGTATCAACTCCGAAAATCGGAGAGACCGTCAACTTTTCTAATATCAATCAGTATCAGGAAAAATGGTGGCGGGAAGTGAAATAACAGGTGCAGATCCCAGTGCTTAATAAGTTCAGCCGCTATCAGATTACAGCTTCCTCGCTTTTATTACAAAAGTGACCGGGAGCTGTTCTGCTTTTTTACTGAAATCATCCGGCAAATTTGGGTTCAGAAGATCTTCATCCGTTTCTTCAACCATCTGCTCAATGACAAATCCATTTGCTGCTAATGCATTTACATAGGTTGAAAGCTTGCGGTTTGATAACATGATTTCTTTATCTGCCATGGCAACAGAATACCATCCCTCATCAAAATAGGAATTGCGGAAGATTAGTTCCTCATTTTCCACAGATACACATTTATGGATTGGATGTGACCAGCTGAAAATGAATATGCCGTCTTTTTTCAGGTAAGATGAGATGTTGCAAAAGGTCTGATTTAAATCGGTGGTCCATCCAATGGCATAGACAGAATAGACATAATCAAAATATTGTTTGGGTATACCGCTTTCACTTTCCATGGGAGCACATATAAGATTCGCATTCATTCCATTTGAAGCCAGGAATTCTCTTGTTCGTTCCAGCTGCATGGGTGAGATATCAGTGCCCCATAGTTCAGTTGCTCCTTTATCAATGATATATTTTAAGGAATGACCGTTACCGCAGCCAATTTCCAGTAACTTTTTATTCGCCACATCACCAAACAGTTGCAGCTTTTCTTCTGTAACAAATGAGCCATAGTACGGCAGTGCCGTAGCGCCCAGAAACTCACTTCCGATCGTATCCCAAAAGTTTGTGTTTGTCTTGTGGGCAGTGGAAATGTCCATATCCAGGTTGGTTAATTCGCCTGCAGCGCCGCCAATAATACTTTTTTTATTCATATTTCTCAACATTCCTTTCGATTCGCTCAAGGCACAAACAAATAATGAAAAAGGTTGTGCCCTTTTATTTTTTAAAGTTTTGTTTTATGTAATGAGAATACAGTAGCAAAGATTCTGGACAAAAGCAATCTTTAATTTTTGTTATTAAAATATGACATCTAGTTGTCGTATTTTGTATGCTACAATTAGATAAAATATTCATAATCAGGAGGACATAAATGAGTGCGAATAATATACTGGATTATTGTTTGAAAAATTTAACGGGTACGGTTCTTGCCAGAAATTGGGGAGAGCAGGGGATTTTTTATAACCCGGATCATAGATTGCCCAAAGGGGTTTATATTCTTACGATTAAGGAAAAAGATGGCGCTAATGACAAGGCTTCAAATGTAAATAGAGAAGGTATTTACAGAGTTAATTTAGGAGTGCGAAAAAATACATTTAAAGAAATGTTCATGTCTGTTCCTAAACGTCCTTTAGCGGGGAGTGTGGTAGAGATGGATTATGATTTTACACAATTAGACACAATTATGCCCCATCCAGTGTATGCCTGGATGGGTTGGATTTGTGTACTGAATCCAACGGAACAAACATTTGAAAAATTAAAGCCGCTCATTCAGGAATCTTATTGTTTTGCTCAGGAAAAATACAATAAAAGGAAATAAATAGTGTTTTGATTCCCCTCCCCCTCAATATCTTCTTGACAGGCTAACAAGAATTAGCCTATAATGAAGCTAATATTAATTAGCCATTGAAAGGGGATATGTTGATGGAAACGGTATCTACAAAGAGAAGAATCCTTGAGAACGCCTTAACGCTGTTTTCAGAAAAAGGCTTTGAGGCGGTGAGCGTAGGGCAGATTGCAAAAGCGGTAGGGATTAAAGCCCCCTCATTATATAAACATTATAAAAGTAAGCAGGATATCTTTGATGGGATTCTGGATGAAATGGCGGTGCGGTACAGACAGCAGACCGCTTCCATGCAGATCAATGGTGTTGAAGCAAAAAAGGATATAGATGTCTATACCGGCATTTCGGAGGAACAGCTAATTCAAATGGGGAAAGATCTATTTTTATATTTTCTTCATGATGACTATGTGTGCAAATTCCGCAAACTGCTGACTATTGAGCAGTATCACAGTAAGGAACTGGCAGACCTTTACGCTAGACAATATACGGATGATCCACTGGCATACCAGACCATGCTGTTTGGGTTTCTGTCCGGTACGGGCATTTTTAAACAGGAGAATGTGCAGACCATGGCACTTCATTTTTATGCACCGATTTATTTGCTGCTGACCATGTGCGACTGCCAGCCAAACCGTGAAGCGGAGGCGCTGGGAATGCTGGAACAGCACATCCGGCAGTTTAACTGGTTGTACCGGAAGACAGGAGGATGAGAGGATGAAAATCACAGTGATACATGGACAGTCACACAAGGGGGTGACCTATACCATGACCAGAGAAGTGTTGAAACGCCTGGCAGATGATCAGGATGAGATCAGGGAATTTTTTCTGCCTAAGGATGGACCGGAATTTTGCTGCGGCTGCAACAGTTGTTTTATAAAGGGAGAAGAGTATTGCCCCGCTGCCCAAAAAGTACAGCCTATAGCCAAAGCAATGGAGTGGGCAGATATTATTTTCCTGGACAGCCCTAATTATGTTATGGAGATGAGCGGGTCCATGAAAAATTTCCTGGATCATATGGCGTATCGATGGGTGACACACAGGCCCTGCGGTGGAATGTTTAATAAGGTTGGTGTGGTATTCTGTTCTTCAGCGGGGGCGCCTGCCGGACACACCACCCGTTCTCTTGCCAGACAGCTCAAATGGATGAGTGTATCCAGGGTATACTGTTTCCCATTTGTCAGCAATGCAATGGGAATATCGGATATGAAAGCTAAGAAGCGGGAAGTGTTAGAGCGCAAGGCTGCACGGATAGCCGCCAGAGTGCGGCAGCGGTCAGAACGGCCCGGAGCCAGTCTCAGGGGGAAACTGTTCTTTTATGTTTTTCGCAAAATGCAGTCCAGCCCCGGCGCAGCCTGGAATCCGGTGGATCGGGACTGGTGGGTAAATCAAGGCTGGACAGGGAAGACAAGGCCGTGGAGGAGAACAGGGGTGTGAGAGAAAACAGGGATGTAAAAGAAACAGATTTGAATAACGAGTTGAAGTTGAACATGATATCAGTGAATAAATGAGGTGATCATGATGGATATTCCTATAAAAATTAAAAATATAATCGGTTCCCGTCCATTTACCATAGACAAAACCGGGATGTCCAATTCCCAGGTGATCTGCTTTGATGATATGGTTCTTGAAATAGAAAAGCAATGCGAAGAATCAGATAATGAACATCAAATGCTGTCCTGGCTCTCCGGCAGACTTCCGGTGCCGAAACTGCTCTGCTGCGAACAGAGCGGCGGGACAAATTATCTGCTTATGGAACGGGTGGAGCCGGGAACCTATGGGACTAATGGATTAGCTTCCCCAGCTGAATTACTTACGTGGTTAATAGATAATAAGCCCACGGAAAATCTTGTGTTCTCCCATGGTGATTATTGTCTTCCAAATATTTTTATCAATCAAAATAAAGTCAGTGGTTTTATAGATCTGGGGAGAAGCGGAATCGCTGATAAATACCAGGATATTGCTCTTTGCTACCGAAGTCTGAAGCATAATTTTGAAGGCAGGTATGGAGGGAAAATATATGAAGATTTTAATGCAGATATTCTTTTTGACAAGTTAGGTATAAAACCGGATTGGGATCGGATTCGATATTATATTTTATTAGACGAGCTTTTTTGAGAAAAAGGCTCAGGCGCATTAGATACATAGATGATTAGGGTGATACAGCCTCCTGTATCACCCTATTTTGTGTAAATGCTATAGGATACAGGGTGAAATCAGGTGATATTGCTTTTTCAATTTGTACATATTAGTGGATTGACAGTGAAAAAATATCATAGTATAATACAAATACTTAAATAAAAGCTTTTATAAAAGAAACACAATATATAAAGAGATTTTGTGAGGTGGAAAGGAGAAAAGATCATGTATTTGGATCGTATTTTTGGATTAGAGGGGAAAACAGCACTGGTTACCGGAGGAAGAGTAGGAATTGGTCAGGTAATCGCAATTGCGCTGGCAAATGCGGGAGCAGAAGTTGTGATTATTGGAAAGACAGATTCCGCTGAAACGGTCAGGATGATTGAAGCTCAGGGAGGAAAAGCATACAGCATTACAGCTAATGTGACCGATGAGGCAGCGATAGAGATGGCAATGGATCACATCATGGAACGTTCCGGTCATATAGACATTGTGTTTAACAATGCCGGAATTTGTATACATAAGGATACGTTGGAGGCTTCTATTGATGAGTGGAGGCAGGTAATTGATGTGAATTTGACCGGGGAATATATTGTGTCAAGAGCTGCCGGCAGAAGAATGATAGCCTCTGGAACAAGAGGCAGTATTATCAATATGGCATCTATGTCCGGAACCATTGTAAATATTCCACAGTGGCAGGCATCTTATAATGCATCTAAGGCAGGGGTCTTGCATATGACCAGGTCACTTGCCATTGAATGGGCAGAGCACGGAATCCGGGTCAACAGCTTAAGCCCAGGCTATATTGGCACCCCCATGTCAGCGGATACGCCTCAGGAATTAAAAAACGCCTGGATGCCGCTGATTCCATATCACCGCATGGGCAAACCGGAAGAATTGATACCAGCTATCCTGTATCTGGCATGTGATGCAGCAGGATATACAACTGGATCAGATGTGATTGTAGATGGAGGATATGTGGCACAGTAATCAGATAGTTTATAAAATATAAGCGGCATTTCTTGCAAAAAGTAAGGTGTTGGTATAAAATGCTTTTATATAACATTTTATGAAAGCGAGAATATGTATGGTAGTAAATGGTGTGGATGAAAGCAGACGGTCCAATAAAGTCAGAATAGCAAAATGCATTTTAGACAGCGGGGAAATTTCTAAAGCTGAAATAGCGTCAAAGCTGGATCTGAGTATGCCTACAGTATTTAAAAATATAAAGGAGCTTATCCAGCTTGGAATTGTAACCGAAGGGAATGAATATCAGTCCACGGGAGGACGTAAGGCAAAAGGTTTGTCAATAGCAGATCATATTATGTATGCAGCGGGCATTGATATTACCCGAAATCATATCAGTTATGTATTTATTGATTTAAAAGGAAATTTATTGTGTCAGAAGAGAATACGCAGCTCGTATGAAAATACGCTTGATTATTATGAAGTTCTGTATGAGGAGTTTATTTGTTTCCTTAAGGAAAGCGGCATTGAACGCAATAAAATTCTTGGGGTGGGAATTTCGGTTCCAGGAATCATAGATGCCCAAAACCAAATGATAATTACTTCACATGTTCTGAAAGTAAATAATGTGAGTCTGAAAAATTTAAGTCAGCTGTTTGAATTTGATGTGTACTATGAAAATGATGCAAACTCTGCAGCAATTGCAGAATTTGCAGACCGGAATCGGGATGCTGTCTATGTTTCGCTCAGTGATACGGTAGGCGGCTGCGTTTACATCAACCAAGGGGTCTATACAGGAGAACATTACCGAAGTGCAGAATTTGGACATATGAATCTGGTACGAAATGGTGCAAAATGCTATTGCGGAAAAAAAGGGTGTGCAGATGTCTATTGCTCTGCAAGCGTTCTGTCATGCCATGGGAACGGGAGTCTGGAAGGTTTTTTTGATCTGCTTCAGGCGGGAGATGAAAGCGCAAAGAAAGTCTGGGAAAAATATCTGGAAGATCTGGCTGTGCTGGTGACCGACTTGCGTATGGTATTTGACTGTGACATCATATTGGGCGGTTATGTAGGAGGCTATTTGAAAAAGTATATTATGGATCTCAATAAGAAGGTCGTGAAGCTGGATCCATTCGATAACGATACTACTTATCTGCAGACTTGCCGGTATGAACGGGAAGCTTCGGCTGTTGGGATTGCTATGCGGTTTATTGAGAAATATTTTGATATGCTGTTATAGTGCTATCTATTATTATATTATTATTACAGCAAACATTCCGAGATTTTATGAATTTAAATTTTAAAATAGTATCGTTAAATCCCTTCGCATTGGTATTGTACCATAAACGAAGGGATTATTTAATATCTTTACTAATTAACTAGTATGTAGCATTTTGCTGTTTTCTTATTCGAAGTTTTAGCTGTTATGATAGTGGATCCTTTCTTAAGACCTTTTAATACACCTTTTTGAGTAATAGAAGCAATTTTAGGATTTAAGGAAGTATAACGTATTTTTTCAGTTGCATTGATTGGTGTGCGATTGATAAACAAAGTTATTTTTTTACCTTTTTTCAAAGTTATATTTTTCCGTGTAAATATAATTTTTTTTGTTGTTACAGCCTTCTTCTGAACAGTTAGTTTATACTTTGCACTGGCTCCACTTTTCATAGTTACTTTAATATAGGTGGATCCAACACGTTTTGCCGATACTTTTCCGGTGTTTTTATTGACCGTAGCCACTCTGGTATTTGTGGAAGTCCATTTTTTCACAGAATCACCTTTTGTAAAATCTGTAATTTTTACTATGGAGGAACTCTTTTTTTCCTGCAACACAAGATTAGTGGTATTTAATTTTACTTTTGCAGATAACTTATCTACGGTTTGAACTAAAGTATCAGAACAACGCACGCACTTTTTAATTTTAAGCCCTTCACTAAAAATAGTAGGATTAGAATGCATAATCCAGGATCCATAATTGTGAGGATATTTCAATAGCACAGTTTCATTTTTTGTCTCTTCGCAATTGACACAATGAATACTGGATTGACCATTTTCTTTGCAGGAAGGATATTTATCATATCTATAAATTGATTCCCATTGATGTTTTAATATTGGGATTAATTGATAATCATAGTCATCGCATATGATACAAGTACGTTCTTTTACGCCATAATCAGAACAGGTCGCTTGAGCAATGATCATCCAGTTACTAAAGGAATGGCCTGCAGCCGGTATTTCCTCATTTGTACCAGGTTTGATTTCGTTGCATCTACTGCAATGAATGGATTGTAATCCTCATTCGCTTAAGCTCCCCGCACCCAATCCAGACAAACATTTACCGTTTCAGCTGCATTCGTAGACCAGGCATCAGCACCTGTTACCATCATGGTGTCATAACTGGCACATGCGCCGCCGATTGTGACTTTGACATCATCTCTTAATCCGGCATTCTTCAGACCGTCGATGGTATCTTTCATGGAATCAATTGCCAGAGTGAGGACTCCGCTCAATCCAACTATTTCCGGCTTTACTTCCCTCACCTTTTCTACAAAAGTGCTGACCGGTACATCGATACCCAGGTCATATACTTCAAAACCGGAAGCTTCCGCCATACTTTTAAAAATATTTTTTCCGATATCATGCAGATCTTCGTGGACCGTGCCAAGCACGATCTTCCCGACTTTATCGCTGGAATCGGAGCCAATTATGGGGGCCAGAATTTTGATTGCCTCTGACAGTACTTCTCCGGCAAACATGAGGTCGCCAACATAATAATCGCCTGTTTCGAACTGGTCACCGACAATTGCCATTCCTTTCTGGCATGCTTCTATGGCTTCGATTGCTTCCTCTTTCGTTGGATTACCCGTTGCAAAGGTATTTAACATAAATAGAACTTTTTCTTCATCAAGCGCACCAAGAGCTTTGGTTAGTGTGGTTAAATCAAGCATATTAACCTCCTTTGAAAATGGTTCACAGTTCCTTATTAATGAAATAAAGATGTCGCTTACTGATTAGATTTATGTACATTATTTATTGGTAGTTTACCGATAGATGCCATATTTATGGACAGCATCTGTCATGGCGGCAACATTTTCAACTTTTGCAGGACCAATTGCATTAAACGGCAGGGTAAATATGAAACCGGATGCTGTTTTCATTTCGTCCAGAAGTTCTTTTACCCGTGTATCGACTTCATCAGCGGTACCTCCGATAAGAAGCGCTGGTGATATGCCGCCTGCGATACACATGTGATCTCCGATAACTTGTTTTGCTTTTATGGGATCTGTCCGGTCAAACCAGGCAATAGCCTTGCCGGCAGGCAGTTCAAGAAGTGTGTCCAGAAGGTGGTCATAGCTGCCCTGCAATGACAGAAGTGGAGTAAAGTCAGCCTTAATGAGCTCTTCGCAGATATATTTGAGATATGGCCAGTGGAATTCCCGGAATTGTTTTTCTGACAGGAAGCTGTTATACCATACCGGGCAGAATACTCGTCTCGAACCTGTCAGCTGGTATGAAATTTCTCCGGTTGCTTTTCCTACAGCCAGAAGTACCGGTGCCAGTGCTTCGCAAATCTTATGCACCTTGTCCGGAACACGGCGGATATCATAGATCACCTGATCGAAATCTCTGAGAAATGCCCCCAGTGCATCCAGCGGATTTGGATTAAGTGCCATATACCACGGCGGGCAGTTTGCGGTTTTCATTTCCTGTGTAAATGTCTGTAAGTCTCCCAAAGCAGATCCCAGTTTCATGCCAAATTTAATGAGTGCAGCGGCTGATTCACTGCTGCCGGGTTTGCTTAAAGCACCGTACACCCGGGGGATCACCTTATTATTAAGGAACCCGAAGGGGTCGTCTATAAATTCGTCATACTCATCAACGCTCATTACCGGACTCTTAATTTTAAACTGTGATTCCACATTTGGTAAAACCTCTCTGCCGGGTTGGGATGAATAGTTGTCCTTTAGAATATCATGTGCAAATCCGCCGCCCAGGACAGAAGCTGCTGCTGTGTTTACCGCTGTTTCCGGATCTGTTCCTGCAAGTGCAAGACCCAGGGTCACAGACTCAAATGATCGAAGCATACATGCTGCGTCCCAGTTGAAGTCCTTCGCAAACTTTGTTGAGGCCTCTTTGTATTTATTCTGGTCATAATACATGTCTTCATATGTAATGCCGGAATATTTTGCCGGAAAATACAGTGTTGCAGCTGCGATTGGTACACGGTCTACTTTTTGTAATCTTGCACACCGGTCCAGACGCTCTAATTTTTCACTGTAACTGCTTGCTACCATGCTTTTCATTAGATTCCCTCCATTTCTTAGTGGGGAAAGTGTGAAAAAATACAGTTTTCACACTACTTATTAATGCAGTATCTCAGGCAGAACCTGGAATATGCAGGCGGTATAAGAATAACAGAAGTTCAAAACCTTATAATTTAATAGTATATTATATGGAAAAACATGTCAATGTCTAAATTAAATAGTTTATAAAAAGTATTTTAAATACTATTTTGTTGATAAACGATATTTGTTTTGCAACTTAATAGTATTATCAAATGTACCGGATACCTTACTTTATTTCTTGACAGGAGGAGAAAGCTTTTATATACTTTTAGTAAGTAAATTCTGGGGGAGGGACCTATGATCAACGTCGTTTTATACACCGCTTTTTATGAAATTTTCATAGGGGTCAATCAAATATAGATAAGCATGGCTTGTATAAAAATACAGGCTATGCTTTTTTGTGTTGATATACCCCCTGCGATGAAATTGTTTGCAGCGTTAATAACTTGAAGAGTTGCGTATCTTGATTTAAGGAGGAGAATATTGGAAATTGTCATACGCTCTATGAAGAGAGAAGAAGCCGAAGAGGTAAAAAAAATTGGAAAGCGTGCTTTCAGCCTGGTGGAAGGTATGTTTGTAAGCAAACCAAAACATGCACAGGTGGCTGTAGTGGATGGAAAGTTGGCGGGCGCTATTATCTATAAAATCACAGAAGTCCAGGGAAGGAAAACAGGATATTTTGAATATGCATTTGTAGACCCGGACTATCATGGAAAAGGCATCGGCAGAAAACTCTATCAGGCGACTACGGATTATTTATGGGAGCAGGGGTGTGATTCCCAGGCGGCACTGGTCAAGGATGATAACGTTGGTTCCTGGAGCCTGTTTCTGAAGAATGGATTTTCCAGGGTTGGGATACCGGAGATTGTCCGGCAATTGGGAGTGCTGGGATTTTTGTCTCAGTTTTTTTGTAATTTGCTTTGGCTGGCTGTGGGGATGGATTTCTATCTGGCAGTGCGAAATGAAACGCTGCAAAGTAAAAGCGGTACCGGCAGGCAGATCGGCGGTTATCTTATCGTCAACTTGGTGCTGATTTTATTTGCACTATACCGCATAGAAGAACCGGGTATATTTCTTGGGGCTTATGTTGGAATGCTGGCAGGGATAATAGCCGTGGGACGAATCGCTGCCGTTCCTGCAAAACGGAAATGGCAGTTCCGCCTGAATAACGGAGGTGCTGGCATTATAGCGCTTGTAAATTTTTTCGGCGGAATATTTCCGCTGAGCGGTAACTGGTATCCTCAGAAATATGAAAATACCGCCGGGTTTCGCAGGGACCTGGGAAAGGCAGCTCTGGCAGAATGGGCGTTTATTGTTGTATTGACAGGTGTATCTATTGTGTTTTCTTCCACACACCTGATCTTCCACTATATATCTTCAATTGGCGAGATTTTTTTAATTTACCGCATTCTGGCATTTTATCCGTTTGAAGCTTATGGCGGCAGCCGCGTTTTTTCCTGGAACAAATGGATTTATGGCGTTATGGCATGCATATCGGTTTTGCTGATTGCTTATATGCAGGTGTTATAGGTGCAACAAAAGTATAGCTTTTATCGTAAAATACATGTTGAAGAAAGGAGATAAAAGTGGAATTAGAACAGGAGAACTTGCAGGAACTTCGAACCAGGATTAGGGAAATGTCTGCTTTAACAAAGAATGTTCCATGTGGACTTCATCAATGTATGGATGATGAAGAATTAACGATAATCAGCATGAGTGACAGCTTTCTGGAGATGTTTGGATATAGCAGAGAAGATATTGATGAAAGATTTCAGAATCGATTTGCAAGAATGATATTTAAAGAAGACCGGGAAGCTGTATTTTCCTCTATGAAACAACAGCTTTCAATAAAAAATGATATGGAACTGGAATTTCGGATACCGCTAAAGGACGGGGGACTGGTCTGGATACTTAATAAAGGGAAGCTTGCGGTTGGAGAAGATGGACAGAGGACATTTTACTGTGTTATGCTGGATATAACCGAGCAGAGAAGACATAGGGAGGATCTGCGCCTTTCTTTGGAACGCCATCAGGTTATCATGGATCAGGCGACGGATATTATATTTGAATGGAATATTGCTGACGACACCCTGACGTTTTCCAGTAACTGGAGTAAGAAGTTTGGTTATTCTGCAATCCGGGAAGGGATCAGCAGCAGGATTCCACTGTCGCCGAATATTCATCCAGATGATATGAAGGCGTTTATTTCAATAATGACGGACACTGCGGCAGGTGTGCCTTATTCTGAAACAGAATTTCGCATTAGAAATGAAAAAGGTAAGTTTACCTGGTGCCGAATCCGGGCAACTACACAATTTGACAATGACAGAAGGCCGCTGAGGGCAGTGGGTGTAATCGTCGATATTGAAGATGAGAAAAGGAAACAGCAGGAACTCCTCATCAGAGCACAGAATGATAGTCTTACAGGTCTCTATAATAAGGCTGAATCCCAGAAGAAAATAGAAGAATATCTGGAATGGAAGGACTGCGAAAAAGGTGTGTTATTTTTGATAGATGTGGATGATTTTAAGTTTATTAACGATCAATTTGGACATCTGTGTGGAGATAAGTCATTAACAGGTATCGCTTCTATGATGCGAAATCAATTTCGTTTTACGGATGTGGTAGGCAGAGTAGGTGGAGATGAATTCCTGGCATTTTTACCTGGAGTATCAGATCTGCTTGCAGCAGAATTGGTGGATAAGGTTATTAAGGGTATGGATGAAATCCGCCCGGAAGACCGTGATATTCATTTGAGTTGTAGTATAGGTATTGCCTTTTATCCAAGAGACGGCAGAGATTTTTATACACTCTACCGCCATGCGGATCAGGCACTCTACCATGTGAAAAATACCGGTAAAGGGGGATCTGCAGTGTATAATTCCTCCATGAAAGAATATAGGGTATCTATTGGAGAGCAGGCTGCTGCATGTGAGGCAGTAATGCCAGATTAATCAGATCAATTAGCCATTAGGAAATTTAGCAGATATCCTGATGGCTTCTCATTTCTTCTGTCAGACCATGATTAGGTGTTATAGCTGTGATATACTCTGTTAGAGAAAACCCTTTTAGGGTTGTTTCATTTTAACCAAAAGAAACGTATATAAGACTGTGTAATTTATATATTAAAAATCTATATCGTAAGGATAGAACTGTGTGAGCTTTTACATTTTAGCTGACACAGTTTTTTATTTTTAAAAATTACCTCATAATAATGAATGGTCTTGAAGATAATAGTCAGATAGACAATAAAAATTAGATCATCCAGCATAACATTTTAGGGAGACAATATATGAGATTAAATGTGATACAGTATAAAGTTACGGAAGATGTCATTATAGAATTTAAAAATCAGCTGCATAAAGAGGACAAAAGTGATTTGACCATACAAAAATATGTACGTGATATCAGAAGATTTCAGTTGTATTTGTCTGGTAATGAAATCGGGAAGGAGATAGTTATTGCTTATAAGAAGCATTTGAAAAGTCATTTTGCGGTAACAAGTGTCAATTCCATGTTAGCGGCATTGAATCGTTTTTTACAATTCTGCGGATTAAATGAGATATGTGTAAAGCAGCTGCGGGTGCAGAAAAAGCCATTCCGCTCCGCTGAGAAAGAGCTGCATAAAGAAGAATATTTACGTTTGCTGAATACGGCTAAGGCGAGTAATAATGAGAGAATGTTTGTGATTCTCCAAACGATAGCATCTACGGGCATCCGTATATCTGAATTGAAATATTTTAAAATTGAGGAAGTTAAGCTGGGAGAGATTACGGTATCCAGCAAGAATAAAACCAGAATTATTTTGATTCCTAAAAAGTTAAAAAAGGTATTGATCCTTTTTTCCAAGAAACATGGGATAAAAACCGGGGAAATTTTTATAACGAAGGGCGGTAAATCTTTAAATCGAAGTAATATATGGGCGGAAATGAAGAAGCTGTGCCAGAAGGCGGGCGTTTCCAAAGATAAGGTTTTTCCTCATAATCTGAGAAAGCTGTTTGCCAGATGCTTTTATGATTTAAAAAAAGATATCGCCAAGCTAGCGGATGTATTGGGGCACAGCAGCATTAATACGACACGTATCTAT
The DNA here is from genome assembly GCA_018365455.1 of Clostridiales bacterium. Lineage (GTDB taxonomy): Bacteria > Bacillota > Clostridia > Lachnospirales > Lachnospiraceae > Robinsoniella. The sequence continues at coordinate 19,501 of JAGZJZ010000016.1, forward strand.
ATTATGACATCGGGGTATGAACATCAGAGAGATATTGATAAATTGGGATTAATCTTATAGAAAATAATAACTACATAATTACAATTATGTAGTATCAGACAAAAGTAAAATACATTACTATTTTTATGATTGGTATTATATTAGCACTATTTTATTAAAAATGCAAATACATAATTGAAAAAAAAGTCGATTTTTAATCTGAAAATTTATTTTGAACATTCAAATAAGTCTTTTTCAAATATAATTGTAAAAGACTTTTCTTTTAATATCTTAAATTTTCCAAAATCACCTGAAAAATTCCACATATTGCATATGAAACGAAGAACTTCCTCTGTTCTCCGTCTTTTTTTACTACATAATTGTAATTATGTAATACAGATGAACAGAGGAAATGCCAGCATAGATAATATGCTGCATATTCAGCTCAGAAAGGATGCAGATAAAAAATAAAAATGAACAAGACGAGTAAGCGCCAGTATACACGCCTTGAATGGGACGTATGGTACGAACTGGCAAAGGAATATTATGAGGAACATCATAACCTGCGAATACCGGCTAAATACAAAACCAAAAATGATCTCTTGCTAGGCAGGTGGATTGAGCGGCAAAGAGCGGCTTACCACGATAAAGGTGTCTACCGGATTGATGGAAGAAGAATATATCTGCTGAATCAGATTGAGATGGAATGGACCCTGGGGATACGCACCCAATGGGAGATCTGGTATCAATATTGTGTACAGTATTATGAACAGTACAAAAATATTGATATTCCAAAAGGATATATGGTCCGGCATCTGCCGTTGGGAGAATGGATCAGCTACCAGAGAAAACGCTATAAACAAAATAAACTCCATTCGGAGGAAATTGAAAAACTGGAGCGGCTGGGCATTAACTGGCAGATTCGCAAAAGAAGGGAATGGGATGAATGGTATGAGCAGGCCAGCAGTTACTATGCGACTTTTGGGAATCTGGAAGTGCCATTTAATTATGTAACGGAATCCGGATATAAATTAGGCATATGGATCAATGTACAGCGGGAAAAATACAGGGGCACCAGAAAAAATAATCTGGAGGATTGTGAAGTCAGTAAATTGAATCAGATTGGAATGCTGTGGGGAATCCGGAGTACCAGGCACCTGGAAAAAAGTTCGATGTTGGAAAAAAGCAGTTAAATGTGCGGTTAAATACAAATAAAGGTAGAAAAAGAGTTAATTATGTACCAGAAAAATTTAAATAATTGGATGAAACACCTTGATTTTATAATTATTGATTTGTTATGTGTGGAAGCAGCTTTGATGATTGCCTCCATAATCAGATATGGAATACAAACATTTTACTTAAGGGATATTTATCTGGGATGGAGCGTTATTTTCATCTTTATAGACGGATTGATTGCCCTGGCTTTTGGGAGTTACCAGGATATTTTAAAGAGAAGTATTGGAAAAGAAGCAAAGGAAACGCTGCACCATACTTCCTGTGTCATGATTTGTTTTTTGCTGTATCTGTATCTGGCAAAAAATATGGATGTGTATTCCCGGTCTGTGTATGTGACCATGTGGGTCATCTTTACCGTGTTGAGTTTTTCTTTCCGATGTATCAGGAAAAAAAGCTTACGAGGCGGAAGTAGATTCTTAGTGAGTCAGGGAAAAAGAAATCTGGTTCTGATCACGGATAAAAAAAGTGTCAGGAAGATTATCCTGGATTTTCAAACCCGCAGTTTTGGAAACTTCAGCATTATGGGAGTCATTGTCATGGATGAAGACCAGCAGGGGGAGAAGATTCTGGGCATTCCGGTTTTGGCTGACCGCAGCAATGCATTGGAGTATATGAAAAATGAATGTATTGATGAAGCCTTTTTCTCATTGCCGGAAGTAGATCCTTTTTACAAGCCGTTGATTGATGGATGTACGGAAATGGGAATTACCGTTCATATTAATTTAATCCATATACCGGAATTAAAAACCAATCAATTAGTGGAAAATCTCATGGGATATACGGTGCTGTCCAGTTCTGTAAATCTGGTTACAACCGGGCAGTTGTTCTGGAAACGGTTACTGGATATCTGCGGCGGACTGGTGGGCTGCCTGATGACACTGGTGGTCGGGCTGGCTGTGGGACCAATCATTTATTTCAAGTCACCGGGACCGGTATTTTTTTCCCAGGTGAGAATCGGAAAAAACGGACGGCGTTTTCATATCTATAAATTCCGGTCTATGTATCTGGATGCGGAAAAAAGAAAAAAAGAACTGATGGAGCAGAACAATATAGAAGACGGGCTGATGTTCAAGATGGACAATGATCCCAGAATTATCAAGGGCATCGGGAATTTTATCAGAAAATCATCCATAGATGAGCTGCCCCAGTTCTGGAATGTATTAAAGGGAGAAATGAGCCTTGTGGGGACCAGACCGCCAACATTGGATGAATGGGAAAAATATCAGTTTCACCATAGAAAAAGAATTGCCATTAAACCGGGGATTACGGGATTATGGCAGGTTAGCGGCAGAAGTAACATCACTAATTTTGAAGATATCGTCAAACTGGATGTGAGCTATATCATGGACTGGTCCATTTATCTGGATATTAAAATCCTCTTGAAAACGGTCTGGGTGGTTTTAAAAGGGGAAGGTTCTTCCTGAAGAAGTAAAGGGGAAGAATTTATACCTGCATGAATTAGGAAATGGAGATGAAAATACGGGATGAAACAAAAGGTCACGAAAGATAATGGGAATAAGAAAAAAGTACAGCATGTATTTATCATCGGTTCAAAAGGGATTCCGGCAAAGTACGGCGGTTTCGAAACATTTGTAGAGAAGCTGACGAAGTTTAAGAAGTCAGAGAATGTACAATACCATGTAGCCTGTGCCGTGGAACCGGAGGATTACCGTGCAGAGGAGGCGGATTTTATTTATCATGGCGCTGCCTGCCATACTATCAGGTGGAAGAAAATTGGTCCGGCTAGAGCCATCTTATATGATGTGGATGCGCTTCGATGGGCAATCTCCTATGCAAAAAAGAATCATATCCATCAGCCGGTTTTTTATATATTGGCATGCAGAGTAGGCATTTTTATCCGGCATTATAAAAAGAAGATCGAAGAAATAGGCGGGCTTTTGTATATCAATCCTGACGGACATGAATTTCTGCGCAAAAAATGGAGTCCAATGGTCAGAAGATATTGGAAATATTCTGAGTCACTTATGGTGAAACATGGGGATCTTTTGATATGTGACAGTAAAAGTATTGAAAGTTACATACGTTCCGAATATCGGGTTTCCCGTCCGAATACTACCTTTATTGCATATGGGGCGGAGACGGATAAATCCGTAATTTCCGGCGAAGATGAAAAGCTGCTACACTGGTATCAGGATAAAAAATTGAAACCAAAAGAGTTTTATCTGGTGGTAGGCAGGTTTGTTCCTGAGAATAATTACGAAATCATGATCCGGGAGTTCATGAAGTCCGGGACTACAAAAGATTTTGCTCTAATAACCAATGTCAGTGAAAAATTTCTGGAGGAATTAAAGCAGAAAACAGGATTTGACCGGGATCCCAGAATTAAATTTGCAGGGACGATGTATGATTCTGAACTCTTAAAAAAGATTCGGGAAGATGCCTATGGATATTTTCACGGACATGAAGTGGGCGGAACTAATCCCAGCCTGCTGGAAGCATTAAGTGCCACGGATCTGAATCTGCTGCTGGATGTGGGCTTTAACCGGGAAGTGGGGGAAAATGGCGCCCTATACTGGAACAAAAAAGATGGGAATCTGGCTCATTTAATAAATCAGGCTGATCAAATGTCACCGGACCAGATCGCGGATATTGGTAATACTGCTAAAAAAAGAATTTCAGACTGGTACAACTGGGGATACATCGTTGATCAATATGAAAATCTGTTCCTCAGGGAAAATGAGAGGACACGGACATGAAAATACTGCTGGTTAACAAATTTCATTATATTAAGGGTGGATCGGAGACTTACTATCTGGGGTTGGGCAGGTTATTGGAAGAAAAAGGCCATGAGGTGATTTATTTTTCCATGAAGGATGAACGGAACCTTCCATGCAGCCAGGAACACTATTTTACAGAGAATGTGGAGTTTAACGGCAGGATGAGTAAGGCTGAGATGCTTCATACCGGACTTAAGATCTTGTATTCCAGAGAAGCAAAGAGAAAAATTAGCGCATTGATTCAAAGGGAAAGACCGGATATTGTTCACCTGAATCTGTTCCAGCGGCAGTTGACCCATTCCATCATTGATGCCGTGAAAAAATTTCATATTCCAATAATTTATACGGCACATGATCTGAATTGTATCTGTCCCAATTATATGATGCTGACCCATGGTAATATATGTGAGGAATGCAAAAACGGACACTATGGTGCCTGTTTCCGCAACCAGTGTGTAAAGGATTCCAGAGTAAAGAGTTTTTTATCTGCGGCAGAAGCTTACTTTTATAAATGGAAAAAGTCTTATCAGAAAATTGATTTGTTTATTACGCCTTCAGCATTTTATAAACGAAAGATAGAAGAAGCCGGCATTACCGCATCTCCGGTAGTACATATGAAAAATTTTCTGCCAGGGGGAAGTATCTATCGTGCCGCGTCGGAAAATGACTCCTATTTCCTGTATTTTGGCAGGCTCAGCAAAGAAAAAGGGATCATGACACTGTTAAAAGCCTACCGGGAATCCGGACTTGACAATCTGCTGTTCCTTGCAGGAAGCGGAGAGCTGGAAGAGAGGATCCGGGAGTATATCCGGGACAATCATCTGCAGGACAGAGTCCGGCTGCTGGGATTTCAGTCCGGGGAGGTATTGGAGCATACCGTTCAGAGAGCAAAATGCATCGTTCTGCCTTCTGAGTGGTATGAAAACGGACCATATACAGTTATGGAAGCAATGGCACAGGGAAAGCCGGTTATCGTAAGCAGCAACGGCGGTCTGCCGGAAATCGTGGAAAACGGGATAACCGGATATATTGCAAAGCCAAAGGACAGTACCAGTCTGGCGGAATGTATGAAGAAGATGGCGCGGCTTTCCAAAGAAGACTATCAGAGCATGGGGGAAAAAGCGGTGGCAAATGCAAAGAGAGATTTCAATGGGGATGAGTATCTGAAGAAATTAGTAAAGTACTACGAGCAGGTAAGGAGATCATATGGCAAAAATAGGAGTAGTAACATTACATAATTCCATTAATTATGGTGGGGCTCTTCAAGCTGTGGCGCTGAATGCATATCTAAAAAGACAGGGGCATGAAGTGGTTTTTCTGGATTACCAGAAGCCATGGCCGGTATATAACAGCCCATTTCGTTACCGGAAACTACGGATACACTATTATGGCAGTGAGGGAGTTGTGACGAAGTTCCGTATCATAGCCGGAATGGGGAAAACAGCCTTAAGCAATGTATTTTATTTCAGGCGAAAGAGGAAACATAATGGTTTTCGGGATTTCGTTCAAAAATATATAGCGGTAACACCTCATTACCAATCCTACCAGGCGTTAAAGGAGGGGTATCCGGACTGTGATTTCTATATCACCGGAAGCGACCAGGTTTGGAACAATTATTATACCATGGACAGATTTGACAAAGGCTATTTTCTGGATTTTGTAGCGGAAGGATGTAAAAAAATAGCATATGGAGCCAGTATAGGTGGGGCAAGGGACGATACTTATGTAAAGGAGATAATATCTCTGACTAAAGATTTTAAGGCAGTATCGGTAAGGGAGAAAAGCCTGGAAGATCAAATGAACAGGCTGGGAGCTGCCCAGGCTGTTACTGTTTTGGACCCAACTCTGCTGTTAACGAAAGAACAGTGGCTGAGATTTATAAAGCCGTCTGAGATAAAAGAACCGTATATCCTCATGTACGGATTGGAGTATTCCCCGGAACTGGACCGGGCAGTGGAATATTTAAGAGAAAAATATGGTTATAACATTGTTGACATATTTCCAGGGGCAACAAAATTGAAGCATATAAAGTATACCGATTGGTACTGTTCTCCGGAAGAATTTCTAAGGTATATCAAAAATGCTGCTTATGTTGTGACGAATTCTTTTCACGGGACGGTATTTTCCATTATTTTTGAAAAACAGTTTTTCACCATTCCCAGGGTACGTCAGGAGAGCCGGATGACAGATCTGTTAGATTCCCTAAAGCTTTCCAAAAATCTTTGGGACAGTAATAAGAATACATATTCATTTGATAAGGATAAGACAGATTATAAGGCAGTGAAAAACAGGATAAAAGAATTGCAGAAGTCGTCTTTTCAATTTTTAGAGGGGGCACTCAATGCTTAGTTTAAAAAATGCTGCCGGGCAGAATATAAAAGCCGATGCCTGGAACTTCTTTAACGTTTGCTGGATGCTTACCTTATTATCTTCTTCCATAGGGCGGTATATGAATTACAGCTATGCGATAACCCTGATTGCTTTTTTCATATATATCATACGTACCAGGAAGATCAATTTTAACTATATCAATATGCTATGGGGAATTTTTATCGGAATATTTCCGCTTTTGGATTATCTGGTTCATACTCCGGAATTTATACTTGTTGACATTCTTGGTTATGTGGTATCCCTGTGTGGGATTTTTACAGTTCATGAATCAGTCAGAAGGTATGCCGGTCTTATTTTGTTTATTAAATTCCGGGCGCTGATGGAGGCGTTCTTTGTACTTTTACAGCAGTTTGCTTACCCGGTATATGTTAAGTTTGCCTGGCGAATTCTTGGCACCTGGAATTACGATGCCGGGGGAATGGCACTGAGTATTTCCCTTTCGGCTTACATTATTGTATTCGGAATCGGGGCATTTTTATTTTGCAGGAACCGAAAGCATTCTTTTTTATATTTACCGGCAACTCTGTTTTGCTTCATTGCCCTTATCTATACGGACAAAAGAACAATTATGTTTGTGGCATTGGCATTATGTATGATCGCATATTTTATCAATTGTAATAAAAAGACCAGAATAAGGCGGCTGTTTCTGCTGCCGGTATTAGTAATCTGCATTGTAGGATTTGGTATTTTATTTTACCGTGCGTTTGGGAATGAAAATGCAATTGGCAGGATTATTGAAACGCTGATTGACTTTTCCGGGCAAAAGGATATTACGAACAACCGGAGTGAGATACAGGCTGTCGCCTGGAGACTGTGGGGAGAATCCAATTCCTCAAAATGGTTTGGGATTGGTTGGGGGGAGTTTAAGCATAACTTCACTTTATTTAAGAATACATCACAGGTACATAATATTTACATTCAATTGCTTTGTGAGACAGGCATTGCAGGGTTCGTCTGTTTTGTATCGGTACAGCTGGTATGTCTGCTGTCTTCCCTGCATTTGTTCATACGATTATTTGGTGAAGACAGCAGCAGGAGGAATTTAATTGGATTTTCCGTAACGGGTCAACTCATATTTGGCATATATGGCTTTACCGGGAATCCGCTTTATGACAGCACCTGCTATCTCATGTACTTTATGATGATCACAATTTTAATCGTAGTCAGGCGGAGCTGCAGACTGGAGAGAAGACACCTATGAAGATGGAGAGAACAAAAAATTTTGTCAGAAGTACTGTTTACGGAATCATGAATGCGATGGTTATGATGCTGCTCCCTTTTGTAATCCGGACGGTGATGCTCTATATTCTGGGTGAAGAATATATTGGTTTGAACAGCCTGTTTACTTCTGTTTTCAGCGTTTTGAACTTTGCGGAGCTGGGATTCGGAGGAGCCATTGTCTACTATATGTATAAACCAATCGCTTCCGGTGACGAGGACACCATATGTTCCTTATTAAACCTTTTCCGTAAATTTTATTATTTTGTTGGCGGTGCGATTCTGCTGCTGGGAATTGCCATTATGCCATTTATGGAACATCTGATCCATGGGGCATGGCCCAGGGACATTAATATATACGTGTTGTATCTGGTGTATCTGTTTAACGCGGTATTTGGCTATTTTTTCTACGGATATAAAGCCTGTTTACTGACCGCGCACCAGAGGAATGATGTATCCAGCAGAATATCTATGTTTGTATATGTGGGGATTTATCTGGTGCAGGCAGCTGTACTGCTGTTATTTAAAAATTACTATGTATATGTAATCTTTACCCCAGTCTGTACGATTTTAATCAATGTGATCACAGCCGTCATCGTGAAAAAAATGTATCCCAGGTATTTTTGCAGGGGCAGAGTATCAGCGGATATCAGATCCGGGATGAAACAGAAGCTTTTAGGCTTAATCTGTTACCGGCTGGGCGGAACGGCTTTGGTTTCGGTAGATAATATTGTGATATCCAGCTTTTTGGGATTGGTGATACTGGGGAAATTCAACAATTATTATTATATTCTGTTTGCTGTGGGAAGTATCCTGACTATTTTCCATAATTCCCTGACAGCAGGTGTGGGGAACAGTCTGGAAACGGAGACTCCCCAGAAGAATTACCAGGACTATAAAATGCTGGTATTTATCAACCACTGGCTGTGCGGATGGTGTGCAATCTGCCTGCTCTGTCTGTATCAGAACTTTATGTGGCTCTGGGTCGGACAGGAACGGCTTTTTGGAATGGATACGGTGATTCTATGTGTCCTGTACTTTTATACCAGCTATGTAAGGAAAATTGTTACGGTATACCGGGATGCGGCAGGAGTCTGGTATGAAGACCGGTTTAGACCCTTGGTTACGGTAGTTTTGAATTTGATTTTGGATATTGTGTTTGTAAAATTATTCGGCATTAACGGGATTTTATTTTCAACGGTCTTCATATCCCTGTTTATATCATATCCCTGGGAGCTGAAGGTATTTTATAAAGTTGTTTTAAAGAGAAGTTCCATGGAGTACTACTGGGATTTGCTGAAACAACTGTCTATAACGGTGATCGCTGCCCTGTGTACGTATTTTGTGTGCCAGTTGGTTTCCGTTCCGGGTTCTGTGGTTTCCTTTTTAGGGCAGGCCGGTATATGTCTGGTTATACCGAATTTACTGTATGTGATTGTATTCCATAACAGACCGGAGTTTGGCAGAGTGACAGCTATTATAAAGAGGCAGCCATGGAAGAGATAGAAAGAGGAGAAACTATGAATATTGAACATATCTGGAAATGGACGGACAACCCGGTTATGGATTGGTCCGGGATTCCTTATGGTTTATTTGAAGCTATGAAAAAGCAGTCGGATGCGGTGTCAGACAGTTCGTACTGTCTGAAGAACAGAAAACCGGAGCGGATTATGCTGTCCAGGGCTGCCAACAAGCTGTTCAGACAATCGGATTACCGCCTGGATGAAATTGCATGGGGTGAAAAATGTGTGAATGAAAACCTGAAGATCATTCCCGGGAACCGTTATTTCATGTACCGGGAATATGATACGAAAGTAACGGAACATACATATATCTATATAGATTTGTCTGATGATTACCTTTACCGGCTGTACCAGGCGCAAAGCCCGATTTTAAAATATACTGCAATGCCGCCGAACACTTCTGCAGAAGTCATGAAAGTGAGAAGGGATAAGGCAGTGAAGTTCTATAAAAAATGTAAAGGGATTTTTACTATGGGACAATGGCTTGTGGACGACCTGGTCAGCAACACCGGAATAGATCCCGGAAAAGTCCATGCAATCGGCGGCGGATGCAACGTGGATATTTCCAGTATTGACCGCTCCGGGAAGCAGTCCAACAAAATATTGTTTGTAGGGAAAGAATTTGAGCGAAAAGGCGGGGAAGTGGTTCTGGAGGCATTTAAGATCTTAAAAAAAGAAAAAATGCCGGATGCCGAACTTTATATCGCAGGACCGGAGAACTGGCCTTTGCCAGGGGAAATCCCGGAGGGGGTAAATTTCCTTGGATTGATGAGGCCGGAAAAGCTGGCTGCATATTATAACCTTTGCGACATATTTGTGATGCCCTCACGGTCAGAACCTTTTGGAATCGTTTTCGCAGAAGCATTGATTTTCGGGCTTCCCTGTATAGCCAGCAATGCATTTTCCATGAAAGAGATCATCACAGAGGGAAAGAACGGGTATCTCATTGATAAAGAAAACCCGGTGGAACTGGCTGATAAAATGCACCGGCTGCTGCACAATGAGGATATCAAAAGTTATGTTGCCAGCCATCAGGAAGCATACAGAAAGAAATATTCCTGGGATACGATTGCAAAGTTTGTTTTAACAACTATTCAGAACGACAGGTGACCGGACAGTTGCATGGTAATTCTGGCAAGGCAGCCACATGCAAGGCAGATCGCCCGTAAAGCAATTTGTATTACAGCTACATGCAAGATAGCAGCTTTAAAATAGTTTAATACGAAAACGGAGGAACCGATTATGAAAATTACCGTCATTGGGACAGGATATGTGGGGCTGGTAACAGGCGCGTGTCTGTCTGAAATGGGAAATGAAGTAATCTGCGTGGATACCAATGCAGATAAAATTGAAAATCTGCAGAATGGAATCATTCCAATCTATGAACCCGGTCTGGAGGAAATTGTAGTTCGAAATTTGGAGCTGGGTCATCTTAGCTTTACTACATCACTGCAGGAAGCAATGAAAAAGTCAAAAATCTGTTTTATTGCAGTTGGAACACCTATGGGAGAAGACGGAAGTGCAGACCTGCAATACGTGCTGTCCGTGGCAGCGTCCATAGGAAAATATATGGAGAAACATATCTTTGTTATTGACAAATCCACAGTTCCGGTGGGAACTGCAGAAAAGGTACGCAAAGCCATTCAGATGGAACTGGATAAACGCGGTCTTGATCTGACATTTGACGTGATCTCCAATCCTGAATTTTTAAAGGAGGGAAATGCTATTTCAGATACCATGCGCCCGGACAGAATCGTCATTGGCGCCGATAATGAACAGGCATTTTCCATGATGAAAGAACTTTATAAGCATTATGTACTGAACACCAACCATTTTATCTGCATGGATATCCCCAGTGCAGAAATGACCAAGTATGCAGCCAATTCCATGCTGGCAGCCAAAATAAGCTTTATGAATGAAATGGCTAATATCTGTGAACTGGTGGGGGCGGACGTCAATCATGTGAGGCTTGGAATCGGCAGTGATTCCAGGATCGGATACAGTTTCATTTATCCGGGCTGCGGATACGGCGGTTCCTGTTTCCCTAAGGATGTGCAGGCATTGATCCGGACAGCAGAAGAGTCGGGCTATCAGGCATCCCTCTTGAAATCCGTAGAAGAGGTGAATTTCATGCAGAAGAAAGTCCTGGTACAAAAGGTGACAGATTATTTTGGGGAAGACCTTTCCAATAAGTGTTTTGGTGTATGGGGTCTGGCATTTAAACCGGAGACGGATGATATGAGGGAAGCGGCTTCCATTACCATTATTTCGGAACTCACAAAAAGAGGTGCGAAGATTAAGGCTTATGATCCCAAGGCGGAAAGAGAAGCCCGAACCTGCTATCTGAAAGATAATGCTCATGTGGAATATGTAAAAAGCAAGTATTCTGCATTGGTGGATGTGGATGCCATGCTGCTGATTACCGAGTGGAAAGAATTCCGTTCCCCGGATTTTCAGGAAATGATGCAGCGAATGAAAAACCCGGTTATTTTTGACGGGAGAAACCAGTATGAAAAGAAGGCTGTAGAAGAGCTTGGATTTACCTATTATCAGATAGGGGTAGGGAAATAAAAGGTCATGCAGAAAGGATAAAAAAGTGAAGAACAGAATTTTAGTTACAGGTGGAGCGGGATTTTTAGGTTCCCATTTATGTGAGCGGCTGGTAGAAGAAGAAAACGAAGTAATCTGTGTGGATAATTTATTTACCGGCAGTAAAAAAAATATTGAGCATCTGTTTGGGAAGCGTAATTTTGAGTTTCTCCGGCATGATATTGTGAATCCGCTGTATGCAGAGGTTGACATGATCTATAATCTGGCGTGTCCTGCAAGTCCGATTCATTACCAGTATAATCCTATTAAAACAACCAAAGCCAGCGTGCTGGGTGCCATGAATATGCTGGGGCTGGCGAAAAGAGTCCATGCGAGAATCTTACAGGCGAGTACCAGTGAAGTGTATGGAGATCCGGAGATCCACCCTCAGCCGGAAAGCTACCGGGGATGTGTCAATACCATAGGAATCCGTTCCTGCTACGATGAGGGAAAGCGGGTGGCTGAGACGCTGTTTTTCGACTACCACAGACAGCATAACGTAGATATAAAAGTCATGAGAATCTTTAATACATATGGACCAAAGATGCATCCCAATGATGGAAGAGTGGTATCTAATTTTATTGTACAGGCGCTGAAAAACGAAGATATCACGATCTACGGAGATGGAAGCCAGACGAGAAGCTTCTGCTATGTGGATGATTTAATCGAAGGTATGGTCAGGCTGATGAACTCTCACGAAGGATTTACGGGTCCGGTAAACATCGGCAATCCGGGTGAATTTACGATTAAAAGTCTTGCAGAACTTGTGATTGAATTAACCGGAAGCAAATCGAAACTGGTATTTCACCCGCTGCCGTCTGATGATCCCATGCAGAGAAAACCCGTGATTGAACTTGCCAGAAGAGAGCTGGGCTGGGAGCCGGGCATCTGTCTGAGAGAAGGTCTGGAAAAAACAATCCGGTATTTTTCAGATTTATGATGGAGGTAAAACTGATATGCAAACGATTCCGAAGATACTTCATTACTGCTGGTTTGGAAAAGGTGAAAAAAGCAAATTAATACAATTCTGCATAAGCACCTGGGAGAAGATACTCCCGGATTATCAGATCATAGAGTGGAACGAAAATAATTTTGATTTAAACCTTGCACCAGCGTATGTAAAACAGGCTTATGAATGCAGAAAGTACGCGTTTGTAAGTGACTATGCTAGAATTCAGGTACTTTGCAATTACGGCGGAGTGTATCTGGATACTGATGTTGAGGCTGTAAAACCCCTCAATGATATTCTGGACAATGAAACCTTTGTATCGGGATTTGTCACAGATAAATTGTTAACGGCTGCATTCATTGCAGCGGTTCCCTATCATCCTTTTTTGGCTGAATTTTTAAAAACGTATCAGTCGCGTGACTTTCTCTTAACAGATGGGAAAATGGACATTACCCCCATTAACGATCATATGACCATACTGGCAGAAAAGTATGGTTTAAAGACGGATGATTCGCTGCAAATAGTTCAATCCGATATGAAGATTTACCCGGTGGAATATTTTACCGGTTACGACATGGATAATTCTCATATTAAAAAAACGGAAAATACGTATCTGATTCATCATATGATGGGTACCTGGCTGGAATTGTCATTATCGGAAACGATGAAATTATCAATCAAAAAGCTGCTCATAAAAATAATGGGACATGACAAATTCGACCGTTTTAACAACGGACGGAAAAGGAGATAACCCAGATGAGAATACTATACTATTCTTTTTCCTGTGCACCCTGTGCCGGAAGTGATGAAGGGCTTGGATGGCTCTGGCCCTTTTACATGAGAAATGACCATGAAGTCTATGTAGTGACGCGTAAGGACAGAAAGCCGCAGATAGAGCGATACTTAAAAGATCAGAACATAACCAACATGCGTTTTTTCTACTGCGACATACCGGATTGGATGAATTTCTATTATAAAACAGGAAAAGGTTTTCTGGCGTATCAGAAATTATGGCAGTATCCGGCATATGGGATGATAAAAAAGCTGCATAAGAAATATCAGTTTGACTTGATACATCATGTTTCTACAACGGATTTTCGCTTAATTGGGTTTGTCTATAAATTAGATACACATTATATTTTAGGACCCCTGGGAGGGGCACAACAAACTCCGGCATACTTAAGAGACTATACAAAGAACAACAGCCGGGAAGAAAAAATGAGAGCTTTGATCAACCGTTTGACGATTTCAAATCCCAGGTATCAAAAAGCAATCAATAAAGCAGATTATATTTTTCTGGCAAACAAAGAGACCTATCAATATATTTACCCTTATATCAAAGAAAAAGAAAGATGCCGGCTGCTTTTGGATATTGCAATTGATAAAAGCAAAATTTCACCGGGGGAAGATACAGGAAGGCAGAAAACAGACTGGAAAACAGATTCGATAGCAGATCAGGACAAAGTTATGACCTTCATTTGGTCAGGCAGGATGGTTTACCGGAAAGGGCTGGAACTATTACTTGATGCTCTGGATTGCATCGACAGAAAACTTCCGTATAAAGTAGTGCTTTGCGGTGAGGGTCCTGAAATGGAACATTTGAAAGAATTGAGCCGGGAAAAGCGGCTGGAGGGGCATATCAGCTTCACGGGGCAGCTAACTTATGAAAAAATGCAGGAAAATTATGACAATGCAGATGTATTTGTATTTCCCAGCCTGAGAGAAACGTCCGGTACGGTTCTGGTTGAGGCAATGGCACACGGACTTCCGGTGATTGCACTGAATCAAGGGGGTGCTGCGTTGTTGATTTCAGAAAAAGACGGGTTTTTAGTATCCGGTAAAAGCCGCGGGGAATGTGTGGCACAAATGGCGGATACAATCCGGTACTGCATCAGGAACCCGCAAATGGTTATGCAGAAAGGAATGCAGGCGCAGAAAAAACTGGCTTTAGGCTATACCTGGGATCAGAAAATATCATATATGAAAGAGATCTACAAACATATCAAATGTGATGAGGGATTAGAAAATGCTTTTTAAGATAATCACCTGTGGATGGATGTTTTATATTTTATTGCATACTACGGTAAATAAAAGGATTGATAAAAATTATGTATCCAGGGATACAAATAACAAATACCGGGGTATATTTGCAGTGGGAATTTTGCTTCACCATATTTCCCAGCAGATTGATTGTGATGGGGCATTTATCATATGGAGATATGTAGGATTTATTTTTGTTTCCTATTTTTTCTTCAGCTCAGGGTATGGACTTATGCTGGGGGTTTTGGAGAAAAAAGATTATTTAAAGCATTTTTGGAGAAAGCGTATTCTAAATCTCCTTGTCCCGTATTGGATTGTAAATACCTTATTTGTAGTCAGGGAATATTCCATGGGATTCCGGCGCACCATTCAGGAGTACGCCGCTTCTTACTTAGGCTTTAGCTGGATGGAACATTTATGGTTTATCAGTGTCATTCTGGCATCCTATATGGCTTTTTATCTTTGCTTCCGTTTATTTAGAACCAGGACAGCCATATGGTGGATGAGTCTCATTTGCTTTCTGTATATTTTGCTGGGCTGTATCTTTCGGTTTAATGAAACCTGGATTGCCTCGGTATCAGCTTTGCTAATGGGGATTATCTGGAAAAATCAGGAAGACCGGCTCCTTCGATGTCTGGAAAGAGGGTTTACTAAAAAATACGCAATCGTCATTATTTTATTCCTTTTGATGTTTACCGGAAGGCTGTTGCTTGCCTGGAAAGGAATAGACGGCATATTTTTACAGACATTGTTAAGAAATGCCATTAGCTGTAGTTTTGTTACTTTAATTTTGATGACATCTATGAAAGTTATATGGAAAGAAAACAGAATTTTTGGTTTTCTGGGAAGTATCTCTTATGAATTGTATATGATTCATCCGATGTTCATTGCGATGGGGAAATCTTATTTCAAACAGGAGTATTTATACATTATATTTGCAGTGATTTGCAGCATTTGCAGCGCTTGGATTATTAAAAATTTATCAAGGCAGGTAAGCAGGATTGCCTGAATGAAATGTAGGAGTGTGGGAATGAAAAACCAGAAACAGACAAATTATTTCTTAAATTACTTAAAAGGCCTTGCATGTTTGGGAATTGTGTTAATCCACTGCCGCTTTCCAGCGATACCCGGCAGTGTAATTACAGCTTTTGCCAGATCCGGTATTCCTTTCTTCTTTATGCTGAGCGGGTATTACACGTTTTATACGGATCGGGAAACGACCCTTGCGGTTACCGGGCGCAGGATAAAAAGGACATTACAACTGCTGGTAACAGCCATGTTACTTTACGCCGCCTGGCGGCTTCTGCCGAAACTGTTAAGCGGAGGCATGCCGGAAGCTTTCCTTTGGCTTAAGACGGCACTATTTCAGCAGCAGCATATAACGGATTTCCTCCTGCTAAACGTAACAGATTCTGTGAACGGCGTACTGTGGTATATTCCGGCGGCACTATATGTGTATCTGTTGTTTGGCATTCTGGTAAAGTCAGGCAGTAGAGAGAATGCCCTTTATTTCTCCGCATTGATCTTATTGGTTGTCAATCTGGTGCTCTGTGAGATCGGAAGTCTGGCGGGGTTTGGTATCCATTTGAAATGGTATCGAAACTTTCTGCTTACTGGCTTTCCGTTTTTTATGCTGGGACATTATCTGCATAAAAAGGAAAAAGAGATACACATGTTGAAAAAATATATACCGCTCCTGCTTGCAGCATTGGGCGGTGCAATGATCTTGTTAGAAAGCTGGTTCGTTGGAAATGCACTGCTATATACGGGAAATGTGGTTTTTATGACAGGGCTTTATCTGTATGCCATCCAAAATAGCCAGAGTAAGAGAGGAACCGTTATGGAGCAGATCGGTTCAAAACTATATCTGTATATTTATATCAGCCAGGTTGCGGTAATCGAGACGGTGGGTAAACTTGCAGAACCTTTTTCCCTTTTTGATGGAACTATGGGACTGTATATAAAGCCTGTGCTGGTACTGGCAGCGGTAGTTTTGTTTTCTGCTTTCTTATATTATGCAAAGTCAAAATATTTATATAAAAAATGAGAGGACAGGAGGTATTTCCATGACAGATATCCATGCACATATTTTACCCGGTCTGGATGACGGACCGGAGACGGTGGAAGAGAGTATCGATATGATAGGTATGGCGTGGGAAAATGGCACTGACCGGATCTTCGCAGCCAGCCATGGAAACTGCTATCCTTATACGCCTCAGGATTATTGGGAAGCTTTGGAGTATCTGCAGATGAGGCTCAAGAGTTATCAGATTCCGGTAGCATTATATCCGGGCATGGAACTATATTATGATGAACATCTGTGTGAAAAGCTGGAACGGAGGGAAGCGGTGACAATGAATCACGGCAGTTATATCCTCCTGGAGTTTGATTTTTGGGAACGGCCCCAGCAGGTGCACCAGGCAGTCTGCCGGGTGCAGGAAAAGGGGTACCGGGTAATTCTGGCACACCCCGAGCGGTATTATTTTATGCAGGACAATCCGGAGCTTATATATGATTTCATTCAACAGGACTGCGCAATGCAGATAAACAAAGGAAGTATCTTTGGAGAGTTCGGGGCGAGTGCAGCCAGTCTGGCTTACGGAATGCTGCGATCCAATCTTGTGCAAGTGATTGCTTCCGATGCACACGGATATGCGGGGAGAACGATTTCCATGGAGCGGATTTCCAGGTTTTTGAGAACAGAATTTTCCCAGGAATACGCGGATTTACTGTTAAAGGTAAATCCTGACCGCATTATCCACAACGAAGAAATACTGACTCTGCAGCCGCATCATTTAACGTTGATATAGTACAGAAAGAGGAGATTCATATTATGAAGTGGATGAAAAGATTCATTGTATCAGCTTTTATCATTTCACTGGGATTTGGCGTATATGAGGGATATCAGATGCAGCAGAAGCGGGATATCACCGGTCCGGATCTTATCTGTGAGAATGAGGAAATATCAGCTTCCATTGAGGCTGGGAACGAAGAGCTGATGAAAGGAATAAAAGCCATCGATGGACAGGATGGAGATGTTACGGATTCCCTGCTGATTGAGAGCATCGAAAAAAACACGTCAGGTGCGGATAATGAATTTTTGATATCTTATGCCGCTTTCGATCAATCCAATAATATTGGGGTGGTCACAAGAAAATTACATTATACAGATTATCACAGCCCCAGATTTTCCATCAGCAGCCCTCTTCGATTTTCCAAAAATGAAGACATTTCTCTGGTGCAGTATGTAAAAGCAGATGACTGCCTGGATGGTGATATCAGTCCATTTATTAAAATCGATGGAGAAGATAAATTTGACGAAGATCCCAAAGAAGGGATCTACGACTGCATGCTGCAAGTGACAAACAGCGTTGGGGATACCTCATCGCTGCCTGTGAAGGTGGAAATCTATGATGACAGTTATGAGGAAAGAAACTTTGTTCCGAAGATTATGCTAAAGCAGTACGTGCTATATCTTTCCAAAGGAGATACCTTTGACCCCGCAGAATACCTGGATTATGTATATGATCAGATGACGTTAAGCATCGATTATGGTCCCATGGTCGGTATAAAAGAAAATGGAAAAAAGCGAGAGGTCACAGAGGCGGAAGCAAAAGAGAAGTCCGGAAAATGGGTTAACATATCACGAATTAAATATTCATCTAATGTGGATACCGGAAAAAAAGGCAATTACGCTGTCGTATATACGTACACCACAGACAGCCAGGAGTACACCTGCAATGCGGAGCTTCTGGTGGTAGTAGAATAGGAGGCAATTATGGATTATGACAATCATCAGGAGGAAGCAAAGGAATCCGGAATTGATTATATATCAATCGGGAGGACATTGCTGAAAAATATTCCATACATATTGATGCTGGCATTTACTGTTGGAGTTTGTTTTTTTGGAATTTGGAACCGGCTCAGACCAAATGAGTATGTATCAAAAATGAACATGGTTGTAATATCCAGGGATAACACACTCAGTTCATTAGGGGAATATAACATAGCCAACGTAGTGGGAAGATGTGTCAGCTCCCTGAACAGTGATGTTTTGGGCAGCCGGGTACGGGAAGAACTTGGAAGCAGCAAGCTTCCGGGAACTATACATGCAGAAAGTGTGGAAGGATCCAACATGATTCTGCTGGAAACCAGGGCTTTAAACGCGGAGGATTCGTTCCGAATGATGTCGGCAGCTTTAAAAAATTATGCCAAGGTTTCTTCTTATCTGACAGGAGGCTATCTGATGGAGAAAATCGGTTCCCCTCTGGCATCTAAGATTACCTGTGAGCCGAACAATGCCATGGCTCTTGCCATAACGGTTTTCATTCTGTTTGCCATAGTCGAAATGAGTATGATGAGTGTAGCCAGCATTTTCAGCGGTAAAATACAGAATGCCATACAGGCAAAGAAACTGATAGATGCTGATTTTCTGGGAGAGATACACTTTGAAAATAAATATACCAAAAAGAGTATTTTACTCTCGAATCCTACCGTCAGCTTTACTTATTCCGAAGAGATGAGCAAAACGTCAACGATGCTTCTGCGCAAGCTGGAAAAGAGCGGCGACAAAACTTTTATGGTTACCAGTGTTATGGAGAACGAAGGGAAATCTACCATCGCTGCAAACCTGGCACTTAAGCTGGCGTCCAGGGGAAAAAAAGTGCTTCTCATAGATGCAGATATGAAGAAGCCGGCGTTGTACCGGATCTTAGACCGGGAAATCCCGAAAGAAAGGGATATCAACGCATATCTGGAGGGAAAAGCTTCTTACGATGATATTATTTTCCGGGAGAAAAACGGCTTGGTAAACTATTGTTTTTCCACGAAAACAATTATGGAGAGCGATATTCTGCTTAAAAATGAGAAAGCAAAAGAATTGCTGGCGAAGGCAGAAGAAGAGATGGACTATATTATACTGGATGTTCCCCCGGCTGGTATTATTCGGGATGTGGAAGTACTGGCGGCCTATATTCCTCAGACAATTCTGGTGATCCGGCAGAACATGGCAAAGGCAAGAAATGTAAATGACATTATTGATTTGTTAGAGCGGGGGGGCACAGAAGTCACCGGGTTTGTATTGAATGCGGTATGTTCCAGAGTTGTAGGCAAAGCGGGAGCAAAGATTTACGGATATAAGAAGTATTATGGAAGATATGACAGAGGTCCGGTTCATAACCATGATGTGAAGGTGAGGAATTAACATGCAGTTATACAATGACAAAATAGACATCATATATGATGACGAGAAAGTCCTGGACATAAGAAACTTTATAGATAATATGCTGAATGGTTTCAAGCGTTATAAGATCCAGCTACTTCTTCTTTTCCTTTTTATATCAGGCGGGATATTTGCCCTAAAGACTTTAAAATATACCCCTTTGTACCAGGCGAAGCTTACTTATGTGGTGACGAAGACAGGAGATGCGGCAACAGATGTTATGATTACCGGGCGGCTGAGCCAATCCTTTCCGGATATTCTGGCAAATACCGGTTTATCAGCCGATATGAAGCAGTATATGCAGATAACCCAGGAGGATAAACTCCCGGGAAGTATCCGCATGTATAATACCAGTTCCTCGAATATGCTCAATGTAACAATCACTTCCGGGGATTATCACCAGGCAAATGGAATGATGGATGCCTTTCAGGAGGCATATCCGGAATATGCATCTAAAAATGTAGGAACGGTAGAACTCAGTGTTATTGATTATACAGCGGCTTCTGAAAAAGCGGTAAATCCATATCCGCAGATCAAATACATACTTATGGGCATTATGGCAGGCGGATGCGGTGTTTTTTTGATACTGGGGATTTATGCCCTTACTAGAAAAACGATCCGCAGGGAGTCGGATATGAAAAAGATCGTGAATCTGGACTGTCTGGCTTATATCCCTAAAGTGAAAGATAAAAAGCGCACAGGAAAAGAAGTACGCCACATTATGATTTCCGACAAGCGGGTACCCTATGATTTCCGACAGGCTGTCAGAACTATATATTCCCGAACTGCAAAGCACTTGAAAGAGGAGACAGCCAAGACCCTTTTGATTACCAGTTCACTGCCCAGTGAAGGCAAGACCACGTTTGCTGTAAATCTTGCACAGGCGATGGCTGATGAAGGGAAAAATGTAATTCTGGTGGACTGTGATCTGAGGCATCCTTCTATTGGTACGATGCTGGGAATAGAGAACAGCCAGGGAGGCCTTCCGGAAGTCCTGGATCAAAAACTGGAGTTAGACCAGGCAATTCAAAAATACAGGGAAAATATTATGGTTTTGTGTGCAGGAAAAGCCAGGGAAGACACAACGAATGTACTATCCAATCCACGTTTAAGGGACATTCTGGATTTACTTAGTCACAAATATGATTACGTTGTGATTGATACCCCGCCGGTTTCGTTTTTTACTGATGCATCCATTATTTCGGAGTATGCAGATGCCGGAATTTATCTGGTGAGACAGGATTATGTAGAGGAACGCTATGTGCGGGAAGGTATGGAAATGCTTGCGGGTGCAGAGCTCAAACTAGTGGGCTACGTCTTAAACTACGTAGAGGCAGGATTTTTAAAATACGGATATCACAATTATTATTATGGGAAATCTTATCGATATTATAAACAGAATGTATCGGATACGAAAGGTTAGGATGCTATGAAAGCAATCATTAATTTCAGTAAAGCGTTGGAAACGATGTCCGGTGAATTAGAAAAAGTTCCGTTTTCTTTTGTGATCATGGTATTTTCTGCGGTTATGCTGTGCATCATCGTTTACTTTGCCATTGCCCATGTACAAACCGGAGAACCAGTTAAAAAAATAGTTCGGAATATCTCTGTGATCAGTATGTTGCTTTTGTATCTGGGTATCATACTCAGCATTACTTTTTTTACAAGAGAACCGATGGAGGAAGCGAAGGTAAATCTGAAGCTATTTGATGAAGTACTTCGTGCCGGTTATCTTAATCGGGCGGTGGTTAGGATTTTCAGCAATTTCCTTTTGTTTGTACCGGTGGGAATTTTTCTTCAGCTGGTCCGCATTCAAGAGAAGAGAAAGTACCTTTTGCTGCTGCTGATTCCTCTCTGCAGTCTTTTCATTGAAACGGTGCAGCTGAAAACAAGGACAGGCATATTTGATATAGATGATCTGGTGTGTAATACTCTGGGTGGATTTATGGGATATGGACTGGAGATGTTCTACCGCTATGGTTTTTCGAAAGGCAGGAAAATTAAAATAGCAATTCGGATTTTGCTGATATGCTTTACCTTATGTGTGTTTACCGGAATGAGCGGGTTTGGAGCCTATCATGTATACCGTGTGATGGGCAAGAACAGTTTGATGCAAAAGAATGCGGAAGCCAAGGCACCCACACTGGAAAAAGAAAGTGAAGGGGATCATGGAAATGGTGTTAAAAATGAAAGTGATGAGGAAACATATGATCCTTTCCTGTATTATCATAATGGAAAAGCATACCGTTATGAAGAAAATATAATTAATATCTTATGCATGGGCATTGACAAGCGCACGGAAGAGATTGAAACCGTACCGGAGATATCCGGCAAGGGAGGACAAGCGGACGCTATTTTTCTAATCTCCCTGAACCCCGATACCCGGAAGATGAAAATATTCGGTATATCCAGAGACACCATGACTGCAATTAAAAATTATGATTATGAAGGTAATTACATCGGAGAAGAAGAGAATCATTTAGCTCTTGCTTATGCATATGGGGATGGTTCCCAAAGGAGCTGTGAAATGATGAAAGAAGCGGTATCTAAATTAATGTATAATCTGCCGGTTCACGGATACGCAGCGATTAATCTGGAAGCAGTTTCAAAGCTGAATGATGCGGTTGGGGGTGTTACGGTCACTATTCCGGAAGACATGAAATATGATGATCCGGCGTTTCAAAAAGGGGCAAAAATTACCTTGACCGGAGAGCAGGCGATGAAATTTATCCAAAGGCGGGATATAACCAAAAACGGCGGCAATGGGATGAGGATGCAGAGACAGAAAACATATGTATTGTCTTTTTTAAATGCAGCCAAAGAACAGATCAGAAAAGAACCTTCACTGCCAATCCAGCTTTATCAGGAATTGTCTAAAAATATGGTGACAAACCTGGGACTTGATCATGCGGTATATCTGGCGACCCTGATGCTGGACACGGATTTTCGCGGAGATGATATACAAATGCTTCCCGGAACGACAAAAAAAGGTACTTATTACGAAGAATTTCATGTTGACCAGGACCAGCTATACAACCTGATTCTTGATAATTTCTACGAAGAGGCAGGAACCGATACTAAGAACAGCGGCGGTGATGGAAGTTGAATAAAAGGAACAAAAGTGCCGGGAACTGGATTATTGTGGGCATAGCTGCATTTTTAATGGCTGGAATATGTATCTGCTTTGTGGTGAACAGGGAAAAGCAGAAACTGGAAGCTGCAAAACTGTATGAGCAGACGGCGGGATCTGAGGCTGTGACAGGGGAGGATGTATCCGAAAGCCGGAGCGGGAAAGATGTTAATCAGTCTGATATGGGGGATGAATCATCCACGGAAAAATCAACAGACCAGCTAAGAGACGGGTTATCAAAAAAACAAGCAGATTACTCAGCAGAACTCCCGGTAAATATTGCTGAAATTCAAAAGGATATGCCGGATGTCTATGGCTGGATAGAAATTCCCGGGACAAAAGTAAATTATCCGGTTGTCCAGCGGGAGGATGACAATCTCTATTATCTGGACAAGACACCGGATGGAAGTTCCAATATAGAGGGCTCTATATTCAGTGAAGATTACAACCGCAGAGATTTCACGGATCCGGTAACTGTTTTATACGGACACAACATGAAAAATGGGGACATGTTTGGTGAACTACATCTTTATGAAGATAAGAGTTTTTTTGATGCAAACCGGGATCTTTATATTTACTTGAAAGACAAGAAACTGACTTATCGGATATTTGCTGCAGTACTGTTTGACAACCGTCATATCATGCAAAGTTATGATTTCTCCGGTGAGGATTCTATTCTTCCGTTTATTCGGGAAATCATGAATATCCGCAATATGAGAAGTAATGTGGACAGGGATATTTCTATTCTGCCAACTGATAAAATTCTTACGCTTTCAACCTGTCATGGCATGGGAAGTGATTACAGGTATCTGGTTCTTGGGGTGCTGCAAAATGATTAGTATTACGGTACATCAGTGGGAGCGGGTGTACAGATAGGAAAGGATATTAAGATGAAAAGAACTGTCAAAACCTTAGCTGCCTGGATAGCTGCCATCGTGATTTCTTTTTGCTTTGTAAATTTATTTATATTTATCTATTTTCATCAGCCAGGATGGATCAGCAGGTCGGAAGCGGCGACCGGTGCAATCTGGGATCCCGGTTCCCGTTATTCCAATGCTTACGAAGGTTATGGTGCCGGAAAAGTGGATGAAAACGGATATATTAACCGGTACCCGATAGCGGAGGACAACTATATTCTGGTGATGGGATCTTCCCATACACAGGGAAAAGAAGTTCCGGTTGACGAGAGATATACAGAACTGGTGAACCGGAAAGTTACGTCAGAACCCAAGGAGTATATCTATAATATTGGGACTGACGGCCACTATCTGCCGGATCTTTTGAGACATTTTTCAGCTGCGGTGAAGGAGTTCCCCAGGTCAAATGGTGTGGTACTGGAAGTTTTCAATACGGATTGCGATGCTGATATATTAGAAAACTGTCTCAAGCAGGTTCCTTATAATCCGAATCAAAATGGTTCGGTAATAGCAGAAAAACTATCCGGGTTACAGAAGTTTGCTATGAACGTCAAGGAAAATATGCCTCTGCTGAACTTATTGCAGCAGAAACAGTTTGCAGACTTCAAGATTGATTTTAGCGGAGCATTTGGGATCCGGGATCAGGATGCTCCGCCGCAAACCGGGTTGGATGAGTTAGCAGTTGACAAAGGAAACGGCATGGAGCGCTATCAGGAGATTCTGGATCAGATATTTACAGAGATAAAGCAAGATTATCAGGGAAAGATTTTCATATTATACCATCCCATTGTAAAAATAAGCGGTGATCAGATGGAAGTCATCTACGAGGATACCTATCGGTATTTTCAGCAGGCATGCAGTAAGCAGGATATTCAGATTATTGATACCGGAGCTGCGTTTCAGGATTACTATGAGAAGCAGTACGATGTCCCCTATGGATTCAGCAACACTTCTATGGGAGAAGGACATCTCAACAGGACAGGGCATCGGATTCTTGCAGAAGAACTGTACGATGCACTGTGTAATGCAAATCTGATTTCTTGTGAGGTTAATTAATCATGGTATTTATTTCAATTCAGTTTTTAATTTTATTCAGTGCAACGATCTTTTTATTATTGGTTACTCATGACAAGCAGCAGCATAACAGAATACTGCTGGTCAGCAGTTATATATTCTTCGCCTATCTGGATGTTAGATTTTTACTGCTTTTAATTGCACAGACTTATGCATCCTATCTTGCCGGGATGAATATTAGGAGGAAAAATAAGAATCCGTCAGACCGTAAAAAAATTTTAGCAGTATTCATTACTTTCATGCTGATCATTTTAGGATTTTTCAAGTATTATCATTTTTTTACGGAATCTTTCCTGAATTTATTTCAGATCAAAAGCAACATGCAGCTATGGAAATTAGCGATGCCTCTTGGTATTTCCTTTTATACCTTCCAGGCAATCAGTTATGTGGCGGATATTTATAAAGAGGAATTAGAGCCTGCCGATTTCCTGTCCACTGCACTTTTAATTGGTTTTTTTCCCAAGATTTCAACGGGTCCGATTGTGAAGAATCAGGATTTCCTCCGGCAGATTAACGAACAAAGACAGATTACAAAAGCAAATGCAGAAGCTGGATTTCAGATAATCCTGTTTGGAATATTTAAGAAGTGTGTGATAGCGGACCGGTTGTCTGTATGTGTGGATGCGGTTTTTCAGGCTCCGGCTGCCTACAGCGCTCTTTCCATCACTTTTGCCGTGATTTCCTATTCCATTCAGATATATTGTGATTTTTCCGGTTATTCAGATATGGCAATTGGAATTGCAAAAATATTGGGATTTGATATACCACCCAATTTTAATATTCCTTATATATCAAAAAATGTATCAGAGTTTTGGAAACGCTGGCATATCAGCCTTTCTGCCTGGCTGATGCAATACTTATACTTCCCCCTGGGTGGAAATCGAAAAGGCAGAGGGCGTACTTATTTTAATTTGGTTTTAACCATGACGCTGGGGGGACTCTGGCATGGAGCTAACTGGACTTATATTGTATGGGGGCTGCTCAATGGATTTGCCTTAGTGTTGCATAAAAATTATCTGGCTATTAAGAAGAAGCATTTTATCACGATTGAAAATAAGGGAATACAGAATGTCTGTTCCGTTATTTCCTGTCTGCTTACCTATATTTTCATCTGCATCTGCTGGATTTTTTTCCGGGCAGATTCCGTGGAACAGGCGGTCATGATACTGGGCAGAATCGTCTTCTGGAAATCAGGGATAGACTATATTTACATATATACGGTGGTATTTGCTCTGATTGTGATTATTGCAATGCTGTTTGCAAAATTCAAAAATGGCGGAAACGGATTATACAAACAATTTAACCTGGATAAGTTTTCATCGAAAGTAGCGATAGGTATCTTCATTTGGATATTGTTAAGTTTGTTTTATCCGGGAAATACAGCATTTATTTATTCCCAGTATTGACTTTACCGGGAAACAGGGTTATCTGCCTGCTATAGATTGTGAACCTTTTTTTCTGTGGCAGTTTTAGATAAATAAAATGCGTTTTATACGTTTCAGGAGAGGAGGAGTGAGATCTATTGTGCGAAAGAACCATAGTAAATGGAAAAAAGATACAAAAATAATTTTATTAAGGAGGATTTGGATATGAAGGAAAAAGCGGCGGCAATTCTAACGGTATGTATGCTGCTGATGACGGGAATGCAGGTTCATGCCAGCGGCATTATACACAGCGTTTCAACAGGAATCGGTGGAATTGTAAGTGCAAGCCCCGGCAGAGGTTCTGCAGAACTGTCAGATAAATTTGATGATCCTGAGTTACAAAATGAGGTGGATCAAATAAATAACAGTCTGGACCAGAATCTGGCGAACGCCTTGGGGAAGGATGAACTGGAACTTTATGACAGCAAGACTAAGGTTATATCCCTGGAAAAACTGTCTGATTATAAATTTCTGACGAAAATCAGTAATTTGACAATCAAGGCAGATCCCATGCCATCTATCGAACAACCCATCAGTATTGATTTGGTATGCAATAGTATCACCTCTAATATTCAGGTTTACGTCCTGCATAAGTGTGATGCACATGGATGGGAACTGCTGGATACCGCAACCAGTGGGAATATTGCAACTGCGGTATTTCATTCCGCATCGCCCGTAGCATTGGTATACCAGGACAAAGAGCAGGGAAAAAACGAAGAAACCGGTGTTTCACCTAAAACCGGAGAAAGTGGTATTGAAATTATTGCAGTTATAGCAGCCGTATTATTTATTGGGCTGGGCAGTTTTGCAGTGATCCACAGTAAAAAGAACAGAGGAGTGAAAATGTGAAGGAACCAGCATTAATGATCCTGGCAGCAGGAATGGGGAGCAGGTATGGGGGACTTAAACAAGTTGATACAGTGGGAGATCATGGAGAAAGTATTATAGATTTTTCCATCTTTGACGCTATAGAAGCCGGTTTTCGTGATCTTGTGCTGATTATAAGAAAAGAACACGAGGCGATCTTTGAGCAGAATCTGGTCAGGCATATCAGAAAGAAGGTGAAGATTCAATATGCCTATCAGAACCTGGATGATATTCCGGAAGGTTATACAGTCCCGGCAGGCAGAGAAAAGCCGTGGGGAACAACACATGCGCTGTTAGCCTGCCGCACCTGGGATACTCCATTTGCCATCTGTAATGCAGATGACTTCTATGGAAGAGATGCATTTCAAAAAATGTATGAATTTTTATGTACGGAGGTTCAGGAGAATCACTATGCCATGATCGGATACCCACTGGAAAATACATTGACGGATCATGGTTCCGTAACAAGAGGGGTCTGCAAGGTAGAAGACGGGTACCTGACCGGTATCGAAGAAATAGGCGGAATCAGGAAAAAAGACGGGCAGGTCTGCTATGAGACAGATAAAGCAGACAACACAGAAAAAGCAAACAAGACAGAAAAAACTGACAAGACAATCAATCAATACAGCTGTATACCTGATCATACCATGTGTTCCATGAATTTCTGGGGATTTTCTCCGTCAATATTCGGGCAGTGTGACCGGATATTTACCGATTTTTTAGAACGGGAATTAAATGCAAATCCTATGAAATGTGAACATGTCATACCTACGGCAGTAAGGGATCTTATAAAAGAAGGCAGTTGCCGGGTCAAAGTATTGCCCAGCCGGGATACGTGGTTTGGAGTGACTTATCAGGAAGATCGAGCATTCGTCCAGGAAAAAATAAAAGATTACAAAAAAGCAGGCAGATTTCCCGCAAAACTTTGGAACTGAGATTTACCGTGTAGTCTGTTAAAACAGAAATATCGTGGATAGGGGGGAATACATTGAAGTTTAGAAACAGGAAAAGAAGCATTCTGATACTCGTTTTGTGCTTTGCTGTATGTCTCACTGCTAATCCGGTTTGGAGTCAGCATGCGGATGCCTCAGCAGGGCCTGCCCGGGAAACGATCAAAGGAGAAATCGGCAAAAAAGCTGAAAAATCAAATACAGAAGATATGGATACCTGGGAGACGAAGTTGGCATCAGAACCAGAAACGCAGCCTAATACAAAAGCCTCGAAAGAGCCAGAAACCCAGGCAGAAGCAGAGACTCAACCAAAGTCGGAACCTCAGTCAGAGCCAGAAACGCAACCAAAATCGGAAATTCCGACAGAGGCGGAAACCCAGCCAAAATCGGAAGCCCCCACAGAGCCGGAAACCCAGCCAAAATCGGAAGCCCCCACAGAGGCGGAATCCCAGCCCAAAACAGAAGCTCCGACAGAGCCGGAAACCCAGCCGCCATCAGAATCACAAAACGAAACTTCCAACCGGGATCAGGGAATGCCAAAATTAGATATCCGGGATTTTAACCCGGAATCGATACAGGCAGCAGGAATAAAGGATCAGAATTTCGCCCGGGCGATATACGAATCTATAATGGCAGATCCATCTAATTTTCTGGATGGGAA
Organism: Clostridiales bacterium; assembly: GCA_018365455.1. GTDB lineage: Bacteria > Bacillota > Clostridia > Lachnospirales > Lachnospiraceae > Robinsoniella. The sequence continues at coordinate 48,408 of JAGZJZ010000016.1, forward strand.
TACCTTGGAGAAAAATAATTTCTCAACAGTTGTGGAATTATTAAAATCTTATACTGGAACCATCTATGCAAGCAATAAGGACATTACCGACATAGAAGGAATCTCCGTACTGAAATCATGTGCGAAATGGGACATTTCATATAATCACATTGTGGATATCAGACCCCTGTCCATATCAAATGCGGTTATTGAATCGGAAGTCACGCCGGATGAGCAGACCTACTATGGTATTTTTGGACGTTCCATGGAAGTAAATGTATATGGCAATCCGATCCGTAAATATCCGCTCTGGGTAGGAGGCAGATTTAACTTACAGCCACTCCTGACGGATAATGTTGTGAAACTGGATGATGAAGTTCTGAAGTATGTCGTTGACGGAACGGATTCATTTGCCGGAACCTATACCGTGCCGCTCTCCTTTTATGCAGGGAATGATCATGTAAATATCCGCGAAGACAGTATTAAAATCCGGGAAATGGATGGCTCATCTACAGGGACCCAGGTTTCTGCTAAGGGCGGTAAAATCGAAAGCCTTGAACTGACGAACATACTGGGAAGCGGAAAGCTGTTTATTACATTAGGAGCCGCAAATGATTCCAGAATGAACTGGTTTGTAATAACTGATTCAGGGTTTGATGATGTGCAGTCAAACGCATCCACGATATCCTGGAGAATACCCTTTGAGATTAAAATGTATACAAAAGTTGAGAAAGGAACTGTTCACACTGACCACAGGATCTCCCTTATAAAAACCGGCCAGGATGATGGTAAGCCCAAAGGGGGCGCTAAATACGTCCTGTATCGGAAACAGGGTGACAGCTTTGCTCCGGAAACAGATATTATAATTGGCAGCTATATGACGGATGAGAATGGAAAAATAGAAGTAGAAGGATTAGCGGTGGGAGACTATTATTTTTTAGAAGTCAGTCCGCCTTCCGGCTATGACAAAAATCCCGCACCGACCGCTTTTTCTGTCCGTGACGGAGAATTGAAAATCAACGGAAAAAGCGGTAATAAAATTGATACGGGCTCGCTCCAGGGGGTCCAGGAATTAGAAGACGGGTCATTTGTCCAGGGAGGGGATGGGACAGACAACATAGATTTAGAAATCATTCCTCCCCAGGGTGGAGATCTGGAATCCCTGACCCTGAAGTGGACAGCGGGGAATCATAACGGAACAGCCGGGAAGATGACCTATATCGTTGGCAGCGGAGAATCAGCAGATCCATCCATCGTATATGTTCCCCACAGGAGTGCAGCAGAAGCAGCGGCGGAGGCGAAGCTCGCAGAAGCACGTGACCTGTATCAGAATGTCTCTGTTACGGCGGCATTTACACAGCATCTGACAGCAGAACAGCAGGATCCCCTGCATCCCGTGGAGGTAACCTTAGCAGTTTTAAAGAAACTGAAATATCCCACAGGAAAAGAAATAACACCGGTTCCGGAAGGAATGTTTGCATTTTCCCTGACAAATGATCCAGAATACCCATCAACTCCCGCTCTGCCGTCCACATTAGCTGCAGTAAATAAAGCAGATGGAACCGCAAAGTTTGGAACAATTACTCTGGGAAGTGAAATTACCACGGATACTGTGAAAGAGGGAGAAAATTATGTCTATCATTACCTCATTACAGAAAAAGACAACGGTGATCCTAATTACATTTATGACTCCAACGTCTATGCGGCAGCAGTTGCCATCGGAAAAGCAGAAGGCACAGACCGGCTGGAAGTAAAAAGCATCACTTATACCTCTTCCCAGGGGACGGACAATGCCGAACAAGCTGTCTTTGTCAATACGCTGATTGCGGTTCCACTCCAATTCTACAAAGTGGATGGGAGTGATAACGATAAGCCCTTAAGTGATGTAAAGTTTACTCTTTATTCCTGCGGGGCAGAGCATAAGCAGGATGCAGAGCATGACGAACTGGTTACCAGTGAACCGGAAAACTGCTGGATTGAAAGAGATACAGCGGTAAGCGATGAAGATGGACTGGTAGATTTCGAGGATGTACCAAGCGGCGATTATCAACTGGTGGAGGTACAGACGAATCCCGGATACAGCCTGCCTCTGGGACAGTGGCGCATCCATGTGGATGTTACCCATAAAGAAAACCCCATTACCATAAAAGCAGCAGGAGATCCATTGCCCCCCGCTTTTATAAAAGAAATTCAAGGCGAAAAAGTAATATACAAATTACCCAATTTCAAAAAAGCAGATTTGCCTCTGGCAGGTGGCAGCGGCACAAAGATTTTCTCCATTTGCGGTGTGGGAGTGATATTGACAGCAATCATTCTGCTGGTATTCACCGGCGGAAATTCAAAAAGAAAGAAAAGGAGTACCAAAGTTATGAGAAAAATAATCAATAAATTAAGTGCTGTATTCATGGCAGCCGTTATAACAGCCGGTATGTTTACTGTTTCTGCAGCAGCAGCCGGAAATAATACAGATCTGCCCGGAGAAAAGGGCAGTCTTACCATCCACAAGTATTTAATGGATGACTTAACAGAAGCAGATACCCCCGGAAACGGAAATGAAACAGAGGAAATACCAGAATCTGCAATACCTTTAAATGGAATCGAATTTAAGGTTGAAAAATTAAAGATCACACTGGATGCTGATGGAAATGCTATTTCTCCCACCGGAGGGAAGATACCTGCAAATGCATCGGAAGTGACAGAAGATATGATTGACAAAGACTCAGCCCAGACGGTTATCACATCCGGAACAGGTACAGACGGCAAAGATCTGGGTATAGCAGTGCTGCCAGATCTTGCAAGAGGCTTTTATTATGTAACAGAGCTTCCAAGTGAAAAGGTAGCAGAACCGGTAGCACCGTTTATCGTCAGTGTACCGATGACCAATCCGGAGGGCACCGGATGGATAACCGATGTTCATGTTTACCCGAAAAATGAAAGTGCCAGTATTGATAAATATGTGACCAAAGTTCCCAACAAACATGAAACTTCCGATACCCACGGCGGGAAAGTAACCTGGATTATTCAGCCGTCCGTACCAACCAATGTGGCAGCAGCAAAAAAATATGATATTACCGATGAACTGGATCCTGTATTAAAGTATATTGCGGATTCCGTTAAGGTGTACGGGGTAATAGACAGAAATACGGAGACAGGCAGCGCAGGTGAGATATTGATTCCAGCGGGAAATTATGATACATCGGAGACAACAGAAAGCAAAGTAAAAGTCAGTTTTACACAGGCGGGACGCCAGCATTTGGCAGACAGCGGTTACAAATTCATAAGAGTTGTATTTGAAACAACCCTGACCAAAGATGCCCCTATGCAGACTGAAATAAAAAATGGTGCAAAAATGGACTACAAAAACCAGTTTGACCAGGATAAGAGCTATGAGGTACTGCCTGAAAATAAGCCCGAAGTACATACCGGAAAGATCGGTATTGTTAAAGTCGATGCCAATAATCAGGAAATAAAACTTGCCAATGCCAAATTTGCTATAGCAGCCAGCTTAAACGAAGCTAAAAATAAAAGGTACATCAAAGACACAGATGGAAATGATATCATCGTGACTACAAAAGCGGATGGAACAGCTGAATTTTTGGGATTCTCTTATGGTATTACCGGTGATAAAGTTACGCAAGATACAAAACCTACCACCTATTATTTAGTAGAGACACAGGCACCGAATGGCTACAACCTTTTAAATGAACCGGTGAAGGTAACCATAAATCCTGCAGGGATAGAGGGGACAGGCTATATTGCAAAGGTAACGGTTAAGAACAGCAGTGCATTTATACTGCCCATAACCGGTGGAATGGGTACCACAATCTTTACGGCAGCAGGAATCGGTTTCATTGTACTTGCAGGAATACTGTTGATCCATTCTTTTAAAAAACGTAAAGTAAATTAGTAATACAGGAGCAGTATAAGTGAAAGGGGGAAGGAAAGCTTCCCTCTTTTCTTGTATGGAACAGAGGAGTATATATGAAAAGAATAATTTCAATCGTGCTTTTATTACTGCTGGGTCTGGGATTTTTCCTGTATCCCCATGTCAGTAATTTCCTCATGGAGCGAAACCAGTCTTATGCCATACAGAATTTTGAAAAGCAGGTGAAAAATGCGGACAGCGGAAAAATAGAGGCAGAATGGAAAAAAGCAGAGGAATATAATGAAAGCCTGAGCGGAAATGTGCTGAGGGATCCGTTTCTGGAAGGAAGCGGCATGGTACTCCAGGACAATTACAAAGAAGTATTAAATATAAATGGAATTATGGGCTATATTGATATCCCGGATATCCAGGTAAATCTGGCGATCTATCATGGCACAGGAGAGTCCACATTAAAAAAAGGCGCAGGGCATCTGGAGGGAACTTCGCTGCCAGTAGGAGGGGCTGGGACACATGCAGTATTTACAGGGCATACGGGGCTGACAACCGCAAAATTGTTTACCGATCTGACCGAACTAAAAGAGGGAAATATGTTTTATCTGCACATTCTGGATCGTGTTCTGGCTTACCGGGTTGACCAGATTAAGGTAGTGGAACCGGAACATACAGATGATTTAAAGCCGGTTGCGGGAGAAGATTATGTGACTCTGATAACATGCACCCCCTATGGGGTTAACAGCCACAGGCTTCTGGTCCGGGGCAAAAGAACAGAATACCATGCATGGCAGGAAAAGCAGACAGTGGAAAACACGGAAAGAAAGCTGACCAGGGAGGAACAGACGCTTTTGATCACGTGTATTACAACAGCAGTAGTGATCCTCCTTCTTATATTTATTGTGATTCTGGGAAAGAGAAAGAAAGGAAGGAAGAAATGATCTTAAAGAAAAAAATTCTAATCAGTCTGGCTGTGGTTTCTTTGGGGGTCGGTCTGGGATTGTTGCTCTATCCTTACGCTTCCCAGCAAGTGTATGTCCGGGAGGTTAAAAAAGTTTTAGAAGCATTTGACCGGAAAGTAGACAGAATGAATAAGGAAGTGAAAGCAGATGTATCCGGGACATCCGTTTCCAGATCTTATTTCGATGAACTTTATGAAAAAATATTATCCTACAATCGAGGCTTGTTTTTATCGGGCCAAAAAGACCTGGTGGATCCCTTTTCCTATGAGCAGATCGGATTTAGCCTGAAGGAATGGGGATTCGATGAAGACATGATCGGCAGCTTAAAAATACCAAAAATGAATATCGAGCTTCCCATTTATCTGGGTGCAACCAATGAAAATATGGCAAAAGGAGCGGCGCATCTTACCCAGACTTCACTGCCGGTGGGCGGGATAAATTCAAATGCAGTGATAGCCGCCCATCGCGGGTACAGCAGAGCGGCAATGTTCCGGGATATCGAAAAACTGGAGGAGGGAGATGAAGTAATTATTCAGAATTTCAGAGAGACTTTGAATTATAAGGTCGTGGAAATTAAAATACTGCAGCCTACAGACATTCAGGATATCCTGATACAGAAAGGGAGAGATCTGGTAACGTTGCTTACCTGCCATCCCTACGGCTTTAATCTGCAGAGGTATGCGGTGTTTTGTGAACGTGTTCCAGCAGAAAAAGGCAACGGATAAAAAGGGAGCCCAAAACAGGACTCCCGTAATTCAGCTGTTATTCAGTTCCATAGATTTCTTCTTTCGTAAAATAACCGCTTTCGATTAAGATCTTATCAATGTTTTTCGCGGTAATCAGTTTTCCGGTAATCAGATTAGCATCTACACCGTCCTCGTAATCATTGTCAAATTTGGCATTCACGTTTACCTTTTCACCCTTGGCGAGGTGATAGGCTTCATTGACGGCAGTGCTGGCTAATTCCCTCAAATCCATATAAATGGTAACATCCTGTTCACCGGCTGCAATTCTCTTAACTGCATCCAGTTCAGCATCCATACCGGTGATAGGTACGTGATTTGTAATATTTAATTCTTTCAGTGCCTCGGCACAGGCACCAGCAATTTTATCATTTGGTGCCAGAATAGCATCCACTTTATTACCGTTAGCCTGAATCGCTTCCAGAACCATCTTTTTGGCTTCATCAGCTGACCAGCCCGGGACATCTTTATCCAGAATAATATTGATATCATTTCCCAGAGGAGAAATGTACCTCATTGCTCCTTCGTACAGAAGAACCGCATTGTGATCGCCAAGGTCGCCTTCCAGTATGATGTAGTCTCCATGATCCGCCGTTTCTGCAAGGTACTGACCTAAGGTCTGCCCGATCTTGCCACAGTCATATCCCACAAACAAATCAATCTGTTCTCCTAAGGCTACACGGGCATAATTGACGACTTTCACTTTTTTTTCTTTGGCGTATTCCAGTATTTCTTTTACATTATTAACATCCCTTGGAGTGAGAATTAAGACGTCGATACCGCTGTCAATCATTTCGATACAGTCTTCTGTCTGGGTTTTCGGCTCATCCGTTGTATTCAGACGGACTTCAATGGGAACACCAAGTTCTTTCGCCCGTTCTTCCATATAACCCTTTTCCTGTACCCATCTGGTGGCCTGGCCAACACCGAAAGAAACACCGATTTTTACTTCTTTATTCGATTGGTTACATCCTGCTAAGCTTAAAGACAAACCTGCTGCACACAAAAAATACAGAACCTTTTTTAACATAGGACTCCCTCCTGATACATTTTATCAAATGTACTTTCATCTACTGGTTTCGAATAATAGTATCCCTGGGCGACAAAGCATCCCACTTCTTTCATAAGAGAAATATTTTCCAGTGTTTCCACACCCTCAACAACTACATTTATCTTTAATTGATTTGCCATTTGTGCGACAGCAGAGAATATGATCCGCTGGCGTTCACTATTCGTTGTTTTATTTAAGAAATCCTTATCAATCTTCAGTGTATCAATAGAGATATCCTTAAGCATATTCAGGGATGAATAACCGGAGCCAAAATCATCCATGGAAATAAGGAATCCTTCTGTATGCAACTTGTCTATAAACTTGGATATAACTTCATAATTATCAAAGATGGCACTTTCTGTCAGTTCCACTTCGAGAAGATTAGCCGGTATCCCGTATTCATGTATTTTATCCACGATTTTTTCCAGGAAATGACTGTCTACTAAGTGAAGCCTGGAAAAGTTTACGGAGATGGGGACACAGTTAATTCCCTGATCTAAATGCTTTTTAATAAAACGCAGGGTCTGTTCAAATATAGCCATATCCAAATCCATAATTAATCCCGTTTTTTCACATAGAGGGATAAATTCAAAAGGTGGAATCAATTTTCCGTCCTTTAACCAGCGTGCCAGAGCCTCTGCCCCCACCAGCCTGCCAGTGAGGATATCAACCTTTGGCTGAAAGAAGGGAATCATTTCGTGTTTGGCAAATGCCTGCTTGATGGACCGCTTCATCTGTTCGTTGCGGATCATCTGCTGGTCGAAATTTTCAGAATAGTAGATCACCTTTTTATCAAGTGTCCCCTTTGCAGTCTGGGCGGCAGTGCTCGCCTTATCCACCATCAGGTTAATGCTTTCACTGTAGTCCGTTATAGCATAAATTCCGGCTGTTATGTAAATCGTAATTTCTTCTTCATTTTCCGGAAATTCAAGAAGATTTTCCAGACGCTGTTCCGACACATCTTCCAGGAGTATTACAAAGTGATCACCGGAAATTCGGGCAATACTCTCTCCGGGCAGCAGCTTGCTTTCGATGGTTTTGTTAATCTGGAAAAGCATGCGGTCACCCACATCAAAACCATAAAAATTATTAACATATTTAAAGTTATCAATATCAAATTTCAGCAGATAGAGCTGTTTGTCAGTATGTTCCCGAAGTGCTTCCTTCAGGTCTACCGTAAATTTGGTAAAGGTATTTCCACGGGTGACACTGTCAACAAAAGCAATCTGCTCCAAATGTGATTTCTGTTTGTTTTTATAAGACAGGAAAAAGAATAGACTTAATCCAAATATAATAACCACAACAGAAAGGATCAGATAGAACATTTTTATCACGATGTTGGCATTGGGAGATACCGCTTCCGTAGAAACGCTGGAAATCAGATACCAGTCATGGATGTCTTCAATGGGTGTATAAGCGGAGAACGTCTTCTTCCCATCTACCGTAGTCTCCATAAAACCGGATTGCTGATTCTGAATATCATCCTGAAGCTGGACAGATTCTTTCTCATTGCCCTGGGCGTAAATCATCCTTAAATAGTTTTCATTTTCCTGGCTGTATGCATCCTGCCGGGAACTGATTAATATGTAGCCTTCTTTATTTATGATATACATATAACCTTCTTCTGAAAATAAAGAAATGGAGCATATATCATACATTTCCTCTGGTGTAAAAAATTTCTGGAGCGATCCTATAATCTCTCCGTTACACTTCAGCGGAACACTGATTACAAAAATTTCTTCCCCGTCCTGTCTGGATACCAGGCGGTCAGATATATTGTGGAGATCCTGCAGGGCTAACTTGTAATATTGCCGGCCTGAAATATTCAGCGTACTGCCATCTTTAAAATATGCTGCTCCGTCCGTACCGGCAACAAACATATCATTCTTTTCATAATTGGCAACGCTGGCTAAAAAGGCTTTGAATATACTGTCATTGTCAATGGTCTTCCCGCTGCTGAGAATATTGGCTATCTGGGTTGACGTAGAATCCAGATCATTCACTTCCATGTTAAGCTTACTGGTTATAACATCTTTGTTTTGCGTCACAATTTCCGTTAAATTAATTTTTACATCGGAATTCAATAAATTTTGAACGTTATTCATTAAAAATATTACAGATATAAATAATAAAATTATTAGTAAGAATCTGGGTGCATAATTAAGCAATTTATATTTTTTCATATATATATTTACCTGCAATTTCATCTTGAATTAGTTTCTTGATAGCTGTATTATAGCACCTATTTTGCTTTCTTGCATCTTGTTTTTGAATAAACTTTTATGCAAACTGAAAGTGTGCCGGAAGCGTGTGCTTTTTAGATGTTTTTACGATACTGCCTCGCCGTTATCCCATAAAACAATTTAAAAGCATAGGAAAAATGTTCAACGGAAGAATAATTTAACCGATTGGCAACCTCTGAAATACTCAGGGTTTCATCGGATAACAGGATCTTAGCCATAGACATCTTGGCCTCACTTTTTTTCTGGGTAAATGTTTTGCCGTAATAATCTTTTAAAAACCGCTCAGTCTGCCTGGTGCTCAGTCCCAGACGGATTGCGAGATTTTCAAGAGTTAAGGATTCATAGTCATATAAGAAGCATTCTTCCACAATGAGATATTTGCTGTCTACCAGATTGGAAGGTGAAAAATGTGCCCTGGATTCCTTCTTGTTTTCATAGTTTCGAACCACTTTGACAATGCATTGCTGCAGCAGTGTTTCCACCTGTGTGATGTAACCGGTATACTTATTTTCCAACTCATAAAATATCTGCTGCATCAGGTGATAGATATCCTGTGAGTCTTTTCCGAACCAGAATTTCGTTTTTTGAAACTGCTCCGTGATAGAATCCGCATTTCCCATAGATCCGTATGAAGAGGGAGCTTTGTTAATTTTAAAGTAGATGCAGTATTCGGTCATGGGATCGTCTTTAATGGGAATCTGCTCATGTTCCACGTGGGGACCAGTCATATACAGGGTATTAGGTTCTACATCATAGAGGGTGTTATCAATATTTACTTTTCCGTGTCCATAAGGGATATAGTGCAGTTCATAGCTGTTGCTGCCATGACTGTGTTTCGGCATGGAGCGCAAAAAACGTTCAAATACAATATTCAGCACATGGAAGGTAGTGTCTTCTATTGAAAATTTAATGTTTATATCCGTATATACTGTTCGCATAATGATTTCCCGCCTTGTCAGCTTCTTTTTCGTTCATAGTACCAGTAACAAATTTTAAAGTCAAGAAATATTCGATAATGCGACATATATTGGTTTGTTCTGTCTATTTATTCTCTTGTATTTGCGGCTGAAAAATCTATAATATAAGAAAAGGCAATCAATGGTATTTGATAAGTATTGCATGAAATGAAATACCGGTACAGTGCTGTACCAGGAAAAGCGGCGCAGACAGCCGCAAGGAGGTCATGTATGGGACAATTATTATTGGGAGTTGATATCGGTACGAGTGCCTGCAAGATTGCAGTGTTTGAAAAAAACGGCACGGTTATTGCAGCAGGTACCGGCGATTATCCCGTCTATTATCCACAGCCGGGCTGGGCGGAGCAAAATCCCGATGAGTGGTGGGCTGCAGTATGTGAGACGATAAAAACATTGTTGGAAAGAAATCATATAGATGCACAGGAGATTGCCGGGGTGGGAATCGACGGGCAGAGCTGGTCTGCAATTCCAATTGATCAGGAAGGAAATGTGCTTGCAAATACACCCATATGGATGGATACCAGGGCGCAGGACATCTGTGACAGAATCAACCGGGAAATCGGAGAAGAAAATATCTTTGCCCTTACCGGAAATTCACTCCAACCGTCATATACGACGGCAAAAATCTTGTGGTATAAAGAGAATCTTCCACAAATGTACGAAAACATTGATAAGATACTTCAGTCAAATGCATTTATTGCATATCGTTTGACAGATGCCTTGAGCCATGATATGTCACAGGGTTATGGAGTACATTGTTATGATATGAAAAATGGCTGCTGGAATGATGAAATGTGTGAAAAGATGGGCATTCCCAGAAGTTTCCTGCCGGAATTGGTGCCCAGCCATCAGGTAGTGGGAACCGTTACTCCAAAAGCGGCAGAGAAGACGGGGCTGGCAGTGGGAACCCCTGTAGTTGCAGGCGGTCTGGACGCTGCGTGCGGAACACTTGGAGCTGGTGTCATCCATGTCGGAGAAACCCAGGAACAGGGGGGACAGGCAGGGGGCATGAGTATCTGTATCGAGGAATATGCGGCTGATCCCCGTCTGATCATGGGAGCCCACGTGGTTCCCGGCCAATGGCTGTTGCAGGGCGGTACCGTGGGCGGCGGCGGTGTAATGCGCTGGTTCGAAAAAGAGTTTGCCGGCTATGAACGGGAAATTGCGGACAGAGTGGGCAAATCGTCCCTGGATCAGCTGAATGAAATTGCACAGGAGACGCCTCCGGGAAGCGATGGCGTGGTATTCCTTCCCTATATGGCGGGGGAACGTTCCCCTATCTGGGATCCGAATGCAAAGGGCGTGTATTACGGTCTGGATTTTAATAAGACAAAGGGGCATATGGTCAGAGCGGCGATGGAAGGAGTTGCATTTTCATTAAAGCATAATTTGGATATAGCTGAAGATACGGGAGCTAAAGTAGAGGAACTCAGGGCAATGGGAGGCTCCGCAAATTCTCTGCTGTGGACCCAGATCAAGTCGGATATTACAGGAAAGCCCATCGTAGTTCCTTCTTCTGATACGGCTACCACATTAGGTGCGGTGATTCTCGCCGGAGTTGGTGTAGGCGTTTACAAAGATTTTGAAGAAGCAGTACATATGACTGTAAAACTTACCAGACGGCATGAGCCGGATATGGAAAAGCACCGCCTCTACCAGAAAAATTATGAGATGTATCTGGAATTGTATGAAAGCCTGAAAAGTCTGATGAGAAAAGGGTGAAGAATTAAGATATAACAAACAAGATATAGCAAACAGGAAATAACTAACTGAAAATTATAAATAGGAATAACAAACAAGAAATAACACCAGGAATAACAAACAGGAAACAACAAAGCTGATATTACATTCAGAGATCAGCAGAGAAATGATAACTAAATAAATTTAAAAAAATATAATTATAGGAGGAAACAACCATGAGCAATTTTATTAATCCGGCAATTGTACCAAAAAGAAAACTTTACACAGGTGAAGAAATTCCCTGCATCGGAATGGGAACTTTCGGTTCTGACCGCTTTTCTGCTGAGCAGGTATCTGCTGCAGTTGCAGGAGCTATCCGCTGCGGATACCGTATGTTTGACTGTGCGGCATGCTATGGCAATGAAGATCAGATTGGTGAAGTATTCCAGAGTGCACTGAACGAAGGCGTGGTAGAGCGTAAGGATCTTTACATTATGACAAAAGTATGGAACGACATGCATGAACGGGTAGAAGAGTCCTGCAGAAAAAGTATAGAAGATTTGAAATGCGGATACATAGATTTATTCTTTATCCACTGGCCATTCCCGAATTACCATGCACCTCACTGTGATGTGGATTCCCGTAACCCGGATTCCAAACCATTCAGCGTAGAGGAATTTGTGGCTACTTATCAGAGATGTGAAGAATTAGTAGAGAAGGGTTTAATCAAAAGTATTGGTATTTCCAATATGACAATTCCCAAATTAGAAGCAGTTCTTCCGAAACTGAGAATCAAACCGGTTGCATGTGAAATGGAAATCCATCCATGTTTCCAGCAGCAGCAATTATTTGATTATCTGGTTGCACATGAAATACAGCCAATCGGATTTATGCCAATCGGTTCCCCAACAAGACCGGAAAGAGATATGTGCCCGGAAGATATCGCAGATATCCAGACACCGGAAATGCTTTCCATTGCAAAAGCACATAATTGCCATCCAGCTGTAATTGCTTTGAAATGGGCAGTACAAAGAGGACAGATTCCAATTCCATTTTCCATTCATGAAGCGGAATACGTAAGCAACCTGAAACTTACAACAGAAGATCCTTTAACAGAGGAAGAAATGGCTCTCATCGCTACTTTAGAGAGAAATAACAGATTAGTAAAAGGTCAGGTATTCTTATGGGAAGGTGCCAACGACTGGCATGACTTATGGGATGAAGACGGCTTTATCGTAAAATAGAATATGGTATGGAAGGTATTTAGTAAAGTACCCGCAGGTCTGATGATTATCCCTATGTTCATAGGGATAATCATTCATACTTTTTGCCCTGGCATATTAGAAATTGGTTCTTTTACCACCGCCACATTTTCCAATGAAGGAGCCATTACAATTATGGGGGTGCAGCTATTATGCCTTGGCAGCCAGCTTCGGATAAAAGAATTGGGGCTGGTGGCAAGGCGGAGCGCAGCACTGCTGGTATCCAAGTTTCTGCTGGGATACCTGGGGATTCTGCTGGTGGGAAGTCTGGCGGGAAGGGATGACATATTTGGAATTTCACTACTGGCATTAGTTTGTTCCATCACAAATGTCAACGGCAGTATTTATCTTTCCCTTACTGCAGCTTATGGAGATGAGGCGGATGCAGCCGTGGTGGGACCACTGTCACTGACCAACGGACCATTTCTCACATTACTTGTTTTTGGTGCATCGGGGGCAGCAGGCTTTTCGGCGGTTTCACTGATTGCCACTGTCATGCCTCTTCTATTTGGCATATTAGCAGGAAATATAAGCAAAACCATAAGGGAATTTCTAAGGCCGGGGATACAGATGTTGCTGCCGTTTATCGGCTTTACCCTGGGGGCTGGCATTGATTTGAGAAATGTTTCCAGTGCCGGAATAGAAGGAATCTTATTAAGCATCATTGTTTTGGGGATTGGCGGAGCATTTACCTTTCTCTGTGATAAATTCATTGCACGCCGTCCCGGATATGCAGGGCTTGCAGCCAGCGCAACCGGAGCAAATGCCATCGGAGTACCGGCGGCAATTGCCCTTGCAGATCCGGCATGGCAGCCATACGTGGAGTCAGCAGCTGCCCAGATTGCGGCAGTTGTGGTAATCACAGCAATCGCAGTGCCAATGATAACAGGTGTATTTGTAAAAAAATAAAAACTGGAGGACAGTAGAATGTTAAAAGGAATACCACAGATATTATCACCGCAACTTTTAAAAGTATTATGTGAAATGGGACACAGTGACAGAATCATCATCTCCGACGGCAATTTCCCGGCAGAATCCATGGGTAAAAATGCTATCGTGATTCGCTGTGACGGACACGGAGTTCCTGAAATATTAGATGCCATTTTAAAGGTTATGCCGCTGGACACCTACGTGGAACAGCCAGTGAACCTGATGGAAGTAATGGCTGGAGACAATGTGGAAACCCCCATCTGGGATACATACAAAGAAATCGTTGCAAAGTATGACGGCAGAGGCGAAAAGGCAGTTGGCAACATAGAGCGGTTCGCATTTTATGAAGAAGCAAAAAAAGTCTATGCAATTATTACAACCAGCGAAAAAGCACTCTACGCAAATGTAATGCTGCAAAAAGGCGTAGTAGTGGAATAAAACAGTTTTAATCAGAAAAGAAAAAGGCGCTGCCTGATGAAGAAAATGAAGTTTGATTTTCGTCATTGGACAGCGCTTTTTGCAATTAATGCAGCAGTTTATTTGGATTTTTTCTTATTCTTCTTTACTTCATATATTTCCATATTTTCCTTTATACGGAATGCAACAATCTCTCTTATAAGATCCAGTGGCAGAGGTTCATCATAAGGAAATTGAATCGCACCTTTGCTGCACTTGTATTCCGATAATTTTTCCTGAAAGCAGGCAACGCCATTTTCACCGGGATAAAACCCTAAATGATGTTTATTGGCGGCAAAATGAACTAAGTTTCCATGATATACAAAGGTTGGCATACCCCAGCTGATTTTCTCGGAAGCGTCCGGAGCACATTCACGGATGTGGCTGTGCATGGCATTTAGCTTTTCCTGTATCTCTGGCGGGTATTGGGCGATGTAGCTGTCGATGGTGGTAATTTCACTGGTCATGGTCTTGGATCTCCTTATTTAAATTGTATTTTTGGGTAAGTTTGCAGTGCTGTGGTATTCGTAACTGCTTCCGGTAATCAGTAAGTGTCATCCCGGTATGATTTTTAAATAGCGTGCTCAGGTAAGTGGGATTATTTTCAAATCCAAGTGCATCGCATAATTCAATAACTTTGATCTCAGGGTTTTCCTCCAAATATTTTTTTGCAAAATTTATTTTTTGCTCTGTCAGATACTTTGTAAATTTCATTCCGGCTGTTTTGGAAAATAATTTGCTCAGGTAATCTTCACTCATATACAGTTTCGTTCGGGCGATCCATTTCAGACTGAGAGAAGGGTTTGAAATATGTTCGTCAACGAGTTTCATAATGGTTTCCACAATGCTTTTCTGGTGATCCTGCAGAAAATTTTGATTCTCTGCAGCTAGCTGTTCTAAGGTATGCAGGATAAATACTCTTGCGTCAGAGAGTGTATCTAAGGATATCAGTTTTCTTAGTTTTTGATAATCCAGAATTTTATTTTCATTTTTGCTCAGGCTTTTAAGAAACAGATATAAGTCAAAAATGCGGTTCTGCATGTCCTCCACCCGGTACATGGAATTTTGAAGTCCCTGGAAGAAGAGGTCAATGTAGATTACAGAATCTTCAAATGAGCCTGTGGAAAGGCAGCTTTTCAGTTTCTCTTTGGAAAACTGAAAATCACCCTGGTGCTTAATCAACAGTTTTTGAGTAATATCCGGAGTCATGATCGTATCGGCTGGCAGATAATAATAGTAGACCAGGCTTTCCTTAGCTTCGTCATATAAGGCA
The DNA here is from genome assembly GCA_018365455.1 of Clostridiales bacterium. Classification (GTDB taxonomy): domain Bacteria; phylum Bacillota; class Clostridia; order Lachnospirales; family Lachnospiraceae; genus Robinsoniella. Next base: position 63,841 of record JAGZJZ010000016.1, read on the forward strand.
GGCAATTCCCGGAAAGTGCGGCTGGACGTGATGACAGCACGCAGGGGAATGGAGAAGAAGGATTCAAATTTTTCTTTTATCAATTTTATTTTTTCAATCAGATGATTCAAAGGATTCAGGGTGGTAAGAAGTATGATTTGTTCGTAAAGGATTGCGGAACAAAAGGAAGCATCCTCCCTTAATATTTCCTGGCTGATATTCCTTAAGGCAAACTGGGATAAATAGGTGTTTTCTTTCTCTAATTGAAACGCAATCAGGCGGCAGTCCGTTGCCTGGCTCATTAATATCTGATGAAAAAAATCATAGTCAGAATCACTGCAGGCGCCCTGCAAAATGAAATTGGATAAAAAGCCTTCCTTAGCGGTGGGAAGCAGTTTATGCATATTTCTCTCATTGGTATTCAGAGTCTGCAGCATTTGCTTTTCTTCCTGTATTTTTTCAATCAGGGAATTGAGCGCCTGAATGATCTGGGTCTCATCGCTGGGCTTTAAGATATAATGCTGAACGCCGTATTCCATGGCTGCTTTTGCATACTCAAATTCTCCGTAACCGGATAACAATATAAACTTGACGGGGAGCTGGTGGTAATTTGCCTCTTTCACTAACTGGATACCATCCATAACAGGCATTTTGATATCTGTAATAACAATGTCGGCAGGATAGCTGCACAGATAGTCAAATGCCTGCTTTCCATTTTCGAAAACGGCTGTAAGTTCACAGCCTGCGCTATGCCAATCAATTATTTTTGAAATTCCGGTTCGAATGATTTCTTCATCATCAACAAGTACCACTTTTATCATGAGCGGTTTCCTCCGAATTATGTATAATTTGAATTAGTTACTTGAATTAGTTATTTGTATTAGTTATTTGAATTAGTTACTTGCTTCATATATTTGCTTCAGTTATTTGTATCAGATATTTGTTTAGTTATTTGTATTAGTTATCTGTATCAGTTATTTGCTTCAGAGAAAGGATGATCCAAGGGAATAAGGAATCCAACGGCTGTTTCTGTATTTCGGGTACTTTGAATGATGAGATGATAGTCTGCACCATAAAATAATTTAATCCGTTCGTTTACATTTTTGAGTCCCACCCCATTTCCGTTTGTTACGGCAGTTCCATTGAGAATTAGTGGAATCTGTGTCTCCGGGATTCCCGGTCCGTTATCCTTTACCTGTATCTGCAGTTGTTCTCCTGATTGCTGAATGACCAGGGTAATGGTACAGGGATGATCAGATGGTTCCAGTCCGTACTTGATGGAATTCTCGATAATGGGCTGAATCATGAGTTTCGGCATCTCTACGGAGAGTAAAGTTTCATCAATTATCGTTTCATAGATTAAGCGTTTGCCAAATCGGATCTGCTGAATCGCGATATAATGATTTATTAATGTAAGTTCATCCTGGATGGTATGAAAGTTCTGCTTCTGGGTCATGGCGCTGCGCATAAGAACAGCCAGGGATTGTACGATAGTTGAGATCTGGGGCTGTCCATTCACCTTAGCGATCCAGTTAACGCAATCCAGGGCATTATATAGAAAGTGAGGATCGATCTGTGCCTGGAGAGCCTGCAGCTGTGCTTCCTTGGTGAGAAGTTGGGTTTTATAATTGTCATTAATCAGGGTATCTATCTGTTTGGTGGTATTGATAAAATTATGGCAGATTGCACCGATTTCATCTTCTCCTACCGATTCCAGCAGATACTCTTCCCGAATCTGGAAATTACCGTGGGCAAGTGAATGCATTTCTTCATTCATGCGGGATAGTGGTATTGTAATCATTCTGGAAATCCGGATACAGCTGATTAGAACAAGTAAAAAAACAATTACCAGGATTATAATTGCTGCCTGGACCGCTGTATCTATGCCCTGCATAACCTGTGATTGTGAAATCAACAGATAATAATTCCAGTTTGTAATGGGGGACTGGCGCTGGGAAACAATATAGGATTTTCCCTGTAGTTTTTGGATGGAATCATCGGACAGGGAAGCAATCAGGGCAGGATCGAGTTCATGAGAAGGCTGGTAAAGCAAGGTATCGCCGTCTTTTATATAGATAAAACTCTTATAATAATTTTCATTAAAGGAAGTATTGTCTGTAAGCTTATCCATATCAATCCAGATAATAATAGCCCCCAGGGTATCAAAATTATCTTTTCGGCTTGTGGAACGTATCAGTCTGGCACAGCCGATCAGATTATCCTTTGTGCGGTTTTGCAGCCAGACAGCCCCGCCGCTTTCATTGGATACTTCTTTTGGCAGATCCTCCATGGAGGAGAAAGAGTGCCCAAAAGGTGAGGAGGCAGAACTGTATACGGCATTTTTTATAGAAAATACTTCAATCTTTTCTATTGATTTTGAATAGGTACAACTGTTAAACAGATAGTCCCTGATGTGTTCTTCACAGCTGAGCCTTGTAAAAGGATCATTAGAAACTGAATGAATGATTTTCAGATTTTTCTGTACATCGGGAGAAGTCATGAGGGTCACCGAGTAATCCTTTAAATCTGTTATTTGAAGCTCCATCATTTCCTGATAGAGATTCAGGGTTTTCGAAGTCATAAGTGTGACCTGTTTATGTAATTGGTAACGTATTGCAGTTAGAACAGTGATCATTACCAGACCGGTAACCAGAATGGAGAGCAGCAGTGAGAGCAGCATCTTACTTTGTACAGGGAGGTTTCGGAAATTTTTTTTCGGGGGAAAGATTAATATTTTCATATGTTATACTCCTTGGTATTTAAACGGTTTGATTTTGCACCATTATGATCATTCAGGTTTCGTTATTATATAAAGTAAGATTGATGACTTCATTATAGCAAAGTTTTAGAAAAAAGAAAGCAGTACCGCTTTACATGTCGCTTTTTTCAAACATCACAGCGGTTTTTTAAATTGGATATCCGCTGTAAGTCCGATATAATCAAGGCATGAAAGAGAGAGGATGGTGTCTATGAGAGAAAGAAAGGGAATGTCTGGTAAAAAAGTACACAGAAGGATACAGTGGTCGCCTTATGTTATGATTTTACCTTCCGTTATTCTAATGATTGGAATATTTGGATATCCCATCTGCAAAGTATTTTTGCTGAGTTTTCAAAATTATAATTATGCGGATTTTGCCAATACCGGATTTATCGGACTGGAAAATTTCAAGACTATTTTTACAAACGATGATGTTGTAGGAGGAAGTATTCTATTTACCGTAAAGTGGGTTGTTGTGGAAGTCGGACTTCAGCTGGTATTTGGAATGATCCTGGCGCTGTTATTAAACTGTAAATTTAAGGGCAGGGGAATTGTTCGTTCCCTGTCGCTGATACCCTGGGCGGTTTCCGGAGTGCTCACAACGATGCTGTGGATGCTGATCCTGAATCAAAGCATCGGTCTGGTAAACACACTGATGATGAAAGGGGGCGTGTCTGCAGGTAATGTTCCGGCATGGCTGGCAAGTCCTAAGCTGATTTTCTTTTCGGTCGTCATGATTGAACTATGGCGGGGAATTCCGTTTTTTGCAATTACACTGCTGGCTGCCATGCAGTCAATTCCAGGTGACATTTATGAAGCCTGTGATATAGACGGTGCCGGGAGGATAGCGAAATTTCGTTACATAACTCTGCCTTATTTAAAAGAAACGATAGTCTTGACCACACTGCTTCGCAGCATCTGGGAATTTAATTCTACGGATATGATATTTACATTGACAAACGGAGGACCGGTTAACTTGACTACAACCCTGCCAATCTATATGATGAAGACATCTATTGTAAATGGAAATTATGGCTATGGTTCCGCACTTGGGGTTCTGGTATTCTTCTTCCTGTTGATATTTGCAGTGTTATATATGAAATTGAGTAAGTTTGGAGGTGATGGAAATGAGTAATCAGAAAAAACTGGTGAAATGGTTCCTGTTCCGGATTCCGTTAGCGCTGATTCTGATCTTTATACTGATACCGTTTATCTGGGCAGTCATCACTTCCTTTAAGACGAAGGATGTCATTACAGGTATGAATATTTCCCTGCTTCCCAATCCGGTTACGTTTGAGAATTATGTGAATGTCTGGAAAGTGAGCAAGTTTTCCAGCTATTTTATAAATAGTCTGTATGTATCTTTTATTGCATTGGTTATCATCGTTGTATGCTCTGTATTAAACGGTTATGCATTGGCAAGATATAAGTTCAGAGGGAAAAATATATTTATGATGCTGCTGATCGGTACGCAGCTTATGCCGGTCATCATATTGATTATCCCGTTGTTTGTCATTTTTAAGCAGATGGGTCTGGTAAATAACAGATGGTCCCTGATTATTTTTTACATCGCAATGCAGATTCCGTTCAATTCGATTTTAATGAAGGGATTTGTGTCCGGTATTCCGGTGGCGGTGGAGGAAGCGGCGTGGGTAGACGGGGCAAGCCGGACAAAGACAGCAATTTACATACTGTTTCCCATGCTGCTGCCAGGTATTGTAGCTACCGGTGCATTTGCATTTGTCAGCTGCTGGAACGAATTCATGGTTTCGTTTTCCTTCCTGACTTCCCAGAAATTATTTACCATCCCTGTGGGATTAAAGTATATGATAGGGGAATATACCATTGATTATGGTTCGCTGGCAGCAGGAAGTATTATTGCATTGATACCGCCGGTTATCTTATTTGCATATATTCAGAAATATCTGGTTAATGGACTGGGAGCCGGAGCAATTAAAGGATAAAAAAGAAAAGGAGAAAAGTATGAGAAGAAGAAAGTTAAGTAAAATTTTGGCATTGGCTGCCATTGGAGCGGCTGTTATGGCGGGGTGTGCATCTCCTTCAGGAGACACAGGTGAGAGCAGTAGCAAAGAGACAGATGTATCAGAAGGAAGTACAAAAGAAACAACTGCCAAAGGAACGGATGCAAATGATGCAGGTACTGAGGAAACCACACTCACATTCTGGAAAGCGAGTGCAAATGAAGAACGAAATGCCTGGTGGGAGGAAACCATCGCTAAATTTGAAGAGGAACACCCGAAAATTAAAGTGGAATATCTGGGTGTGGCAGGGGATCTCAGCGCCTTTGACCAGAAACTGGACATGGCGGTTGCAGCAAATGAAGCGCCGGATATCTTCAGCTCTTATCTGGACCCGAGCTATATATCAAGGGGAATTATCGAACCTCTGGATCAGTATTATGACAGCTGGGCGGATAAGGATCAGATTCCGGATAAATACGTGGATCTGTACCGGGATATGGACTACAGCAGTGACAATCCGAAGCTCTATGCAACCCCTGCGGGAGGCAATGTACAGTGCCTGTATGTGAGACCGGACCTGTTAAAAGAGAAAGGCTTGGAAATTCCTGCAACCTGGGATGAATTCTTTGAGGCGGAAGAGAAGACTACGGATAAGGAAAAAGGAATATTTGGAGGAATTATTCGGGGCGGTGGTGGAAACGCGTCAGCCCTTGAGATGCTCATGTATTCTTACTCCGGTATTACGGATTTTTTCATAGATGGGAAGTGCACCATCAATGATCCGAAAAATGTAGAATTTGTAGAAAAATATTTAGGCAGTTACGGTACCTATACATCTGAAGATGATATTAATAAGGCATGGCCGGAAATGGCTGCCCAGTTCCAGTCCGGAAAGGGTGTCATGATGGCACACAATCTGGGATCTGCCCAGGCAAATTATGAAGCATTTGGAAATGATGAAGCAAAGGTAAAGGCAGTTCCCTATCCGAAGAGTGCAACCGGTAAAATTGTAATTCCCAGTTTTCAACCGGCTGGAAATATGATCACGGCTACCTCTAAAAATAAAGAAGCTGCATGGACATTTCTGGAGTGGCTGTTAAGTGCTCAGGAGACAAGCTCTTATGAAAAAATGATGTCTAATATGCCGGTAAATACAGAGGCTCAGAAAGACAGCTGGATTCAGGAAACTTCCTATATGAAAATGGGTGCAGATATGAATAATGACGAAAATGTTGTATTTTGTAATTTCCCGTATTATTTACCGAATTTTACAAATATAGAATCCGATTATGCTATGCCAAATATCCAAAAAGTAATGCTTGGACAGATGACTGCTCAGGAATTACTGGATGGATGGGCAGAAAAGTTACAGGAAGATTATGACAGTGTTATGAGTAAATAAATGAAGCGGGGGTGCAGGATACGGACATTTTGGAGCAAATTCCAAAAAGTCCATAGAGCTGCACCCTTTGAGATAAAATGGGGGACAAGATGAAGGATAAGTTGAATGACATAATTAATGACAAAATGAAGGATAAAATGATGTACCATAAGCCCGCCCAATGCTTTGAAGAGGCATTGCCCATTGGAAACGGACGGTTGGGCGCCATGATATACGGCGGCACTGTGCAGGAGCGGATTTCCTTAAATGAAGACACGTTCTGGTCTGGATATCCCAGGGACTGCAACATCAATAATAGCGCTCTCCATCATAGAAAAGCCCTGGAACTGGTACAAAAAGGTGCATATGAAGAGGCATATCAGGAAATAGATACCCATTTCCTCAGTGAATACAGCGAATCTTATTTACCAATAGGTACGCTGTATTTGTCATTTCAGAATGGGAGGGCGCAATCCTATCAGAGGTCTTTGGATCTCTGTTCAGGTATCGCAGAGATTAATTACTGCCAGGATGAAGTCAGATATCACAGGGAATATTTTATCAGCATAGAGTATCAGGTTCTTGTGATGCGGCTGACAGCAAGTAAAGCGGGAGCACTGAATTTTCAAATCACTGCAGAAAGTGACCTGGTAAGCCAATTACGAATTACAGACCGGCGGCTCTGCCTGGAGGTGGAGGCTCCCGGGCATGTCCTGCCGTATTATGGAAGCTCAAAAGAAGACGATCCATTTTCGGTATGCTATTATGAAGAGAAAGACAGGAGAGGTATGTCCGCCCAGGCTTCACTTGCAGTTTCCACTGATGGAAATGTACTGGTCAGAGGAAGAGATACCTCCCATCTGTATGTGGAAAATGCAACAGAGGCAGTAATTTACGTCGCTGTTAATACATCTTTTAAAGATTATCATACCCACCCTTTTCGGGATGGAATAGATTATCAATCAATTAATAAGCAGCAGATAGAGCGGGTATTGAAATTAGAGTATGGTTTTCTTCGGGAGAAACAGACAGAAGATTTCAAGTGCTATTATGAACGGGTGGAGCTTACCTTAGGGAGAGGACAGGAAAACTATTATGATATGGATCAGATATTGGGTGGCAGCCAGGAAAAGGATGCTCTGAAACTGGCAGAGCTTTTGTTCCGGTTTGGGCGGTATCTGCTGATCAGCTCATCCATGCCAGGTACCCAGCCGGCAAACCTGCAAGGCATCTGGAATGAAGATATCCGTCCTGTCTGGAGCTGCAATCTAACTACTAATATTAATCTGGAAATGAATTACTGGCCAGCCTATTCCACGAATTTAGCTGAGCTGGCAGAACCTTTGGTAACATTTATGAAAGAGGTGTCGGAAAATGGCAGAATAACTGCAGACAAACACTATGATGCAGAAGGGTTCGTTCTGCATCACAATTCGGATCTTTGGAGGATCACCTGGCCAGTAGGGCGTGGAAAGGCAAATGCACCTACCGCCTGCTATTGGAATCTGGCGGGCGGCTGGCTGTGCAATCAGTTATGGGACTTTTATTTGTATTCCCGGGATGAGGAATTTTTAAGAGACAGTGTATTGCCTGTCATGGAAGAAGCAGTACGTTTCTATCTTTCCATACAGGTAGAAAATGAGGATGGCATCTACCTCTCCCCAGCGACATCCCCCGAAAACCGTTTTCAGACTGAAGACCAGAATTGTGGTGTCTCCAAGATGAGCACCATGTCAAACAGCATTCTGAAGGAACTGTATCAGGCATATCAGGAGGGAATGGAGATTACCGGACAAACCAGTGATATTCTGGAAGAGGTGAAAAGAAGTATTCTCCTGATACCGGATTACCGCATTGGAAGCAAAGGCCAGCTCCTGGAATGGGAAGCAGAATTTGAAGAGCCGGAGGAAAACCACAGACATATATCCCATCTCTACTCCCTGTTTCCCGGACAGGATATCACCATAGAGAATAAAAAGCTGTCAGATGCAGTGATCAAGTCTCATCAGCTGCGGGGAAATGAGGGAACCGGGTGGAGTCTCGCCTGGAAAATGAATCAATGGGCACATCTTCATGACGGGAATATGGCTTGGAACATCATGAAGCGGTTTATGCAGGTGCGGATTCTAAGAGATGCAACACAGGACACAGACGGAGGAGGCATCTGCCCCAATTTATTTTCCACCTGCCCCCCTATGCAGATTGATGGGAACTTCGGATTTACGTCAGCTGTGGCGGAGATGCTTCTGCAGTCAGAGCCGGGAAAGCTCTACATTCTGCCTGCCCTGCCCGATGCATGGCGGGATGGATATGTGAAAGGATTAAGAGCAAGAGGAGGACTGGTGGCTGATATAGAATGGCGGGAGCATGAATTGTATGGGCTTCAGGTGAGGTATGAGGGGAAGGAGCAGAGGAATGTAGATGCTGAGGTTTATTATAAGGGGGAGAGGATTAAAACGTTAACAGGATTAGAAATTAGATGTATATAAAGATTTGTACCAAAAGAAAGAACCGATAACCCCGTTCTCCACACGGATTTATCGGTTCTTTTTTCATACGTTCCCATACACAAAAAAAGAACCGCTGAAATAGCCGGATGCCTATTTGCCGTTCGTAAAATACTTTATTTTATGATATTGACTGAAAATATGTTTAAAATCAACTTAAATTATGGCATGAGTCTAACATAATTGGATATAATTGTCAATACTATGTAGATTTTTTCAAAATTCAGTTCTGTATTGTGGGTACGGGTTAGAATTTTTAAGCCGTCAGATAAGCCGTCAATTTTAGAAGGAGAGTGAACAGCATGGCAAGACGTGGAGAGAACATCTATAAGCGGAAGGATGGCAGGTGGGAAGGCAGATATGTAATAGGAAAAAAGCCTGACGGCAGGACGGCTTTTTCTTATATCTATGGAAAGACCTATACCGAGGTTAAAAAAAAGCTGGAGATTTGCAAAGCGGACAGGACACAGGCAAAAACAATGGACAGGGCACAGGAAGTTTTCCGGGACGGAACGGTAGGTGCATGGATGGAGTTTTGGCTGGATGGAGTAATCAAGCCTGAAGTAAAGCATTCTACATATGCTGTGTACAGGGGACAGGTAGAGCGTCATATCCTTCCCGCAGCCGGAAAATTAAATTTAAGTGATATCAGTAACAAGACTATGGAGATCGTTTACAATGCAATACTTGATAAAAATATTTCAACATCTACCGCTCAAAATATCTGCAGACGTTTTATGGCGGCGCTGTGCAGCGCCAGGGATAGAAACCTGATTTCCAGCCTTCCGGCTCTGCCGTATAAAAAGAAGAAATACAATCGGAAGAAACCCAGATTTATGACATTGGAAGAACAAAAGCGAATAGAAAAGAAACTGGATGAAAGGAATTCAAAGGATCTGGCAGTGTTGCTGGCGCTATACAGCGGCAGCCGGGTGGGGGAGTGCTGCGGATATACCTGGCAGGATTTTGATCCGCTGGCAGGTGGAATCCATGTGTCGCACAGCATTCAGAGAGTAACTTTATTTCATCAGCAGAAGCAGAAAACAAAACTGCTCCTGACGGAAACCAAATCGGATTCATCCAGACGATTTATTCCACTTCCCCGTTTTATGGTTCAGATATTGATTCAGTTTCAAAAAGAGAACAAAGCCACAGGGAGTGATTATATCTTTGGCGCAGGAAGAAAAGCGATGGATCCAAGGGTATTGCAATATTATTTAACCAGAGTGACGGAATCAATCGGACTGCGGGGCATTCACTTTCACACACTGCGGCATACGTTTGCTACAAGATTTATGGAAAGAAATGGGGATGTCCAGGCACTGAAAGAAATACTGGGGCATAGTTCTGCAAAAATTACCCTGGAATGGTACGGACATTCCACAAAACAGCATATCCAAAAATCAATGTTAAAGCTGAATCGTCTAACAGCATAAAAATATAAGCCGTCATAAGCCGTCAGAACCAATGGCGGGAAATGGGATAGGAAAAGGGAAAAAAAGTTATTCTCGTAAAATAAAGTATTTTACGAAAGATAAGCCAGATATTATGATTCGTTATTTCTTAAAGATATCATATAACAGAAGCAGCGGAGAAATATACAGGAAAAATTTTCCGAAGTGCAAGGTATGCTATCCGTCCGGCGCTTGTTTACGAATCCCAGTCTGGTGGAGGAGGGGTAATGATGCAAAGATTAAAACAGAACAATGTCCAGGAAATCTTCAAAAGGCTTTATTTAAATCTGCCGAAAGAACTTTATATACATCAAGGTCTTACTGCAAAATATGCCTGTGTCCTGTTTGTAAAGATGTGCTCTGCCAGGATGTATGTGCAGGAAGCAAGAGAACTTTCGATAGAAGCGGTTCGTCTGGGTGCCCTCTATCACGATGCTGGTAAAATATTAATTCCGGGAGAAATCCTCTGTAAAAAAGCTCCTCTCACACAGAAAGAGTGGTCCATTACCCATTGCCATGCCGAATATGGCGGAGATATTGCTGTCTGTATGCTAAAAGAAGACCAGAAGAAATATGAGAATACAGTCTGGGCTATGGCGGAATACCATCATGAATTCTGGGATGGAAGCGGTTATCCCGATGGCCTGTGCCGGGAGGAAATCCCGCTGGAAGCCCGGATATGCTGTATTGCAGACAGTTATGATAAAATGGTAAATGATGCCGGGAATCATAATGGATCAAAAGAGTATGCCTGTGCTGAGATAGCTAAAAATGCGGGAGTCCGGTTTGATCCGCTTTTAGCGGGGTTATTTTTGGAGTGTATCAAAGAAGAAAGTTAGCTGAAATACAAGGCGAAAGGATGCAGGAGGGAGTAAATTCTTTCGCTATAATCATAGAATATTCTCCTGTTTTTTTACTATAATAAATCAAACATGAATTTCTCCTCACTTTGTGGTAAAATAAAGAAAAACGCTGTTATATATAATCCCAAAAACATAATGCAAATTCCAATAAGAAATTGACCGCAATAAAGGATGGGAGTTTATTAACATGCGTAATGGATTTAGGAATGAGGTAACTATGAACAAGTGGAAAATCTTCATGTGGCTTTCTATTTTCATCACCAATATTTCATGGGCTGGAATGTTTATTGCTGTTAGTTATAACTGGGGGTACCAGCAGTGCCTGACTGACCGCAAAGCGGATTATTTCAGCGCACCGCTTTATTTAAATTTGTTAAATGGGGTTCCTTTTCTTTTCGTAGCTGCAATATTTGGTGGATTAGCTGTTTACTTCTACAGGAAGAGTAAATAAATCGGCATCAGGAAATGATTTCGCATATTTACTTGACTTTGACACCGTGTCGCAGTTTAAACTATATTCGATAACGATAGAGTATACGAGGAGGTACATAATGGAGGAAATGACTATAAGCCAGGTATCCAGAAGCCTGGGGATTTCAACGAGAATGCTTCGCTATTACGAAAAGGCAGGATTAATCAGCAGTTCCAGACGGGAAGGATATTCTTACCGTATCTATGATGAACAAGCAGTTTCCCGAATGAAACAAATCCTACTGCTGCGTAAACTGCGAATCCCTGTCCGGCAAATTGCGATTATATTAAATAATACAAATGCGGTTGCAGCTATCGAAATCTTCCGGCAGAACATGGAGGAGTTAAACGAAGAAATAACGGCTCTTTCGACAATCAGAGATATTTTGAATCATTTTGTTGAGGAGCTCAGCAAGTCCACTGAGCTGCCGCTGAAGACTTTGATCACCCAGGATGATACGTTCCTGGCGGCTATTGAATCTTTAAATTTGATTAGTATTAATTTTAAAGAAGAACAATCGGCGGAAAAATTAAAGAAAGCAGATGAGACGCTTTCAAAAATCAACGATGTACGAATTATTTATCTGCCCCCGGTTACAGTAGCGGCTGCCCATTATATTGGCGATGAGCCTGAATGGAATGCAAACTTCTTAGTCGATAACTTTGTGAAGGAAAGTTCTTTAGGAAAAATAAAACCAGATCTGAGGCGGTTTGGATTTAATCATCCGAATCCGGTAGATGAAACCGGTTACCATGGTTATGAGGCATGGGTAACGATTCCGGATGATATGGAAGTACCTGAGCCACTTGAAAAAAAGCAGTTTGCAGGAGGATTATTTGCGGCTCATATGATTGTTTTTGGAAATTTCAATGAATGGGATGCATTTCTGGAATGGATTATGAAAAGCGAAAGCTATGAATTTGCAGGTGACTTACAAGACCAGGAGCATATGTGCGGACTGCTGGAGGAACACTTGAACTTCTATAATCACATTGGACAATCAGAAATAGAGTTAGAACATTTACAGTTAGATCTTTTAATGCCGATAAAAGAAAAATAGGCAGCAGCAGAGATAGGAAGCGGTTTCTGTCGTGGAAAATGGGGAAGGAGATATTATGAAAGAAGAAAAGAAGACGTTATGTTACGTAATTTCAGTCACCATAATCGGTGTTTTGACCGTATTGGCGATACCATGGTTATTCAGGATTTTGTAGATGTTTATGTGAATTTTTCTGTAAGGCGGAGGTGCACAATTCATACGCGCACCCCGCTTTTGCAGTTGCATTTCCCGGAGTCAATCTGAAAATGCATTCTTATATTTTCCGGCGATCTCTTTTATTATCTCTAAGATATGTCTTTTCACATGATCCGGTTCCAGAACCTCCACATCTTTACCAAACGAAAGGATATAACCGTAAATCCAGTCGTTCAGCGGATATTCTGCAGTTACGATTAAATTTCCTTTACCGTCAGCCTGTATCTGGTCCATGTCAAATTCATCATATACCCGGTAAGCAGCTTCACTGGCAAAAAGAAGCTTTAATTTCACAGATTCAAAGGGGTGTTTCATTTCTATATGTGCAGGCTCAGATGATAAATCTCTCTTGGAAAAGGATTGTGATCCAGCCTTTAAGTTTTTTATGCGGACCATCTTATAAATCCGAAAATCCTCATGCTTCAGGCTATACCCTTTCAGATACCACGATTTTTCTTTGAACCACAGCTTGCAGGGTTCTATTTTTTGGAAACTGCATTGTCCAAAAGAATTATAATAATCAAATTCAATGATCACCTGCTGCAAAATACAGCCTTTGATGATGGAAAAAGTATCGATTTCGTCAGCATGGCTTCCCCAGTGGGAAAAATCCACAGATATCCAGTCATCATTGGTTTTTTGAAACAGATTTGCCAGCCTGCTGAGCGATTCTTTGGCATTTGGATATTTCAGCTCTTCCAGAATTTTTAAGGATGCCAGTATTTCATGCTGTTCCGAGTCTGAGATCAGGGATTTATCCAGAACGAAGTTGTCCAGGAGGCTGATTCCACCGTACCTGCCCATATCGGCATAAATGGGAATGCCCGCAGAAGAGAGCAGTTCAATATCCCGGCAAATGGTGCGTCTTGAGACTTCAAAATGCTCTGCTAATTCCGAAGCAGTTACTTTCTTTTTATCCAGCAGTATATAAATGATTTCAAACAGCCGATTACTCTGCATGGCAATCCCCTTTCCTATGATTAATGTTCTTATATTAACATAAATATAACGTGAGGAACAGATTTATTTTGAACATACATCGTAGCGCAGAACGGTCTTTCGGTTAGCCTGAATAACTGTTTTAACTACGATATATATTTCTTTGTGCGTATCGTGGATTCGTCTGAGATTATGATCCAGGCAAAAATCGTCCATCCGTTTAAAACTGTCTGGTTCATTATCATAGGACCCGGTATGGAGAATTTGTACGGATGAATGCTCTTCTGTGGTAATCAATGATAGTTCATTTAAGAGCGGGTTCTGTTTCTTTTTCTTAACACTCGCAATTCCTTCTGCAATTATTTCATCCGAAACAAAATCCGGTATGGCGATCATTATTTCGTAGATCAGCTCGCTTTTTATGAATCTGCCGGACTTTTTTCCAACTTCGGTCATATCCCAAACAGCCTCCAGGGGGTTAACGGCATAATTATCATATATATTCTCCAGGGCCTTAGATTTGCAATATTTTTTATATTGGGATTTTATGCTGTATGCAGCAGGGAATAGTGCATTGATTTTTTCGCTGAACTCATGGCTGTTGGGATCTCCCTTACCTTTCAGGGCTATAAATTTCTGCCTGGGGACAGTGACCAGTACAGCCTGTGTTTTGGGCAGATATATTTCTTTTTCTTGTTTTTTCCATTCGTAGTTCATGATGATTCCTCCTTTTTTCTATTATCATACCATCATAAGTGTGACATCAGTGTGTCACACTTATCATAAAAATAACTGCCCAATGAACAGGTTGAACAGACAGAGAGGATGTTACGGCGAGCATCCGAAGGGTGTGAACATTAACCAGGTAGAAGCAGTTAAATAAAAGAAGTTAAATAAAAAAATAAAAAAGAAGTTGCGCGCGCAAAAAGATAGTGCTATAATGATTGAAAAAGAAAGCAGGGTATTGTCATGGGTCAAGAGTTTAAGTGGCTGTCTATTTTAGGGAGATTGGGTAATGTATATGCTGATCAGAATTTCAAGGAATTAAATATCAACAGCAGCCACCATGTCTTTATTATCCATATCTGCAAAAATCCCGGAATTACGCAGGATAAGCTGAAAACGCTGATCTATGTCCATCCAAGTAATATTACAAGGGCTTTGGATTATTTAGAAAAAGAAGAGTATCTTACCAGAGAAACTTTTATAAGCGATAAGCGTACCTGCAAACTATATCCCACGGAGAAAGCCTACAGGGCATTTGATACGATAAACAAGGTAATGACGGATTGGGAGAAGATGATCACGGCGGATATGACGGAAGAGCAGGCAGAAATGTTTCTTGCCTTATTAAAGCAGGCAGGAAGCAAGGCAACTGAATATTTTTTTGGTAGATAATCTTTGACCAATGAATTGCTGGTACAAATAAATATAGCAGGTAAAATGCAAAACGAGTAGTGTTAATCACATAAATCCGGTTGATTAACCTGCCCGTTATTTTGTTGGTAAAGAGGAAGGAAAATAGAAAAGGAGATAGAAAAGCAATGATAAGAGAACTTATGAAATGTATCAGAGAATTTAAAAAAGCCTCCATTCAGGCACCAATACTGGTTTCTTTGGAAGTTGTGATGGAATGTATTATTCCATTTTTGATTGCACAGTTAGTCAATCAGATCAAAGCTGGTTGTGATCTGATTGTGCTGCTTAAGTACGGGTTGCTGCTGGTAGTTATGGCGGGATTGTCCCTGACTTTTGGAGCACTGGCGGGAACTGCCTGCGCTACGGCGTCCTGCGGTTTTGCAAGGAATATCAGAAAGGATATGTATTATAAAATACAGAGTTATTCCTTTGAGAATATCGACAAATTTTCAACATCTTCCCTGGTAACCAGACTTACCACGGATGTTACGAATGTGCAGAATGCCTACATGATGATCGTGAGAACGGCGATCCGGTGTCCGCTTATGCTGTTGTTTGCATTTGCCATGGCTTTCATTATGGGCGGGAAAATGGCGTTTATTTTTCTGATTGTAATCCCGATTCTGGGATTTGGGCTCTTTCTGGTAATTCGAAAAGTAATGCCGTTATTCAAGAAAGTATTTAAAAAGTATGATGCACTGAATAACTCGGTACAGGAAAATATCAAGGGTATGCGGGTTGTAAAATCATATGTGCGGGAAGACTATGAAAAAGAAAAATTCGGGACCGCAGCAGGAGATGTCTGCAATGATTTTACAAGGGCGGAACGGATTTTAGCAATTAACAATCCATTGATGCAGTTTTGTATTTATTCCGTCATGATATTTGTAATGTCGTTTGGTTCTTACACAATTATTACTTCCAGGGGACTGGATCTGGACGTAGGCCAGTTATCATCTCTGTTAGCGTACAGCTTTCAGATATTGAGCAGCCTTATGATGCTTTCCATGGTATTTGTCATGATCACTATGGCAAGTGAATCTTCCAAGCGTATTGTGGAGGTGTTAAGAGAAGATAGCTCTCTTGCCAATCCTGCCGATCCAGTTTTTGCAGTGGCGGACGGCTCCATTGATTTTGAAGAGGTTAATTTCAAATATTCCAAGAAAGCGGAGAAGATGGCGCTTGCTGATGTCAATCTTCACATAAAGCCAGGAGAAACAATCGGTATCATCGGCGGAACCGGATCTTCGAAATCTTCGCTGATCCAGTTGATTTCCAGGCTCTACGATGCTACAGAAGGTGTTGTAAAAGTAGGCGGGATTGATGTCAGGGATTATGATTTAGAGACCCTTAGAAATCAGGTTGCAGTTGTACTGCAGAAAAATATCCTGTTTTCCGGTACGATTAAAGACAATCTGAGATGGGGAAATAAAGAAGCTACAGAGGAAGAAATGATAGAGGCTTGTAAACTGGCGCAGGCGGATGAATTTATCATGCAGTTTCCAAAACAATATGATACATATATTGAGCAGGGAGGATCAAATGTCTCGGGCGGCCAGAAACAGAGACTTTGTATCGCCAGAGCTCTTTTAAAGAAGCCGAAAATTATTATTTTAGATGATTCCACAAGTGCTGTTGATACGAAAACGGATGCGCTGATCAGAAAGGCGTTTCGGGAGTTTATACCCGACACAACGAAACTTATCATTGCACAGAGAACTTCTTCCGTACAGGATGCAGACCGCATTGTGGTTATGGATGGGGGTACCATCAATGCTGTGGGAACTCATGAAGAACTGTTGAGAGACAACACAATTTATCAGGAAGTATACAATTCACAAAATAAGGCAGGTGGTTCTGATGAAGAATAAAAAAGGAGTATTAGGGAGGGTTATTAAGACGCTGTTTGGTTTTTACCCTGTGATGATGCCGGTGGTGCTGATCTGTATCATTTTCAACGCGGTTGTCAGTTCCATTCCCGCTGTATTCATGCAGAATGTAATTGCCACCATAGAGCAGAGCTGGCAAAACGGTGACTGGAATAAGGTGTCAGCAAAAATCATGGGACTGGTACTGCTGTTGGTGACGTTTTATATACTGTCACTTTTGGCATCCGTAATTTACAACCAGATGATGGCTGTAATTACCCAGGGTACGTTGAAAAAGCTGCGCCAGAAAATGTTTAATGGCATGCAGGATCTGCCTGTCAGCTATTTTGATACTCATAACCATGGGGATATCATGAGCTATTACACCAATGATATCGATACACTGCGCCAGATGATTTCCCAGAGTTTTCCCCAGCTTTTGGTGTCCGGTGTTACGGTGCTGACGATATTTTTTATCATGATTTACTATAGCGTATGGCTGACAATTGTAGTTGTGATCGGCGTAGTATTTATGGTAGCAGTCACCAAAAAGATTGGGGGAAATTCAGCCAAATATTTTATCCGTCAGCAGAGATCACTGGGTGAGGCGGAAGGATTTGTAGAGGAAATGATGAACGGGCAGAAGGTTATCAAGGTATTCTGCCATGAAGAAGAGAGCAAAGTGGATTTCGACCGCTACAACGATGCATTATTCCATGATGCACAGCAGGCAAATAAATTTGCCAATACCCTTATGCCCATATTAAATAACATAGGAAATGTCCTTTATGTTATCGTGGCTTTGGTTGGGGGAATCCTGCTTCTCTATAATGTGCCGAATATCAGTATTTCCGGTATGGCAATCGGTATCAGTATCGTAGTTCCGTTCTTAAATATGACCAGACAATTCTCCGGAAATGTAAGCCAGGTGTCCAATCAGCTGAATGCGGTTATTATGGGTCTGGCAGGTGCAGGCAGGGTATTTTCTCTGATCGATGAAGTTCCGGAAGTAGACGAAGGATATGTAACATTAGTCAATACAAAGGAAGTAAACGGCGAGATGGTGGAATGCAAGGAACGCACCGGCATGTGGGCATGGAAGCATCCCCATGAAAATGGTACCACAACCTACACCAAATTAACCGGAGATGTACGGATGTACGATGTTGATTTTGGTTATGTAAAGGATAAAATTGTGCTTCACAATATCACCCTTTATGCAGAACCCGGGCAGAAAGTAGCCTTTGTTGGGGCAACCGGAGCCGGGAAAACCACCATTACAAACCTGATAAACCGCTTTTATGATATCGCAGACGGTAAAATCCGCTACGATGGCATAAATATTAATAAAATAAAAAAAGCGGATCTGCGCCGTTCTCTGGGCATCGTGCTCCAGGATACAAATTTGTTCACAGGTACCGTTATGGATAATATCAGATATGGAAAACTGGATGCTACAGAGAAGGAATGCATGGAAGCGGCAAAGCTTTCCGGTGCCCATGACTTTATCACCAGACTTCCGGATGGATATCACACGCAGCTGTCCGGAAACGGTGGGAACTTATCCCAGGGACAGAGGCAGCTTCTGGCAATTGCCCGAGCCGCAGTAGCCGATCCGCCGGTAATGATTTTAGATGAGGCCACAAGCTCCATTGATACGCGTACAGAAGCCATTGTACAAAGAGGTATGGATGCATTGATGAAGGGTAGAACTGTATTTGTAATCGCACATCGTTTGTCCACTGTTAGAAATTCAGATGTAATTATGGTACTGGATCAGGGCAATATTATTGAGCGGGGAAGCCATGATAAGCTGATAGAAGATAAGGGCAAATATTATCAGCTGTATACGGGGGCATTTGAACTGGAATAAGATATGGGAGCGTGTTTTGAGTAGAGAAATTATTGACTCAAAGCGCGCTTCCAACCTTACTTGATAAAAAACTTAATAATTCTTGAGAATTCGCACAAACGCTTTTAGATATAAAATAGTCATCAATTTTATGTTGTAAAATAATAATAATTTCAGATTTAGTTTCCACGATCCGTTTTATTTTATTATAACTTGTGTCGTTGGTACTATTGGATTCTATATTTATCGAACGGAAATGGTCTTCATAAAATTCAGTACGAAAAGTCAAATAATCTTGGTTATATTTGTATCTCGTTCTTTTCTCCCACTTGTGTCCAATATACCTTGGATAAAAAAATGCATAAATTAAAAAGAGGCATGAAAATAATAACAGAATAAAGTTTTTGACATGTTGCAAGTATATGAATACATATAATCCATATACGGTTAAAATCGTAAACCAAATTCTCATAATCAATAGCACTGTCTTGTTAACATAAAAATATTGTTTTTGAAAGTCTTTTTTTGTTGTGGTAGCTTCGATTATATACAATGGTTCCATAGTGCACCTCCGACGATATTGATAAATAATTATATCATGTTGAGAAAGTTTTTCATATATAAATTTAGCAAAATTTATTCATGACGAGAAGTATACAATATACTTTCAAGGATAAATTTGTATGAAGCGTATAAGTAATTATTTTCAGAGATAATAAATGAAATTCATTGTAATGCTTTTTTAAATCATTTATAATTAAAAAAAGGAGTGTGAATAAGCCATGAAGGAAGTTATAAAATATTCAGTACAGGCAATCTATTATATTATCTTGCTGGTTTGCATTCTTTTTGGAATTCCTTTGCTAAAAATTATGGCAGTGATTTTAATTGCTGCAGAGCTGATGTTTCAGTTTATCCTGAAATTTGTAGAATGTATCTGGAACCTTGTGAATAAAAGAAAGTAATTTAGATAAGCAATCAATTGCTGTCCGAATTAATAGAAAAAGATATAGAAAACAATATACGGTGAAGGGAGATAACTATGACTGGAAAAGAAAAAAGAGATATTGTGCTGCGTGAAGTTATAATACCTGCCATAAAGAATGCAGGCTACTCGAAAATCGGTCAGACGTATTACCGGCAGCGCAGGGAGTGCTGTATGCTTCTTCGGATGCAGAACTCCAGGTTTAATTCTCAGGCAACCGGATACGACTTCTGGTTCCATATTGGAGTCCTGCCGGAAGAGGAAGCGCAGGACCGGCAGAAACTCAAAGAATGGTGGGGTGGAACAGGCTCGGTACATGAGGATATTCTATTGCCGGATTGTGGAATGCTGCATCCTTACCGGAATGGAAGAATGGGGTATTGCATTGATCCGTATAAAAATTATCAGCCCCAGGATATGGATATAGATGATATCAAGCAAACATTACATAGAGATTTTTCGGAATATATTCTGCCACAGCTGGAACCGATTCAGTCGGTTGAAGAGTGGGAAGAACAGAAGGAAAAGTGGATGGGGCAAAATGAAACAAAGAGAGTGCATTTGCTGACGTATTATTTTTCTGCGCAAATGCTTTCCTGTGCAGAATCCAACAGACCAGTTCTTAAACAGCAGCAGGAGCAGCTTGGTCTCACGGCAGAAGATATAGTGGAAAACTTTGAACTTCTGCATCAAATCCAGGCATTATCGCATTGGCCGGAAATGAATGCAGAACCATATGTGCGGGCAACGCTCTACAGCTGCCAGAAAGCAATTTTATAACACGCTCTAGCTGTGTTCCCGAAATTCCTGTGGTGTGACCCCTGTCATTTTCTTAAATATCCGTGAAAAATGCGCCGGAGATTCGTATCCTACCTGGCAGGCAATTTCACTTATTTTCAAATTGCTGTTAGCAAGTAAAATGCGTGCTTTCTCTATACGCCGGTCAGAGATATATTTCGATATATTCTGGCCGGTGATTTGTTTGTAAACCCGGGATAAATATACCGGATTCAGATATACCTGCTCTGCCAGCGCTGCAAGGGAGATTGCTTCGCTTAAGTGCTGGTCGATATAATTGTGAATCGTATCTAGCGTTTGCTTATAGCGCATGCTGTTTTCCGCATCATCCGTAAAGAAGATCCAATCTGCAATTTCCAGGAATTTTTCATACAGGTTAATATCCCAATGCTCACAGGACAGTGAAAAGATGGAGATATTTTGAAAGTGCTCAATAAAATCTGCGTATTTATTAGATTGTATAATCTGATTTAACAATATGGAACTTAGGTTATGGTATAGGAGAATCTGCGTTTCCGTGTCGGAAAAATTCATCATTTTGTTCAGCAGTTTCTGAAAGAGATCCAGAAACTCTTTTTTATTCTGGCATTCCAGCAGCTGGGAGAGTCTGCCGATGGACAGCAGCAGCGCATTGGTGTGGAAGTCATTTTCGGTTGGTGTAAGGTAGAAAATCGTGTTGCCCAGTACCATTTCTTCTGCCGGGTTTAATTTATGCATCAGGATAAAATGCAGATTATGATAGTAGCGGGGCAATTCTTCAAAAGGTATGGCGGCAGGTTCCAGCAGGAAGGACACGGACAGATTTAACGCATAACGGCAATAGTTTTGTACGGTTTCCAAAATACCATTGATATAATTTACGGTAATTTCCGTGGATATTTTGGGGTTTCGGGCTTGTATAATCCAAAGCATGTATCTGGTATTTTCCAGGACGAAGGGGATGCTTTGTAATCTTGCAGCAGTTGTCTGTTTGAAAATGCTGTCAATAGCGGTGTTTATGGTACCGGATGTCTCCAGGAAACCGTTATCCGGTGTATCCAGCCGGGCAGCTGTAAGATGGACCGGGGCATCAGGACTCAGTGGAATCTGCAGCTCTGTAAATTTTGCGGCAAGCATATCTGCAGCGGGAATCTCTCCGGATAAGAGCTGGCGGATAAAGTTTTGCTGCAAGATCGGGGCTGCTTTTTTCAATGCTGCATTTACGTCTTCTTTCCATTTTAATTCTTTAATGGAAGCCTCTATTTTAGAAATACAGCTTTTTACCGCATCAATCAGAACCTGGTCGCCGTCACTTTTTAGTATGTAGAAATCAGCACCATAGCGGAGTGCAGTCTGAGCATAGTCAAATTCGTTATAACCGGACAATATGATGGTGCGGCAGTCCGGCCAGCGCAGTTTTATTTCTTTTAGCATGTCAAGTCCGGAGAGACCCGGCATATTGATATCCGTAATGACAATATCCATACGGTATTGGTCCAGAATCGCCAGCGCTGACTTTGCGGAATAACAACGGTATGCATCAAGTGAAATTTCCTGCAGATTTAAAAAGGTCCGATAAAGGCCGTCGGCTATAAATGCCTCGTCATCTACGATCATAAGTTTATACATTTGTATTTCCTCCTGAAGAATGTATTAAATACGTTTTAAAGCGTGTTTGAAAATTGCTTTTGACAACTTCGCTTTCCCGTTTGGGGGGCATGCGTTCAATCCCGCTTCTGTGCCGGAATATGGACGATAATCTGAATGCCTCCTAAAGCTCCATAGGATAATTGAAGCCCTGCGGCTGATCCGAATTTAAGCTGAAGCCTGCGGTGGATATTAATGATGGCTGTTGTTTCCAGGGAAGTATCCGTTGAAACAAGCTTTTGCTGTAATCCCAGGTAGACATCCTCAGGCAACGGAGGCCCGTTATCGGAAATGCAGATGCACAATTCCTGTTCGTTTTCTGTAAAAGTGATTGTAAGCTTGGGGGATTCCACTTGCTTTAGCCCGTGTTCAAAGGCATTTTCTATGATAGGCTGAATGATTAACCTGGGTACGCAGCAGCTCTGGTAAGCCTCGGGCAGTGAGTCTAACCGGAGGTCCAGACGGTTATGGAAGCGCATCTGCTGGATACTGCAATAGGTTTTTGCATGGTTATATTCATCCAAAAGCATTACTTCCATATTTGCATTTCGTGTGATGTATTGATAATAGGTACCAAGATACTGGGAAAATGCCGTAATATTTTCGTAGTCCTCATCCTTGGCAAGCCGGTAAATATTAAAGAAACTATTGTATAAAAAATGAGGGTTGATCTGTGACTGAAGCTGTTTTAACTCGGCACGCTGTGTTAAAATTTTCTGTTCATAGACCTGGTGAATCAGTTCCTGAAGATTTTGGGTCATCTTATTAAAAGAATGATTCAGGTAATGGAACTCATCTTCACTTTTGTTTGTTACGGTGGCGGAATAATCGCCCTGTTCCACTTTTTTAATTGCCTGGATTAAATTGTTTACCGGACGATGAATCATGCGGTGGATAAACAGTCCAAATGCAATAATGATCATAACCGCCAGAACGACATAGCAGAAAAAGAAAAACCGGTAGTTTGTTATGTTGCCGTAAATATGTGCAGTGGGAACCACAGATACCAGCCGCAGCCCCAATGTATTCAGGGCAGCAGTGGTGATTACCTGCTTTTTGCTGTCCTTTATGTAGCCGGGAAGGGAGTCAGCCGGACTTGCATTCAGCGCTTCCGGGTCTGTAGCCAGCAGATACTGGTGTGAATCATCTGTCAGGAAAATGCTGCTGTCGGGATACTGATGAAAGCCTTCCAGCATTTTCAGAATCTCGGCATTTGACAAGGATATTTCCATAATGAACAGAGGATGTCTGCCTTCCGGTACGTTTACGGGATATTGCATGTTCATATAAATACAGCCGTTTTCATAAGTAAGCCCGGAACTGCTGATGTGATCCAGCCGGGATTGTGCCGATTCCCAGTTTTTCCACAGAGGATCAACTCCCCGGGAAGAGGAAATTGTTTTTTCCAGGGAGGGAATATGTACCGTTATGGTATCGATAAATTTACTGCTTTCATTCAGTATACGCAGCCGTTCCTGAATCTGAAGCAGGTATTTGGAGCGTTCGTACTGGTCTAAGATGGAGTACGTGTTGATGAGGTAATCCAGATCTTTTTCCATTACATATTCGGATTGCAGTTTTTGAATCCGCAGAACTTCGTCTTCCAGCGACTTTGCGTACAGGGTAAGCTGGGCATTGGAAGAATTTTCGATCTCATTTTTAATGATCCGATAGCCTCTGCCGTATATATTACTGCCCATAAGAATGACGGGAATAAACAGCAGCAGGAAAACCAGTATTATTTTTAATGAGATGGAGGGGGCAGGTTTTTTTACTTTCATAATCGGAATCCTCCTGACAGTAACATTGATTTTATTTTATCATAGGAGGTTTGGAAAAACAATTTACCGATTGCCTGATATTTACCTGTAACCTTGCTCTTTTTTTACTTGATTACAATTAGCGGAAATGAAGTATATTTAAAGCAAGGAATGTAAATATGAGGCATTTACATTTATTTGCCGGTTCAGTAAAATGTGAACATGAAAAAAGTCACTCGTAAATGACAGTTATAGAATATGGAGGTAAGTTCATGAAGAAGAAAGTGTTGTGTATGATATTGGGCATTACAATGACGGCGGCGCTTGCCGGCTGTTCCGGGAAAACGGATCATACGGATAGTACCGGAAAAACAGAAACACAGGAAGAATCTCAGGCGGCTGAAAAGGCAGAACCCCTGGGAAAGTACAACGAGCCGGTCACCTTAACCGCGGTTAGATATCAGCCGGACGGAATGGAATTTGCAGAAGGAGAATCCATGGATAATAATGTGTGGTCCAGAGCCTACGCAGATGATTTGAATATAAAACTGGACTATCTCTGGACTACCCCACAGTCGCAATACGCACAAAAGTTAAATGCTTCCATAGTAACGGAGGTGCCGGATCTGATGTGGGTGGATGCAGGTCAGCTGAAACGCATGGTAGAGGATGATATGCTGGCTGATCTGACGGATGTCTATGATTCCTATAAATCAGATTTTACGGATAAAGTGCTCCATGATGACGGTGGAAGTGCAATGGAATCTGCAACCTTTGATGGAAAACTCTATGGGCTGCCCCATATCCAGTCGGGTTATGGATCTGCGGAGGTGCTCTGGATCCGTACAGACTGGCTAGAAAAACTAAATCTGGAAGAACCCAAAAATATGGATGATGTATTGAAGATCGCAAGGGCATTTGCCAAGGAAGACCCGGATGGAAATGGGGAGAAAGATACTTATGGACTGGCGGTAAACAAAGGAATAGTAGCAAAAAATAATCTTCCCTATGCAGTACTGGACGGATTTTTTAACGGTTATCATGCTTATCCTACTATCTGGATCAAAGATGAGGAAGGGAAACTTGCCTATGGAGGCGTACAGCCTGAGATGAAAGAAGCGCTGGCAGAGCTTCAGGCATTATATAAAGAAGGCGTCATCGATATGGAGTTCGGAGTAAAGGATGCTGCTAAAGTAAGCGAAGATGTGAACAGCGGAAAAACCGGTATGCTGTATGGTTATTTCTGGAACAGCGGAAACGGCTGGCTGCAGGATGGTGTAATAAATAATCCTGATGCAAAGTGGCAGGCATACCAGGTGATGTCTGTGGATGAAGAGCCGGCAAAAGTCATGGCGCCATTTGCAACAACTTACTATACGGTGGTAAGCAAAGAATGTAAGAACCCGGAAGCGGCAATAAAAATGTATAATCTGGTCTTGGAAAAGAACTTTGGGGAAACAGCAGAACCATCCGTTTATAATGTAGATAAGGATAATGTGGCGATTTTTAATTATGCATATACGTATGGAGAGCCGCCGATGAAAAATCTGGATGCCCAGAAAAAGGTAACGGCAGCACTTAAAAGCAAGGATACTTCTGAACTGAATGTAGAAGAAAAAGGCTATTACGACAATTGTGCCGGCTATCTGAATGGAGATATGAATTCCTGGGGCAATTATATGATGTATGGTCCAGACAGCGGTCTTGCGGTTATTAACGAGTATGTGGCAAACGATAATGTCCTGGTAGATCAGTATTTTGGTGCACCCACGGATGGAATGGCTGAAAAAAATGCCACACTAGAGAAGCTGCAATTAGAAACCTTTTCAAAAATCATTACGGGAAATGCAGATATATCGGAATTTGATAATTTTGTAAAGAATTGGGAGAAC
Organism: Clostridiales bacterium; assembly: GCA_018365455.1. Taxonomy (GTDB): domain Bacteria; phylum Bacillota; class Clostridia; order Lachnospirales; family Lachnospiraceae; genus Robinsoniella. Next base: position 89,631 of record JAGZJZ010000016.1, read on the forward strand.
CTGGGAGGAAGCACCATTACGGAAGAAGTGAATGAATGGCTGGCAAACCGGTAAAACCGGACAGATTTCTGGGAGGAATCTAAGATGAAGAAATATAAATTGATGAAAGACCTGCCGCTGCATCTGATGATGCTTCCGGGAATGATTCTGGTAATGTTGTTCTGCTATAAACCCATGATCGGAATTGTAATGGCTTTTCAGAATTTCTCACCCCGTAAGGGCATATTCGGTTCAAAATGGGTTGGACTTGATAATTTCAGGTATCTGGCAGATATACCGGATATTGATAAAGTAATATGGAACACCTTTTTTATCGCATTGTTAAAGCTGGTGCTGGGCGTTGTGATTCCGGTAATTGTTGCACTCATGTTAAACGAACTGCGCAAAAAGTTCTTAAAGAAAAGCATTCAGACCATCATTTATTTCCCTCATTTTTTATCCTGGGTTATTTTAAGCGGAATATTTATTGATGTATTATCACCCTCTACGGGTATTTTAAATAACTTTTTAAACAGCATGGGCATAGATTCTATATTCTTTTTAGGAGATCCCAAATGGTTCCCGTATACCATGGCAATTACTGAAACCTGGAAAGAATTTGGCTTTGGAACCATTGTATATCTGGCAGCCATTGTGGGAATTGATCCTACGCTGTATGAAGCTGCCGCTGTAGATGGTGCAGGAAGGTGGAGGCAGACTCTGGTGGTAACGCTGCCGGCTGTCATGCCCATAGCAACCCTGATGCTGATCTTGAATATGGGATCGGTACTCAATCTGAGTTTTGAACAGATTTACAATTTATACAGTCCCCAGGTTTATGCTACCGGAGATATTCTGGATACCCTGGTATATCGTCTTGGCATGCATGATGCACAGTATGGAGTTGCTACTGCAGTTGGATTGTTTAAGTCACTTGTGTCTACCACACTTGTAATCTTGTCTTATAAACTAGCCAATAAAACCAGTGATTACAGAATTTTTTAGAGAGGAGATAAGAACTTGAAAAAAGAATCAATTGGTAAAAAAATATTTAATATCTGCAATATGGTGATTCTTATCCTGTTGGCGCTGCTGTGTCTGCTGCCGCTGTTAAATATTCTGGCAATCTCCTTTAGCTCCAGTTCAGCCGCAGGAAGCGGCATGGTCAGCTTCCTGCCGGTGGACTTTAGCCTGAAATCTTATGAATTTGTCTTGCAAAAGTCAGAATTCTGGGTGGCATTCTGGGTGGCGATGAAAAGAGTTGTGGTGGCAGTACCTTTCAGCCTGCTGTTAACGATACTGATGGCATACCCCCTGTCCAAGTCGGACAATAAGTTCCGGGGAAGAAAAGTATATACCGGTATCCTGGTGTTCACCATGCTGTTCAGCGGAGGCTTGATTCCCTGGTATATGGCGATATCGGATCTGAAGCTCATTAACAGTTTCTGGGCGCTGGTGCTGCCCAATGCGGTATCTGCTTATAATACCATCATTTTAATGAATTTCTTCCGCCAGCTTCCGGTTGAACTGGAGGAGGCGGCATCCATAGACGGTGCATCTCACTGGAGGATCTTATTTCAGATCGTGGTACCGCTATCCAAGCCGGCGATTGCTACAATAGCACTATTCTGTATCGTAACCAACTGGAATTCCTGGTTTGACGGATTGCTTTTAATGAACAGTCCTTCCAGATATCCGCTGCAGAGCTATTTGCAGACCGTCATTGTGAATCAGGATATGTCACTTATGAGTGCCAGTGATATCCTGACCATGGGAGAGGTTTCCAACCGAACCCAGAAAGCAGCCCAGGCATTCGTAGCAGCCCTGCCCATACTGTGTGTCTATCCATTTCTGCAGAAGTATTTTACGGAAGGTCTTGTGGTAGGGAGTGTGAAGGGTTGACTAATTACATGAATTATGAAGTATTAGTGATAAGTGATATAGAAACAGGAAATGTGAATGTCAATTAATGATGGAATTAAGAAGAACAAAAGATTATGAATTAGTCCAAAAGATAGTTCATTTTATAATATAGAAAATGACAAGGAGATATATAAACATGGTTAAAATCGTATTTATTGGAGCTGGAAGTATTATATTTGTTAAAAATCTGATAGGAGACTGTATGATGACGCCCTGCCTTCAAAACAGTGAATTTGCGCTTTTGGATATTGACAAAGAAAAACTGTATCTGGCTGAAAAAATGCTGCAGAATCTGAATCAGAATGTAAATCAGGGCAGGGCGAAGGTAAAAGCCTATGACTCCCAGAGAGAGGCGCTGAAAGGAGCGGATTTTGTAATCAATGCCATTCAGGTGGGAGGCTATGATCCCTGTGTGATCAATGATTTTGAGATTCCCCTTAAGTACGGCTTAAAACAGACCTACGCAGATACCCTTGGTATCGGAGGAATCTTCCGTGGGCTGCGTACTATTCCCGTTATGAAAGGAATCACAGATGACATGGAAGAATGCTGCCCGGATGCACTATTATTAAATTACACCAATCCCATGGCGATTGTGACCGGAGCAATGCAGAAAAATTCCTCCATAAAGGCAATCGGTCTGTGCCACAGCGTGCAGGTATGTGCACATGATCTTCTGAAAGGTCTGGGAATGGAAACCGATCAGGTGGAATATGAGATCGCCGGCATCAACCACCAGGCATGGCTGCTGGGAGTAAAGAGAAATGGCATGGATTTATACCCGGAAATGAAAGAGCGGGCAGGCAGAAGAACCGAGAAACACGATGATATGGTACGTTATGAGATTATGAAACGCTTTGGTTATTATGTGACAGAGTCCACCCAGCACAGCGGGGAATACTTGCCTTACTTTATTAAGAAAAGTTATCCGGAATTAACAGAGCGCTTCGGACTTCATACGGATATGTATAAGGAATGGGGGAAATCACAGGTTGCCTATTGGGAGACTGCGAAAAAGGAACTGGTTGATAACCATGAAGTCAATCACGAAAGAACGAAAGAATTTGCATCTTACATATTGGAATCCATTATTACCGGAAAATTATATAAGATTGCAGCCAACGTTCAAAATGAGGGTTATATCAGTAATCTGCCGGATCACTGCTGCGTAGAAGTACCCTGCCTGGTAGACGGAACGGGAATTCATCCCTGCCATGTGGGAGGTCTTCCACCACAGTGTGCGGCACTGAATCTGACGAATATTAATGTGCAGAACCTGACCATTGAAGCAGCATTGACCGGTCGCAGGGAACACGTGTATCATGCGGCTATGCTAGATCCGCATACTGCTGCGGAGTTAAGCCTGGATGATATCAGGGCGATGTGCGATGAGATGATAGAGGCAAACAGGATGTGGCTTCCGGATTTGGAGTGAAGGGGATAGCATAGGCAGGACTAAATTGGCTTTCTGACAGATGATTTACGGTCTGGCATTTGAGGCTGATTTAGTCCTGCTTTTTTGTACGAAAAATTAGGAGGATTAGTTATGCACGAAAGTTAACCTGCCCAAAAGAGGTGGTCTTAAAATTGAAAGAATAAGTCCGCTTTTTTAAAGCAGTGCGATGCTTCAAAGTGTATATTGATAAGAGGTGAAAAACGGGAAAAAATTTCATGAGATCAATAGAATCAGTGGGATTTTACGAAATATAAAAAACAGGGAGAAATACAATGCATAATTGGAAATTAGCATGGCAGTATGTGCCAGTACCTTACGAAGTAGAAATCGGTGTATTGGAAAATAAAACACAGAGATTCCTGATTCCAAACAATCTTTATGGAAATAAAGTAAAAGTAAAGTTTCACAATTATTATGGAGCAGACATGATGGAGTTAGATCATGTGACGATAGGAAAAAAGAAAAAAGGGTCGGAGAGAATTACAGATATTTCTGTAATGACTTATCAGGATAATATAAAGATTGAGGTGGCACCAGGGGATTCTTACTGGAGTGATGAGATTCCATTTGCGGTAACGCCGAAAGATGATCTTGTAGTGTCCTGTTATTTTAAAAAAGCTTTTTTGGTTCAAAGTGTGTGCTGCAACTGGTCAAAACAGACATGGATGAGTAGATTTTTGGATGGCGATTGCACAAAAGAGCAGAAGTTTGAAGGAAAGAACAGTGTAGAGACGTTTACGATTTTTAACTATGAAGAAAATAATGCAGATGCCGAGGCAGGAATCTGGGCAGTGGCGTTAGAAACAGAGGGTGACCGGGAAGCAGAGACGATTGCTTTTTTTGGAGACTCTATTACACACATGTCTTATTTTACAGATGCATTTATGAAAGCAGTACGGGAAAAAAGACCAGGGGAAGTGACAATATTAAATGGTGGGATTGGCGGGAATAGACTAGCTTATCATGCAGTGCAAGTTCCTGAAATACCAGGTGGAGGAAAATTGTTCGGGGAGAGAGCACGCGATCGTTTTGAGAGAGATGTGTATTCTAACACCTGTCCGGATATCGTATTTATTATGGAAGGTATCAATGATTGTACACATGGTTTTACCTTTCATAAAGAAAATGAAATTCCAACGCCGGAATTGCTGTGGGAAGCAATGCATACGCTGATTGTGAAGGGCCAAAAACATGGAAGTAAAGTTGTCATCAGTACGATCCTTCCATTTGGTTTTGTCGGTGAGAGTTATCGCGATGCAGCGGAAAAGATCCGTTGGGAAACAAATGAACTGATTCGTAAGAATCACAATCTGGCAGATGGGTTTATAGACTTGGATTTGCTTATGAGAGATGAAAAAAATCCCCACATGATGTGTGATGGAATGCACGTGGGAGACTGGATTCATCCAAATAAAGCAGGTGGAATAAAAATTGCAGAGAAATTAGTGCAGGAGCTTTTATAAAAGCGGCGGGTCACGAAAACGAGGAGAATGTCTATGAAAGAGCATAAGAATATATCATTGCTGGAGCAGGCAGTAAAAGAACATGCTTTTATCCGAAATATATCAAGACACAGAAATGTGGATGGATTATTGGATTATGACGGTAATTTAAGAATATGGAATAAAGGTATGGAGCCTTTTGAAAAAATGAAACTCTGGGAGGTAACACCTGGATTTGATGACAGAGATCCAAGACAGGAAGAACCTTGTCTTATCTTTGTGCCAGTGGAAGAAAAAGAGGTAAAAGATACTATTATCGTCTGCCATGGCGGCGGCTTTCGCTGGCGAACGGGATGTGAAGGTCCAAATGTGGCTCTTGAATTTCATAAAAGAGGTTACAATACAGCAATTTTAAGTTATCGTATAGATCCATACAGCCGTATGGACTGCTTAAAAGATCTGCAGAGAGCAATTCGTTTACTTCGTTCTAAAAAAGAGGAACTTCATATTTCGAACCGTATCATTGTTATGGGATTTTCAGCAGGTGGAATGCTTTGTGCCAATAGTGCTACACATTTTGATGAAGGTAAAGAAAATGATGAGGATTTTGTGGAGAGATTTTCTTCCAGACCAGATGCAGCAGTTATTGCTTATGGTGCAATGACAGGTGTGTCTTTCCCACTGCCATTTGGCATGGAACCGGATTTTGAACATGACATGATGGGAAAAAGCAAAGAAGAGAGATATTATCTGGCACCGGAAAAAAACGTAACACCACAGACACCGCCAATGTTCATCTGGCAGACATTGAGTGACGATGGAAGATTTGGCATGTGTCTTGCAAAGGAATTGCAGGATGCAGGGGTGCCTTACGAACTTCATATAATGGAAGGCGGAGTACATGGACTGGGCATTGCTGATGGAGAGAACGATCTGGCTGTGAAGGCACCGCATATCCGCCACTGGGTAGAGCTTTGTGATGAATGGTTAGAAATTCATAAGTATTGCAGATGAACTGATAAAGCAGCTTCTAAAGAAATAAAGTAGAGACGGATAAATAAGGAGAGTACAAAAATTGAAAATGGAGCAAATAAAAGAGTATCTGCCAAAAATAAAATTACACGGAAGAACAATTTATGACGAAAAAAGCGAGGCACTTTTTTTCAATTGGACAAGTGCCGGAATGGAATTTACATTCTGTGGAACTTCACTTCAGGCAGAATTTGTTGCTGAACCAGGTACGGAAATGGAAGGATTACCTTGGGATGAGAGTGCGCCAAGAAGAGAAACCTGGCCTTGGGTGGCAGTATTTTTGGATGGAGAAAAGGAACCGGCAGACAAGTTTGTAATTGGCAGAAAAAAACAGATAAAGACAATTTTTGCAAGCGGTAAAGAAGAAAAACATGTGATTCGTATTGTGAAACTTACGGAGAATTACAAAACATTTGCCGGAATAATGGGATTTTACATGGATGGACATATTTTAGATAAGGAATGGGGGAAAAGACCTGCAATCGAATTTATCGGAGATTCGATTACCTGTGGATTTGGAAACGAAGCTCAGGAAAAAGACAGATTGTTTTTTTCAGAAGATGAAAATGGCTGGATGAGTTATGGGTCCATTGCAGCAAGAATGATGGATATGGACTGGAACATGGTTAGTATGTCTGGAATCTGCACAGAAGTAAGAACTGGAATGCCAATGGATTATGGAATGAAAGATTTATATTTATATACGGATCGCATCTGGCAGGAAAAAGTAAAAAAAGAGACAGACCTAGCAAAGTGGGATTTTAAGGCAAATCCAAAAGATTATGTAGTCATAAATCTGGGAACAAATGATGCAACAGGTATTATTTTAACAGAGGATCAGGATTCTGAATTAAGGAATTTCTGCAAAGGATATAAAGAGTTTTTAAAGATGGTACGCGCCTGTAATGGACCAGATACTCATATTATATGTGCAATTGGTAGCATGGACTACTATTTGTATTACGATATCGTTAAGATCGTTGAGGAATACAAGGAAGAAACAAAGGATGGAAAAATCAGCAGCCTGCGTTTGAAAAAAATGAGTGTCTTAGACCCGGTTGGAGCCTGCGGACATCCAAATGTGGTAACTGATAAGAAAATGGCAGTAGAACTTGTAGAAGAGATAAAAAGACTTCAGCTTAGGAAGGATACAGTATGATCGAAAAAAGGTCAGATGAACCATTTGTCTCTTGGTGGAGAAATGACGATAAGTGAGATAAGCATTGAAAGAATGAGAACTTTAAGGTTCTCTTTTTTGTTTCCAGAAAAATAGTATTGCAATATTGTGGTATGACATAATATTATGTAAGGGTCTTTCTTTTTATTAGTCAGATTTAAAATTTTAGAATTATGCACAAAATATACCATATTTTAAAAACAATATCCGGTTTTTAAAAATGAAAGGGTATGGATTCATGTTATAATAAAGAATAAAACTTTAACATTATGTAAAATGGAGACAAAAGATGAAAAATAAATCTTTTATTCGCGGAACAATTGCAATGTTGTTATTACAAATGGTATTGATGATTTCCATTTTGCTTGTCTTTTTGTATTCGTCATATCGCTCAAGTGTAGAAGATGTGGACCAGATTCTGGATAATTTTCTTCACGTATATGGAAATGAACTGAATAATAAGATTGAAGATGCAAATATGCTGTTGCAGCGTCTGATTTATAAGAATACAAAATACGATATGCTGCAAAGTGAAAGCGAGTCGGATCGGTATGAAGCAGGTATTGATTTGTCAAATCTTTTACAGGAATCTATAACGAATAATAATAATGTAGATATGATTGTGATAGCGGAGTCTGCGTATCAGAACTGCATAGATAGTTACAAGAACAATATTACCTGGTCTCAAAAAGAAACCATAAGGGATTTTGCAATGGATTGTGCAGCCCAGGGGCATATGAAGGCATTCTGGAGCATTAAAATCTTAGAGGGGACGCCTTTCCTTTATAAAATGTATGTATGGAATGGAAAAGCGGCAGGTGTGTTCATGGCAGTGGATAACTTTATGGATACAGCCGGTAAGAGCAGTCTGGAGAATATGACAATTCTTATGACCGATAAAGAGAATCAGTTGTATGGATATTATGGTGAGTCCAATGAGGAATTACAAATTGGACAAAAAATTGAAAAATTCATGCAGAATAAGAATTACAATGATCAAAAGGTTGAGCTTGCCGATGGCAATCTGATTGTACATTGTTATATGAACAGCCGGGGATTTTTGGGACAGATCAAAGGAACGATGATTATATTTTTTGTAATTATTAACATTACTCTTGTTGTTGTAATGATACTTGTAAAATATCTGAGAAAAAATATTTTGATTCCGATGAAACATATGCAGCAAAGCATGGAAATGATTCGGGCTGGTGACTACAAACATCGTATCCGGGAAGAATTCGAGACAAATGAATTTGTAATATTGAAAAATACATTTAATCATTTGATGGACGAAGTTGTAGGACTGAAGATACAAAGTTACGAAAAACAGATAGTTCTTCAGGAGACGGAACTTCGTGCGATACGATTACAGATACGTCCTCATTTCTTTTTAAATGCTATGACCACAATATCGAGTTTAAGCATGCAAAAGAAAAACGAACACATAAAAATTTATATTGATGCACTGACGAAAAATATTCGCTATATGTTTAAATCAGGACTACATACGGTTCCGCTAGTGGAAGAGGTTCGCCATGTTGAGAATTATTTTGAAATGCAGGAACTGAAATATCCGGGCTGTGTATTTTATTTTATGGATATTGCTCCAGAGGTGGAAAATTGGAATATTCCACAGATGCTGATTCATACGGTTGTTGAGAATGAATATAAATATGCTGTTTCTTTGGATACCAGTCTTACGATACTTGTCAAGGCTGGCTGTGTGGAAATAAATGGTGAGAAAATGCTTTCCATTGAAATAGAAGATGATGGAGATGGATATTCAAAAGAATTTTTAGAGAAGTTCCAGGCAGAACATGTGGAAATAGAAAAAGATGGAACGAGAGTTGGTCTGTATAGCATACGGCGTATGTTGGAAATCATGTATGAAAGAAAGAATCTGTTTGAAATTTCCAATATTGAACCACATGGCTGCTTGAACCGTTTTCTGATTCCAGAACATGCACTTCATGAGATGGAACCAGAAAAAATGTAACAGTTCAGACAAGCAGTCCTGTTACTGCAAAAATCCATTTATAATCGCTTGCGCGATGGGATTTTTGCACTCCTGAATCACTTTCTCACGGTATGCGCAGTAAATGCGAATACCTGTCTGAACTGTTACGAAAAAATACAAAGTAAGATGGAATAAACAGGAGAAGAACAATTATGAGAGTATTAATTGTGGATGATGATATCGTTACGGTAGACGTCATAAAAAGTACCGTGGGGTGGGAAAAACTTGGAATAGTTGAGGTATTTACAGCCTATAATATTGATCAGGCGAAAACCACACTTACAAAGTCCAGCATAGATATTATTATAAGTGATATAGAGATGCCAAAGGGAACGGGAATTGATTTGCTTACCTGGTTTCGGGAACAGCAGATGGATGGGGAATTTTTGCTGTTAACCTGTCATGAAAGATTTGATTACGCTACAAACGCTGTAAAGCTCCATGCTGCTGAATATCTGCTAAAACCATTTGAACCCCTTGTCATGGAAGCCGCATTAAAGAAGATCATTCAAAAAAGAATGGAACAAAAGCTTTTAAAGGAAGACAGTGAAGCCGGTAAATGGGTCAAAAATAATAAACGCCGGTTGAAATTGAATTTCTGGAATATGCTTCTGGATGGCAGCATAGCTACTTCTAATAGGAAGGATATTGAATCAGAATTGCGCAATCGGAAAATGGAAGATGATCCAAATGATCCATATCATCTTATTATATCTAAAGTTACGAATATAGAGCATGACAGAGAGCGTATGAATCCTAATCTGGTGTTATTTATCCTGGAAAATATCCATTCGGAGATTCTATGCGGAAATCCGGAAAATAGAAATGTTGTCTGTTATGAGTATAAAGATTATTATGTGCTTGTCACGATTTGTAGGACGGAAAATGAAAAAGAACTGTTAGCACTTACCAAGGAACTTATTCTGGGGTTAAAAAAAGTGCTCTCCTCGACGATTACATGCTGTATCAGCGATGTATGTAAAATGCCTGATTTTTATGAGACCTTCCATCGCAATTTGAATTTGTTTTCATTAAATGTTGTTTATTATGGAGACTGCTTTCTGGAGAGCCAGAGTATGAAAACCAGTCCTGATGAAGCTTTCTTTTTGGAATTAAATGTCATGGATCAACTTCTTGCTGAACGAAAAAAGGTGGAATTTTTAGGTTATTTAAAGAAAAGACTCAATGAAAAGGTATTTGAAAAAAAATTAGACGAGCATATGTTAGAACAGGCAAAACAGGAAATTTTGCAGGCGGTATATACATATCTTGCCAAACGCGATATTCAGGCATCAGGTCTTTTTCGTGAAGAAGCTTTTGTGAGCATGACACAAAAGGCGTCCAGATCAGTGATTGATATTTTGCGCTGGATTAATTACTTTCTGGATCAGATGTATGAATATGAGAGTCAGGTTCAAAAAAGCCATACCGTGGTGGATCGGATCAATCTATATATTCGTGACCATTACGCAGAAAAAATTGGGAGAAATGAAATTGCGTCCCAGTTCTATCTTGCACCAGAGTATCTTGCAAAAATGTACAAGAAGCAGACGGGAAATAGCCTGAAAGATTATATCAGTGAATATCGTATTGAACAGTCAAAGATTCTGCTGAAAAAAGGAGAAATGCAGATTGGGGACGTTGCATTAGCAGTAGGATTTGATAATTTCACTTATTTTTCAACTATTTTTAAAAAGTATACGGGAATATCCCCAAATCAGTATCGCAAACAGGAAGCATAAAAATAAGATGTAAGAGGATTTAAGTATAATAAGAGAACAATGTCATGTAATTGACTGTTCTCTTATTTTTTAAAATCCATGTCTTTTTTTTTAATGAATGAAGTTGAAAGAGAAGTTATACTGATACTATCAAAAAAAGAGAGGGTAAAATGTATGAGAAATAAAAAAAGAATGATTGCAGCTTTATTAACTGCAGCTATGGTATTTGGAATTACAGGATGTGGAGCGAAAAGCTCAAGTGGAGAAGCGGGTTCTACAGAGAATGCATCTAAAGACAGTGGTACATATGATCAGGTCGTATATGCATACTCAACATTTAATAATATTCCGTCCGAGAAAGATCTGGGAGAAGTGGAAGAAGCAATCAATAAAATCACAAGAGAAAAGATTGGTACAGAAGTTACATTAAAACCAATTGCAATTGCAGATTATTCCAGCAAAGTATCTTTGGCATTACAGGGTGGAGAAAAAATTGATGTATTCCAGTCATTAGGTGATTTTAATAACTGTGTAGCACAGGATATGACTTATGATCTTACAGATCTTTTAGAAAAAGAAGGCAAAGCAACAAAAGAACTTGTTGGTGATCAGTGGCTTGCAGCATGCAGCACAGATGGAAAAATCTATGGTGTTCCTACAATGAAACCGGTAGCTTTAACACCAATGTTTGTATATCGTCAGGATCTTGCAGATGAACTTGGAATAGATATATCAGGTGTAAATTCACCCGAAGATGTTACAGCAGTTTTAAAACAGGTAAAAGAAGCTTATCCGGATATGACCCCATTAGCTCCAGTGCAGCAGGGAACAATTGGACTTAATCTGACTTTTAAAAATACAGATTACCTGACAGATGATTATTATAAACCAATCGGAGTACTTCAGGGCGACAACACAGATGTTACAGATCTTTATTCCTCTGAAGAATTCAAAAATGCAGCTAAACTTGCAAGAACATGGTACGACGAAGGTCTAGTTATGAAAGATGCAGCAACTACAACAAGTACATCACAGGAATGTCTTGCATCAGGAAATTATTTTGGATTTATTGCAGCATATAGCTATCCGGAAGCAGATACTGCAGCAAACCTGCAATCACAGTGTGGTGGATATGAACTTGGCGCAAAAATGATCGGTGATTCTTACCTTTCAACAGGCGATATCAACGCTGTAAGCTGGATGATTGCATCTACAACAGATGTACCAGAAGCAGCAATGAAATTCTTAGATCTAACTTATACAGATGAAGATGTTATCAATTTACTGATTTATGGTATTGAAGGAAGAGATTATGTGAAGAACGATGATGGAACAGTTAGCTACCCGGAAGGTGAAGATGCTACAACAGTTCCATATACAGCTCAGTTAAGCTGTGGTACACTTGGAAACTTCTTTAAAATGTTTCCTATGGAGGGTACAGATCCTGCATCTATCGAATGGGAATTAGAGCAGAATAAGACAGCAAAGACATCTCCAGCTATGGGATTCACATTTGATTCCAAAAAATTAAAAACACAGTATACAGCAGTTGGAAATGTGATTTCCCAGTACTTACCAGGTCTTCTCTGCGGAAGCTTAGACCCGGATACGGGAATTGAAAAATTTGTGAATGCATTAAATGATGCTGGATATCAAGATATCTTAGCTGCAAAACAGGAACAGTTAGACGCTTGGATGGCACAGAAATAGTAAAAGAGGATAACAATGAAAGCAATTACAAAGAAACAAAAAAAACAGAAGTTTAAAGATTTGTCATTACTTTTAATCGCCGCACCAGGAATTGCTTATTTATTGATCAACAACTATATCCCAATGCTGGGAATTTTCCTGGCATTCAAGGATTATAGTTTCATGAAGGGCATTTTCAAAAGTGACTGGTGTGGATTTGACAACTTCAAATTCTTATTTAAGACAAGCGATGCCTGGATAATGACAAGAAATACGATTTTGTATAATGTGGCATTTATTATAATCGGTACCGCGTTAGCTATTCTGGTTGCAATTTTTATCTGCGAACTTGGAAAAAGAAAAAGAGTAAAAATCTACCAGGCAGCACTTTTGCTCCCCAATATGCTCTCGTGGGTAGTGATCGGATATATTGCATACGCATTTTTAAATGCGGATACAGGTTTTATCAATAATACGATTTTAAAAGGACTTGGAATTGATCCAATTTCCTGGTATGCGCAGTCTGGTGCATGGCCGGCAATCATTATTATTGTATATCTTTGGAAGAATATCGGCTATATGTCTATTATCTATACGGCAGCAATCTCCGGAATCGATAAATCAATTTATGAAGCTGCAGCAGTTGATGGAGCAACGAAACGAAAACAAATCTGGCATATAACACTTCCAATGTTGAAACCGACTGTTATCACACTGACATTGATGTCTATCGGTAGAATTTTCTTCTCTGACTTTGGATTATTCTATCAGGTTCCACAGAATTCTGGAGCTTTGTATGGTGTGACACAGACCATCGATACTTATGTATATCGTGGTTTAATGGAATTGAATGATGTTGGGATGTCTGCAGCAGCCGGTCTTTATCAGTCGCTCATTGGTTTTGTATTAGTTCTATTGGCAAATAAATTTGTTCGTAAGCACGATGCAGAAAATGCATTGTTCTAAGGAGGTATGAAATGACAGAAAGTAAGCCGTTTAATCGTGTGGCAACCATCATACTTACGATAGCTGTAGTAATTGCATTAATGCCAATCCTACTGATTGTAATTGCTTCATTTACTGCTGAAAATTCACTGATTCAGTTTGGATATTCCTATGTACCAAATGAATGGAGCCTGGATGCCTATTACTATATGGTGAAACAGGGAATAACGATTGCAAGAGCGTATGGCGTGTCCTTTTTCGTAACAATCGTAGGAACATTAATGAGTGTATTGTTAACAACAATGCTGGCATATCCTATGTCAAGAAAATCGTTTAAATATCGTAATATATTAGCATTCTTTGTATTTTTTACCATGTTGTTTAATGGAGGTATTGTTCCGTCTTACATCATGTGGACGAAGATCTTTGCTATCAAAAATACTATCTGGGCTTTGATTATCCCCAATTATCTGGTAACTGCTTTTAATGTAATTCTTGTAAAAAATTACTATTCCAACAGTATTCCGGAGTCCTTAATCGAGGCAGCACAGATTGATGGAGCATCGGAGCTGACTATTTTTGGGAAAATCATGCTTCCACTGGCTGTTCCTACAGTAGCAACAATTAGTTTGTTTACAGGATTATGTTATTGGAATGATTGGACCAATGGTCTGTATTACATAGATGATCAGAAGTTGTTTAGTATACAGCAGCTGTTGATGAAAATCATGAATAATATTCAGGCACTTCGTTCGAATTCCAATGCAGCATTGTTAGGAACAGGAGCAGTTGATCTGCCAGGAACATCTATACGAATGGCAATGGCTGTAATAGGAATTTTACCAATTATGCTTGTATACCCATTTGTTCAGAAATATCTGGTCAAAGGTGTAGTAGTCGGAGCAGTCAAAGGATAAGGGGGCCCAGAAAAGGTCGGATGGTTTTGAACATAAAAGTGAAGCAGGAATAAAGAAACATGGGACTGGGAAAATTCCCAGTCCTTTTTATACAGCTTTTATATTTACCAGAAAGGACAAATAAAATGAAAGTTAGTGAAGTAATAGATAAAATTTTAGAATATCATCCGGGTTTTCCAGAGGATTACGATGGATGTGATGGTTATAAATCAGGTGATCCAGCGGCAGAGTGTACGGGAATTGCTTCTGCTTTGGTTCCTACGATAGATGTAATAAAAAAAGCAGCAAAATTGGGATGCAATCTGTTATACGTACATGAACCTTCTTATTACTCTACTTCGGACTATCCAGACTGGAGAGCAGGATTTGAAAATAAGGTCTATGAAGAAAAAAGAAAACTGTTAGAAGAGACAGGGATTGTAATTTTTAGAGATCATGACCACACGCACGCACATCGTCCGGATGGAATTTTCACAGGAGTAATTAAATATCTGGGCTGGGAAGACTATCAGGTCAAACAGGAAGGAATGAACATGTATTTTGAATTCCCGGATATGACAGTAGAAAAAATGAATCAGCTTTTAATGGATCAGCTTTCCTTAAATGGAATCCGTTATATTGGAAGACCTGAAAGTAAAATAAATAGAGTTGCCATAGTTGGACATCTTCTTCCCAATATTTTTGTTCATCATCCAACAACAGGAGAAGGCTTTTGCCCAGAATATGCGACAGAGGTTATCAAGCTTTTAGAACAAGAAGATGTGGATGCCATCATTCCTGGTGAAGTAATTGACTGGACAGTTATTTCCTATATCCGTGATGCAGTGCAGCTTGGTAAGACAAAAGCAGTATTTAATGTAGGACATTTTAATATAGAAGAATTAGGAATGAAATATGCAGCAGACTGGATTCCAGAATTGATTGATCCTCAGATTCCAGTGCATTATATTCCAACAGGAGACATCTATTCATTTAAATAACGAGCGGGAGGATTAGCAATGACAGTACAGGAAGTAATGGATGGAATTATAAAAAAGACAGGTGTAAGTCCCCTTCCAGAGGATAAGACATGTGACATTTTTATAATTGGAGATAGAAACAGGGAAGTAAAAAAGATAGGAACCACATTTATGGCAACTGTTGATGTAATAAGAGAAGCAATTGAAAAAAATATTGATTTTATTATTACGCATGAGCCTACCTGGTTTACCGGTATGGATGATACGGAATGGGTTAAAGAAGATCCTGTTTATCTGGAAAAGAAGAAATTACTGGAAGAACATGGTATTTCTATCTGGAGATTCCATGATCATATGCATATGGCTGGCGAAGATGGAATTTATCGTGGATTTGAGCAGGAATATGACTGGGCGAAATACAGAATGCCAGGTAGAAATTCGGGAAATCCAATGGACGATTTTGGTGGATGCTATGAGATTCCAGAGACATCCTTAAAAGATTTATGTGCATTTTTTAAAGAAAAAAGCGATATGCAGGTCGTTCAAATTGTCGGCGATCCACAAATGATGGTAAAACGTGCAGCCGTATTAGTTGGAGGCGGAAGCTTGGGACTTGGTGTGGAAAATATGCCAATGAGACTGATGAGAGAAAAGAACATTGATCTTGCAATATGTGGAGATATCACAGAGTGGACCTTATCCGCTTATGTGCGCGATGCTTCTCAGCTTGGTATGAATAAAGCCATGCTCGTACTTGGACATGAGAGAAGTGAAGAACCAGGAATGAAATATCTTCCTGAATGGATGAAATCCATTGTTGGGGATATTGAAGTTCAGTTTCTAGATGCAAAAGAGTCATTTTTATATTTATAAAAAAAGGAGAGTATGATATGTCTACGTTACAGGTAAGCACATTTTCTGTGGCACTAAGCCGCATTGTTTCATTCAATGTTATTTTACCGGATGATCTGATGCCGGAAATGAAGATAAATAACCCTAATTATGACAGGGGAACAAAGACGTTAGTATTATTACACGGATTTTCTGGAAATAGGAATGACTGGTTGATGGGAAGCCAGATTCAGGAACTTTCCGGAAAATACAATCTTGCAGTTATCATGCCTTCCGGAGAGAACAGTTTTTATCTGAATGGATTGGGTACGGGAAGATCCTATGAGACTTTCACAGGAGTAGAACTTATCAATTACTGCAGAAAAGCTTTTGGTTTGTCAGATAAAAAGGAAGATACTTTTATAGGTGGTCTTTCCATGGGAGGTTTTGGAGCTATTCATACAGCTTTAAAATATCCGGAAACTTTCGGGAAAATGTTTGGACTTTCCTCCGCATTAATTGTGAATGAAATTAAGGGAATGGAACCAGGAAGCAAAAATGATGTTGCTGATTACGATTATTATCATCAAGTATTTGGAGACTTGAATCAATTAGATAAAAGTGAAAATAATCCAGAGTTTTTAGTGTCAGAGCGTATAAAAGCGGGAGATACGATTCAGCCAGTTTATATGGCATGTGGAACAGAGGATTTTCTGTTAGCAGAAAATCATGAATTCCGTGATTTCCTTTTAGAGAACAAAGTGAATGTTACATATAAAGAAAGTACAGGTATTCACGACTGGAAATTCTGGAATGTGTATATAGAACAGGCAATTGTCTGGGCAACAGCAGTATAGAAATAAATAATACAAATCAAGGAGAAAACTATGGCAGTAAATGCATTAGAAATAATTGAAAACACAAAAAAATGGGAGGCACCAGTGGTACCGGCAGAAATTCCACATGGAGATATGCCAGGAGATAAAGTAGAAATCGGAGAAGGACATATAAAAAAGGCAAACAAGATATTTCCAGAAGTATTAAAACAGTTAGTACCAATCATGAAGGAAAATAAACATCGAAGAGCAGTTTTGACTGTATGTGGTGGGTCAGGTGTTGGTAAATCTGAGACTGCATCCCTGTTTTCATTTTATTTTGGTCAGATGGGAATAGGAAGCTATACGTTATCGGGTGATAACTATCCACACAAGATTCCAAAATATAATGATGCAGAACGTCTTCATATGTTCCGTGAAAATGCCTTAAAGGGAATGGTTTGCGAAGGAACATTTACAAAAGAGCGCTTTGATATGATTCATGAATTTCAGCTGAAAGGAGATGATGCCAATAAAGCACATGCAGACGAATATGATTGGTATGAGTCTTATCTTCGTAATGGACGTAAAGGATTGGGAAGTTATCTTGGAACATCAAATGAAATCGGATTTGATGAAGTGGAAAGTATCTTAAAACAGTTCAAAGAAGGCGCAGATAAAATCTGGCTGAAACGAATGGGAAGAGAAGATACGGAACTTTGGTATGAAGAAGTAGATTTCTCAGATATTCAGGTATTGGTAATAGAATGGACACATGGAAATAGTGATAATTATAAAGGTGTAGATATTCCAGTCTTATTAAATTCCACACCACAGGAAACATTAGCACACAGAAGAGCAAGAAATCGTGATGGTGCCACAGACAGCCCATTTACAACTATGGTACTGGAAATAGAACAGGGTATGTTAGAGTCTCAGGCTCACAAAGCAAAGATTATCGTTTCTAAGAGTGGAGACCTGCTCTCTTATGAGGAGTATTTAAAAGTAATGGAAGAAAGTAAAAAGGAAGGAAAATAGAGATGATTATTTCTGCAAATAATGGACCAATGTTAAATGCTTACCCGGACAGCATGGGTGGAACCTTAAAAGATATTACAAAATTTTTAGAAAAACCAGAATTAAAAGATGTGTTTACATCTTTTTATATATTGCCAAGTTTATTTAACACAGATCTTGACCGTGGATTTTCAGTTATCGACTATACTTTAAATGATCTTCTTGCTGCAAAAGAGGATTTAAATGGATTAGAACAGCTTGGTGTGGATTTGAAGCTGGATTTTATTTTGAACCATGCTTCTGTATTATCCAGCCAGTTTCAGGATATTATAAAATATGGTGAAAGATCCAAATACAAAGACTTTTTCATTAACTGGAATAAATTCTGGGAAGGACATGGTACCATGACAGAGGAAGGCTATATCCAGCCGGATTCAGAGATGATAGAGCATATGTTTTTCCGTAAACCAGGACTTCCAATTCTAATGGTACGTTTCCCGGATGGAAAAAATATACCTTACTGGAATACCTTTTACCAGGAAGTAAAATATCCTGTTCTCGATGCACAGGATGTCATGCAGGTAGAGGGCTTACAGTATGCAACAGCAGAAAAAACTGCAGAACTTATGAACAGGGGACTTGCAGATGGCAAAAAACCGGCAGAGATTCTGTTAGAAGATTTTGCTATAAAGATTTCTGCAGAACAAAAAGCAGCTATCGTCGAGATGTTAGAATCCAGCAAAAAATATTTAGGCCAGATGGATCTAAATATAAAATCTCCATTAGTGTGGGAATTCTATGATGAAACATTAAAGACATTGTCTTCTTATGGCGCTAAGATTGTTCGTCTTGATGCTTTTGCTTATGCTCCAAAAGAGCCAGGTAAAAAGAATTTTTTAAACGAACCTGGAACCTGGGAAGTGCTTGAAAAAGTAAGGCAGCTTGCCGATAAATATAAACTTACCTTACTTCCAGAGATTCACGCAGGTTACAGAGATAAAAATTATGAGATGATTTCCCAAAAAGGATATATGACATATGATTTCTTCCTGCCAGGTCTTGTAATCGATGCACTGGAACGAGGACGTGGTGATGTGCTCACAAAGTGGGCAAATGAGCTGATTGAAAAAGAAATTCATGTTGTAAATATGTTGGGATGTCATGATGGTATTCCGCTTCTTGATTTAAAAGGACTTATTCCGGAAGAAAGAATACAGTCAATTATTGATACAGTTGTAGCCCGTGGAGGTTTTGTGAAAGATCTTCATGGACAAAAAAATGTTTATTACCAGGTAAATGCTGCATATTACAGCGCACTTGGGGAAAGTGATACAAAAATGTTGTTAGCTCGTGCTTTACAGCTCTTTATGCCAGGAAAACCTCAGGTATGGTATCTGGATCTCTTTGCAGGAAAAAATGATTATGAAGCTGTAAAACGTGCTGGTGCAGGCGGACACAAGGAAATTAACCGTTCTAATTTAAGCGTTGCTCAGATGGAAGAAAAAATCAAAGAAAGGGTAGTGATAAAACAGCTTGAAATGCTTCGTTTCCGTGCTGCATTCCCGGCATTTGCCTTTGATAGTAATATCACGGTAGATAGCAGTGGATCTATGATGAATTTCGTATGGAAAAAAAATAGATATACAGCAACACTTACTGCAGATCTTGCAAATCATACATTCTCCATGAAAGGAATTGATCCAAACGGAGAGGAAAGCGTGATAATATAATGAACGGTAACGGAAATGAACAGGCATTGGCGATTGAGCGTGTGCTTGTCAGGGATAAATTTAAACAGACGGATAGGCGGAACTGCATTACGCCCGCTATCATAACAATATTTATCCGTTGATCTGCCATAAAAACACCGCCTGCTGTTTGATACATACATTATATCAAACATAGACGGTGTTATCTACTTTTTCAGATCCTCATTCTGTGGAAGAATAATTTTAACGGTAGTACCCACACCCTCTTCACTCTCAATCATCAGTGAGCCGCCGCATTGCAGCATCAGACGGTTACGTACATTTTCAATGCCCACATGTGTGCGTCCATCCTCTTTCGGAATGTCCGGGTCAAATCCAAGTCCGTCATCACGGATAGTAACGATTATGTTTTCGTCAGTCTGTTCACTTTTTATACTCACTGTGCCGCCGGCTCTTTTCTTAATAATACCATGTCTCACAGCATTCTCTACAATCGTCTGAACCGTCAGCGGGGGCAGTAAAAAGTCCTGGCACAGTATCTCTATTTCTATATTCAGCTTTTTCGGAAACCTCATTTTTTCCAGATATAAATAATTGTTAATATGAAACATTTCCCTTTCAAATGAAATCAGCTGCTTATCAATCAATGAATCCAGATTGCCTCTGAGATAGAATGAAAAATGCTCCAACGCTTCAGAAGCCCGTTCCGGTTCCGTGTCACACAGTTGTTTAATCCCCTGAAGTGCATTAAAGAGAAAATGAGGCTGTACCTGACTGAGCATTACGGATATACGATTTTGGTTTAACTCATTTTCCAGAATGAGGGCACGCTTTTCACTATTCATAATTCTTTTGATGTGCCGTATGGTATAGATTTCCTCAATCAGGGAGAAAGAAATTAATCCAAGTCCCAATAAAATTGCTGCTTCTGAAAATTGTACATAACCATTGATCAGTTCTACAACGGCACAGACTGCCAGCGGCAGTATTGCCTTCAGTAATTGTGCAGAGTCCCTGTTATGCAGTCTCCTTGTCTCATAAACCAGACAGTAGATGACCCAGAGCGCCACCAGCAGTTCCAGAATGGAAAAATAATTTATAGCTGAATATAGATCCTGTATCATGAATATTTGATTTACTATTGCTGCGAGCGTGACCAGAAGCAACAGTCCGGTACAGTATAACAGCGATTTCTTTCTCCAGCCGGATAGATGTTCAGCCGCAAATAATACCACAAATACGGCTATACCCTGCATGGAACAGGAATACAGGACATTCAGGAACACGGGAAATGGCAAAATCAATGTAGGGGCAGGAGACAGGGTATAAAACCATGTGGAGGAAAACAGGGTGACCAGTCCCAGCCACAGAAAGCGGCGTCCACCGTCAATTCGCAGTATGGCGCATTCCAAAGCAACTATAAGCAGGAATAACGTCAGGAACAGAAAAATCGTTCCGATGGTCATAGTCCATCCGTCATTGCTGACTGCTTTAAACAACATCATCCGTTCGTCACCGGTATGCATTTGCCGGAGTAATTCATCAAACTGGATCATATAGGCATTCCAGTAGAGATTGCCAAAATTTAATTCTGCCTGATCACCGGAGGTGATACCTGGCGAAACTATAGTAACCCACTGTTTTCCTACAGCCTGGGTAGGATTTCCTCCGCTTCGCACAGGTCCGGTTGAATAAATCTCTTCACCGTTTATCCGAAGAGTAACACGCATGTGGTCGATGTTAAGAAAAAGCTTATCACCTTCCGGAATATCCCTGCTGAAGTGACCGCGCACTGTAATATCCCGCAAATCTTTATTTTCGAAATCGGTCTGGTGGGTTAAGGTCTTCCAGGGTCCCCCCTCTTCGCTGTATTCTCCCAGAATTTCCACAGGATATAAATTCCCGTCTGATTTCATTTTCTGGTCAAAGCGAAATAAGGTGGAGAAAAGTATCACTGCCGCTATTAAAACAGCAGCAGTGAGAAAGATCAGCGTAAAACGTAATAATCTGGTACTTTTATTGGAACAAGGTTCTTTATACATAGTGGTCCTTCCTCGTATGCGTTTCAGCTGGCTTATTGGAACAGTAGCTATTGCTGTTCATTTACTTATCCGCCTAAAAATCATTATTTTATTAGAACATTATAGCCAGCATGTGAGGGATTGTCAATGCTAGCGGTATAGTCACAGCCCCAAAGGAAAAAAGGATCGGTTTGCCAGCCGATCTGTTTTCTTATTGCCAATAACCGATATTCTTTATCACAAACTGCCTGAATGTATGTGCCTTTCTCCCCATAACCTGCTCAAACACAGGGGTTACCTTTTTGGCTGTTCCTAAACGTGTCATCATATACAGCATACTCATAACGGTACAGTATTCTTTTTCTAAGCCACGTACCGTAATCCAATATTTTTTTGCAAAAGACGGTTTTGGATTGGTATAAATGATTTCTCTGCCCAGTTCCTTTGATAAGATTTCTGCAACTTTCCAATAATCAATGGCTTCTGAACCTGTAATGGAATAGCCTTTATTTTGATGAAGCTCTGGTTCACTTAAAATCTTTGCTGTCATTTCCCCAATATCTTCAGCGTCTATAAAGCTGGTTAATGCTCTCTTTACCGGAACTACAATCCTGTTAAAATTTTTAATTTCAAAAGCATGAACTCCGCTAATGTTCTGCATAAAAAAGCTGGGGCGGATGTGACAATACGGCAAATCCGCCTGTTCAATATACTTTTCAATTTTATAGTGTGGTGGAACTGGATTATTCTCAATACCAATCAAAGATAAAAAGCAAACCAGTTTTATTCCGCCTTTGGATTTTAATGCGTCAATGAATGGTTTTAAGTCCTCTGGTTTTCCTAAATGTGGCGGGCGCATAATAAACACTCTGTCTACATCTTCTAAAACATCGCCAAATGTAGATGGGTCAGTAAAATCAAAGTGAGTAATCTTTGCTTTATCGTCAAACGTTTTAGCAAGTCTTTCTAGATGCGTTCCCGCAACTGTTATTCTCTGATCATTTTTAAGTGCATATTGTGCTACATATTTTCCAACGTTTCCAGAAGCACCAGTCACTAAAATTCTACCCATTGTTCTTTTCCTCCAATAAAATATTGTTCGCAGTTTCCAGCAGTACCAGGAAATCACTGAACTTTTTTTCACCCATTCTTGTTTCTAAAACAGACATTATTTTAAAATATTCCTCGTAAGTGTCTTCTACAAGCTGAATAGCCTTATCAGTGGGAATGAGCAGAAAACTACGTTTGTCAGTTTCTGACTGTTTTTTTACAATGTATCCATTTGCTGAAAGAGAGGTCACCATATTGGTAGCCATAGATTTTGTAAAACGGAAGAAACGAGCTACTCCATTTGGTGTTTTTTCTTCTTCCGTTTTCACAAGATAAATCAGCATTCCCATTTCACTGGAACGGATGGGCAATTCCCGCCTGGTATTTACATTTATTCTGCAAAATAAAGAAATTTGCTCAGAAGCTCTTATTAAGTTATCCATAATCATACTCCTATCCATAAGATACACTCGGTGTACTATTATGCTATTTTAGTACACCTGGTGTACTTTGTCAATGGAGATTGGTTTGCATTTCCTTATATAGTGTATGCTGGTTTTTGCTGTCTCCATTTTTAAGATCAATATAGTCAGCGTTGATAGATCGAAACGGATTGCCAACGGGGACTATTTGGGGTATGATGGATAAAGAGTTAATATATATAATCTCAATTGACAGGGAGGTAACAGCTATGTACAAATTATGGGAAGAATTAGAGAAACTGAAAAACTACCGCTGGATCGAATTATCACATCCCCTGAATAACAACAGTCCTTATTGGAGCGGCATACCGGAAGGTGCGGTAGAACTTTCAAAAACGGTCTATGACTGGGGAAATGAATTGGAGTGCCTGATTCAGACCTTCAAGTTTCCGGGGCAGTTTGGTACGCATATTGATTTCCCGGGGCATTTTATCAAAGGGGAAGCGTTATCGGAAGCATATTCCGTTAAAGATATGGTATTTCCATTAGTAGTCATTGATATTTCGGATAAGGTAAAACAAGATGTGCACTATGCGGTAACGGTAGAGGATCTAAAAGAATATGAAGAAAAATACGGTGAAATTCCGGACGGCGCTTTTGTGGCACTGTATACAGGATGGAGTGCCCGTTGGCCCGATATGGATGCCATATCCAATTTCGATGAAAATGGCGGTGAACATTTTCCAGGATGGTCTATGGAGGCGCTTCAGTACATATACGAGATAAGAAATGCTGCCGCAAACGGTCATGAGACGCTGGATACCGATGCCTCCCAGCTGGCAGAACAAGCAGGGGATCTGGCATGTGAGCGTTATCTTCTGAAACAGGGAAAGCTTCAGGTAGAGGTAATGTGCAATCTGGACAAAGTCCCTCCAGCCGGAGCCGTAGTCATTGCAGCGTTTCTTCCTATAGAGGGAGCAACGGGACTTCCTGTGCGGATGTGGGCGATTGCAGAATAATATTAAAAAGTTAGATTGGTATTTTTTAAATACTCTTAAGTGTGCAGGTATGGATCACTGGTTGTGAAATAGAAAAAAAATCGGTTATACGCTTAGGATAGGTGTATAACCGATTTTTATATAAAGGGGGATAATTTTATGAATTACTTAAATAGAAATAATCCTATTATTTTATTTCAGGAATCACGAAACAGTGAGATCTATGTAGATAAAAGCATGTTGATTGAAAAGTATCCACTAAGATAAAAACAGGAAATAAATATATCTGTATTGCCAGGCCAAGGCGTTTTGGAAAAACGGTGAATGCAAATATGCTGGGTGTTTTTGTGGATCTTAGTCGAATGCCAGACCCTTGCAGTTCCTATGAGGCATATATTTCTTATGTAAAACAAAGGCTGGCGGCAAATATAGAGAAAGCATATGGATTAAAAAAAGAAGAAGGAGTTCCGGTTAGTGATCTGTTTACCGCATCAGGAGAATCTTGTCTTAACATGATGGCTATCTGTGCATTCCCAATCATGAATTAATGGAAAAATACCAGGATGTTCTGACAAGAAAGAGCATGGGAGAAGTGAAGAAGATTGTAGAACGATCAAAAGAAATGCTGGAAGCAACTCTGGCATGTGATGAAGATAAAGTATCAGCCATGTTACCTATGTTTGGCATAGGTTATATTCGATTGACTTCTCAAAAAATCCTATATATTATACCCATTTCTGCAAGCCGTGCATATATATAAAAAGAACGCTTTAAGGCGTGTTTGTAAATATCTTTCAAACACGATCTGGTAAGGTAGAGATTAAATATGCATCACTTTATTACACAATCTTTGGAACTACATCTGTTTTTTGCAAGAATTATGAAAGAACATTCCTTGTTTCTTGAAGCGGGATTTATGAGAAAGGATGCGGCCTGTATCAGGACGGCATCATGCTACAGAGTACAATTTGAAAATTTATTGGCAGAAACTGCAAGAATCAGCGATGGGATTATCAGCTGTGAAGCCTTGGAGTCATGTGAAATTGTAACACCTTACACGTTGCTTGCAGAAAAGAAGACGCAGCATCTTACAGGAATTCCGATCAATAGCAACATTACCCTGATTGAGCATCAGCTTAGATGTAACTGTGAGGTTTGTAATGTGCAAGAGTTAGAAAAACGAACGAGAGCTTTAAACCGAAGAGCTTTCGAGCTGGTGAGCGGATTAATAGATTTTAAAGAGAACATTTTAAAGGATGTAAATACATGCCGGCTTTTTACCGCCAATTATCCGCTGCTCATTCAGCATATTATCCGGGAAGCAAAGCTATATCAATCATTTTTAAGGGAATTAGAGTGTGAAGGAACCATATGTCCAGAGAATAGAAGAGAGATGGAATTATTCTGGAACCAGATTATGATGGAACATGCCTTGTTTATCCGGGGATTACTGGATCCTTCAGAAGCGGAACTGATCGAAACTGCGAATAATTTTGCTAAAGAGTATGCCTGTCTTCTGGAAGAAGCAAATGCCAAGAATTGCATGACAATGGATGTACTTACCCAGAGAACACTGGAGGAAACCTGCAGATACCGTGATTTTAAAGAAGCGGGTACAAAAGGAATTTCGGATTGTGAGATCTCATCCATTATACTTCCGCTTCTTGCAGACCATGTTCTGAGGGAAGCGAACCATTACCTGAGATTATTGCAGGAACAGGATTAGATGAAATGAAAATAAGAAGTATTTAGCGGTAGTTATGATCCGCCCATATACTTCTTATTTTTATGCAGTAATTTGCAAATATTTGAGGAGCGTCTATCTATAGCACGTAAATTATCTTCGATTTTATTTCTCAATCTGCTGATATGTACATTAACGGCATTTTCATCACCCCAATATGTGTTATTACAGATCAGAGACTGCCGGCGAAAGCGGAGCGTATTGCTGGGTTCTGCGCAGATTTGCCGCTGCATGACTTCCATGCCGCATTCGAATCAGCATTAGTTGTTTTTTCATTATAGTGCCAGGGAATGAACATTGCAGACAGATAATGAGTTCAGGTCATGGAATTATATTAACATATATATAGTTAATGGGTTCAGGTCTTAGCATCATAGGAATCTTGCGGTAAAATAATGGACTAAGATCTGCATATTGGGTATACACTACTGGAAAAGGAGGTTTCGAATGACGATGATATTTAAAGGAAGATTTGAAGATAAGGTTATGATCATAACCGGCGCTTCCAGAGGAATCGGGAAAGCAACGGCAAAGAGAGCGGCTGCAGAAGGAGCAAAGGTGGTGTTAGTTGATATCCGGGCAGAGCAGGGGGAAGAGGTTTTACGGGAAATAACAGAAATCGGCGGCGAGGGCATCTTTTTAAATCTGGATATTTCGAAGCAGGAGAATGCAGACAGGATGGTTGAGGAAGCTGTGCAGCATTTTGGAAAACTGGATATCGCCGTTAATAATGCAGGAGTGATGGGTAACCCCAGTCCTTTGCATAACTTAAAAAAAGAAGATATGGATTATACAATGGCGAATAACTTTTACAGTGTTTATTTTTGCTGCAAAAGTGAACTGTCCCAATTTTTGAGCCAGGGTACAGGAGGCGTTATCGTAAATAATGCATCCATAGCAGGAGTGACGGGCTTGCCGGGAAATCCGGCTTATGTTTCCTCAAAACATGCCGTAAATGGACTGACCAAGAATCTGGCGCTGGATTATGCCCGTTATGGTATTCGTGTCAACTCTGTAAACCCTGCAGGGACGGCAACCCCTATGGTGGAGGAAGCATATGCATTTGTAATGAAGAAGCAGAAGGAAGCTCTGGATGCTGGACTGGACCCAAAAAAAGCACAGTCCATGGCAGGGCAGAAAACGAAGACCATGCAGGAGAGAGAAGCGACGGCAGAGGAACAGGCGGCATCTATTTTATTTATGGTTTCTGAGGATGCGACCCATATGACAGGTGCCGTGGTTCAGACTGATGGAGGATGGACTTCGTTTTGATTTTGCAGCCAGTACAGCAATGCTGTACCAGAGGTATGATTTACCAGTCATGCCCCTCACTTAGATTTTGCAGGAAATCCTTGATATAGTACAGAGCAGCTCCGGTAGCAACGGTGCTGCTTTTTCTTTTCCCAAGGGAAAGGAATGTTTCTGTCTCCGGAAAGGCTGTGTTTTTTTGCATGCGGGCATGGAGGTATGCCAGATCCTGCTCGTTCATGTAAGGTGCCAGATGTCCGCCCAGGATGACCTCGCTGTCGATCACCATATGGAGATTGTTGATTGCCATGGCAAGATAGTTGAGATAGCGTACCCAGCGGTCCTCTTGTTCCCGGCTGCCGGCATTTTTGGCTTCGAAGAATGCATCCAGATCCTCATTCCCGGAATCCCCGGTTCCTGCAAGCAGGGCATTGGCTGAGCAATAGCATTCCATGCAGCCCATTTGTCCGCAGTAACAGGGAAGTCCTCCGGGAACAAGGGTCATATGTTCAATGGTGCCGCTCCGTCCTGTGCGCCCGCTCTGGATTTCTCCATTGATTATAATTGCGCCGCCCAAATGGTAGCCCAGCGAAAAATATACGGCGTGTGAAAGCTCCGGATGATCCCAGAGTTCGGTCATGGCAGCACACTCTGCGTCATGTACAAAGCGGCAGGGATAGTCCAGGTATTTTTCAAAAGAAGCGATGGACAGCCCGGTGCAGTCCAGAATTTTGCCATAGATGATATTCCGGCTGTCCTGAGATACCAGACCCTGCAGAGCAAATGCAATTCCAAGAACATTTTTACCCTCGATTTCATGTTCCAGGATAAACTGCCTGATTTCGGTGCTGACTTCTTTAAAATAATCCGCCGAGTCCTGAAAAGGGATCCTGCAGACTTTCTGAAACCGGATATGTCCATACAGGTCCAGAATAGCGATGGTCAGTTTGTTTTTTAGAATTTCCACGCCAATGGATACTCTGGCAGCAGGGGTAATGGTATAGGCAACCGCCTTTCTGCCAATCTGAGACTGAAGCTGTCCGCAGGTCTCAATAAATCCTTCTTCCAGAAGCATGTTTAAATGCTGTGTTACGGTAGGAAGGCTCATCTGCAGTGCATTTGCAATTGATTGCTTGGAACATTTATCATTGGCATAGATAAAATGATAAACGTCAGAATAGTTCATTTTTTTTATATCGGTAAGAGAAAACTTTTCCATAATAACAGACTCCTTTTATAAAAGTAAATGGTAGCTTTTATTTAGTTATGTAAAATAGATTTGCAAAATCATTATAGCATATTATTTTATGTAAATAAATTACAAAAAGACTTTTGGTAAATTTAACTAAAAATTAGATGGGATTTTTGAGTATTATTCCATCTTGCACATATTGTAAAAAAGAGCTATTATTCAATTACATTTTACAAAATCATTTTATAAAATGAAAATACATAAATTGAAATTTCAAAGACGGTACTACCAAAGGATCTATAAACAGAGACAATGCGAAACAAAGTTGTAAACAGACTACAACAGAAACTTTTTGCAAAAGGAAATTAGAAAGCAAACTACGTAAAAGTGTAGAAAGGATGGAACGATATGGGAATTATTGAAAAAATGAGACTGGACGGTAAAAAAATCTTTGTAACAGGAGGAGCTAGAGGTATCGGGAAATCAGTTGCTGCGGCATTTGCCCAAGCAGGGGCAGATCTGGCGATTGTGGATGTGGATATAGAAGAGGCAGAAAAGACTGCAGAACAGCTTGCTGCAGAAAATGGAGTTGAAACCATTGCTGTCAAAACAGATGTCACAAAGCCGGATGAAGTGCAGGCAATGATGGATACGATTTTAAACAAATTTCAGAGACTGGATGTTGCTTTTTGTAATGCGGGAATCTGTATGAATATACCGGCTGAAGAGATGACCTATGACCAGTGGAAAAAAGTGATCGATATTAATCTCACCGGTGTATTTCTAACGGCTCAGGCGGCAGGGAAAGTGATGCTGAAGCAGGGCGGCGGTTCCATTATTAATACGGCGTCCATGTCTGCCCACATTGTAAATGTACCCCAGCCTCAGTGTTCCTACAATGCATCAAAAGCAGGAGTGATCCAGCTGACGAAATCACTGGCTATTGAATGGGCGAAGAGAAATGTACGGGTTAACTGTATCAGCCCGGGATATATCGGGACGGAACTGACCCTGAATTCACCAAGCCTGCAGCCACTGATTGAGCAGTGGAACGCAATGGCACCCCTTGGAAGAATGGGCAGACCAGAGGAACTCCAGTCTATCTGCGTCTATCTGGCAGGAGATACCAGTTCCTTTACAACAGGATCAGACTTTATTGTGGACGGAGCATTTACCTGCTTCTAATGCGATTCGGTATAGGAATAGCATAAATGAACAGTATAAAAACCCCACCAGGAGGAAGAAAGATGAATTATTTATTAGGAACGGATATCGGAACATCCGGTACGAAAACTATTTTGATGGATACCCAGGGAAAATTGATTGCCCAGAATCTGCAGGAATATGATGTGCTGACGCCAAAGCCATTATGGGCAGAGCAGTGGCCGGAGGTGTGGGAGCATGCAGCATTGGCATCTATTAAAAATACAATAGCGGAATCGGGGGTGAATCCACAAGATATCAGGGGAATTGCAATCAGTGGATTATACGGAGGCTCCGGTATTCCCCTGGACGAACAGATGAACCCGGTCAGGCCCTGTATGATCTGGATGGACAGACGGGCAGATGAAGAGGCTTCCTGGGTGCTGGAAAATATCGGGGAAGAGAAACTGCTTGAAATCACACACAATGGAGCAGATCCCTACTACGGCTATACCAAGATTCTTTGGATGAAGAACCATGAACCGGAAAACTGGGAAAAGACCAGGCTGTTTCTTCCTCCAAATGACTATGTCATCTATAAAATGACAGGAGAAATTGCCATTGATTATTCTTCAGCAGGTAATATCGGAGGCATCTTTGATATGAACCGAAGAGAATGGTCGGAAGAAATGATGGAAGCCATGGGAATACCGCTGTCCATGATGCCTCAGAAAATGGTTGAGTCCACGGACATTGTAGGAGGACTTACAGAAGAGATGGCACAGGAACTGGGGCTGTGGGAAGGAATGCCTGTTATAGCAGGAGGGATTGACTGCGGAGCTGCGAATATAGGTCTTGGTGTTTTTGATTCCGGCATCTATGCAGCTGCCATTGGAACCTCGATGTGTGCGGCACTGATTTCGGATAAACCGGTAAAGGGAAAAGGACTGATTGTATGGCCTTATCTGTATGACGCAAAGAAACTGTCTTATTATTTTGCAGGGGGAGCTACAGCCGGGGCAATTGTGAAATGGTTTCGCAATACGATCTGCCAGTTCGAAGTGGAGGCGGAAAAAGCGGGTGGTCCAAAGGCATATGATGTATTAAATGCTGAAGCAGAAAAGCTTCCGGCTGGAAGTGAAGGGCTTGTGGTGCTGCCGTATTTTATGGGGGAAAGAAGCCCTGTGTGGGATTCTGATGCAAAAGGAACCATTCTGGGACTGTCTCTGACTCACACCAGGGCACATCTGTACCGGGCATTTCTGGAAGCAGTGGCATATTCCCTCAGAAATGCAATGGAAGCTACCGGAGAAAATCTGGGTGAATACATTCTGCTGGCAGGGGGAGTGACCAAGTCAAAGGTATGGCGTCAGATTTTCGCAGATGTAACGGGATATCCTGTGGTATGCCCCATCTATGATGTGGAGGCAAATATGGGGGATGTAATGCTGGCTGGTATTGGAACAGGGCTGCTCACCTACGAACAGGTAAAACAATGGCAGGTTCTCGATGAGAAAATTATGCCTAACCAGCAAAACCATGAGAAATACAATGAATATTATGCGGTTTACCAGTCAATGTATGAAAACTTGAAAGAAGACATGAAAAAACTGTCAAAGATATAAATGCAAAGAAATTTAGAAAGTCTTTTAGAGGAGAATGAATATGAAAAAGTGGAGAAAAAGAGTGGGATATGGAATCGGTGACCTGGGGTGTAATCTTGTATTCAGTACAATGGCGTCCTATCTGATGATATTTTATACGGATGTATTTGGTATATCGGCAGCTGTTGCCGGTACCCTGATGCTTGTTACCAAATTTATTGATGCACTTACGGATACGGGGATGGGGATTATTGTGGATAAGACTCATACCCGGTGGGGGCAGGGCAGACCGTATTTTCTGATAGGTGCGATCCCTTTTGCCATATTTACCATTGCGACTTTCTATATTCCGGAGCTTGGGAGTACGGGGAAAATTGTATGGGCGTATGTTACGTACTGTCTTCTCTGTACTGCGTATACCGTTGTAAATATTCCCCTGAATACTATCGTGCCAAGGCTCACATCTGATCTGCATGAGAGAAACTGTCTGGTTTCGACCAGGATGATTTGTGCAATGCTTGGGACTGCGGTTGTTATGACAATCACTGCACCATTGGTGGAATTCTTTGGAAAAGGAGACAAAGCCCGGGGATATCTGATCACCATGAGTCTGTATGGAATTGTGGCTATGATTATATTTATAATTACTTTTCTCAGTACGAAAGAGGTTGTTCCTTCTACTGTGCAGGAGCAAAAGGTGACGCTTCGGGAAAGCCTGAAGGGGCTGACAGACCAAAGTATCTTGTTTTTTATTCTGAACTTTCTGTATTTTGGACTGTATGTATTCCGAAGTACCACGGTCATTTACTATTTTACATATAATCTCCAAAAGACACAATGGCTGACACTTGTGGGGCTTCTTGGAATTCTTTCGGGGCTTCCTATGCTCTTGGTTCTGCCGGCACTTCAGAGGAAATATGGAAAGAAATGGGTGATGTATCTAAGCCTCATCATTTATATTGCAGGAGACATCATGATTTATGCGGGCAGGTCTTCTTCCTTTTTCCTGCTGACCGGGCTGGTAGTTACCGGACTTGGAATTTATGGAATCTTTGGTGTTACTTTTGCTATCCAGCCGGATGTGATTGATTATTCGGAGTATAAAAAGAATAAGAATATATCAGGACTGATTGCAGCGTTTCAGGGGTTCTTCGTGAAGGCGAGTATGGGACTTGCAAGTGCGGTGATCGGAGGAATTTTGAAATGGGGCGGTTATGCGGCAAATGAAAAACAGTCCCCGAAGGCGCTGGCATGTATCGAAGCAAGCTTTATCTGGATTCCACTGGGACTGTGTCTGGTAATTGGAATTTTAATGTATTTTTATAATCTGGATAAAAAGAGGGCGGAAATGAGCAAGGTTTTGGACGAAAGAAGAATAAGTGTCAATCCTTAGCAAATTCCCCAAATTACACCACAGTTACATTTACCCCTTTGCTTTTTAAAAACTCCGCTATTTCATCAGAAATCCCGGAATCAGTGATCAGGCAGGATACTTCATGGTATTGCAGAAGCGAGACGGCTCCTTTTTGGGAAAACTTCTCGCATTCTGTTAATATGGTGGTGTGTTCTGCCTGTTCGGACATGGCTCGGATCACCTCACGACGCATTAAATTACTCCCGGTAAAGCCAAAACTTTCCTGGAATCCGTCTATACCGATAAAAAGCCTGTTTACAAAAAAAGTCCGCGCATTATGAATGGTTAACGGACCTACCACAGCCTGGGAATCTTTCTGGTAGGTACCGCCAAGCAGGATGACCTGCACCGTAGGATAGTGGCGGATATACCCGGCTATAAATGCAGAGTTGGTAATGATAGTCAGGTCTTTTTTGGTGCGTGCCAGTTCGTCGGCGAGCAGGATGCAGCAGGATCCCGATTCGATCATTAAGGTTTCCCCGTCCTGCACCATGCCGGCAGCTGCCCGGGCAATCTGTTTCTTTTTTTCATAATGAAATGCCAGATGGTAATTCATATCTTCCCGGGAACCAAGCACTGCAAATCCATGTTCCCTTTTTATCAAGCCCTTTTCCTCTAAGCTGTCCAGGTCTTTTCGGATTGTGACTTTAGAAACGTCTAACAGGTCGGAAAGCCTGGCTACTTCTATTTTATTTTCCAGTGTAAGCAGTTCTAAGATTTTTTCTTCACGATGATTCATCTGGCATCCCCTTTACATGTTTGGATTATTTTATTAATTATATCATAAAGAAAGTAAAAGTACAATCACCGGGTTTCGTAAGAAAGAGATTATGGGTTCGAATAAAAAATATCCGGTGATTATGGCAGAGCTGGGAGAGCGGGAAGCCCGGATGGAAATGTGTGGGGAAAGGAATTTGTACTTACGAAAGAAATAAATAATACTTTCATAAGTAAATATAGTGTTGACAAACAGATGAAATAAAATTATAATCCTCTTATAGAAAAAGAAAGAGGAGATCAGTATGGAACTATTATTTGATACAGCCAATTTAGAAGAGATTAAAAAGTACAGCCAGTATTATCCGATAACAGGGGTTACCAGCAATCCCAGTATACTTAAGGCAGAGGGAAATGTGGATCTGTACGGCACGTTACGTGAAATCAGGAAAGTAATCGGCATGGAAAAGTCTCTCCATGTGCAGGTACTTGCGGAAGATGCAGATGGAATGCTTAAAGAAGCAGAGGCGGTTTTGAAAAATGTAGATGATAAAGTGTTTATTAAAATCCCGGCTACGGAAGAGGGATTAAAAGCGATGATGCTGTTAAAGTCTAAGGGAATCGGTGTTACAGCAACCGCCATTTATACCGAAATCCAGGGATTCATGGCGATTATGGCGGGGGCTGATTTCATTGCACCCTACTGCAACCGCATGGAAAATCTGGATGTGGATTTTGAAGAAACGATTGCTGATTTCCGCCAGATGATTGAAGAAAATAATTCTTCCTGTAAGATTCTTGCAGCCAGTTTTAAGAATATACGCCAGGTGAACCGTGCTTTTACCGCTGGGGCACATACGGCTACGGTACAGCCGATGCTGATGCACAGTTCTTTTGAAATGGCGGCAGTGAAGAAAGCAGTGGATGACTTTAAAGCAGACTGGGCAGCAGTGAGAGGAGACGTCTCTCTTACGGATCTGTAGAAGATGTGTTTCGAATGAAAGCAGGAGAGAAGGTGACTTTATGAAACAGTATTTGATTGCCCATGATTTGGGGACATCTGGAGACAAAGCCACGCTGTTTACCACAGAAGGTGAAATGATCCGAAGCGCAGTGGTTTCCTATGACGTAGATTTCTTCGGTGACAATCGTGCTGAACAGAATCCTCAGGACTGGTGGAATGCTTTCTGTCAGGCTACGGGAGAAATTCTGGAAGGTATTGACCCGAACCAGGTTCTGGCAATTTCTTTCAGTGCCCAGATGCAGGGATGTCTGCCGGTAGATGAGCAGGGGATTCCTCTTCGGAAATCCATTATATGGGCGGATCAAAGAGCCGTGAAGGAAGCGGCAATATTAGAAGAAAAGCTGGGGGCAGACCACATCTATGAATTGACCGGTCACAGGGTCAGCCCAAGCTACACGATTGAAAAGCTGATGTGGCTGAAAAAACATGAACCGGATATTTATCAGAAAACATATAAGGTACTTCAGGCAAAAGATTACATTATATTCCGCCTGACCGGAAAATTTGTTACGGATTATTCTGATGGTTCCGGTACCCAGGCAATGGATCTGAAAAAAATGGAATGGTCCCGGGAAATACTGGCTGCTGCTGAAATAGACGTTGATAAATTCCCGGAGTTACATAACGCTACGGACATCGCAGGAAAGGTTACGGCACATGCTTCTTCTGCCTGCGGTCTGGGAGAGCATACCCTTGTAATCTGCGGTGGCGGGGACGGACCCTGTTCTGCAGTAGGTGCAGGCTGTGTAAAAGACGGGGAATTATTTACTACCTTTGGCACCTCTGCCTGGATTGGCGGCACATCCACGGACCCCTTTGCAGACGAAGAGAAAGTATTGTTCTGCTTTGCCCATGTGATACCCGGAAAATACATGCCCTGCGGAACCATGCAGGCAGCAGGGAGTGCCTATTCCTATGTACGCCGCGTCATTTGTGACGGAGAAGACTATCATTTGCTGGATGAACGGATGAAACGCTCCCCGGCAGGGGCAAAAGGGTTGATTTTCCTTCCCTATCTTCTCGGAGAGAGAAGCCCCAGGTGGAATTCCGATACCAGCGGAGCCTATCTTGGGATTCATCCGGAGCATACAAAGGATGATTATGTCCGTGCTGCGATGGAAGGCATCGCCATGAATCTGGAGTTGATTTTGAAGGCTTACCGCAGGAAAATGTCGGTTGATTCAATGATATTGACGGGAGGCGGAGCCAAAAGCCAGGTAAATGCCGGGATACTGGCTGATGTTATGCAGGTGGATTTTCAGGTGCCGGATCATGTGGAAGAAGCAACTTCCATTGGTGCAGCAATGATCGCCGGCGTGGGAGCCGGGGTATTTGGTAGTTTTGACGAGGTGGGCAAATTTCTGCATTTCCGTCAAAGGTATCAGGCAGACAGAGAAAAAGAAAACGTGTATGGCTTTGTAAAACAAAGATTTGAATTGGCTTATCAGGGGCTTTTACCTTTTTTTAAAGCTCATGAATGATAGTACCATTAATTTTATATGTTATCCTGAGAAGGCGGTTTTGAGAGTAAGATTTCGAAACCGCCTTCTTTTTATTGAAATTTGTTCTGTTTTTTACAATCATCTTAATTCTGCCAGGGGCTTATTCTGCGCTCTGAAATTTATGTATATGGAGAATGGAGAAGCTATAAAAATAAAAAGATGAAAATAAAATGTTTACAAATACTGTAAACGATGTTATATTGGGTTTATAAAATATTAGAACGGAGGAAACTATGGATTACGGTAAATTCACATTGGAAGAGTTAAAGAAGGGATATCGGTTTGACAAGGATAAGGAAGTCTATGTCTGTATATATTGTGACCAGACTTTCCCGGCAGGGCAGATTTTTTCAATGGATGATCATTTTTATATGGCAGAGCACGCAGTGGCTAAACATATTGCAAAAGAGCATGATGGCAGCTTTGAACGGCTGGTGAATGCAGATACGAAATACAATACATTAACGCAAAATCAAAGAGAACTTATGACCTTATTTTATTCTGGGCTGACCGACAGTGAGATTGCTAAAAAATCCGGAATTTCCGATTCTACGGTCAGACGGCAGAGATTTACATTCCGTGAAAAAGCAAAACAGGCCAGACTATACCTTGCAGTTTATGAACAGGTGTTTGAAGATCATACGGATAATGAAAATGCGTTTATTCCAATCCATGACAAAGCAATTTATGTAGATGACCGGTATCTGATTACGGAGCAGGAAAAACGCCATATTTTAGAAACATCTTTCAAATCCCTGTCACCTTTAGTACTAAAAAACTTTTCCCCAAAAGAAAAGAAAAAAATTGTTATTTTAGGAAAAATAGCCGGGGAATTCCAACGGGAAAGGCATTATAGTGAGAAAGAGGTAAACGAAATTTTGAAGCCGGTTTATGAAGATTATATGACTTTGCGGCGCTATTTGGTTATGTATGGATTTATGGAAAGAACGAAAGACGGGGCGGAATACTGGCTCACAGTGTAATTGTAAATGTATCCAGAACGCTGTTTGATCCTGCAGGGCACCCATTCTGTCTGGACACATACCGGGCGGAATAAAAGGGATTCCCCAGCTGATATAGCTGATTCCGGCATGGGGAACCCTGCTGTTCACTGCAGTATTAAAATTCCAGGTGATAATCTCTGCATGCTTCCACATATGCCAGGATATTTTCCCACGGAACTTCCGGTTCCAGCAAATGGGTTGGTGCCAGGAAGAGCCTGCCGGAATTGCCGGCAATGTCCAGTAAACGTTTGACGGTTTCTTTCACTTCCCGGGGGGAAGCAAAGGGCATGGTGGTCTGAGTGCCAATGGTGCCATGGAATCCAATTTTCCCCCCATATTTTCGGAAAATTTCCTGAAAGTCCATGCATTCACTTTGAATCGGATTCAGTACATCAATCCCGGCTTCAATTAAATAAGGTATAAATGGGGTTACATAGCCGCAGCTGTGGTAAAATATTAGAATGTCAGGATTGACGGAGCGGATAGTTTGAATTACCTTTTTTAAACGGGGCAAAATCCATTCACAATAGAGTTCTTCGCTCATCATCAGCGTGTGCTGCATACCGATATCGTCACCCAGATAAATGATATCCACTCCTGCCAGGGCAAAAGATCTGGCACGAATCTGTGCTTCTTCCGTGACCTTGTCAAAAATGAAAGCAGCCATTTCCGGTTCACAGATCATATCCGACATGAGATTTTCCATGCCCCGGATGTACCAGGAGGTTTCCCAGATGGTTGTCTGCATATTGCCTACAGCAGCCAGACCCTCTTCGTGTATTGCCTTTACCTGTTTTGGCTGGTGGGAAGCATCTCCTGCGGAAAAATCGGGGAAAGGAAAGGCTTTCAATTCTTCCAGATCCTCTGCCAGATCCAGGGGATAGCGCATTCTTGTCATATGCTTCGCAGCGGCACTTCCCGGTTCATGAGCAATCCCCCACAGATCGATATGGGTTCCTTCTTTTAGACCATATGGATAGTATTTTAGAAACTGCTTGGGATTCGCTTCAATGGCGATATCATCCACGTTTCGCCAGGGCATCTGAAAGTATTCCATATAGTTCTGATCACTTCCTGTTTTTTCATGATAGGTTTCCACCAGTTCCGGGCATAAATTGAATTCAACAGGTACTTCCTGGTAAGGTTTTCCTCTCAGCATTGCAATTAAATTTTCTTTTTTTGTCATCGTATCACCTGTTTTTAATCCTTTCTTAGTCTCATGGTTAATGAAATTCTTGATCTTATATTTAATAAAATTCTTGATCTTATATTTAATAAAATTCCTGATCTTATATTTATTAGATGCTTAATCTTAAATTTAATAAAATTTTTCATTATCTAATTAAATTTCTGAGTTCATATATAATCAAATTCTTGATGTCATATTTTATAATTTCTGATTCTGGTTTTTTCTATATTGACTTATTCACATGGTAGCATATATGATTAGAAATAAGAATGGGCATTTTGGCATGTGCATGTCATTTTTGGTAATAGAAAGGGCGAAGAATAATGAGAATACCAGAGCAGCTGTATCGCAATCAAACCATACATTATAATATAACCCACAGTCCCCAGGATGGTGTTTTAAGCTGTGGATTCCTGCATAAACCCAATGCTGGTTTTTCCCAATCGGGACTTGTATTTGAACACTACGGTGCATTTTTGCTGTTAGACGGATCAGGCACTTATACGGATTCCGAAGGATATGAATATGAATTGGAACCGGGTGCGTATGTGCAGAGGCTGCCGGGCAGGGAGCATACTACCTTGGTAAATCCCGATGGAAAATGGCTGGAGTTTTTTGTTTGCTTTGGGAAAAGAACCTATGAAAATCTAAGGGATTTGAAGTTGATATCAGACACACCAGTAGTATATCCCGGTTTAACGCCCCATACTTTTCAGAGGTGCAATTATTTAATGGGGTGTTTTCAAAAACTGACAGAAGACCAGCTGTCGGTTTTGTACCTTTACAGCCAGGAATTTGCAATCGAGATGTTTCGGTATGCCAGAAATTTATATGTGGACGGCAGGGAATTTGCCAAAATGCAGGATGCGGAGGAATTACTCAACCAGAGAAAGCCCCGGTTTTTAAATGTCAGGGAGGTTTCGGAACATATTGGAATGCCTTATGACACATTTCGCAAAAAATTTAAAGAAATGTACGGAATTTCACCGGGGGCATATCAGATAGACAGCCGTATTAATTATTCGAAAACATTGCTGCTGGACACTCAGAAAAGCTTGAATGAAATAGCACTTTTATGTAATTTTGCAGATGGATTTTCTTATTCCAAAGCATTTAAGCAGCGCTGTCATTTGTCTCCCCGGGAGTTTCGGAAGAATCATCTGAATATGTGATAGAAAAGGGATTTATTTTAATTTTTAAATATATGCGAATATGACATAATATTTATACAACATGACATTTTTATTATATGAAAAGTTCAGGACTGCCATTATAATAAGGTTCTATGCGGTGCAGAATTCTTCGGAGTTTTTAACGGAATGAAGAGCCGCAGCCGTGCGTTTGGATTTCCAGACGTGCTATTATAAAGAGATGGAGAGTCAGTTATGTTTTCGTTTTTACTAGTGATTATTTATGTTGCATTTATCAGTCTGGGACTGCCGGATTCCCTGGTGGGTTCCGCATGGCCTGTGATGCATTCTGAATTGGGCGTTCCTGTTTCCTATGCAGGTATCATTACCATGATTATAGCCTGTGGGACCATTGTTTCAAGTCTTTTATCAGACAGGCTGACC
The DNA here is from genome assembly GCA_018365455.1 of Clostridiales bacterium. GTDB lineage: Bacteria > Bacillota > Clostridia > Lachnospirales > Lachnospiraceae > Robinsoniella. Next base: position 129,106 of record JAGZJZ010000016.1, read on the forward strand.
AGGAAGCTTGGAGCAGGATTGGTTACGGCTTTCAGCGTATTTTTAACAGCTCTGGCGCTGTTTGGCTTTTCGGTATCAGATTCTTTTATTCTGCTTTGTTTATGGGCTATACCATATGGTCTGGGGGCAGGAGCGGTAGATGCGGCTCTGAATAACTACGTTGCCCTGCACTATGCGTCCCGCCATATGAGCTGGCTGCATTGTTTCTGGGGAGTTGGCGCCGCTGTCAGTCCGTACATAATGAGCTTTTGCCTGACCGGCGGCTATGGATGGCACAATGGTTATCGTGCGGTCAGTATAGTGCAGATTGTATTAACGGTAATACTCTTTATCAGTCTGCCCCTTTGGAAGCGGGGAAATACGAACCATATGCAGCACGCAGAGCTGGATAAGGAGGTATCTTCCAAACCCCTGAGCTTTGCACAGATTATCAGAATGAAAGGGGTTCCCCTGGTTCTGGTAACTTTTTTCTCATATTGTGCGCTGGAACAGACTGCAATGTTATGGGCAAGCAGTTACCTGGTGCAGCATCGGGGTGTGGATGTGAGTATTGCAGCCAGGTTCGCTTCTCTGTTCTGCCTTGGTATTACAGCGGGAAGATTTCTATGCGGATTTATAGCAGATAAAATAGGAGATAAGCTATTAATCCGTCTTGGTATTCTGGTTTCACTCATCGGAATCATTTTCGTTGCACTTCCGGTAGAGACCACGCTTTTGGCAATGCTTGGATTAATGATTACCGGGCTGGGATGCGCGCCTACGTATCCGGCTATTATCCATTCAACACCCTTTAATTTCGGCAGAGAAAATTCTCAGGGAATCATAGGAATCCAAATGGCAAGCGCCTACGTAGGTACAACGTTTATGCCGCCGCTTTTTGGTTTCCTTGCGTCCGCAGTTAATATTAGTATTTTTCCGTTATACTTAAGCATCTTTGCAATTCTAATGCTGATTATGTCGGAGCGATTAAATAAGATCGTGGCGAAAAAATATGCATCTTCTAGGGAATGATTTCCCTGAGAATGTCAACACCCGCTGTGATTGCTTCACAATTCAAATGGGAGTATCCCATAAGTATTTGATTGGAATGGCTGGTGTCAGAGTGTTCCAATAGATAATTTTCAACCGGGTAAATGCGGACGCCATGGTGTTCTATTTCCTGTACCAGTTCTTTTGAAAAGTCGGTGTTGTGAAATTGAACGACCATATGCAGTCCGGCAGCCTGCCCGAGAATATGAAACTCACCGGCAAATTGTCTTGTTAATTCCCGGATCAGATGGTTTCTGTTTTTGTGATAGTATTTTTTCATTTTCCAGATATGTTTTTCTAAAGAGCCGCCCCGTATAAATTCAGCCAGCGTATATTGGGACAGGGCATCCGTGTGCACGTCTGAGTACGTTTTCAGCGTTTTGCAGTCTTTCAATATTGGATCGGGTAGAATCATGAATCCCAACCGAATTGCCGGAGTCAATATTTTACTAAAAGAGCCGATATAAATTACCCGTTCCGGGTTCAGCTCATAGAGCGCATTTACCGGCGGTCCCTCATAGCGAAACTCACTGTCGTAGTCGTCTTCCACCACATAACAATTGTTAGCTTCAGCAAATGACAGCAGAGACAGCCGTCTTTGAATGGGAAGGATTCCCCCCAGAGGATACTGATGGGATGGGGTTGTATAAATAAAGGAAAGAGGATCAGCAGGGTTGAGAAGCTCCGTTTTGATGCCCCGTTCATCCGTTGGGTGGGTTTTTATCCTGCATCCTGCTGTGGTTATTACTTTACGAAGTCCCGGATGAGTCGGATCTTCTACGAGAACGTTTTTGTTTTCCTGATTCAGGAGATGGGCGACCAGGGACAGGCCCTGGGTTGCGCCGGAGGTAATGATAATGCGCTCCGGTGTACAGGAAATACCCCGGGAACGGGACAGATAGCGGGAAATTTCTTCCCGCAGTGCCCAAACACCGGAAGAGCTGCAATAACCATAGGATGCGGCAGGAAGATTGCTGCAGGTATTCTGATAGAGCTTTGCCCATGCTTTTTGCGGAAATAATTCCAATGCTGGAACACCGGATCGAAAATCGATTCGCTGCTGTTTTTGAACTTCTTCTTTGTTATTTATACTTTTCTTTCGATTAAATTCGTCTTCACTCCGATACCCATTTACACTATTCACAGGGAATTTTAAATCCTGCATACCTCCTGATACTACAGTGCCGGAACCATGGTGTCCCTCCAGATATCCTTCTGCAATCATTTGATTGTATACTTCCAAAATGGTATTTCTGGATACACCTAAATCTTTTGATAGGCGGCGGGTGGAAGGAAGTTTTTCTCCGGATATCAGAGTTCCATTCAAAATCATTTCCCGAATCCGATTATAAATCTGCCTGTTGAGGGGCATTTTACAATTGCTGTCAATTGCTATCCACATAAAAATATATCCTTTCGTTAAAGTGGTTCTATAAAAATAGTAGAAAAGTGGAACTGTACAGACCACTTGTGAGATTATAGAATTATAACACACTTTAAAAAATAAAAATATGGAGGATAACAAAATGATAAAAGTATCAACAGCCGTGAGAGAAGTTTATCCAAATGTCAAATTTGGCATTTTGAAGGTTTATGGATTTCAGGCGAATGCCGGGATTCCGGTAGAAGCTATGTTTCTTTCTGATGAAGCTGTTATTCCGGATTTGAAAATCCGGTCTGTTGAGGTTTAATGAATATGAAATCGAGTTCAGAGACCTTCCGTTCTTCTTACTTATATCTTGCAGGAGCCATGTTCATAGCGGGCAGTGCGGTAGTTGCCAGTAAAATCTTAGCAGGCTCCATGCCATCTTTTTTGGCAACGGAACTTGGCATTTTAGTAGGACTGCTGTTTTTAATTCCTTTGCTGTTCCTTGTAAAGAAAGAAACTTTCCAGACAGATTTAAAAACCAATGCCATACTTTTAATCCAGGCTCTTTTCGGTGTGTTTCTCTACCGCATATTCACATTCGTGGGTCTGCAGTATACTTCCGCTGCCAACAGCGGCTTAATTACAAGCTGTTCGCCGGTAATCGTAGCGCTGCTGGCATTTTTGTTCCTCCGGGAAAAATTAACGATCACACGGATGATCGGCATATTGGTTGTGGTGATCGGGATGCTGGCAATTAATATTTATCCCTTTTTAAACAGCAATATGGAAAGCTCAAATGCAGTAAAAGGAAATCTCTTCATACTGTTGGCGGTATTATGTGAGGCTTTGTTTTCTATTTTGAGTAAAGTATCCTGTAAACCAATGTCCGCTTTGTACCGCACAACGATAATCACTTTTTATGCTTTTATTTTGCTGCTGCCTTTCTCTGTCTACGATGGATTGCAGTATGACTGGGTGGGCATAGAGCTTTCATCTGTAATTTGCGTGCTTTATTACGGCTTTTTTGTTTCATTTCTCTCTTATGTGTTCTGGTTTAAAGGGATAGAAAAAGTCCCCGCCAGCAATGCGGCTGTTTTTACCAGTGTGGTTCCGGTCAGCAGCATTGTGTTGTCAGCGGTAGTTTTGAAAGAAACTGTTATGGCGGTACATATGGTTGGACTGGGGTGTGTGATTGGGGGGATTTTGATATCCTGCCTGGGCTTGGGCAGGAAACGTAAGGGTCTTGCTGATTGAAGTGAGTTATATTTTTTATCGAATTATATCCATAAGTGCCTGAAAAGCAGTACAAAACGCTTCCGGTCCATCTGTCCGTCCTTTTTCCTGCTCTTCCTGCTCCAGTGTTTTCAGGGCATCAAAATCCACAAGATGAGGTTCCAGGCTGATATATCCGCTGTATCCGCCCATATCCAGTTGTTTCAGGATAGAGAGAATCTGTCCGTCCCCTTTACCTGCCGGAACAACTTCACCGGTAGCCTTTATGGCATCTTTGATATGAAGATAGGTAATATAGGGTTTCAGCATTTCGTAAGCCTCCAGGGTGTCCTGGCCGCATTGAATGAAGTTAGCAAAATCAAAGATGGCACCAAAATTTGGACCGTAGAATTCCTTCATCAAATCCAGACAGCGTATGGCTGTATCGCCGTAGATCCCTTTTTCGTTTTCATGAAGTAAGACCAGGTTTTTCTTTGTGGCATAATTCACCAGCAGTTCCACGCGTTTCAGGACCTCATCCCGATAGACCCCGGGAGCGCTGTCTTTGGGAAGATAGAAGCTGAACATCCGGATATAAGGTGTCTCAAAAATTTCAGCCAATTCTGTTATATGCTGAAATTGTTTAAAGTGGGATGTGAAATCATCCGTAACAGATATTTTTCCAACAGGTGAGCCTATGGCGGAAACAGCAATTCTGTTATGGTCCAGTTCTTTTTTTACCTGTAATGCCTCAGCAATGGTATAATCTGCAACGCCTTTGTGATTGGCACTGCGGAATTCGATAAAACGTAATTCCAATTCTTTCAAAAGCTTTATCTGTTTTAATAGGTCGGTATCAATTTCATCTGCGAAACAGGATATCTTTGCATTTTCCAACATAATTCGTAATCCTTTCTTTTTACTTTCCAAATTTGTTATGTACTCCCAAACTAGATATACACTTCAAAACTAGATATACACTTCAAATGGGACAGACAGGGGCTGCCCCGGTATCCCAGGTGGCAGCCAGTGACCTGTCATTACTGCGCAATGCCGATGCCCTTGAGGTCAGACGCAGATTTGAGCAAAAGGTTCGCAGTGTATCCCGGTCAGAAGTCCGGCTGCTATCCAGTCCTGAAATCAAAGTGCTGGTTCGGAAAAGAAGAATATCTCCCTATGTTCCATTTGCTGTCATCACAGGAATTATAGGAATTTTAATACTGTCTGCACCGCTGCTGGAACAGGGTGGAATATGGTTCAATACCATCCTGACATTATTTATGGGGGTATTTCTGGAGGGAGTTCCCTTTTTATTGCTGGGAGTATTGCTGTCATCGGCAATCCAGGTTTTTCTGCCCCAGAGATGGATGGAGCGCGTATTTCCCAGGAATCCCATACTAGGTATGCTGATGGGGATGGCGGGGGGTTTTTTCCTGCCGGTGTGTGACTGTGCAGCCATACCGGTTTTTAAAAGTCTGCTGAAAAAGGGTGTTCCCATTCAGGCAGCCATTTGTTTTATGGCTGCGGCACCAGTGGTTAATCCGGTGGTGTTGTTATCTACATATTACGCTTTTAACCTGGATCTTAGGGTTGTGTTTTACAGGCTGGGTTTGGGTATAGTGTGTGCTTTTATTATTGGTCTTACTTTCTTTTTCAAAAGGCCAAAACAGCTGTTAAGAGAGGGAACAGAGGATTTTGGCAGCTGCAGCTGCGGGTGTTACGAAGAGAGCGGGGAACCAAAAGGCATTACCGGTAAATTTCAACTGTTTATGCGCCATGCACAGACAGAGTTCTTTCATGTTGGAAAATATTTAATGATCGGAATCTTCTTCTCAGCTGTATTTCAGGCGGCTGATCTGAACTGGCTGAAAGGATTTGGAGCAATCAGCATGCCAATAGCGCTTTTAGCTATGATACTGCTTTCATTTTTATTATCCTTATGCTCATCCTCGGATGCAGTGGTTGCCAGAAGTATGTCCGGTATGTTTTCCTTTGTGCCGATGATGGGATTCCTGGTTTTTGGACCAATGATGGATATCAAAAATCTGCTGATGCTAAACGGCTATTTTAAGAGGACATTTGTGGTGAGGCTGGCAGTCACGACGCTCATTGTCTGCTATGGCGTAATTCTGATCTTTGGTTTGCTGGGAGGAGGAGGCGTGGTATTATGAAACGTTACTTGAACTACGAAGCGCTGATAGAAGGCGCCTGCTGCCTGTTATTCTCAATCATGATGTTTGGGATGGCATACAGCAAAAGTTATCTATTATTTGTAACTCCAAGGATGGAGCCATTTCTGTATTTTACCGGAGTGGTTATGTTGATCTGGGCAATATCCCGTTTCCTGAAGGTGGGAACGCCAAAGTATAAATCCAGTGTGAACAGATGTCTGGTTTTGATGATTCCGCTCATGATTATACTGCTTCCCCATGGAAACTTTACGTCTCATGCTGCCGTTGGAGGATATTCGAGTGATATATCCAAAAAATCAGATAAGATGCCAGACGGAGGCAGTTCCAAAGAAAGGCAGCCGTATGCAGGAGAGACGGAAACGGAAATAGTTCGCTCACAGGATAGAAAAAGAGAAACAGAAGCAGAAAAGGGGAAAGAGGGGAAAACCTCCAATGTACCAAATAATCAAAAACAGCAGATTCCAGCAGGATTGGATGAGGCAAACAGAACCATAACGGTTAGCGATGAGGACTTTTATAACTGGCTGCTGCAGCTAAGTTATTATCCGGATAAGTATGATGGGTACCAGATCACGATGCATGGGACTGTATACCGGGATGATACTTTGGAAAACAATGAATTTGCTGTGACAAGATTATTGATGAGCTGCTGTATCGCGGATCTATCTCCCTGCGGGCCTATTTGTATATGGGATGACGCGGAAAATTTAAAACAGGATAAATGGGTTTCCGTAACGGGAATTTTCCATTATAATAAAGAGAAAGGAATTGTAATCCAGGTTACCGGGATTGAGGATGCAGAAAAAGCAGAAAAAGAATATGTCTATCCCTACCGATACTAAATAGATAGAAAATAGATAGAAAAGATCAATACATATCTGGAAAAATTGCAAATAAAAATAAAATCAAAGCAATAAGAAAGGAAAATCAAATGACAAAGATCAACATAATATCGGGATTTTTAGGTGCAGGGAAAACAACTTTGATTCAGAAATTACTGCGGGAAATATTTCAAGATGAAAAGGTTCTGTTGATTGAAAATGAGTTTGGCGAGATTGGAATTGATGGAGGGTTTTTAAAAGGAACCGGAATTGAGATTCGGGAAATAAATTCCGGCTGTATCTGCTGTTCTCTAAAAGGGGAGTTTTGTAAGGCACTGGAAGAGGCTGTGAAGCAATATAACCCGGATCGCATTCTCATAGAACCTTCCGGGGTGGGGAAACTGTCAGATGTAATTAAAGCAGTGCAGGAGCTGAAGGATAAACAGTCTGTTACTCTGGAGAACAGCCTTACGGTGGCGGATGTTACGAAATATGTTCTCTATCAAAAGAATTTTGGGGAATTTTTTAACGACCAGATCAGGTATGCGGATACGATTCTTTTAAGCCGTACTGATAAAGCAGACAGAGCAAAAATAATGTTGTGCAGGGAAGAATTACGCAAAGTCAACCCGAAAGCATCCGTAATTACAACGCCTCTGGAAAAATTAAGTGGTGTACAGATACTGGAAGTTATGGAAACGCAGGAAGAGATCATAGACAGCGGGGAAATAGAGCAGAAAGTTCCCGATGAAAAGTTGGATTCTGTAAAACTCCGTCGCCTGCGCAGTGCACCACGTATATCCCGATTTGACAGTCAGCATCATTCTGATGATAAATTCAGCAGTTGGAGCATGGAGACGGCAAATGTGTTCACATATCAGGAGCTGGAGCAGATCTTGAAGGAACTAGATGAAGATAACTGTTTTATTTTACGCGTGAAAGGGGCAGTGGAAAGTGTAAAAGGAGAGTGGCTTTATTTTAACATGGTGCCCGGAGAGTGGGAAATAAATAAGGGGGAACCACAATATACAGGAAAAGTCGTCGTGATCGGGACTTCTTTAGACGTAGATAAACTGCAGCGTTTATTTGAAGGCAGCCAAGCAGGGGTGCCTCTGAAATCCTGATGCATTTTCAACTCAGTACCCAGACAGCTTCCGAGAGGAGATAGTCGCATGCTATTCGTCAAATCGCAAAATACACTCCTGTAAGCTAAAAAAATGCTCATCTTTGTTACATAATCAAAATAGTGCCCAGGAATACCGAATTGACGATATTTCCGGGCACTGTGTAGAGCAGATGTTCCAATCAGTTTATTTAATCTTACTATAGAAAAGATAACTGCCTTTTTCCACGGGATATTCTTTTCCATCAATCACGATTTCTGCAGCGACAGGCGTTTCTATTTCATAGCGCCATAATGCATCTTCGATTTTCCAGCTGGAACGGATCATGCCGTGACGTGTTTTAAGTTCTGCTTCCAGCCAGTCAAGACGCTTATCCGGTATGGGGGCAATCCGCACTTTTTCATAGCCGGGGTATTCTTCGACTGGCGTAATTCCAGCTGCCGTACCATAGACCCAGTCCGCAACGGAACCATATGCATAGTGATTATAGGAGTTCATATCTTTGCTCCAGAAATCCCCATTTTCTTTAATTCCATCCCAGTGCTCCCAGATTGTAGTTGCACCTTTTGTAATCGGATACAGCCAGGAAGGGTAACTTTCTCTCAGCAGAAGATCGTATGCCAGCTGTGAGTAGCCGTATTCGCTTAAAACGTGGAGCAGATACGGAGTTCCCACAAAACCGGTCTGAAGCTGTTTCCCACAACTCTTTACAAGCTCTGCAAGCTGATCCGCAGCAGCCTGGCAGTCAGGGGCAAGTTGAAAATAAGCGGCAAGTACACATTCTGTCTGGGTCTTGTAGACCGGATAGGCTTTTCGAAACGCGGATACAATTGCAGCGTAGAGTGTCTCATATTCTGCAACATCCTCACCTAAAACCCTGCCGGTTTTTATTACCAGAGAGGTGGAGTATGCGTAAAACGCAGATGCAATAAAATCTTCCCTGGAGGACCCTTTGTAGCTGCCATCCGGAGCATCCAGACCCAGCCAGTCTCCAAAATGGACCCCGCCTGTCCAGAGATATTCATCCTTTGTATGTGTGGTGATATATCCAATCCACTTTTTCATGCACTGGAACTGGTTTTTTAATATTTCATCATTGCCATATGCTAAGTAAAGTTCCCAGGGACAAATAGTGGCGGCATCTGCCCAGGCAGCACTGCTAGTGGGATCATCCAGTAAATTAGGAATAACATGACCCACCTGTCCATCGTCCAGCTGGTCTGCAGCCATATCACCCAGCCATTTTGTAAAGAACTTTTCAACGTCATAATTCAGACATGCCGTCCGGATAAATACCTGTGCATCTCCAGTCCATCCAAGTCGCTCATCCCGCTGGGGACAATCGGTGGGAACATCCACAAAATTACCCTTCTGCCCCCAGATAATATTATTGAAGAGTTTATTCAGCAATGGATTTGAGCAGCGTAAAAATCCTGTTCTTTTCATTTCAGAGTGGACCACTACAGCGGTAAAATTCTCTGGTTTTGCGGCGGAGACTGCCCCCGGAAATTTATCAATACGGATATAACGGAAGCCAAAGAACGTAAGCTTTGGTTTGTAGGTCTGATGTCCGTCTTTGCAGATATAGTGCAGTTGAGCCTTAGCGGAACGGTAATTTTCCGTGTAGAAATTGCCATCCTGATCCATGACTTCGGCGTGGGAGATTAAAACTTCATCCCCTGCATTGGCATCTACCTCTAATTCAATATATCCCGTTACCTCCTGTCCGAAATCAACCACAGTTTCACCGCATGGAGTTGTGAAAATACATGCTGCCGAAACTCTTTCCTGCTCACGGATTTCCTCACCCTGCTGTGCAATCAGTGTATCAGAAGGACCGTCAAAGGCGGATACTTCTGTTTCTTTTTCAGTTTGAAAAGCAGCATCATAGGTTTCACCGTCATATATTTCAGAGAATCGGATATTGCTTTCGGCAGTCGTCCATGTTTCATCCGATATCACTGTTTCTTCACTGCCATTTTCGTAGGCAATGTGAAGCTGCGCCAGGATTCCGGCAGGATTTTTTTGTAATTCAGACTGTATCTTTGACCCTTCCCATCCCGGCATTCTGCTGCGGTACCAGCCTTTTCCCACGGTAACCTGGAGCAGATTTTCGCTTCCCAGAAGATCGGTTACATCATACATTTGATATTGAAGCCTCTTTGCGTAAGAAGTCCAGCCTGGTGCAAGAACAAATTCACCGACCCGGCTGCCGTTAATCAGGGCTTCATATACACCCAGAGAGGTGATGGTAAGTGTTGCCTTCTTAACTTTTTCAGATGCCTGAAACTCTTTTTTAAATGTTGGACACACATCCCCCATGTCAAGTGAGGGTTTGATCCATTTTGCCTGCCATTCCATAAATTTACCTCCATTTTAAATGTGATAATAAGTGTAATATGCAACATCTTGCGATTATAACTGCAATAATAGTGCAATTATAACTTGCAATAGTGTCTTGCAATTAATCTTGCATCAACTGTATCTTGACTTTCATGATACCAGAGAATAAAATGGAAAAAAAGACCTGATTTCTACTTAAATAGGGGGTGAATTTAACTTATATGGAAAAGAAAAGTACATTGGATTTAAAAGAGATTACTTTGGGGAATTCAGAGAAACTGGTGATGATGCCCTGCAGCCAGGATGACATGGAAAGCCATGATCATCGCTTCTTTGAACTGGTTTATGTGACCTGCGGGACTTGTGTCCATACCTTAAATGATGTCAGCAGTGAACTGAAGGCGGGAGATTATTTTTTTGTAGATTATGGGAGTGTACATTGCTATGCCCAAAGCAGGAACCTGAATTTGATCAACTGCCTTTTTCTTCCGGCAATTATTGATGATACGCTGAATGGGTGTCATTCTTTTGATGCGCTGATACAGGGGTGTCTGATCCGGTACTATACGCCATCGCTGATGCAGACCCCGGCAAACAGAATATTTCATGACGAAGACAGCCGGGTTCTGCAGCTGCTGACCGGAATGTCCGAAGAATACCGGAAAAAAAGACCGGGCTATACGGAGATTTTCCGCTGCAGGCTGATCGAAATTCTGATTCTCACTCTGCGGGGAATTGTAAAGAGCAGTGTGCGAACTACCAAAAATAAAATCGTTTTGGATGCGGTTCAATATGTAGACCGGAATTACAGAGAACATATTACTCTGGGCATGTTCTGCCAGGAACATCATTTCAGCCTGCAGTACATAAGCCGTAAATTCAAACAGGAGACCGGAATTACTTTCCGGGAATACCTGCAGAAGGTCAGAATAGAGAAGAGCTGTGAACTGCTTGCCGGCAGTGATCTGCGGATATCAGAAATAGCAGGTTTTGTAGGCTATGATGATATAAAATTCTTTAACAGCATGTTTAAGAAACTGGTGATGATGTCACCCCGGGAGTACAGGAAACTGACGCTTGGCTGAGGTGATGGGGCGGCAGTGTAAACTATGAAATGGTGACATAGCCGCTGCCTGAACTGCTTGCCCTCATTCCCGGCAGCCCATGGAATCTGCCTCATAAATAGCCGGTACATGTTTTATACCGCCTGTTTGGGACAAATTCCACATAACGAATATAACACAGCCAGCCAGAAATTGATACCGATGCGCCCTGAATCACTCACGAAGCCTGAGAATCGTCTGATAAAGATTGAGCGTTCCCATTCCCCACTCTCTGTTTGGATAGACATATGCAGGATTCCGGTCTGCGCCCCTGATCAGATAAGTTCGAATGGAGTTAGCATTCATACCGGTGTTATGCCCCTGCACAATGCCCCAGGTCATCAGAATGGCTGCTGCGCCTGCAACATGTGCCGCAGCTACAGAGGTTCCGGTCTGATATGTCATCGGTATTCCGGACTCAATTGGGATGCCGGTAACACCAGGACCATATACATTTACGCCCGGGGCAGCAAGATTAGGCTTTATAAAGTTGATACGGTTAAATCCATAGCTGGAATGAATATAAAGACTGCCTTCCCGATGGTTATAGGCAGCTACCGTGATACAGCTGTAGGCATTTGCAGGTTCAGTTATAGTAGTAAAGGGGTTTGGCTTTAAAAATACGGTTGCACGTGAAATAAATCCCTCAATGGGCAGCCACATATGGTAATTGCCGGTGATGAAAAGATAATTATACACGCGGATTCTCCAGATTCCAGGTGTGGGCGCCTGAAACCGCATCGTAATAAACTGACTGCCGGAGCCTTGTTCGGAGATGTCATAATGAACGGTAATCTGTGTGTTTTCCAATGTGAAAGTCACATAGGTATCCCGTTCCTCGTTCAGTGGAATGCGGGGGATTGTCTGTCCCGTAGGTGATACAAATCCTACGGTATAAAGCTCCGGCGGAGAGGACCACAGTTCAACGACAAATCCTTTCTCGTCAGCTCCAACTGATATTTCAGCATCTTCATATTCTAAACCGACCTTTATATTGCCTAAAAAGTGATGATACATTCCAACTTCATTTCCCCCGGCAACTACCGATGCAAAGCCGGTCATCAGATTTAGTTTTCTCAGCAGCAGTCCCAGTGGTGATGTTCCTTCATGACTTCCCATATTCGTCCCAAGTCCAAGACAAATGATCAGCGGCATTTTATAACGTGCTGATACAAGTGTCAGATATTTAATTCCCATCATGATATCATTTTCCTGATATGCTTCAGCAGAATCCTGTATTAAGTAAAAATCCCGCAAATATTGTTTTGCCGGTTTCAGTTTTACAACGGCAATATTACATTCCGGCGCTGCGCCGATAAAGTCTGCATTTGGTGATGGTGATCCGGCTGCTATCCCGGCAAGAAATGTACCGTGCCCGTTGGTGTCTTCACTGGGAACTACGTCCAGGGGATTTTCAGCCTGCAGAGCTTCGTTGATTTCCGTGTTTGTAAATTCTGTTCCATAAATAATAGTATCATTTACGGTAAATCCGGGTATTCCCGGCGGTAATTTCTGGGGTATTTCCAGAGAGGGCAAAGTCTGGTCCCAGATTCCCAAAATGCGGGATCTGCCGTCCGAAAGCCGGAACAGCGGATTTTGATAGTCTATTCCGGTATCAATAAAACCAATGATCGTTCCCTGTCCCCGCAAG
>JAGZJZ010000052.1 GCA_018365455.1 Clostridiales bacterium
GCGGGCATTGAGCTGCGAAATGCATCAGGATTTCGGAGCGAATGCCCGCGTGCCGCCAAAAAGCGCTTCGGGAAGGTTAGAAAATGCCAGTTCTGCGTTAAGCATTCCAAATCAATGTCCTGGTCCGCCCCCTTCTCTTTCCGGACACTACCTCTGCATACAAAGCGTATTTATTCAGCAACCCCCCAATTTATTGTTTTATAACCGTATATGCTCACCGTATTCTAGCTAAGTAAACACCTAAATAGTTCGTAGTATATTTGTTCTGAAATTATAAGCTCTAGAGTCGCCCAGAGCAAATACGCCACTATACAGCACCAGAGAAGGAAACTCTTTATTTGTTCTGACGCCTTGAAGTTTAATGCACACCCGGTCTGAAGAACAATATATATCAATTAATAAAATTTAATCGGGGGTATTGTTGACAAGAAGCCCAACCATCATGTAAAATAAGCTTTTGAGAGAACATCACACTTTTCAGTTACGCTAAAATAATTTAATTTAAATAAAGGAGAAAATATCATGAGTAAGAAACCAACCGTTTTGATGATACTTGATGGATATGGATTGAATAAGAAGGAGCAGGCAAATGCAGTAGCAGAAGCAAATACTCCGGTTATGGACAAGTTGATGGCTGAGTGTCCGTTTGTAGAAGGTCAGGCAAGCGGCATGGCAGTAGGACTTCCGGAAGGCCAGATGGGTAACTCTGAAGTTGGACATCTGAACATGGGTGCCGGACGTATTGTATATCAGGAGCTTACCAGAATCACCAAAGAGATTCAGGATGGAGATTTCTTCAAAAATGCAGCATTATTAGATGCAGTAAGAAATGCAAAAGAAAATAATACAGCACTTCATATGTTCGGCTTATTGTCTGACGGCGGCGTTCACAGTCACATTACACATGTATATGGACTGTTGGAGCTGGCAAAAAGAGAAGGTCTGGAAAAAGTATACGTACACTGCTTCCTGGACGGACGTGACACACCTCCTTCTTCCGGTAAGGGATATGTAGAACAGCTGGCTGAAAAAATGAAAGAAATCGGCGTTGGGGAAATTGCATCGGTAATGGGACGTTATTATGCAATGGACAGGGATAACAGATGGGACAGAGTAGAACTGGCATACAATGCAATGGTAAATGGCAAAGGAGAAACAGCGGAATGCGGACCTTGCGGTGTTCAGAAGTCCTATGATGCTGATAAGACAGATGAATTCGTGCTGCCAACCGTAATGGTAAAAGACGGAGTTCCGGTTGCAACCATCAAAGACAAAGATTCCGTAATCTTCTTTAACTTCAGACCGGACCGTGCAAGAGAAATCACACGTGCATTCTGCTGTGATGATTTCGATGGTTTTGCCCGTGAAAAGAGATTAGAACTGACATATGTATGCTTTACCGACTATGATGAAACAATTCCTCATAAAGAAGTAGCATTCCATAAGGTTGGTATTACCAATACATTTGGTGAATTCCTGGCTGAAAATCATCTGACACAGGCAAGAATCGCAGAAACAGAGAAATATGCACATGTAACTTTCTTCTTTAATGGTGGAAAAGAGGAACCAAATGCAGGGGAAGACAGAATCCTTGTGAAATCTCCAAAGGTTGCTACTTATGATCTGAAACCGGAAATGAGTGCTTATGAAGTTTGTGATAAATTAGTCGAGGCAATTAAATCCGATAAATATGATGTTATCATCATTAACTTTGCAAATCCAGATATGGTAGGCCATACAGGCGTGGAAAATGCGGCAATTAAAGCAATTGAAGCCGTTGATACATGCGTTGGAAGAACGGTAGCTGCTCTGGAAGAAGTAAACGGCCAGATGTTCATCTGTGCAGACCATGGAAATGCAGAACAGCTGGTAGACTATGAAACAGGGGTTCCGTTTACGGCACATACAACTAATCCGGTTCCGTTCATTCTTGTTAATTATGATAAGGACTATACATTAAAAGAAGGCGGATGCCTGGCTGATATTGCTCCTACATTAATCGAAATGATGGGAATGAAGAAGCCGGCAGAGATGACGGGAGAATCGTTGCTGATCAAGAAATAAGGTATGTTTCCATTGGAAAAGGGTTTTTTATCGCACAGCGGCTAAATGCGCTGGGATGCCTGCTGGTATCTCCCCGCATACCATTGCTGCTTTATGAGGCTGCAGGCTGGCAGCTTCATAATGATAAAAGGCTCTTTTTTCTATATGGACCTGAATATAGGATGGAGGTTTTGGATATGGTAAAGGATATAGTAAAATCAGCGATTATGATTAAATTGAAGTGTAAGTCTGAGAGTCCGTTGATTTCACCGGCGGAGTTTTGCTGTGCATCCGGTGTGGCGGTGAAGGCGCTTGGGCTGGATGACGAGTTCGCCATGCATTTACGGACGCTTGGAAC
Organism: Clostridiales bacterium; assembly: GCA_018365455.1. Taxonomy (GTDB): domain Bacteria; phylum Bacillota; class Clostridia; order Lachnospirales; family Lachnospiraceae; genus Robinsoniella. The sequence goes on from JAGZJZ010000052.1 coordinate 2,402, forward strand.
GGTAGGAGAAATGAAAGCGGTTTTATTTCCAAAGCTGGAAGCCGTAGAAGCTCAGTATCAGGATGATGGGGTAAACAAACGGCTTTTGCATTTGCTTCTTTCCTGTAAAGTGGAAGGTGAAGTGACGGATGAGATACGGGAAATTTTTGATATGGGCATGCACTGATTGTTGATTATTTTATGAAAAATATGGGTACACTACTCTCTAAAGGAGGGCAATGATCTATGTTTGAATATATACCAATTGTCGATGTTTACGGAAGAGAGATCCTGGATTCCAGGGGCAATCCTACAGTGGAAGTGGAAGTGCTGGCGGAAGGCGGTGCCATCGGAAGGGCCGCGGTTCCTTCGGGTGCGTCTACCGGGCAGTTTGAAGCCATGGAACTGCGGGATGGGGAAGAACGTTATCTGGGACAAGGTGTTTCCCAGGCTGTACATCATGTGAATACAATCCTTGCTGATGCAGTAATTGGTGAAAACGTGCTGCAGCAGACTACGGTTGATAAAATACTTTTAAGAGAAGACGGAACCAGGAATAAATCGAGAATTGGAGCGAATGCCATATTGGGAGTATCTATGGCTGTAGCAAAAGCAGCTGCCCAGTCACTGAAACTGCCGTTGTTCCGCTATATGGGCGGAATGCAGGTGGGTGAACTTCCGGTTCCTATGATGAATGTGTTAAATGGCGGATGCCACGCAGATAACACCGTAGACCTGCAGGAATTTATGATTATGCCCAAAGGAGCGAAAAGCTTCCATGATGGATTACAGATGTGTTCGGAAATTTACCATAATCTGAAGAAAATTCTGAAATCCAAAGGATTGTCTACCGGAGTAGGAGATGAAGGCGGATTTGCCCCCGACCTGCCCGATGCGTCAGCGGTTATCGAACTGCTGATAGAGGCAGTGGAAAAGAGCGGCTACCAGATGAAAAAAGATATCGTCATAGCCATTGATGCTGCCGCTTCTGAATTGTACGATGAAAAGAAGAGAGTTTATTATTTTCCGGGTGAAAGCCAGATGAAGGGCCACCGGGTAGAGCGCACAGCGGATGAAATGATTGCTTACTACAAAGAACTGACGGATAAATATCCGGTTGTATCCATTGAAGACGGATTATTCGAGGATGACTGGGAAGGCTGGGTAAAGCTGACCGAGGAATTAGGGGACCGGATTCAGCTGGTTGGAGATGACTTATTTGTAACCAACCCGGAACGTTTGAAAAAAGGAATTGAGATGGGGGCCGCAAATGCCATTTTGGTAAAGGTAAATCAGATCGGCACGCTGACAGAGGCATTTGAAGCGATTCATATGGCACAGAGGTCAGGTTACCGCACGATTATTTCCCATCGTTCCGGAGAGACAGAAGATACTATCATTGCAGATATAGCAGTTGCTACGGGAGCAGGGCAGATCAAAACAGGAGCACCGTGCAGGAGTGAGCGGGTAGCCAAGTATAATCAGCTCCTCCGTATCGAGGAAAATTTTTAAATTATTGACTTTTTTTCCAGCCTGTGGTAAACTCAATATTGTCGTTTAACATAGGAGGTGCAGAGCGTGGAAGTTTTAAAAATGATCCTTACTATAATTTATATCTTAGTTTGTATTGCGTTAACCATAATTGTATTGATGCAGGAAGGCAAGTCAGCAGGACTTGGTACAATTAGCGGAATGGCAGATACTTACTGGGGCAAGAACAAAGGACGCTCCGTAGAAGGTGCGCTTGTTAAATCCACAAAGTTCTTAGCTATTGGATTTATCGTGCTGTCAGTAGTATTGAATCTTAAGTTTTAAAGTTAGAAGACACTCTTGTAGATACTGCAAGGGTGTTTTTTTAAACCATGTCGAAATTCATGGAATATAGTCAGTATGTCTGGTGTATTTACACTGGGTGGCACTGATACTGCATCCAGCCGGCAACATAGTGAAAGCACTGCAGCTGCTGCCATAAAAGAAAGAGAGAAGATGAATGAATCAAGAATTATTAGATAAGAGAAAGAAAGTCATATACGATATGATTTGCGATAAACAATATGTTCCGATGAAGATAAAAGAGATCGCAATTCTGCTTCAGGTCACAAAAGAAGACCGACCGGCCTTGGAACAGGTATTGGAAGAATTAATCCAGGAAGGAAAAGTAGAAATATCCAAACGCGGAAAATATAAAAAGGCAGAGGATACTTCCCTGGTAGGAACGTTTATCGGACATCCGAAAGGATTTGGATTTGTAGAAATAGAAGGCCGGGAAGAAGATATTTTTATACCGGAAACAGCTACCGAAGGCGCCGTGCATCATGATACGGTACAGGTTGCTCTGGTCCCTGGAAAGACGGGGAAGCGTCAGGAAGGTGTCATTGTCAAAATACTGGCAAGAGGATTAAAAGAAGTAGTGGGAACCTATCAGCAGAGTAAAAATTTCGGGTTTGTAGTACCGGATAATTTAAAACTGACCAAAGATATCTTCATTCCCATCGAACGCTCAAAAGGGGCTGTAAACGGGCATAAAGTAGTAGTGGAGATCACAGAGTACGGTACAAAGACGAAGAATCCCGAAGGAAAAGTAAAAGAGATTATCGGACATATCAATGATCCGGGGACGGATATCCTTTCCATCGTTTATGCCTACGAACTGCCTCTGGATTTTCCGGAAAAAGTAATGAACCAGGCACAGCGGGTGCCGGATGAAATCATAGCGGGGGATATGGAAGGCAGGAAGGATCTGCGGGAATTGCAGATGGTTACCATTGACGGAGAAGATGCAAAAGATCTGGATGATGCCATTTCCCTGACAAAAGAGGGAAACATTTATCATCTGGGCGTGCATATTGCGGATGTAACCAACTATGTGCAGGAGAACAGTGCTCTGGACCGGGAAGCCTTAAAAAGAGGTACCAGCGTATATCTGGTCGACCGGGTAATACCCATGCTCCCCCACAAGCTTTCCAACGGAATCTGTTCCCTGAATCAGGGCGTAGACAGACTGGCGCTGAGCTGTCTCATGGATGTGGACGAAAAAGGAACTGTAATCAGCCATGAAATTGCGGAAACCGTAATTAATGTAGACCGCAGAATGACCTATACCAGTGTAAAGAAAATCCTTACAGAACAGGATGAAGAAGAACGCAGGGAATATGAAGAACTGGTACCTATGTTTGAGCGCATGCAGGAACTGGCGGGATTATTACGGGAAAAAAGAAAACAGAGAGGTTCCATTGATTTTGACTTCCCTGAGACTAAGATTCTGTTAGATGAAAAAGGGAAACCTCAGGAAATCAAACCCTATGACCGCAATGTAGCTACTAAGATTATAGAAGATTTTATGCTATTGGCGAATGAAACCGTAGCAGAAGATTATTACTGGCAGGAACTGCCTTTTGTATACCGTACCCATGATACGCCGGATCCGGAAAAAATCGAAAAACTGGCGCTGTTTATCAATAACTTTGGATATGGGATTAAGAACAGCAAAAACGAAATCCATCCCAAAGAACTGCAAAAACTCCTGGCCAGAATAGAAGATTCGCCGGAAGAAGCCATGATCAGCAGATTAACACTGCGCTCTATGAAACAGGCTAAATATACGACGGAATGTACCGGACATTTTGGTTTGGCAGCACAATATTACTGTCATTTCACATCACCCATCCGCCGTTATCCGGATCTCCAGATCCACCGTATCATCAAAGACAATCTGCGCGCCAGGATGAACAGCGGCAGAATCAAGCATTATGACGGAATTCTGACACAGGTTGCAGACCATTCCAGTAAGATGGAACGCCGTGCGGATGAAGCAGAGCGGGAAACAGATAAGCTGAAGAAAGTAGAATATATGGAAGCCCGCATAGGTCAGTGTTTCCAGGGAGTCATCTCCGGCATTACAAGCTGGGGCCTGTATGTGGAACTGCCCAATACCATAGAAGGTATGGTTCATGTCACCCATATGTACGATGACCGCTATTATTATAAGGAAGAAACATATGAAATGTTCGGTGTGGACACCGGCAAGGTATATAAACTTGGACAGAAATTAACGGTAAAGGTAATCGACTGCGACCGCCAGAGCCGCACCATCGATTTTGAAATTGCAGAAGAAGGGGGAGAAAGTTAAGTGGGAGCACAATCCATAAAACTAATAGCAAATAATAAAAAAGCGTTTCACGATTACTTTATAGAAGATACCTATGAAGCAGGCATTTCCCTGCATGGAACAGAAGTAAAATCCCTTCGTATGGGAAAATGCAGTATCAAAGAATCCTTCGTCCGCGTTGACCGCGGCGAAGTATTCATATATGGTATGCACATCAGCCCCTATGAGAAAGGCAACATTTTTAATAAAGATCCGCTTAGAGTCAAAAAGCTGTTATTACACCGCTTTGAAATCAATAAGCTGACCGGGAAAATGAAAGAAAAAGGATTTACACTGGTTCCCCTGAAGGTATATTTTAAAGGGAGCCTGGTAAAAGTGGAAATCGGACTAGCCCGAGGCAAAAAACTCTATGATAAACGACAGGACATTGCCAAAAAAGATCAGCGAAGAGAAGCAGAGAAAGAATTCAAAATCCGAAATCTGTAGAAGCGGACAATGGCACACCTTTCATTCGTTTAGACCTGGAACAATCATCAACAAGCTTAATCAGGAGGTAATCGGTATGGTACCCACATCAAAAGAAGAGTTAAAAAAACTGGTAACCCAGGCAACATTAGAAACTTATGAAGAATTATCACCCCAGCTGATCGTGCTGCTGGATCAGGTAAAACACAATGATCAGTTAACAGAAGCCCAGAAAAACGATGAGATTATGCTGAACATGATGGGATACGTCAAATCCTGCACAAATGAAATCATCATTGAAGTATTGGCAGAAATTCTGGGGCTTGAAAGTGATTCATAAACATTCTGGCGGTATGCAGATAGCATTCTAAATTTAAACATGTATTTCATAGAACTCCGGAGTAGATAAAATTAATTTGAAATATAATTGACAAAATATAGAAATAGTGCTATATTAAAATAGTAATAGTTACTGATATTGAAAATACGAAGGAGGATTTTACCATGGAATTAAAAGGATCAAGAACAGAAGCGAACTTACAGGCAGCATTTGCAGGTGAAAGCCAGGCAAGAAACAAATATACATATTATGCAAGCAAGGCAAAAAAAGAAGGATATGTTCAGATCTCTAATCTTTTCTTAGAGACTGCAGATAACGAAAAAGAACATGCAAAAATGTGGTTTAAATTATTACATGACGGCATGCCGGATACCCTTACAAATTTAAAAGATGCTGCAGAAGGCGAAAACTACGAATGGACCGATATGTACGCAACATTTGCAAAAGAAGCAAAAGAAGAAGGCTTTGATCAAATTGCATACTGGTTTGAAGAAGTAGCAAAAATTGAAAAAGAGCACGAAGAAAGATATAGTAAATTATTAGCAAATATTGAAGAAGGAAAAGTATTCATCAGAGGAGAAGAAGTAGCATGGCAGTGCTCCAACTGTGGACACATCCACTACGGAACAGATGCTCCGGAAGTATGTCCGGTATGTTCACATCCTCAGGCTTATTTCCAGATTCAGGCGAAGAACTTCTAAAAATCTTATCACACAATTTATATGAGAAATAAAACGGGTAAATCTGAGTGTATATATAATAGGAAGAAATAGGTTCATTCAAAAGATGATCTGTTATATCATTATACCTGCACGAACGATATGAGTTTAAATATATTTGGCTATTATAAAGCTTAAGAGAAGAACAGCCCAGTGCGGAATAACTGTGCTGTTCTTCGTTTCTGATTAGATTATATTACATTTATAAGGTTTACATAAAATGCTAATACGAAATGTATGAATAACCTTGACAATCCTCATCGGATCAACTATAATGAAACAACTAGCATATCATTGTTCCATTAATGAAGCAATGATATACCAGAAATATAAAATTTAATTTGTATTTCTACTATGCAAACGTCTGCAGAACCAATTACACCTGATATCAGGGGTTGTACTGGTTTCGACGGGGGTTTTGCAATTGGAGAAGCCATCCGTGGGCCGGGACCACGCAGCAAACCGGACAAAAAATATAAACGCAGACGATAATTATTCGTTAGCAGCAGCCTAATGCTGCTTGTCGGCCTTGGGTCACTCACAGCTCAAGTCACCGGCATCAAATAATGTGAGGCACTTTGTTTCCAAAGCTTTGAGGGAATAAAAGAACTTATGAAGCTACTAAAGTCTGCAGCTTGTCATTAAGCGGCAGATAGAGGGAATGTTAAAGTAATGACTGTGATGGGAGATGCTTCAATGAATAGGCTTTCGGACAGGGGTTCGATTCCCCTCAGCTCCATTTTAAAAGAGCTATAGGTTCTGATTAATAACAGAGTCTATAGTTTTTTTTGCGTATAAACCTACTATTGCAGTATGAATTATAATCTTTCTATATATTTCAGGAGTATAAATATTGTATAAAAAATTAAACATAATGAAATAAGGAAAATGTAACAAATAGCCATGTTTATGACATAAATGGCAACTGGCGGGGATTGACATATTCCCCAAAAAGTAGGATAATAACTCTGTAGTTGGAGAACGAGCATCCGACAAAATATGCCAAGGCAAAAATTATAAGGAGGTAGTATTATGAAACGAATCACAAAAAGCATTATGGTGATTATGGTTATGTCGTTGTTCTTCGGATTAACTGCGAATGCTGCTGTTAAGAGTGTAAGAATCACAAAGCCGACCACAAAGTCAAGCGCAGTTGTTTGGTTAAAGAAAGGTTATACGACAGTAGATCTAAAAGCCAAAGTTTCTGTGACGGATGATAGCAGCAAGGCTGTGACTTATAAGTCCAGTAAAAAGTCTGTAGCTTCCGTTGATGATAAGGGTCGTATTACCTGCAAAAAACCAGGTGAAGCCACAATTACAGTAACTTCCAAAGCTGATAAAACAAAGTCAGATACGATCACACTGAATGTAAGACAAAAAGTTAAAACAGTGTCTGCTGACTCTAAAATCAGTTTATATGTTGGAAAGAAAAAAGCTATCAATCCTACATATTTACCGAAAAAAGCAGTTTTTGATCGCTGGGGATTCCTTAAGTACGATAAGGATATCATTAGTATTGACAAAAATGGTGTGATAACAGGTAAAAAAGCAGGAACAACTACAGTAATTGTAAAAGCTTACGATGGCTTTAGAAATGGTGTTGATACATCTAAAAAAATTACTGTAACTGTTAAACCGCGTTATGTATCATCTATTGTCCCTGAAGCAAAAACTGTCAAGATGGGAGTAGGTGGAAAACTTCTGTTAAGTCCCAAGGTATCACCTTCAAGTGCTACAAACAAAGACCTTTCCTTTAAGACTGACAGACCTGATGTAGCAACCGTTAGCAGTAATGATATTGTAACTGCACATCGTAAAGGTACAGCTTATATCACCATTACAGCTAAAGATGGAAGCAAAAAAAGTACGAAAGTTAAGATCAAAGTAGGAAAAACAGTAAATGTTAAAAACGTTGACCTGAAAGCTACCAGAAGTACATTAACAGCTGGTGGAGCAAGGACAAAATTAAATGCTGTAGTCACACCATCTGATGGTACTGTAAGAACAACATCTTACAAGACAAGTAACAAGGCAGTTGCTATTGTTGAAAAAACCACTAAAGGTGCATTCATGGTTAAACCAGTAGGCCCTGGTACGGCAACGATTACTGTAAAATTGACAGATGGAAATAAAAATGTTGTTACTGACACTGTTACGATCAAAGTTGTTCAGCCAGTAACAGGAGTAACGCTCAATACTTCTAATTTAGTTCTTTCTACTGATGATGCGTTTGGTGACACCACAGCTCAGTTAACAGCTAATGTACTTCCTGAAAATGCAAGCAACAAATCGGTTACATTTGTATCCAGTAACCCAAGCGTTGCGACAGTTTCTTCTACAGGTTATGTAATTGCTAAAACAGCAGGTACAACAAAAATTACAGTTACAACAGCAGATGGTAAGAAAACAGCAGCTGCAGATGTAAAAGTAAATGGCGTTACAATTAACAAATTGGCAGTTAAGAAAAATCTTAGTACAAGTAATACAATCGGATTGTTTGTAAATGGAAAGATGTCTTGGGATCCAAATAAAACAGATGAGATCAGAGCAACATTAAACAAATTTGTTGGTGATCTTGTTACTGTAGCAGGAAGCAATTTCCCGAATATTGCAAAAGATTTTAATGTTCAGATGAATGGACAGACCTACCATGTTACATTAGGAAAAGATGGATTTACATTTATGAAAGGGGATCAGGATATGTTCCCAAGTTTAAATGGTAAACAATTTGGTGTTGTGAAACTAACTTTCGCTCGTGGTTTGAGTTCACAAGAAATCCAGAAACTTCTTGATGGAATAGGTACAGGACTTGCAGCTTTAGGCAATAAAGAATACAAATTTGATAGTGGATTAAAGGTTGAAAGAGGTGGAAAAACATATAATGTTAGTGACATCTCTGCAAAAAACAGTCAGGTAGTATTTAATATGAATGGAAGTAAAGTTGCCATTACTAAAAATGCTGCTGGAGAATTAGTAATTAAAAATTCACCGGAAGCAGCTAATGCAATTTATGAAGTATTCAGAAATTACCTGGAAGTAGTACAATAATAAATATCTATTGATATTTTAAACCAAAGTTAGAAGGCAGAGGTGCCTGAAAATGGTGCCTCTGCTTTTTACCTGAAATAGAATTGACAGGAAAAGTTATCCAAGACAGACGGAGGAACCTTAAATGAAAAAGTGGAAAACCCCCATTATATTTGCGCCTATACTTTTGTCGGCAGTAATGACGATGACAGTGTGCGCTGGTGACATAAATGGACCGGAATCAAGTATTATTGGTGCTGCAAGCGGGACATTTACCTATAATGGAAGAACATACGTAGCCGGAAGCGAATATCTTGGTATGCTTCAGGCAAAGCTGGCTGAAGATGGGGTAGACTTGACACAGGCGCAGGCTGACGAATTAATAGGACAGATGTATGCTTCTGTAGGCAGCGGCGTGAATCAGGGATATCTGGTTCCGACGGATGGAGGAGATTCGGGAACAGGACAGCCATCAACAGAACCTGATACATCGGGAAGCGATAACGGCAATGGAAACGGTTCTGGAACAGGCGATAAGAAAAAACCAAATAATAAGAATGATAAAGATAATACAGATACAGATAAACCGGATACAAACAAACCGGGAAGTGATACGAATAGCAATGGATCCAGTGTATCGGGTGATGGACAAGATAATTCAAATAATTCAGATAAAAATGCATCTTCATCTATAAATTCGACTGATGGCAATGGAAATAAAGAAGCCAAAGATGCATCTAATAAATCTCAAAAAGAAACAGATATCGCAGAGAAAAAAAAAGAACCTGAACTGGATGATAGTGTATACACAGATACATCCAAAGAAGAACAGGATTACATAGATTCGTTAATTAAGAGTGCAGAGGGTAAAAAAGGTCTTATGGATAAAGATGATCCATCTGCAATTAACCAGGAAAATAAAGGGAACAGCTTAACCAGCATCCTTGCAAATAAAGGTCCGGCAGCAGCGATTGGTGCACTGATTATCTTAGGTATTATTGTTGCAATCATGGCAATACGTAAGATTCGCAGAAGTGTTATAGGATCTAGAATAGACTTAACAAATTACATAGATATACACAGCCATATATTACCAGGTGTAGATGATGGTTCGAAAGATATGGAAACTACCATGAAAATGATAGACACTGCATACCAGCAGGGGACACGTAAAATGATTGCAACCCCTCATTACCATATCGGTCATCATAAAAAGAGTAAAGAAGAGTTAGAAGAGATTCTGCGGGATACACAGAAAATAATACGTAAAAAATATCCGGATTTTGGACTCTACTTAGGAAATGAATTATTCTGTTCAGACGGAATCATCAGAAGAGTAGAAGAAGGAAAGGCATTAACCCTGGCAGGCAGCCGTTATGTACTGGTTGAATTCAGGACAGACGAATCCTATCGTAAAATATACGAAGCAGTAGCAGGCTTTTTACGTGCCAGATATATCCCGATCATAGCCCACGTAGAACGCTATAAAAATGTAATGGACAATCCCCAGAATTTAAAAGAGCTGAAAAACGCAGGGGCATTACTTCAAATGAATCATGCAAGTGTGAAAAGACATTTGAAATTGATAAAAAATGGCGATATCGATTTCCTTGCAACAGACTGCCACGATGCAGGTCACCGCAATCCGGAAATCAAAGAGTCATTGCAGCATCTGGGAACCATCTGCGATTCTGCGCAGATCAAAAAATTATTAGTAGACAATCCCGAATGCATTTTACAAAATAAATACATTTAGAGAAAGGTAATTTACGAATGGAAACCAATCAATTACAAAACGACGAAGTGGAAATTGACTTAAAAGAAATATTCTTTGTCCTCTTGCACAAATTATGGATTATAGTGCTGGCAATGATAGTATGTGCCGGAGTTGCTGGAGTATTCACAAAGACCATGATTACACCTCAGTTTAAATCTTCATCAATGCTGTATATTTTATCAAAGTCTACAAGTATCACATCCCTGGCTGATATACAGATGGGTTCGCAGCTAACAAAAGATTATTCTATATTAGTGCAGAGTCGTCCGGTTTTAGAGGAAGTGATTAAGAATCTGGGGCTAGATTTGAAATATGAACAGATGGTAAAGAAAGTTGAGATCACTAATCCCGCTGATACGCGTATTATATCAATTACGGTTACAGATCCGGATCCTAAAATGGCAAAGGAAATTACTGATGAAATAGCAGAGGTTGCTTCAGATCGGATCGCTGATATTATGAAACAGGAAGATAAACCAAGTATCGTAGAAAAAGGGCATATCGCAGAAACACAGAGCAGTCCGAGTACCGTGAAAAATTGTGCTATAGCAGGTCTTTTAGGCGCAGTTGTCGCTGCATTTATTATAATATTAATCTTCATGATGGACGATACCATTAAAACTGCAGATGACATAGAGAAGTATCTCGGAATTACAACATTAGGAACAATACCAACTGGTGATAAAAATAAGAAACAATCCAGACAGAGAAGATTACCATTCAGGCGGTAAGGAGAAGATTATGAAAAAAGTTATATTTGAAAAAATTGAATCATTAAATTTCCAGACTAGCGAAGCATTTAAAACGTTTCGTACCAACATACAATTTTGTGGAGAAAAGATTAAAGTTGTAACATTTACAAGCTGCCTTCCGAATGAAGGAAAGTCAACGCTGGTTTTCCGTCTTGCTAGTTCTATGGCCGAAGCAGGAAAAAAAGTGCTGATGATCGATGCAGATATTCGTAAATCAGTAACCGTTGCCAGATATCAGGCGGATAAAAAAGTACAGGGATTGTCGGAATATTTGACTGGACAATGTACACTGGATGACTGTCTGTGCGGTACAAATATTGAAAATATGGATTTCATCTTTACCGGACCGGTTGCACCGAACCCATCAGAGTTATTGGGAAGTGATAAATTTGAAGATTTAATTGCCCGGTTACGTCCGGAGTATGAATACATATTTATTGATTGTCCACCTTTGGGAAGTATCATTGATGCAGCTATAGTTTCCACAGTAAGTGATGGTGCAGTATTTGTAATTGAAGCGGATATAATTAGTTATAAATTTGCTCAGAAGGTAAAACAGCAGTTGGAGAAGAGTGGATGTAAAATCCTTGGAGCAGTATTGAATAAAGTTGATATGGATGGCAAAGGTTACTATGGCCGCTATTATGGTAAGTATTATGGTAAGAAATATGGTGGTTACTATGGCTATGGTTACGGGGAAAAAGATGTTCAAAATGCAGCAAAAGAGGCAGTAGCGGGAAATTAGTTTATATTAATAGGAAACGGGAGAGTTATGAATGAACCCACGTGCAAATAAATTATATAGAACTTACATAGCATTAATTGAATTTGCAATACTGACGGCAGTTTATTTCTTGTGTATATACTTAAGAACAGGCAATATAGAAGTGTTTCAGAGCAGCGTTTTCTTACTGGGATACTTTTTGCTTGTGGTATTGCGGGTTTTATTGATTAAGATTTTAGAACCATATCAGGATATGTCTCACCGAGGTCACTACAGGGAGTTTCGGAATGTATTAAAAATTAATACATTTGAAGTGGCACTATTAATTGTGATCTTATATATGCTTGGCAAAGGAAGAGAGTTTTCACGGACAGTATTTATTGTGTTTTATGTGTTGGAAGTGGTATTTGACTGGATCGTCCGTTATTGGTATAAAGAATATTTTAATACCAAGCATAAAGGGAATGGAACAAGCCAGAGACTATTGGTGATCACTACTTCTGATAAGATTGATGGTATTCTTAAGAGCATGAATGAAAACGATGATTGGTTTTATGATGTTTTTGGTTGTGCGATCTTAGATAAGGAGATGACGGGGCAAACGATTGCGGGTGTTCCTGTGGTGGCAGGACATGGTACAGTTCGTCAGTATGTTATACAGAATGTGGTAGATGCTGTCTTTTTAGATGGTAATATGAAAAATGATGATTTTCAGAAGTTAATTAATCTGGTTAGTGATATAGGGAGTATGTTATATATCAATTTAGCTAACTTTGGGATGGAATTGGCGAATGAAAGAATTATCAGAATAGGTGGGTTTACGACGTTGGCTTCCAGCCGAAGAGAAATTTCTCCTATACAGAATATTGCTAAGAGGGCTATGGATATTGCAGGTGGGTTGGTTGGAAGTATTTTCACAGTATTATTAACTATTATACTTGGATTGATTATAAAAATAGATTCTCCAGGACCAATTTTCTTTAGGCAGGAAAGGGTTGGGAGAAATGGACGGCGTTTTAAGATGTTTAAGTATCGTTCGATGTATATTAATGCGGAAGAACGGAAAGCAGAGCTTATGAAGCAGAATAAGATGAGTGGTCTTATGTTTAAGATGGATAATGATCCTCGTATTACCAGGGTTGGTAAATTTATTCGGAAGACTAGCTTGGATGAATTTCCTCAGTTTTTTAATGTGCTGCTTGGGGATATGAGTTTAGTTGGAACCAGGCCGCCTACTGTGGGGGAATTTCAGCAGTATGAATCTCATCATAAAAAGAGGCTTAGTATGAAACCGGGGCTGACTGGGCTTTGGCAGGTTAGTGGGCGAAGTGATATTACGGATTTCGAAGAGGTTGTGGAGTTGGATTCTAAGTATATTGATAGTTGGGATATTGGGATGGATATTAAAATATTGGTGAAGACGGTGGGGGTTTTGTTTGGGGATAGGCATGCGAGTTAGGAGAATGGATTTGTTATATATAATATAATTACGTATTTATATTATAAAGGTTAAAGATAATAAAAATTTATATAGTAAATTATTGATGTATGAGGATGGATTATGATGCGGTGTAATAACCATTTGGAATAATATGCAAGCACACTAATATAGGAACAACTCTGTATCGAAAGAATCGGACGGAGAATCAGTGAAGAATAGAAAGTTAAATGAGGGAGTAGTGAAGAAATGAAAGTATGTCTGGTAGGATCAAGTGGTGGACATTTAACACATTTATATATGTTGAAACCTTTCTGGGAAAACAAAGAACGATTTTGGGTTACGTTTGATAAACCTGATGCGCAATCTCTTTTAGCGAATGAAAAGATGTATCCATGCTATTATCCGACAAATCGTAGCCTAAAAGGGCTTATCAAGAATACTGTGATAGCATGGAAAGTACTTCGAAAAGAAAAGCCGGATGTTTTAATTTCATCTGGAGCAGCAGTTGCAGTTCCATTTTTTTATCTAGGAAAACTATTCGGAGCAAAACTGATTTACATAGAAGTATTCGACAGAATAGATGCTTCAACACTTTCAGGAAAAATGGTTTATCCGATTGTAGATAAGTTCATTGTTGAATGGGAAGAAATGAAGAAGATTTATCCCAAGGCGGTTAATCTGGGCAGTATATTTTAAGGAGCAGAAAACAGATGATATTTGTAACGGTTGGAACACATGAACAGCAGTTTAATCGCTTAGTTGAGTGTATTGATAATTTAAAAGGTAACGAAATTATTCAGGAAGATGTATTGATTCAAACGGGATTTTCTACATATGAACCAAAGTATTGCAAATGGAGCCAATGGATTCCATATCAACAGATGATTTTCAATGTTGATAAAGCAAGAATTACTATTACACATGGTGGACCATCCAGCTTTATCTTGCCACTTCAAATTGGAAAGATTCCAATCGTTGTACCAAGACAGTCAGAATATGATGAGCATGTAAATGACCATCAGGTGAAGTTCTGTAAAGCTGTTGCTGAGAGATATGGTTCTATTGTTGTAGTTGAAGATATAGAGAATCTTGGTGATGTGATTAACCAGTATGACGAACTTATAAAGTCGATGTCCGTGGCACAGGAAAGTAATAATGCAAAGTTCAATGCGGAGTTAGAGAAGATGGTGGAGGAGATGTTTTGATGATTAAGACTAAGGTTCTTATTGTTATCACAACTGCATTTGTTCCCTATGGTGGTTTGGCGTCTGTAATGCTTAACTATTATAGAAATATGGATTTGACCGGCATTCAGATAGATTTTGCATCAACAAATAAAATAGATGAGGAAATAAAAGAAGAATTAGATAGAGGTGGTTCTGAATATTTTTATTTGGGCACAAGAAAGAATATAATTAAATATACAAGAAACTTAAATAGAATCTTGAAAAATGGAAAATATGATGTATTGCACCTTAACTGCAATAGCGCAACAGGAACACTTGAATTGGTTCCTGCGGTTATTAATAGAGTTCCAATACGTTTAGTGCATATTCATAATTCAACTTGTTCTTATAAGAAATTAAATTATTTTTTACGGCCGCTTTTTGAACAACTCTATACAGATGGGATTGCGTGTTCTGATAAAGCTGGTGATTGGATTTTAAGAAAAGGATATTCTATTCTTCCTAATGCGATTGATATAGAAAAGTATTGCTATAATGAAAATGCAAGGGATCAAATAAGAAAACAATTAGATATAAAAGAAGAAACACTGCTTATAGGAAATGTCGGGAAAATGAATGGAGAACAAAAGAATCATTCGTTTATGTTAAAGCTTTTCGATTATGCATCAAGAGATAATAATAGATTTGCAATTGTATTTGTAGGCGACGGCGAAAGCAAAACTAAGTATATGTCACTCGCAGAAGAAATCGACTCAAAAGATTGTATCTATTTTGTGGGGATGCAATCAAATGTAGCTGATTGGCTAAGTGCATTTGATCTTTTTCTGTTTCCATCTTTATGGGAGGGGTTACCATTATCAGTGCTCGAAGCACAGGCATCAGGATTGCCGTGTTTGCTCTCAGATACAGTTACAAGCGAAGTGGTTGTTACAGATTACTGCAGGAAAATCAGTTTGAATAGTGACATCTCGATTTGGAAAGATACATTATTAGAGAGTATTTTTCTTGATAGAAAAGCGTCACAGAAGGTAGCATATATGAAACTCAAAAAAGCTGGGTTTAGTATTAAGGATGCTGCAGATAAATTAAGAAACTTATATCTAGTAAATAAAGAGGTTGGGAATGATTAAGAATGTAAAACTGAAAATGTTGTTAACAAATACTATATTCAAAGGAATATCAGCACTAAATCAAATCATACCCAAAAATCAGTCAATTGTTCTGCTATATAGTAATATGGGGTTTCGCGATAATGTGGTGTATCTTTATGAATACATGGTACAGAATGGCTATTGTAACAAATATATGATTATTCGAAGCCAGAATGAAAAATTTGTAGAGAGCGCACCTTTTAACGTCAAGGTAATTAGTAATACAAAAGCTGTATTGACATTTCTAATAGCGGGACATGTATTTTATGCATTTGGCAAACTACCCATTTATCCATCAGGTAATCAAAAAGTTGTACAAATGTGGCATGGATCGCCATTTAAA
Organism: Clostridiales bacterium; assembly: GCA_018365455.1. GTDB lineage: Bacteria > Bacillota > Clostridia > Lachnospirales > Lachnospiraceae > Robinsoniella. The sequence continues at coordinate 18,415 of JAGZJZ010000052.1, forward strand.
GGAACGGATGTTCGACAGAACGCGGAAATGACGAATAACTATAGTAAGTCATATTACACAAATGCGCTGTCAACTGCTGAATGTTTTCGAGAATTTTGGGGGATAGAATTTGATTGTGGTTCAGAGAGAATATCCATTTGTGGTCAACCAAGAACGGATGTGATGATTAATGGTTATTCTAAGGATGCTCTTGGCATGAGTGGAAAAAAAATAATTATATGGATGCCGACATTCCGAAAATCTAAAATTCTTGGTTACAACGATGTCGAGAATGCAGATAGTGTGTTGCCAGTTGTTCAGAACAATGAATTGGAACCTCTTAATGAATATCTAGCGAAGAAGAATGTGATACTTTGGGTTAAATTGCATCCTATGCAAGACATATATGGCTTTAATACAAAAAAAATGACAAATCTTATTTTACAAAGTAGCGATGATTTTAATAAAACGAAGCTTGATTTATATAGATTGTTGGGAAGTGTAGATGCTCTAATTACAGATTATTCATCTGTATTTTATGATTTTATGCTTGTAGATAAACCTATTGCATTTACTATTGACGACTTTGAAGAATACAAAGATGGGCGGGGATTTGCTGTAGAAAACCCTGATCATTATCGGACTGGAGACAAAATTGGATCACTACAAGAATTAGAAAAATTTATAGATGATATCTCTGCTGGTAATGATACATGGAGAGATTGGCGCAAAGTTGTAAATGATGAAGTGAATGCATATCAGGACTTTAAAAATTCGAAAAGAGCACTTGAAATCGGTGGAGTGACAATTTAAGGGAGGAAAGAAGTAAAATGAATGTAGCTTTGATTATCGCTGGAGGATCTGGCCATCGAATGGGACAGGATATTCCAAAGCAATTTATTAATGTACACGACAAGCCAGTGCTTATCTATACCCTAGAAAGTTTCCAGAGACATCCACAAATAGATGCGATTGAAGTTATATGTATCGAAGGATGGCACGATGTGCTTTGGGCTTATGCAAAACAATTTAATATTTCAAAACTTAAGTGGGTTATTTCTGGTGGAGAAACAGGACAGGAATCTATAAGAAATGGCATATACAACCTTGAGGATATATGTTCAGCTGATGATGTGTTAATCATTCATGATGGTATTAGACCTTTAGTTGATGAAACAGTCCTCTCCGATGTAATTACTAAATGCCAGCAGTATGGTAATGCGGTTACTTCATTGCCTTACAATGAGCAGATTTTTGTGGTTGATGATGAAATTTCTACTACGAAATATATTCCAAGAGAGACATTGCGTCGTGTATCTACACCCCAGGCTTATAAATTTGATTTGATCAATAAAGGATATCATGAAGCGTTTGAAAAAAAAATTGGAATTTATGGTTCAGCGTATGCTAATACTATGATGGTAGAACTTGGACATCGTTTGTATTTTGCAGCAGGATCAGATAAGAATATCAAACTAACTACAAAAGATGATCTTGAAATGTTTAAGGCGTATTTATTACAAGAACAGGATAAGTGGCTGAAGTAAGGAGTGATGACATGAACAAATTACTAAATGAAGATGTTGAATATGTAAGTAATCTAAAACTCCCATGGGAAAAATTGCAAAATAAGTCTGTTTTAATAACTGGTGCAACGGGGCTTATTGGAAGTTTTCTTGTTGATACATTAATGATGAAAAATGAAGATGGACTAAACTGTAAAATTTTTGCAATCGGCAGAAATGTTGACAAAGCAAGAGATAGATTTAATGAATTCTGGGACAATAAGATTTTTGAATTCATATCGCATGACATGAATGTGCCATTAGAGATGGAAACTAATATAACAGTTGATTATGTTCTACATCTTGCGAGTAATACTCATCCAGTTTCTTATTCAATAGACCCGATCGGTACTGTAACAACAAATATTATTGGAACGAATAACTTGCTCCAATTTGCTGTTAATCATCATACAACTAGATTTGCATTTGCCTCATCAAATGAAGTGTATGGTGAAAATCGAGGAGATGTAGATTTCTTTGATGAAAATTATTGCGGATATATTAATTCAAATACTTTGCGTGCAGGATATCCTGAAAGTAAACGTTGCGGAGAAGCATTGTGTCAAGCATATATGAGAAAAGAAGAAATAGATTTTGTAATTCCAAGACTCACTAGATCTTATGGACCTACGATGCTTTTATCGGATACCAAGGCGATTTCACAGTTTATTAATAAGGGAATTGCAGGAGAAGATATTGTGCTAAAAAGTGCTGGCACACAGTATTATTCATATACATATGTTGCAGACGCGGTTGCAGGGTTATTGACTGTGTTGCTCTGTGGAGAGCGTGGAGAAGCTTATAATATTGCTGACGAAGCTGGAGATATTATGTTGAAGGACTTAGCGACAATCATAGCAAGTCATGTGGGTAAGAAAGTTGTTTTTGAACTTCCTGATGAAATAGAAAAGGCTGGCTATAGCGTCGCAACGAAGGCGAGATTAAATGGCACAAAACTGAAATCACTTGGATGGACAATGAAATACGACATAAAGAGTGGGATAGAAAGAACAATGGATATATTGAAACTGATTCATTCTGCTTGAATAAAAAAATAGAAACAGGTGGTAAACATGGAAGATAAATCAGTAGGGATTTTATTATCTACATACAATGGAGAAAAATTTTTAAGAGAACAGATAAGCAGTATACAAAATCAGTCGTATCAGAATATAACTGTAATAATACGCGATGATGGTAGCTGTGATGAAACTTGGAACATAATCAATCAGTGTATATATGATGATAGATATCTGATATGTCAAAATCGCAAAAATATTGGTCCCTCAAAAAGCTTTATAAATCTGTTAACAAAACACTTAGATTATGACTACTATGCTTTTTGCGATCAAGATGACATATGGGATAAAGATAAAATAAAGGTAGCCATAGAGCATATGGAAGATATTAATGGACCCGCTATTTACTTTTGTAGGGGACGCTCTATTGATGCGAAAGGAGACATTATTTCTGAGGACGATATCATAAATAGTGAGAGAATGAATATTCGCTCTGAATTGATTTGTGGTATGGCTCCAGGATGTGCAATGGTTTTCAACGTAGAACTAGCAAAAAAAATATGTGAGCAGAGATATTCAAGTATTCCGATGCATGACATGCTTGCATTAATAGTGGGTTTTGCAAATGGAAAAGTGATTTACGATCCTAATATTTGGTTCTCAAGAAGAATGCATGAAAACAATGTAGTAGGGAAAGAAAAAAAGGGGTTTGCAAAGAGATTAAAGCAGAGATATAACCGGTGGGTTGTTGAAAGCAAGAAGAATCCGCTAGATGTTTTTGTACGAGAGGTTCTAAAGAATAATAATATCCACGATGAAAGTGAAAAGAGTTTTTTGTTAAATTTATCTGCTTATAGAAAGAGTTTCGCTTCTAAAATTTATTTGCTGAAGATAGATAAAAGAGAAATAGCAAATAGATCGGCAACACGTTCATTTGAATTAAGACTATTATTGAATTTATTGTAGGTATAATATGATGAGAGAGAGAGAAACTAAAATTACAAATTCTGAAATATTATGTATATCTATAATAATTTTTATCGCACTGTTTTCTATGACAAATATTGGTGGATTTTCAGTATTAATTCTACTGTTTCCCATAATTTATAGAAAAAAAATATTAATAAAATATGGGTATATGGGAGGAATTTGCGTTGCTTATTTTGTATATCTATCTTTTATTACTATTATTAATGCGAATAATTTGTATGATGCTGAAAATGCTAGAAATTATATAATTGAATTTGGTATTGCACTTGTTTCATTAACGGCATTTTATTGGGCCGAACCGAAAAAAATATTACAAGTATTTCGCAACATGGGTATTTTTTTATGTATGTTTGGTGTTCTTGAAAGTATATTAAAGCGACCGATACTTCAGCTAGCAGGTTCTGGCTGGCAAGATATAGGAGAAAATGGTTACAGAATTCAATTAATTTTTAGTCGATCTATTATATGTGGTACTATGTTACTACTCTTTTGGACGGCACTTTATTTCTTTCCGCTAAAGAGAAAATGGCTCAATTTATTAGCTGAAATATTGATAATCTATAATATTTTAGTCAATCAAACCAGAAGCGTTTGGATTGCATTTGTCTGTGAACTAGTCATTATATATTTGCTAAAGCCAAACAAGAAAACCATTAGTAATAAATATTTTATTTTTGCTGGTGTTTTTATATTAGGTATTATTGTGCTGAATTTTTTGGGATACGACTTAGTAGGGTATATGTATAATTACATATCTACACGTATAATTAGTTCATTGCAGGCAGGAGAAGGTAAGATTGTCCGTCTTGAAACAGTGATTAGTTCATTAAAATATTGGTTTTTAGAAGGGAATTTGCTAAGATTTATTTTGGGGGGTGGAAAGAACTATGATAAAATATTTCTGTCAATCCATCCAGTAATAAAAGGAAATGGAGCTTTCATATGGACAGGAGCAATCGACAATCAATTTTTTACTTGTATACATGAATGTGGAATTATTGGGTTATTGATTTTGACTAAAATTTTGACAAAAGCAATAAGTAGACTGCGAAAGTGCAACACTAATAATACAGTAGGAAAATTTGCGAATATTGCACTAATTGGAATTCTTGTATGCTATTTCTTCTATGAAGGTTTTAATTATATTATGACATTATGGATTTTTATGATGTTAGCAACTTTGAGTGATATTTCAGTGAAGGAGGAAAATAAGTGAGTTCAAATTTCAGTCACAAATTAAATATTGCTAAGGACGAAATAAAAAAAGATATTAATCTCGCAAAGATATTTGGGATTAAATTTGGTACGTTGAATTTTATTTATAAGATAATATTTCAAGGTAATAAAACAAAAATTGGACGTAAATTAAATTGTCGCATATATGCCAATGTTGAGAAAAAATGCAATTTAGAGTTCTCAGAGTTGATTAGGACGTATAAAAATATAAATGTTACAAATGATGTTATTTCAGCGGATGGAAATTGTTGGATCTTTTGGTGGCAAGGAATAGAAAATGCACCACATGCGGTTAAAGCTTGTATAAAATCTGTAAAAGAAAAAAGTGGTGCAGATAAAATAAAAGTGATTACAAAAGAAAATTATTTCAAATATGTGAATATTCCAGATTATATAATAAAAAAACTAGATAAAAAGCTCATTACACTAACTCATTTTTCAGATATCTTAAGGCTTGCACTTCTTGAAAAATATGGAGGATTTTGGGTTGATGCAACATTGCTATTTACTGGAAATCTGCCAGAAGAAATCTATAAATATCCTTTTTATTCAATAAAACATAATAAGTATGCTGATTTTCATGTATGTAGAGGATTATGGAGTGGCTTTTTCTTGGCTTCTACTAAGGGAAATCCTTTGATTTCTTTTTGCAAGGAATCATTATACTTGTATTGGAGCAACCATAACTACTTGATGGCTTATCTACTCATTGATGTCACTATTTGCCTAGCATATGACAATTTTGATTGGGCAAGAAGAATGGTGAATCAAGTTCCGATTAATAATACTGCTGTTTTTAAATTGCAGGAAAATATGAATAAAATATATAATAGAGAACAAATGGATCAGTGGTGTAAAAAAACATTCGCACATAAAATAAGTTATAAGGTTCCATTCAAAGCTGGAGATGACACATACAAAACTTATTGGGACTATATTCATGCACTTCCAGAATACGTAGAGGGCAAAAATGATTAAGATTTTTCAAAATATTATAATTAAACTTATTTGGAAAAAAAAGAATAAACATAATCATACTAGAATTGGTCAAAATAGAGGGAAAAATGTTTTAAAAATGATTCAATCGGGAAAGATTTCTGTAGGACGAGAGACATATGGTGCACTAAACATAGATACTTCGGCATCTAAAGAAGAAGCACTAATCATCGGATCTTATTGTTCCATATCAAACAAGTGCAGTTTTTTGCTTTCTGGAGAGCATGAGATTAATCATATCATTACTTTTCCAGTAAATGAATATTTTTTTGATGACTTGTCACCAAATAGAACAAAAGGTAAAATAGTGATTGAAGATGATGTGTGGATTGGAGATAGAGCTTTAATTATGTCAGGCACTCACATTTACCAAGGTGCGGTTATAGCTGCAGGAGCAGTTGTAACAAAAAATGTGCCTCCATATGCAGTTGTAGGTGGAGTGCCCGCTAGAATTATTAAATACAGATTTAGTAAGGAAGTAATCTATAGATTGTTGAATGCAAATATATTCAGTGTAGATTTAAGAAAATTTCCCAAAACTTTTTTTCAACAGCCTATTGACGAAAATAATATTGATGAAATTTTGAGTATGTTAGGAGATATTAATGAAAAAAAGTAAAGTACTTATTAGATATTTCATTGGGGTGTTTCTAAGTAACATAACATCAATTGTTTCCGGAGTATTTATAGGTTTTTTGTTGCCTAAACTTCTTTCGGTGAATGATTATGGTGTATATAAAACGTTTACACTGTATTTGACGTATGTTGGTTTTTTAAGTCTTGGAATTATTGATGGTATTGTACTTAAATATGGTGATAAAGATTATCAGAGTATGGAAAGACCTAGGTTTAGGAGCTATTTCGCTTGGTATTTAATTATACATCTAATTTTTGTTATAATAATTCTAAGTTCTTGCGCATTTATTCAATCTCCTGAAACTAAATTTATTTGTATAGCATTGGCAATAAATATGATAGCTATAAATATTACTGGATATTTTCAACAAATTTCTCAGATTACACAAAGATTTACAGAATATTCTGCACGTAAAGTTATTCAGTCTGTAGCAAATATTATTACAGTTGGAGTATTCTATTTCTTGTATAAAAAAGGCTTTGTAATAAGTTACCAAATTTATATTTACTCTATTTTAGGTGTTAATATTATCTTGACACTCTGGTATATTCGTACTTATAAGGATATTGTTTTTGGAAAACATCTGTCACTTCAGAATACTACTACAGAAATAAAGGATTTGATAGCTAGTGGTTTTCCACTACTTTTTGCAAATGTTTGCTCATCACTCATTTTGACATTGGACAAACAGTTTGTAAGTGTTCTTTTTACTAGATCAGAATACGCTATTTATGCTTTTGCATACAATATGCTTTCTTTAGTTACGGTAGCAACTTCAGCAGTAGCAACTGTACTTTATCCAACATTAAAGAGATCAAGTCTAGATAAGCTAAAAGATAGATATGAAATATTGATAGGTACGATTCTTATTATTGTTTATGGAGCACTCATAGCATACTATCCATTAAATTGGTTTGTAAGGTGGTTTTTGCCGAATTACACAGAGTCACTAATTATTTTCAGGATTATCTTTCCTGGTCTTGCTATCAGTACATGTGTTACGGTTATCATGCATAACTATTATAAAGTGCTTGGAAAGAGTTTTGATTTTTTCTTAAAGAGCCTTTTAGTATTAGTTGTTTCAGCTGTAACTAATGGTATTGCATATTACATGTTTAAAACGACAAGCTCCATATCCGCGGCATCGATTTTAACCATGATTTTCTGGTATATATTTATAGAAAGATATCTTGTGAAGAAATATAATTGTGGACGATGGAAGAATATAAGTTATATGCTGGTTTTGATGTTGGTATTCTATTCTACTGCTATAATTGATAATATGATTATTGAGTTCTTTGTTTACGGTGGTGCTTTTGTGATTACAACGTTAGTTATACAGAAACAAATCGTGAATACAGTAAAACAAAAGTTAATAAAGAAATAGCTGAAAACAATATTGTGCATAGATGAAGGTAATAGTAATAAGACAGTATGACCTTCTTCGAGGGGAAATTCTCATCAAGGTACTCTAGGGTCTGGCTCCACAATGTGGTAGTAGGTGACAGGTACTCGAAAATCCTGGCGACACCACCGAAGAAACACGAACAAATACATAGGCATAAATGATATCTCCTGTGTCTAGATTAATGAGGTGGAGACTATGAAGAAAAGTCTGTAATTAAGGATCTTCTATGATAATGAATGGCAAAAAGCAAGAATACCAGGTTTTTGCCATTGTTTTATATTTAACAGTATCTTACAGGCATGTTAAGAGCAGGCGCTCTTTTTCGCCTATCTTTATGCTAGTATTGAGATTATTCCGGGAGACGGCCTTCATGCATGTAAGTGCTCCATTGCCAGTACCTGACAAAAAATAATGTCACCCTTTGAGGATGGTGAATATTCCGAGGTGGCAGAGCCACCCAATCTTCTTAAATAGAGCCACTCTGTCCGTTATGCAGAGCCAGTACGTTGATGGTGGGAGCCATCCCATCGGGATGGCTCCCTAACCGATAATTACAGCATTAAGGAATCAACCTTTTACGTTGACGCATAGAAACATCACCATCAATCACCATGGTATAAGCAGATGGTATAATCCGATCTAGTATGGAATCGGCCAGGGCGCCTCCACCTAAGCGTTCATGCCAGCCCTCTGGGGTAAACTGGGAACTGATAATTGTAGAGAAACGGCCGCAGCGGTATTCCATTAGTTCCAGAAGGTCGCGCTGTTCGGTATCTGTGGCAGGGACCAAAAGGAATTCATCCAGAATCATGAGTGCATATTTCTGATGCTGCTTCATAAGCTGCTGGTATTTTCCCTGTATCCGGGCAGCTTCAAATTCACTGAACAGTTCCGGAAGGCGGATATATTTTGCTTTATAGCCGGACTGACAGGCATTGACACCGAGTGCATTAGAAATATAAGTTTTGCCACAGCCAGTAGCACCCACAAGAATGACATTCAGACTTTGACGGATATACTCATTGTCCGACAGACTTTCCAGAAGTTCGCGGTTTAGATGTCTGTCTGGCAGGTATTCGATATTGCCCAGAAAAGCGGAGGAGTTTGCAAACCGTGCATTTTTAATCAATCGCTTAATATTATTGTTATGACGAAAATCGTATTCTGCATCAACAATCAGGGCAAGGCGTTCATGAAAGGACAGTGACTGGTATTCTATCTCATTCTCAGCCTGTTTTTGATAGGCTTCTGAGAATGCAGGGAGACGCATGGCCTTGAGCTTTGCTATAGTTTCATTCCTCATGGCTTCCACCTCCATAATAAGCTGCGCCCCTTACAAAAGCGTGCTGAATGGATTCAGACGACGGGGGAGAAATTTTTGCATGGTTACTCTCTTTTTTGTCCTGGCCGGCCTCCAGTATCAGCCGGATGTTTTTATACCGGGGGCTGGGAATCCGGATAAGTGCAAGACTGCATGCGTTTTCCAGACGCTCCGCCGAGTATTTATCCGCAGTTTCAAAAGGGATAAACAGCCCTTATAGGCCTGTTCCTCCACCCGGTAGGAATCAAACAGTTTCTGTACTACCTCCTTTGTGGATGTCCCGATAGCGGATGCCCATTTTAAGAAACGTGCAGAATCCCATTCACTGTAAAGCTGGTGGTTTAGGGCATATGATCTATGAGTGTTGAATACTGACCTCGACGGCCGTAGAGACGTTTATGGCTGCAGATACGGGAGCCTTTGTAAAAAACCTCAATCATGCTCTTTGTATACCGGACATCCACTTTCTTTTTTACATACTCATAGGGAACGGAATAATACTGGTTATCTATAGCTATATGGTAGTTTAACTGCACAGTTGCCGTTTTCCACTGGGCGAATTCATATGGATAGCCAGGAAGCGGCTGCATAAAAGGCAGTTCCTCTTCCATAAATATGGAGTACCGGCTTCCGTCCTTCTTCTGGAATTCTGCACGGTTGAACCGGTCCAGTTCTTTTCTGATGGCAGAATCCATTTCGTATATGTCAAAAAACTGACGGTTACGGAGTCTGGCAATGATGTGGGAAGTCACCTGGCCCGCCGTGCCTTCTACGGCTGCTTTGTCCTTCGGAGCAAGAACTCTGGCAGGAAGGAGCGCAGTCTGATAATAATCGGCCAGTTCCTGATATGCACGGTTGATAACAGGGTCTTCGTATTTTTTGTGGCTGAGAACTCCGGTCTTGAGATTATCGGGTATAAGCAATCTTGTGGAAGCGTCAAAATATTCATACATACTGATATGCACGTTAATCCAGTCTTCTTCTTTCATGGTAAGGCAGGCTTTTGTAAAACAGTACATGCTGAACGGCAGGGGCGTTCCCACCCAGTCCACCATCAACTTATCACCGGGTTTATGGCGGATATGCATGGTGAGGTGGTTTTGATTCACGTAATCCTGATAAAGCTTGCAGAACTGAGAATACATATAGGGTGGTTTGCCTGAACGGCGGCAGGAATCCACATAGTCTTCCCAAAGGAGCTTTAATGTCACACCGCTTTTCAGCATTTCCTTATGAATGTAATCATAATCAGGTGTGACAAGAACTGGAGATTGTAAATCCTCTGGGAACAGCCGCCCATGCACTTCCTGATCCGTTTTGGAGGTGAGAATGTCCTCCGGAATAGGGTGTGTTTCTAGGGCGTTATAAACTTTTGCTACAGTATTACGGGATACTTTCAGTGTATCCGCGATTCTCCGCTGGCTGTAGCCTTTCGCACGGAGCTGTAAGAGTTGTTTCTCTTTGGACATAAGTATGTCCCCCTTTCGTAAGTATTACGGTTGTACCGTATCTTCATTGTAATACTTTCAAAAGTGGCTCTCTATAGCGGATTGCTTATTTTGCATGGGCCGCTCCGGGACGCGGACTGCATGGCTCTCTGTATCGGATTCGGTGGCTCAAAAGTGTCAGAATACTCACCATTTCCCTACTGACTTCAGAGAACCAGGACCACATGATACCTGGATGATAGCCAAGTGCATGGACAGCTAAAAATAAATAGAATGCCGTCAGTGAATGTCTGGTAAGATGCAGCGTTGTTCCTACGTATCCATGTTTTACCAGTGTTTCTATAAAAGGCCCTATCGTTTCCAGGAATTCATCTGCCGGAAACTCACTGCTTTTATCTCGCACCTGCCTGATCTTATCCTCGTTAAACATAGAGAAATCTTCCAACTTCCCGACATGGGGATAGATCCGCCTGTCAAGCATCCATGCAAAACCATAGGAACACAAACCTTCTCATCCCCAAAACCACATCATTCCCGCAGTATATCTGAGAAGGACTGCTTTGCTCTCAACAGAGCAATACATATTTATCTCTACAAGTTCGGTAATAGCCTTGTATGTTACCCCTTTGGCATCCATGACTCCGATGTCAGAAAGAAACAAAAGTACTTCAGAACAATAAATGCGGGTTAGTTCCCACGTACGAGGCGTATATCTGCTCCTGCAGTCATCAAGATAGCTATCCAAATCTTTTTTCCATGTGGATGGAAGTTTTTCGTAATTCGACCTGTTAAGATATAAGCGCCGATCTGAAATTGCTCCGGTTGCAGCCATTTCTTCAAGCTGGTACATGTATTGGTTCCATACCATACATCTCTGCCTGGGAATTTTGCCTTTCATCCAGGCCAGCCAGCTATCCTTCTTCTGAGTATTCCTGTTTCATCTGTTCCAGAAACTGTGTAAAAGAGAAGTAGCAGTCTTTATGAGAATTCCGACTACTGGAACATACCCCCTTTTGTTTCAACAGATACATTACCTTGTCAACAGTTGCATTGTAATCCATGAAATCACCATCCCTTCGGAATTTATAGTGATTTCATTATTGCACAAAACTTTTTATCCGCATACTTGAAGGCATAATTCCTTGTAGACAAAGAATTCTGATAAAAGATGAGGATAAAAATATCATGAGAATAACCCACATTACTCTAATGTAAGGGAAATGTGGGAGAACTGATATGCGCAAGTCGATCGATGTTTTATGTGCCATTATCCATGAGCAGTTTTCCATGGAGATTGACCATGCACTCTATCTTTTTTGTGGCTGCAAATGTGATCGGATCAAAACAATCTTAAAAGAACCTGACGGGATCGTCATGATCTATAAAAGATTGACTGCACAGGGAACCTACCGATGGCCACGAGACAAGTCCGAGGTAGGAAATCTTACATGGAGAGAGTTCGACTGGCTGATGTCAGGCATTGATATAGAGCAGCCAAAAGCAATCAAAACATCATAAAATCCCGCCTTGAAATCTGCACATAAAAATGCTGTATTTCCTTGTGGTCTCGGCATTTTTCAGATGTTTTAACGGTCTTTTTTCTATGAAAACCACCTATTTTCTGGTATAATAGGGGTATCAAAAACAGGGAGGAAAAGCAGTGGCAGACAGTTTCCAAGACCTTCAGCTGCGTGAGCTGAAAGATATGATCACAGATCTTAAAAAAATGATAAACACACTTCAGGCAACTGTCGATGCTGCCAACAAACGGGAAGAGGCCCTTATGGAGGAGAGGGATAATCTAAAAGATGAGATAGAACCTTCTTCGCAAAAAGCTTTTTGGCACTTCCAGCGAAAAACACCCTGTTGATTTTCCGGGACAGTTAAATCTTTTTAATGAAGCAGAAAGGGAAAAGGATCCTGCGGCTGCAGAAGCAGAAGAACTGGCAGCCATGCTTCCTGCAGAAGCATCTAAAAAAGAAAAAACAGAGCAGCGGATGCCGAGCGTTTCAAAGGGATTCCAGTAACAAAGAAATATCTTGATCTGAAAGATGAAGATAAACTTTGCCCTGCCTGTAATACACCGTTGGTTAAGATTGGTAAAGAGTTTGTCTGTCGTGAACTGGTCTTTGTTCCTGCGAAACTGAAAGTCGTCGAGTTCTACAGCCTTAATTACAGCTGTCCTCAGTGCAGCAAGCGGGACCTTCCAATTATAAAAAAGGAAAAGATGGAAAACCACATATGCTTTATGGCATGGCGTCTGCCGGTACGGTTGCATGGGTCATGTACCAGAAGTTTTGTAACAGTCTTCCATATTGCCGTCAGGAAAAAGACTGGAAACAGTATGGTACTGCAATCACACGCGCGACTATGGCTAACTGGGTGATCCGCAATTCCGAGGCAATTTCCGTCCAATGTATGAATACTTTCACAGAAAACTTCTGGGAAGAAGTTTTGCAATGGCGGATGAAAAACCCCTTCAAGTCCTGCATGAAGAAAGCCGTCGTGCCCAGACGAAATCTTACATGTGGCTTTTCCGCAGCGGGGAAGATGGTGGTGTGCCGATCATCCTCTATAAGTATTCGCCGACCCGTGCCGGGGACAATGCCTTTGAATTCCTTCGGGGATTCAAAGGCTATCTGATTTGCGATGGTTACAGCGGATACAATAAAGTGCCCGGTGCAAAAAGAACAGCTTGCTGGGCACATATCAGGAGATACCTGACAGAGGCGATCCCGAAAGGAAAACAGCTGGATGATACCCAGCCCTCTGTGCAGGGTATCATGTATATCAACCAGCTCTTCCAGTTGGAAGATGTTATTAAGGCAAAGTACTCATACTTCGATGCTGTCAAAAAGGCACGTCTTGAAAAAGAACAGACGATAGTAGAAGGCTTTTGTCGTGTCTTGATAAACAAACTCCGGTCAGAGGATCCAGAAGGGATAAGGCAGTAACATATATTCAAAACCGACGCCCCTGTCTTACAACCTATTTGGAGGATGGAAGGTGCAGTTTTTCAAATAATCTCAGCGAAAATACAATCCGTCCGTTTACAGTAGGGCGCAAAAACTGGCTGTTCTGCGATACCCCAAACGGTGCTCAGGCCAGTGCCATCGTATACACAATGGTTGAGATGGCAAAAGCAAATGGAGTAAATGTCTATCACTATCTGACCTATCTACTTGAAAAAATGCCAAATGATAGCATGCGTGATGAGAAGTTAGAACTTCTGGCACCATGGAACGAGGATGTGAAATCTGAGATTGAACGCAGAGCAGTAAGCTCAAATCAATAACCAAAGATATGTGAATTGCCAAGGTACCCCGGTTACTGAAAAGTAGCCGGATATTTTTCTATTAACGGCTGAAAATTAAGCGCTTACCTTACTAAAAACAAGCAAAGCAACTGCAACATTATCTAATGCGCGATATCAGATTGTCTTCTAAGCCGAATTCTACAGGAGTTTCCAATGCTTAATGATACTGCAGATATTCGGCAAATTGTAATCGTATGTGGATTCGTTGATCTCCGAAAGGGAATCGATGGATAGGCACAGGTGATTGGTTCCCGCTATGATCTGAATTCATTCGAAAAAGGAACTCTCTTTTTGTTCTGTGGACGACGCAAAGATGGTATGAAAGGACTCTTATAGACGGGAAATGACTGTTAAAAACGATTTGAAGATGGATCCCTTTCCTAGCCCAGAACATAGTAGATGCCCCTGACCTAACGGAAGAACAATTCTGGCTTTTAATGCTCGGGGTTGAATCTGCTTGAGCCTAAGATTAAAGAAATACGGCCAAATAAAATTTATTAATTTTTGTCCAAAAGAAAGAAAAATTTTTACAGGCGGACTTTCGCCTGATCTTGACATGCAACAGTATGTGCTGTTATAAATAAAACAAGGACCGAAAGCTCAGCTAAGAACTTCCAGTCCAATCATATCATAAAAGAGCAGTATTTAAAGACTTTTCTTCAAAAACTCCATACCGGTTCTTTAAACCACTTTAAAATTTTTTAACAATCCATTTTGTATTATAGAATTTTTTTACACCCTCAACATCATAATTCAATATCCCTCAAATACCGCCCAACCGCATCCCCCCACTCCGGCAACCTCTCAAACCCTTCTACCCCCAACTTCTCCTTATCCAACCGACTATTAAACGGCCTGGCAGCCTTAGAAACCCCATACTCCTCCGTACTAACCGGAACCACATTCAATCGTTCCTCACTATACTCATCATGACCCAAAGCAACAGCCTGACGGAATATCTCCTTGGCAAAATCATACCAGCTAATATAACCACCTTCATTAGTAGCATGATAATATCCATACTTATCTGTTTCAATCATTTCAATCAAAAGTCTCGCCAGATCAAAGGTATAAGTAGGTGTACCAATTTGATCATTGACAACCTTCAATTCCTCAAATCTTTTACCAACATTCAGCATAGTCTTTATAAAATTATTTCCATTTTTACCAAACACCCAGGCAATACGAACAATAAAATAATTATCTAATGTTTGTGACACTGCCAATTCTCCAGCCAGCTTAGTTTCCCCATAGACATTTAACGGTTTATAATCTTTACAGTCCGGCTGCCAGGGAGCAGTTCCCTGACCATCGAATACATAGTCTGTTGAAATGTACATCATTTTACAGTGAAGTTCCTTGCAGACATTTGCAATATTTTCCGTACCAACAACATTTACCAAATGAACTTTTTCTTTATTTGATTCATCTTCAGCAGCATCCACAGCAGTCCATGCGGCGCAGTGGATGACAGCGTCCGGTTTCACCTGGTTTAACACGTTTTTTACAGAAGTGGAATCGGTGATATCCATTTCTTCGATATCAACACCAATCGCTTCGTGATTTCGTTTAATAAGCTCGTTCATGCAATCATGGCCAAGCTGTCCTTTAACGCCGGTAACTAATACTTTCATATCTTGTTCACTCCTTATCTGAGATCATAATCATTGAAACATGTTTGAAAATTCATTCCTGCCATCTGTATGCGCGCCACTGTCCGCCGTATTTGTCCAAAATTCAAGTTGTCTAATCTGCTCCACACCCTTCATCCGTTACAAATTTTCCACAAACTGCGACGCACAACTGCCAGAAAACAATTCCACACACACTCTAACGGTCTACATACATCTTCTCATAATAATTCTGATATTCCCCCGAAATAATGGTTTCCCACCATGTTTTATGATCCAGATACCACTGAATCGTTTTTTTAATTCCGTCTTCGAATTTCGTTTCCGGCAGCCATCCTAATTCATTGTGAATTTTGGTGGGATCGATAGCATAGCGCATATCATGGCCCTTGCGGTCTTTGACATAGGTAATCAGGCTTTCCGGTTTATCCAGCGCTTTACAAATAATTTTAACAATATCGATATTCTTCATTTCATTGTGACCGCCTACATTATAGACCTCACCAACACGTCCCTTGTGTATGATTAAATCTATTGCTTTGCAATGATCTTCCACATAAAGCCAGTCACGGACATTCAATCCTTCCCCGTATACAGGAAGCGGCTTATCATTTAATGCATTGGCGATCATCAGAGGGATTAATTTTTCCGGAAAATGGTAGGGGCCATAGTTGTTCGAGCATCTGCTGATTGTAACCGGAAGTCCGTAAGTTCTGTGATAAGCGAGAACTAATAAATCGGCACTTGCTTTGGAGGAACTGTAAGGACTGCTGGTATGGATCGGTGTTTCTTCAGTAAAGAACAATTCAGGGCGGTCTAATGGAAGATCACCATATACTTCATCGGTAGATACCTGGTGGTATCTTTGGATTCCATATTTACGGCAGGCATCCATGAGGACTGCCGTTCCTTTAATATTGGTATCTAAGAAAACTTCCGGATTTTCAATGGAACGGTCTACATGGCTTTCTGCAGCAAAGTTTACAATCATATCGGGGTGTTCTTCTTCAAAAAGCCCGTAAACTGCTTCACGGTCCGTGATGCTTATCTTTGCAAAGCGGAAGTTTGGATGATTCATGACTGGTTCCAGGGTGGAAAGATTGCCCGCATAAGTCAAACAATCTAAGCAGACTATGCGATAGTCAGGGTATTTGTTTAACATGTGGAATACGAAGTTGGACCCGATGAATCCTGCTCCGCCGGTTACGATAATATTCATAATTTTCGTTCTCCTTTAAATTTGGTTTTAGAATACGTTTTAGTGAAGGATATCCATGTATTTTCCGTCTAAGACATCTTTCAGATATTGGCCATATTGATTTTTCTTTAAAAATTCATATACGCGTATGAGGTCATCCCTTGTTATCCAGCCATTTAGATAAGCGATCTCTTCCAGGCAGGCAATTTTGCGGTGCTGATGAGATTCCATGGTTTTGACAAAATTAGTGGCTTCCACAAGGCTTTCATGCGTACCTGTATCCAGCCAGGTGAATCCTTGGCCCAATAATTCTACATTTAAATTATTATTTTCTAAATAAATACGGTTTAGATCCGTAATCTCAAGTTCTCCCCGATCACTGGGTTTTAAATTTTTAGCATATTCAACGACCTTATTATCATAGAAATACAAACCAGTTACACAATAATTGCTCTTTGGATGTTTGGGTTTTTCTTCAATGGAAATAGCTTTTCCCTCGGAATCGAACTCGACTATGCCGAAGCGTTCCGGATCATCCACGTAGTATCCGAAGACAGTGGCACCTTTGCCGCTTTCGGAATTTTTGACTGCAGCATTAAGACGTTTCTTAAGTCCATGGCCTGCGAAGATATTATCTCCAAGCACCATAGCAACAGTATCATTGCCGATAAATTCTTCTCCGATGACAAATGCCTGTGCCAGTCCATCCGGACTTGGCTGCACAGCATAAGATAAGTTTGTACCAAATTGATGTCCATCGCCCAGCAGTTCTTTGAAACGAGGGGTATCCTGAGGTGTTGAAATAATCAGAATATCACGTATGCCCGCATTCATCAGAACGGACATAGGGTAATAAATCATAGGTTTGTCGTAAATGGGTAATAATTGTTTTGAGGTAACCATAGTCAACGGATATAGGCGGGTTCCAGAGCCGCCTGCAAGTATAATGCCTTTCATATAAAATTCTCCTTTTCATTGTTAATTTTTATCTTCTGCAAAATGAAATCTCTTTAAGTAATATCATTATAAAAGGTGCCCTAAGGGCACCTTCAAGTGTTTTTTAAAAAAACTTTATTTATTTTTTGCAAATAAAGATTCCGGCATCTTTTGTGATATAAAAACCACCGGTTGTTTTCTTCTTTACGAAAGAACGAAAGTCCTTGAATCGATCCACAATATACTGGTTTTGATTTCCATGGCAGGATAGAACATAGGAGATCAGCGTTTCTGAGTCAGGCACAAGCAGGGAATCATCGTAGGAGTTCCAGAGGACATTAGTAAAAAAAGGAGATAGTATTTCTTCTCCATTTTCACGTCCAAACCTTTCATACAGCTTATCCGCTGACAGGACAATACGATCATCAAAATCAGATACAAGCTGGCTTACTTCTTTCATATGCAGGCTTCCATAGGTACTGCAGATAAATGTGCCGTCAGATTTTAAAACACGGATCACCTCTCTGCATACGCTTGCAATATCATCACAGTAGAATAGTACATGGTTGGCCAGAACTAAGTCAAAGCTATTATCTTCATAGGGAATATGACTACAATCAAAAGTTTGAAAATGAAAGCGGGAATCTTCGGAACCGATACTTCGACGGGTATCCCGCAGCATACCTTCTGAAATATCTGTCAGTGTGATATTTGCAGCATCCGGTATCAGCGATAAGTTCTCTGTCCATAGAGTGCCATCACCACATCCCAATTCCAGAATATTATCTCCGGAACTTATGTGACATTGTTCATAGATCCATGGAAACCATCCTTGCGTATTCTGGGAGTACATATGATGAAGATTAATTCTTGCGGCGATGTTAGATGCATTTTGATATTGATTTTTTAAGCTCTTTTCCATACCCATAACATGAATCAGCTCCAACATATGACACCAATCCACTGTTTTATCTTCTTGTATGGATTTGGAAGTATCCCGTATTGTCTGAGCCACGACTTGCATTTGTTCGATGCGGTCTTCCACAAGTTTCAGCTGAAGATTTAGAGAATCAACCATAAAATGTTCATCGGTATTCGTAATGGTCATTTCCCGGATATCATCCAGCGAAAATCCTAAATATTTAAGCAAGAGTATCTGCTGTAGTCTGGCAAAATCGTCGTATGTATAGAAACGTGCACCTGAATCAGTGACATAAGATGGCTTTAGAATCTGATGTTCATCATAATAGCGAAGTGTTTTCTTCGTAATATGGGAGAGGCTGGCAAATTCACCGGAAGAATAATAACCTGGTATTTTCATCCATATTAATTCCTTTCATATTGAATAATAAAACTATTATATATAGGAAAGTCCGTGACTTCAATAGAAACATGCTGCTATGCCATTTTAAAAGAAGAAAAGACATAAGATAACTAATGAAACATCAAAAAACCTGCCGCCTAAAAAGGCAGCAGGCTCATAACCCAACAGTATACCCAATATTCACAAACATTTCTGTATTATTTCTTGTCTACTAAAAACAGTACCGGTGACAGAGATTTAAATGTCACAGTTACTTCCTGGTCCTCCACACTATCCGGTGTAAGTACTTCCCACTTGTCATCTTTCTGTAAATGAAGAACTTTTACGTTTTCATCTTTCTGGATACTTGGGATAGCAAAAGTAATAGATACTTCATCAAAATCCACTCCATCCAGGCTTACGTCAACTGCATAAGCAATTGCCATATTCTTCAGGGAAGGATCAACTGTTGCAGGATCTACGGTTACTTTTGTTTTTGTGATTTTTAATTTGCTGATATCGATACTCTTGCCATTTACCATAACTTTACTTGCTTTTACGTTAACAGTAGGACTTGGAGCAGCGAATGCTGACATTGTAAAGGAAAGCATTAATGCAAATGCCAATACAAGAGAGCCAATTCTTTTTATGTTTTTCATGTTAGTTACCTCCGTTTTGTGTTAAATTTTATTGTGAATACCCCTACAGAAATGTAAGTGTATACTGTCCACCAATTTAAGGAGAGTTTTATTTTTGCTTTGTGTAGAAGAGATCCAGAACCAGTTCTTTCAGTCCCTTTTCATCTGCATGGAATTCAGCATAAAATTTCCCCTCGGTAAGCTTTCCGGGAACCATATGGAAATTCTCATCTCCAAGGCCGGATTTTGCAAATTTGTCAAATAAGGTCTGCATTTGAGCAGTGTTTAAATCAGTTACTACATATTTCTGAATCTGTTTATACAGCGTAAGGATACTAAACGGATCTTTTGATGTTTCAGACGCCAGCTTTTTCGTAAATGCAGTAATATATTGTTTTTGGCGCTGTATTCTCAACTGATTGGAATCCAATTTATCGGTATCACGGTATTTTACGTATTGTAAAGATTGTTTTCCTTTTAACACAACGGTTTTTCCTTTTGCCAAAGAGGGATCCTGACTGGTAAGGTCTTCCAGCACCTCTACGGATACTCCTCCGATAGCGTCGTTAATCGTAGGAATAGCAGCCATTTTCATTGCAACATAATGATCGATTTTGATGCCGCCAAATAAGTTTGACACCGCTTTTACTGTATTCAGACAGCTTTGTTCCTTGCCATCCCCATATCCATGGGAGAGTGCGATCTGAAGATTTGCGGTCCGAAAATATTCGCCATAGATATCCAGCATATCTACATCTGTCATGGTATCCCGGTTGATTCCGATAATCTGGCTTTTTCCGGTGTCTTTGTCTGAAACTACTAAGAACAGACAGTCAGCCATACCGCTATCCCCCAGGGAATCAACAGTTCCGTCTTCCTGTTCATTGTTGACGTTGTCAATACCCATGAACAATGTCGTCTCAATATTGGATTTCAGAGTATAAGTTTCCTTGTTATATGTAACCTTTGATTCGGCTTTTTTTGTTTCGCCTTGATTTTTTGCTTCTGCAGCATGTACAAACTGTGTACTGCACAGCAAATAGGTTATACTAAAAATGCATGTACAAATCAGCACTAATTTCTCAATTATAGCAAAACCTCTTTCTTTGTACATAACTAAACCACCACCTTTCATTTGGATTTAGGATATCTCTTTTAGCAAGATTTGTCAATGAATTTATGTGATTTAGTACAAGAAACAGCAGGATATTTAATAGAAATGAAAGAATAAAAAGGAAGACGCTTCATGGAAAGACTATTAAGATTATATGACGCAAATATTAATAAAATTATTTACAATATTCCCATATATTATGGTATCATTATAAATTAGTCTGGTAGCAGACATGTTATTTTGCTTTAACAGAAATAGAAAACAGAAGCAGGGAAGTTATGTTTATGAAAGCACTCATTTTGAAAGACTTTAAAGAATTCATTTTTGCATACGGTATCAGGGGCATACTGCTCGGAATTGGTATTATATTTCTATATGTAATAATTCTGTGGAGTGTTAAGAAATTTCTTCATCCACAGTTGAAAATAAGAGGTTCTCTGTTAACGGTTATTTATATCTTTTCTGTATACTGTTATCTGGTTCTGGAGATCGCTTATTTTTCCAGGGAGCCGGGGTCAAGAACGAGGGCGGATTTAATGATTGGTGCTACTTTTCAGAATACGCCCAGGGCAATGTCGTATGTGATTGAAAATATTATTATGATGATTCCTTTGGGATTCTTGGTACCGATTCTCTGGAAACGGATTCATACGGTTTGGAGATGTCTTGGAGTTGGATTCCTTACAAGTCTGGCTATTGAAATATTTCAGTTTATTTCTGAGCGGGGGTATTTCCAGACAGACGATATTTTAACAAATGTGCTTGGAACTTTGATTGGTTATTGGATATATTTATGCGTGATAAAGGTTCGATCAAAGATGAATTAGTTTTATTAGTTTTTATGACTATAAATGATGTAATAGATCTAGGAAGGGAATCTTTCCCCAATCCGCACCAATCCCCTATCCAACCGCAACAACCCCGACAACGTCACCAATACCTGTCCAGGTATATAGAACACCCAAACCATACTGGGCGCAATCCGATACCAGTTGTCCAGCCATCCCCCTCTGCTCAATTCCACATATAACGTCAAATTACCAATCCCCACATGAATATCACAAAACAGCAGCAGGCAGACTCCAAGGGCAAATAATCCCATTTGTTCCCTCCATGAATGGAAGAGATTGAAAAGGAGACAGAAGAAATAAACTGCGGCTAATGCAGCAGTACTGTTTATTTCAATGGAAGCCAGCCGGCAGATCATGCAGAATATTAAGCTTCCTCCGGCCCCAAATGCCAACATGGTAAAAACGTTCTTTTGCATAATTTTGCAGTAACAGATCTGCACAATCAAGAACATACAGATCCCCAGGAAATAAAATTTTGTGAATATAAGAAAATAATCTGCAAATAATGAGAAAAATAAAGATGCAGTAATAAAAACAAAATAGCGGCTGGAGGACTTTGTACTCAGATAATACCAGATGCAAAAAAACAGGCAGGTCAGCATGGTACAGAATTTTAGTATTGTAATGGGCAGATGTGGAAATAATCCAAGGAAATCGGATAAGAATATCATAGAATAAAAAGTAATTTCAATTAAAAGAAAACACTTCAAAGAAAATTTTTCCATCGCCCGCCACCTCTTTTTTACATTGTTTGGTATGTATCTTTGCTTTTGACAACATAACCATAATATTGCCAAAAGAACCATAAAATAAACGTAAAAATAGTATAAAGTTTTGCTTTTACCTTGTATGGATGCAACACTTATGCTAGAATAGGGGAAGTATTATGAGACGTCTTTGTGTGTTGGAAAAGTACCAGGTACTCCATCCGAACAGTAACTATAGTGCCGCACGGTGGCACTAGTTCAGGCGTTTGGGTATTACAAAGGAGGAGAAATCTTTGGAAAAAGAAATGAGTTTTATAAATAAACGCATTATTCCGGATTCCGCAGGTCCGTTGTTCAGACAGGCGAAAGAATTCGATGAATTAATGATGATGTATAATTGTGCGATTCGTGAAATTAAAACGAAACTGGAAGTGTTGAACGATGAGCTGTCTGTAAGGTATAACCGAAACCCGATTGAATTTATCAAGTCCAGAATTAAGAAACCGATTAGTATTGCGAATAAACTCCAGAGCAGAGGGCTGGAGGTATCGATAGATTCTGTAGTGAATAATTTAAATGACGTAGCAGGTATCCGGGTTATCTGCTATTTTATTGATGATATTTATGATGTGGCTAAGATGCTGGCCAGACAGGATGACGTGAAGCTTCTGGAAGTGAAGGATTATATCCGCAATCCAAAAGAAAATGGTTACCGAAGCCTGCATATGATCGTAGAGGTGCCGGTTTTCTTTTCCAAGGCAAAACAGAATATGAGAGTAGAGGTACAAATCCGTACCATTGCCATGGATTTCTGGGCAAGCCTGGAGCATCAGCTTCGTTATAAAAAGAACTTTGAGGACATTAAAGACAGCGAGGATATCAGTCTGGAACTTAAGAAATGTGCGGAAGTGATTGCTGACACTGATTGCAAAATGCAAAATATTCGTGAACGGATTGGGGTTTTCACAGAACTGACATAATTTGTTGTTATACTTCATTCAGAATACAGGTTCGGAGGTTGGAGATAATGGATAAATTAAAAGTTTTAGTTGTAGATGATGAAAGCAGAATGAGAAAGCTGGTAAAAGACTTTCTCGTTAAAAAAGATTTTGTTGTGTTAGAGGCAGAGAACGGAGCAGAGGCCCTGGACGTTTTCTTTGAAGTAAAAGATATAGCACTGGTGATTCTGGATGTGATGATGCCTAAAATGGATGGCTGGCAGGTATGCAGGGAAATCCGTACCTATTCCAAGGTGCCGATTATCATGTTAACTGCAAAAAGCGATGAACGGGATGAACTGCTTGGATTTGAACTTGGCGTTGACGAGTATATATCAAAACCTTTTAGTCCAAAGATTCTGGTTGCGAGAGTAGAAGCGATACTTAGAAGAACGAATTCTATATCACCGGATGAAATTATTATTGCAGGAGCAATTGAGATTAATAAGGCAGCTCATCTTGTAAAAGTGGATGGAAAGCCGGTGGATTTAAGTTATAAAGAATTTGAGCTGTTGGCATATTTTGTAGAGAACCAGGGACTGGCACTTTCCAGGGAGAAGATTCTGAACAGCGTTTGGAACTACGATTACTTTGGCGACGCCAGAACGATTGATACACACGTGAAAAAACTCCGCAGTAAATTGGGTGAAAAAGGTGATTATATTAAAACGATCTGGGGAATGGGCTACAAGTTCGAGGTGGAATAGATGAAGCATTCAATTCGGAGACAAATGGCGCTTATCTTTATCGGACTGGTAGTGCTTATGCTGGTCGCAAACTGGCTTATCAATAACTTCTTCCTGGAGAGTTATTATGTTGTAAAAAAGGAAAAGGTTCTGGTAAATGTTTTTCAGGAAATAAATAAAGGTGATATTGATAATAACTATAATACAAGTGAATTCTGGGAAAATTTAAACAGTCTGTGCGGTCAGAATAACATTAATCTTGCGATTCTCAATGAGAACTTACTTCCTTTGTACACGAGTAATGACAGCAAGGAAGTAAAAAATATGGTTGGCAGGGTTTTTGGATATGTTATGGGATTGGATAATTCAGACATCAGTATATTGAGACAGGGAGATAACTTCCTTGTGCAAAAAAATTGGGATGATATATCGAAATCAGAGTTTCTGGAAATGTGGGGCATATTAGATTCCAATGATTATGTGATTATGCGAATCCCCCTGGACAGTATCCGTGATAACGTTAAAATCTCAAATGAATTCCTGACATACATCAGTATCATTTTCATTTTGCTCGCGATTATTATTATCTGGTGGCTGTCCAATCATATTACAGCACCGATTCTGGAGCTTAGCGATTTATCCAAACGAATGGCCAGCCTGGATTTCAACGCAAAATATAAAAGCGGCGGGAAAAATGAAATCGGTCAGTTGGGTGATCATTTTAATCAGATGTCTGAAACCTTGGAGACAACTATTTCCGAATTAAAGACAGCAAATAATGAACTGCAAAAAGATATTGAGCAAAAAATACAGATTGATGAAATGCGTAAAGATTTCCTGTCAAATGTTTCCCATGAATTAAAGACGCCGATTGCCCTGATCCAGGGATATGCGGAAGGCTTACGGGAATGCATAAATGATGATGAAGAGAGCCGGGACTTCTATTGTGAAGTAATCATGGATGAAGCATCAAAGATGAATCAGATGGTCAAAAAGCTTCTGACGTTAAATCAGCTTGAATTTGGTCAGGAAAAAGTAGTTATGGAGAGGTTTGACTTAACGGCTCTGGTTCGTGGTGTGGTACAATCAGCGGGTATTCTTGGACAGCAAAAAGGTGCGAAAATCATTTTTGAACAGGAGCAGCCAGTTTACGCGTGGGCAGATGAATTTAAAATAGAAGAAGTCATCACTAATTATGTCAGCAATGCACTCAATCATGTGGCAAATGAAATGATTGTGGAAGTCAAGATCTGCAGTGTGAATCAAAAAATACGAGTTTCTGTATTTAATACAGGACTTCCCATACCAGAAGAAGATCTGGATAAGATTTGGATAAAATTCTATAAGGTGGATAAAGCCAGAACGCGTGAATATGGCGGCAGTGGTATCGGTCTGTCCATTGTAAAAGCGATCATGGATTCCTACCGACAGAAATGCGGTGCAATAAATTACGATAACGGAGTGGAATTCTGGTTTGAATTGGATGGAGATGAAGCCAGAGGAGTAGAATATGAAGCGTGATCTTATCATATGTACCTGTAACGGAGTAACTGCCGGACAAATAGAGGATGCAGTTTATGGAGGAGCCAGAACATTTGAAGATGTACAGCAGCTCCTTCATATAGGAAAGCAATGTATTAAGTGCAAGGAGATGGCAGGTTTTCTGATCGAAAGTCTGGCAGAAGAACTGGACGAAGATTAAGGCATATACCATCGCAATTAATACTGTGCTGTTACAAAACTTTTTAAAACTTGCTCCGGTAGGGATTCGTCAGGTTCAGCCAAAAACCAGACACGGATATAAATCAATTATATGTGGTGTTATTAAGTATGGGACACAATATATTGTGGCTATGCATCTGTCAAAAATTCCGAAGAAAATTCTTCGGAATTTTTTGTAAAAAAAGGTAATTATATAGTTGACAATTGATGAATGAAATGGTATTATATCAAAGTCGCTTAAAACAAACGACAAGAAATACAAAAAAGTGCATAATGTGTAAAGCATTCTATTGAATCATACACATAAAACTTTGTGAAAAAAGTTGTTGACAAGCACTTGGCAGTGTGATAGGATATAGAAGTTGCGCTAAAGAGTACAACAGCAAAGAAAAGCAAACAGAACCTTGATAATTGAACAGTGAAACAACCTTGAAAGATTCTATTAAAGAGATTTCAAAATATAAGAACCGACACATTTATGTGTCAACCTTAAAACAGTAATAAAGGGATAAAATTAGCTAGTAGTTGATTTTTGAACTAAGATCAAAACTTTATTTGAG
>JAGZJZ010000053.1 GCA_018365455.1 Clostridiales bacterium
TATCTCCCCTCGTCATCTTAACAAACTGTTCAGTAAATATACACACATGAGCTTATTGAGTTATATTAACGTATTTCGCATGAACGAGGCTGTAAAATTAATGTCCAATCCACGCCTGACTCTTGCCGAAATAGCCTCTATGGTAGGTACCAATGATTCACAGCATTTTTCCAGATTATTTAAAGATATTATGGGAAGTTCCCCAGGACAATATCGAAAGACTCTGATTAACGAAGATTTGAAGGACGGTAAAAAAATTTAACCGAATCCTGAACAACATAAAAGCCTCACAAACAATTCTTTTAAAATTGTTTGTGAGGCTAATTTATTACCTTTGAGCCAGTTCTTTTGTAATATCTTCCCAGGTAACGCCTCGCTCAACCATGAGCACCATTACATGATACAGGAAATCTGAAACCTCATACTTAATTTCTTCCGGGTCCGGATTTTTGGCTGCAATTACAATTTCCGTTGCTTCCTCGCCAACTTTCTTAAGTATTTTATCGATTCCCTTATCGAAGAGGTAATTTGTATAGGATCCTTCTTTCGGATGGTCTTTCCGGTCTTTGATTACCCCATATACATCCTCGAATACTTTCATTGGATTGGTATTGTCATATTCTTTCTTCACCAGATCCCGGTAGAAACAGCTCTGGTGCCCTGTATGGCAGGCTGCTCCCACCTGGGAAACTTTCGCCAGAATTGTATCATTATCACAGTCGATAGAAAGTTCTTTCACATACTGCAGATGTCCGCTTGTAAGCCCCTTTGTCCAGAGTTCATTACGGCTTCTGCTCCAGTATGTCATTTTGCCTGTCTTGATCGTGGTATCGAATGCCTGCTCATTCATATAAGCCATCATCAGTACTTCCTGGGTCTTATAATCCTGAACAACTACCGGCATCATCCCATCGGAATTCAATTTAAAATCCGACCAGTTCAGGGCGCTTTCATAAGTATTCACCGCAATGCCGCGCCTCTTCAGTTCTGACTTTAATTCCATCAGGTCAATGGCTGGATCTGATAAAAGGTTGCCCGATACCCCGGATACCTGCTCAATGGATAACAGGGCAATCATTTTTTCCTTGTCAAGCAGGGAAAGAATCGGAACTGCGCCTACGGATACGGCACTTACTGCCTCGTACAAATGAAGGTTGTCACCCAATAACAGTACTTCACTTGTATAGGTCTCCAAAAGCTCTTTCTGTTCGTTTAACAATGCAAAATTATCTGCACATGCCGCAATTTTCTCTCTTCCAAAGCGTTTTGATACTTCCGGCATTAAATCCAGATTGCTTTTCTTTGCCATATTTAAAAAGGCTTTTTTACAGCCGGCATAGATCAGTTTTTTTACATCTTCCACTCTTTTTATATTTCCGCCGCCCAGAATGGGAATATCTATTTCTCTGGAAATTTCTTTGATGAGCTTTAAGGACTGATCATGTTCCCTGTCCGTGTTGGATAAATCAAAAATAATCAGTTCATCCGCACCATTATTGCTGTAATGCTGGGCGAGCTTCACCACATCCCCGTCAGCAAATACGCGGTTATCCAAAAACCCGGTTACGGCAATTCCATTCTTAATAAAAATATGAGGTATTAATTTCTTATGTATCATTACAAACTCCCTTTCGTCGATAACACGTCCATTATTCTGGAATCATAAGTAACTGCTTCGTCTAAAGCCTTGGCAAACGCCTTGAACATTGCTTCCGCCATATGGTGGTTATTCCCCGGCGTCAAGACCTTCATATGCAGGTTCATTGCCGCCGCATAGGAAACTGCATAGAAAAACTCTTTTACCATCTCCGTATCCATGTCTCCCATACGGTCTGATGTAAAAGCTGCATCGTAGGACAGATACGGCCTGCCGCCTAAGTCAATGGCGCAAAGCACCAGGGTTTCATCCATGGGAAGAATCCTATCCCCATAACGGCGTATCCCCTTTTTGTCCCCCACAGCTTCCCGGATAGCCGTACCCAGTACAATTCCGGTATCTTCGATAGTATGGTGGCAGTCCACGTCCAGATCACCGGTTACCTGGACCTGAAGATCAAATAGTCCATGCCTGGTGAAGCCGTCCAGCATGTGGTCAAAAAAACCGATGCCGGTATGGATATCTGATTTCCCCGTGCCGTCCAGATCCAGGGTAAGACTGATCTGCGTTTCCCGGGTGTTTCGCTCTATTGTTTTTATCCTGGTCATATATGCCTCCTATTTTTCAAAGCGGACTTTAATAGAATTCGCATGGGCGGTGAGCTGTTCCGCTGTTGCAAATTTAATAATGTCCTCATGAATTGGTTCCAGCGCTTCTCTGGAATAATAAATAATACTGGATTTTTTTATAAAATCATCCACGCTTAAAGGGGAAAAGAACTTTGCAGTGCCATTGGTTGGCAGTACGTGGTTTGGTCCTGCAAAATAATCACCCAAAGGCTCGCTGCTGTACTCTCCGATAAAAATAGCTCCCGCATTTTTAATCTTGGTCATCACCTGGAAAGGATCTTTTGTAACGATTTCCAGATGTTCCGATGCAATTTCATTGACCGTATCAATGGCATCTTCCATATTTTCCGCCACTAAAATATAGCCGTAATTATCAAGGGATTTTTGAATAATCTCTTTTCTGGATAATTCTGCAGTAAACGCATCCACTTCTTTAGACACTTTATCTGCCAGTTCACGACTGGTTGTAATAAGAATTGCGGAAGCCATCTCATCATGCTCCGCCTGGGATAACAGGTCGGCCGCAACAAATCTGGGATTAGCTGTCTCATCTGCGAGAACCAGAATTTCACTGGGACCTGCAACAGAATCAATGCTCACATGTCCGTAGACTGCTTTTTTCGCCAGCGCCACATAAATATTGCCGGGTCCTACAATTTTATCTACCCTTGGAATGCTCTCCGTACCAAATGCAAGTGCCGCAATTGCCTGGGCGCCGCCAGTCTTATAGACTTCATCCGCACCAGCCTCATGGGCTGCCACAAGGGTGGAGGGATTAACTTTACCATCTTTACCGGGAGGGGTAGTCATAATAATCTTCTCTACGCCTGCTGCCTTAGCAGGCACAATATTCATTAAAACAGAAGACGGATAAACTGCCTTGCCTCCCGGAACATAAACCCCTACCTTTGACAATGCTATCACCTTTTGGCCCAGCATCGTTCCATCGGGTTTGCTGTCAAACCAGCTGTACTGGCGCTGCTTTTCATGATAGGAGCGAATATTTACCAGGGCCTTTCGGATCACCTCTACCAGGCTTTTATCCACCTGTTCATATGCTTCTCTGATTTCCTCTTCCGTCACCCGGATATTCTCAGGACCTATATCTGCTCCGTCGAAGCGCTTTGTATAGTCAAAGATCGCCTGATCCCTGTTATTTTTAACATTCTGGATAATTTCTGCAACACGGCCTTCAAACTCTCCATAGCTGTTAGGACTGCGCTTCAAGAGGTCTTCCAGTACATTCTGCATGGTATCCTTCGTCAATTCAACAATTCTCATAATAACCTCCTACGTTTTTCTGATCTTATAAGACTGCTTTTAAATCGGTTAAAAGCTTCGTAATTCTGTCATTTTCCATCTTCATGCTCACCTGGTTCACCACTACCCTTGCAGATAACGGACAGATTTCTTCTAAAATCTCCAGCCCATTCTCCTTAAGCGTGGAACCCGTCTCCACAATATCCACGATCACTTCCGAAAGTCCCACAATGGGAGCTAACTCAATGGAGCCGTTCAGTTTAATGATTTCTACCGTCTGATGCTTTTTATTATAAAAATAATCTTTTGCAATATTCGGGTATTTCGTGGCAACCCGGATCAATTCCTGATGCTTTAATAATTCCTTTGCAGATGCCGGACCGCAGACACACATCCTGCATTTGCCGAATCCCAAATCCAGAACTTCATACAATTTTCTCTGTTCCTCAGCGATGGTATCTTTTCCTACAATACCGATATCAGCCGCACCATACTCTACGTAAGTAGGTACATCAGGTCCTTTTGACAGGAAGAATTTCAGCTTCAGCTCTTCATTTACAAAAATCAGCTTCCTGCTGGTTGGATCTTTCATTTCTTCACAGGTGATTCCTATTTTTTCAAAGACCTCCAGGGTCTGTTTTGCCAATCGTCCTTTTCCAAGGGCAAACGTTAAATATCTCATCATCATCCTCCAGTGCTGCATATACTGCAGCTTTATCATTCTATGACAATAGCGCCATAAGTCCCGCCGGTTTCGCTACCTTCGTTTCGGTGTTTACAGACAGAATTCTATCCTTATCTTCGAAGTACAGGATCTCATTAATACGGCTTCGCCTTGCAAAGGTCAGATAATCCTCTAAGTCCAGGCTTTCCTTCTGACAGATCAGTTCCACATAATTGTTCTCTATCCGAAGATGCTTCGCCAGTGTAATCGCTTCTTTTCTCTGCTCTTTTTTGTATAAAATCAAGCGGTTTACCTGCTCTGACGGTACATCTATTTTCTGTCTGGAAAGGGCGGTCAGAAGCTGATCCACAACCACAACAAACCCAATTGACGGTGCATCTTTTCCGAAATGCCCCATCATATGGTCGTAACGTCCCCCTTTTACGATGGCATCACCTGTTCCGAAGGTATAACCCCGGAAAATAATGCCGGTATAGTACATATATTTACTGATCATCCCCAGATCAAAGGAAACATATTTTTCCACACCGTAATATTTTAAAATTCCATATAATTCTTCCAGTCTTGCAATTGCCTTTAAGGCTCCCTGGTTGGATGTAAGGAGTTTTGCACGTTCCAGTGCATCCACGGTTCCAAACAGCTGAGGCAGAGTTGCAAACACATTCTTTAATTCTTCACTGATATTCTGTTCGGACAGCAGCTCTTCCACGCCAAACATATTTTTATTGGAAATCAACTCCCGCAGTTCTTCTTCTGTCTCTTCATCGATTCCCGCTTCTGTCATCAGGCTTTTGAAAAATTCCACGTGTCCGATGCTGATCTGGAAATCTTTAAGCCCTGCATTTCGCAGTGTCTCAATGACCAGTGTAATAATCTCCGCATCTGCGTCTACACTGTCGTCTCCGATAAATTCTGCTCCCAGCTGGGTTGTTTCTTTTAAACGGCCCTGGTAACTTGAATTATTAATAAAGGTATTACCCATATAACAAAGGCGGATGGAAAGATCTTCTTCCGTAAAATACTTCGCCGCTGCCCTGGCAATAGAAGGGGTGAAATCGGGGCGCAGCACCAGTGTATTTCCTTCCCGGTCAAAAAATTTATACAGATCCTTGGATGGAATGGTTCCCACATCCTGACCAAATACATCAAAATATTCAAAGGTAGGCGTTTCAATATCCCGATAGCCATAGGATTTCAGGACTTTATGCAGTTTGTCCTGTAAAGTAAGTTTCTTTTCACATTCTGCATTGTAAATATCCCTGACACCTTCCGGCGTATGTAATAATCGTTGATTCATTTTTCTCTCCTCTTTCTGAAAATCAAATTTCATTTCACTTTATCACATTAACGTGATAATTCACTACTATATAAAATTATTTTTCATTATAATAGATGTATGAAAAAATGTCAATCCCTCATATCTAAATCCTTTTGCAGTGCATCTAAGTAAGGAACCAGAATACCGCCTTTACTTTCCAGCTTAAATTCCTGTGGCAGTTCTTCATAGCGGAAGCTTTTTCTGCCCCCCTCTTCTGCCCTTTTCCAGAAAAATTTTACCCGTTCAAAAGGCAGATAAAATATTTCATTTTTTTTGGAATAGTAAATTATCAAAAAAGAAATTCCGCCCTGCTGCTCAAATGTCCCCATAAACTGAACCTGATGTTCATGAATATTCTGCAGTGCAAACGTATCCGCATTACACTCCTTTGCATCAAAGCAAACAGGGATTCCCTGTACCGCGCCTATATAATCAACGGTACTTTTCTGTTCAAAATATGCCAGCGTTATATGCCGGTTTTCTTTATCAATTCGGATGGGGGTAATGGGAGTAGGGATTTTCTGAATCAATGCAAGCCCCTTTTCCTGATACTGTTCGTTGGAACGGTTAATTAAGTCTTCCAGTGTGGATCCCCGAAGCCCTCTTGAATTCCATGTTGCCATCTGGATATTCCTTTCTGTTTTTCACCTTCTGTTTATGTTACTTTTTATATACTTCACTATTTGTATTATTGCTTTCTATTTATGTTTCTTTCTTATTTTCAATATTTGTTTTATTACTTTCTATTTTTGTCTTCTAATCGTAATACTTTTTACGCTCTAGTTTATTTTACTCCAAAATTGACGCATCTTCAAGCACATTGAAAAAGCTATGCCGATTATTCACATAAAAAAAGCAGTCAATCGTAATCAATCAACTGCCAGAATTACATCCTGCATTTACATCAAATACTTTTCCAATTACATTCTCAAAAATAGGAGGGACTTTCGCCGTAAATTCTCTTCCGGAGAGGTATTCCAGATCCCCTTTTATTTGCGGCATTACCAGCTGGTAAGAATGCAGCATTTGATATTTCACCCCATAGGACGCTTCATATTTCTGGTTAACTTTCCGGTTTCCGTATTTGGAGTCGCCGATAATGGGATGCCCGATGGATGCCAGGTGGGCACGGATCTGATGGGACCTGCCTGTGATCAGCCAGACTTTTAATAAAGTAACCCCATTCTTTCTTTCCAGAGGCGTATACCGGGTGTGTATGGGCAACGCACCCTCTGTGTCCTCCCGGCTGATCTGCACCTTATTTTGCTTCTCATCTTTGGTGAGCCAGCCATCGATGGTTTGCTCACCCGCCACTTCTCCGGATACCAGACAGAGGTAATATTTGTGCAGGCTCCTGTCCTTGAACACCTCCGCCATAGTCTGAAGCCCAGTCAGGGATTTCCCTGCTACGATCAAACCACTTGTATTGCGGTCTAAACGGTTGCAGACTGCCGGGCGGAAAGTCCTAAGCTCTTCACTGGTAATCTGATTGGATTCCAGCAGGTAGGCGAGCATTTCTTCATTTATAGAAATATCACTGCTCTTTGCCTTTTGGGAAAGCATATTTGCCGGTTTGTTCAATAGGAGAATGTGCTTGTCTTCATAGATTACCTGTAGTTTTCTGCTCTTATTTATTTTTGGAATATCTTCATTTTTCTTTGAAAATTTATCAAAGGTTTCATCAGAAAGAAAAAACCGTATTTCATCATGAAGTGCGGTCTTTTCATTTCCATTGGCTTTTTTGTCATTCAGCGTGATATTTTTTTTGCGAAGCATTTTATAGACGAAGCTTTTGGGTGCTTCACTTAAATATTTTGCCAGCAGCTTGTCCAGACGCTGCCCTGCTTCATTTTCATTTACAATCACTAATTTCATCTCTATACCCTTTTCATCTTTCCCAGCTAAGCTGCTTTTTCTTAAAGAGAAATCGCCAGGATCACGTGCTTCATCAGTTCACTTCTGCTAAGATCCGGATAATCTTCGCTGGGCGTAAAACTTCCTTCTGCTTCCAGTTCGTCCTTTCGCTGGTAAAGCATATCAACCCTTTCCAGATAGCGTTTTAAATCGGTGAATATCTTCACATTGGACTTATAGCCGTTGCCTTTCAGGATCTCCTTAATATGCTTTTCCGCAAAGGAAGGATCCACCTTTGCGCTGCTGGTAAAACCGATCACATTTGTACCGCATATAACCAGACTGTCAATAGGCGTATTCTTCTCATATGCAGTCACGGTCAGTTCATAGGCGCATACCAGATCTTTAACATGGGACTGAATCTCCCGGTAATGTTCTTCGCTTATAGGTTTCTGCATCAGCATCATTACCATACCCACGGCAGAACGGCTGGCCGGAAGGCATCCCATAACTGCCACAAAGGTAAACATATTCAATCTTGTACCTGTCTGAATCAAACCGGTGACAAATATCACAACCGGAATCAAGAACAGAATAAATGTAATCAGCCCCCGCTTTTTCTTCTGAGAAAGAATATAACCCCTTTTTCCCTTTGAAACTTTCTTCATGCGTAATCTCCTCATATTTCTACTTATTTTTCTGCAGTTATTTATGCCCGGACAGAGGGTAATTCACTATTTCTTTTTATGCACATTCCGGATCGTTTTCTTTTTTACCGGCTTTTTCTTATCTCTTCCACTTCCGGAAGGCGTACCGTTTTTTATCCCGCCTTTTCCGCCGTTTTTATCCCATGTCTGCCTGCTATACTGGTCGGATGTACCGGAAGATGTTTTACTATCTCCCCTGAGCGGACGAATCAGGCATTTTTTATCAAAACCAATCAAGTCTGTCCGATGAGCTTTTGTCAGTGCCTCCGCAACCAGCTCCTGATTTTTGGGATTCCGGTATTGGATCAGCGCACGCTGCATTGCCTTTTCATGGGGATTATTGGGAACGTAAACCGGCTCCATGGTTCTTGGATCCACCCCTGTATAGTACATACAGGTAGAAATCGTAGACGGTGTGGGATAAAAGTCCTGAACCTGTTCCGGCATATAGCCCAGATCCCGGAGATATTCCGCAAGTGCCACGGCTTCCTTTAACGTAGATCCCGGATGGGATGACATCAGATAAGGCACCAGGTACTGATTTTTCCCGCATTTCGTATTCAGATCTTTATATTTATGCACGAATTTTTCGTAAACACTGCGCTCCGGCTTGCCCATCTTACTGAGTACCTTATCCGCAATATGCTCCGGGGCTACTTTTAGCTGTCCGCTTACATGATGCTCTACCAATTCTTTAAAAAAGGAATCATTCTGATCATAAATCAAATAGTCAAAACGGATCCCCGACCGGATAAATACCTTCTTCACATTTGGCAGATCCCGCAGTTTCCGAAGCAGGGACAGATAATCACTGTGGTCTACTTTCAGATTTTTACAAGGCGTGGGGAACAGACATTGTTTTTTCGGACATGCCCCTTTCTCCAGCTGTTTGTCACATGCAGGCTGCCGGAAATTGGCAGTAGGTCCCCCCACATCATGAATATACCCTTTAAAATCTTTCTCCCAGATGAACTGATTTGCCTCAGCCAGAATGGATTCATGACTTCTGGTCTGGATGATCCTTCCCTGGTGGAAAGTCAGTGCACAGAAGCTGCATCCCCCAAAACATCCACGATTGCTTACCAGGCTGTATTTTACTTCTTCTATTGCCGGAATCCCGCCCTTATCATCATAGGAAGGATGCCAGGTCCTCATATATCCCAGGGAATAGACCCGGTCCATTTCTGACTGGCTTAAAGGCTTTGCCGGCGGGTTCTGCACTATATGCCATCCGTCTTTATAGCTTTCTACCAGACGTTTCCCGGAAAATGGATCGGTGTTGCAATATTGAATATAAAAACTTTTTGCATAATTTAACTTGTCCGCCTTCAGTTCTTCAAAAGCCGGAAGTGTAATTGCATCATAAACAATGGATAAATCCCTGGTTTTAAAGACAGTTCCTTCAATAAAGGTCAGATCTTTCATCTCGATTCCGCTGTTAAGGGCATCCGCGATCTCTACAATAGAGCGTTCCCCCATGCCGTAAGAAATCAGATCAGCCCCTGAATCCAACAGAATAGAGCGCTTCAATGCATTTGCCCAGTAATCATAGTGTGCCATCCTGCGCAAGCTGGCTTCAATACCGCCAATGATAACCGGCACGTGTTTATACGTCTGACGAATGAGATTACAATAGACGATTGTGGCATTGTCCGGACGTTTCCCCATCTCCCCGCCGGGACTGAATGCATCTGTTTTCCTGCGTTTCTTGGATACCGAATAATGGTTCACCATTGAATCCATATTTCCGGCGGAGACAAGGAATCCAAGCCTTGGCTCACCAAGTGCCATAATACTTTCTTTGTCCTTCCAGTCCGGCTGGGCAATAATCCCCACTTTATATCCATTCGCCTCCAGCATACGGCTGATTACCGCATGGGCAAAGGACGGATGATCCACATAGGCATCCCCTGTTATATATACAAAATCCAGCTGGGCTATGCCGCGAGCCTTCATATCTTCCCTGTTAACGGGCAAAAACTCCTTACTCATTCGTTCTCCTGTCCGCCTGCTGTCTGCAGGCTTATATCTATCGCAAATGTTCATAAGTATGATTCAAAACCTCATGATAATCCGAAATATAATAATCTGCAAGTGCCTTCTTTTTCTGAATCTGCCCCATGGAGAAGGCATCTTCCACCGCACATACTTTCATGCCGGCGTTCTTGCCCGCCAGAATGCCCATACTGATGTCTTCAAAAACCAGACATTCAGCCGGAGCAATCTGCAGGTCCTCACTTACCTTCAGATAAATGTCGGGCGAGGGTTTTCCTTTCGCAACTTCACATGCGGTCCGCACCGCGTCAATCCTGCCAGTTAGATGCTGTGCATGCATCACTGCCTCCACAAGTCCCCTGCCATTGCTGGTTGCAATTCCGGTTTTAATGCTGCGTTTTCTCAGTTCATCCAGAAATTCTGACGCACCTGGCTTAAGCTGCACTTCATTGGCATACTTGTCATACGCCATCTCCATCCAGTCCTTTTTGATCTCTTCTGTGGTTTTCGGAAGAAAAAATGCGGTCCTGAAATAGTCAGCGGTCTCTGTAAAACTCATTCCTTCAATCGCCCCATGAAGCCCTTTTGGCACCTGAATCTGAAACCTGTTCAGATATTCAATATCAATCTCTGGCCACATCCACATGGAATCTGCCAGAGTTCCGTCTAAGTCAAATATCACCGCTTTGATTCCTTCTAACATCCGCTTCCTCCGATCCTTTCTATTTCCTCTCTGGTTAAAGGGCGGTATTCGCCCTTCTTAAGATTTTCATCCAGGCTGATTGCACCCATAGACAGGCGTTTTAAATACACCACCTGCTTATCCACTGCCTCAAACATCCTTTTCACCTGGTGAAACCTGCCTTCCCGAATAGTCAGGCATACTTCCGATATTTCTCCGCTTTTTAAGATCTCAAGCTCTGCCGGCAAGGTGGGCTTTTCTTCACCGATATCCACGCCCTGCAAAAAAGTCTGCCGGTCTGTTTCGGTAACCTTGCCTTCCACTTTTGCAAAATAAGTCTTATTCACGTGTTTTCTCGGGGAAAGCAGTTCATGGGCAAGGGCACCGTCATTCGTAATTAACAGCAGCCCTTCTGTATCTTTATCCAACCTGCCCACTGGGAATAGTTCTTCCTTTTTCCCGGAAGATATAAAATCCATTACCGTCTGATGCAGGTTGTCCTGTGTAGCTGTCACACAGCCTGCAGGCTTATGAAACATATAATATTCATATTTCTGGTAGGTCAGTGATTTCTGTCCAACACATACCTCATCTCCATCCGCATCCAGCTTCGTCTCAGGCTTTTTCACAACTTCTCCATTGACCGTCACCAACCCTTTGCGGATCTGGTTCTTTACCTCTGTCCTGGTTCCCGCTCCTGCGTTTGCCAGGTATTTATCTAATCTTATCAGACTCATTTACTGTATTCTCCATCCGGGGTAGTATTTATTCTTAAGCGAGCCACCCGCTGCTTTGGCAAATCCCAGCGGATATCCGTCCACACAGACCAGAATCCAGCCTTTTAACCCATTTGCCTCGTCATCCTCAAGTTCAATTGTTTCACCCTTTAAATATTTCACTGCCCGTTCATCGCCGCCGGAAAAAGAGATGCTGTATTTTGCCTGTTCTCTTTTCAGGCTCATTGCCAGTGCCTGGCTTGGCTCAAAACGGTTTTTCTTTATTTCGCCCAGATATAATCCGGTGCGTAAAAAACGCAGTCCACGGATATTACCAAGGGCTTCCGGTATGGCATATACCCGGTTGTCATAGACGGTAATCGTCCTGCCTGTCAAATCCATTTTCAGACACTGGTCAAAAAATTCCTGACACTCCTTAGGAATCACCTGTTTTTTCTTTTTCTGCTTCGCTGCTTCCCAGGCTGAAGAGAATTTGCCATTCTTTTTTAAAAGAGCTGCAAAGTGCCCCTCTCCAGCCATTTTATGGGGCCAGATCCGCACGCAGTTCTCTAATTGCTTATTTCCATCAGCTGCCCCTGGAATGCCTTTCCCGAATCCCTCATAGCCTTTCATGGGTATCACTTCAAAATCCGGTCTTTCCCTCAGAAGAGAAGCAATGGAACATTCATCCTCCAGCGCAGAAAAAGTACAGGTAGAATATAGCAATAATCCTCCCGGCTTTAACATATCGGCTGCCGTCAGCAGTATTTCCTTTTGGATCTCAGCATAATATTCCGGTCCGTGCTCCAGCCAGCTCTTTATCATAGCCGGGTCTTTACGAAACATCCCTTCCCCGGAACAGGGTGCATCAATTAAAATTTTATCAAAAAATTCTCTAAAATAAGGCAGAAGCTTCTGTGGCGTTTCGCTGGTAACCAAAATATCCGGTATCCCAAATAATTCCAGATTCTTCAAAAGCCCTTTTGCCCTGGAATTGCTGATATCATTGGCAACCAGCACTCCGGTACCCCTTAATTTTGCCCCCAGCTCCGTTGCTTTTCCACCGGGTGCTGCGCAGAGATCCAGCACACAGTCCCCTTCTGTAACAGGAAGCCTGTCTGCGGGTATCATAGCACTTGGTTCCTGCACATAGTATAACCCCGCATGGTAATGGGGATGCTTCGTAACGGACTGCGAGTCCTCATAAAAGAATCCATTTTCCACCCAGGGTATTGGTTTTAATGAAAAAGGTGTCAGCTTCAGAAATTCATCCACTGTTATCTTGCTTGTATTCACCCGGAGTCCATGAACCCGGTCCTGCCCCGCGCTGTTTAAATAAGCTTCATATTCCACTGCTCCCAGCAGTTCCTTCATGGAATCCGCAAATTCCTGTGGTAAATTCATCGATTGCTCCTTTTCAAAGAGAGTGTGCACACTCTTATATATGTATTTTATTTTCCGTTGAGTATCAGCATCCTGCACGCTGCAAAATATCCGTCACACTCAATGGTTTTTTCAAACACGCTCCAGTGACTGGGCGCGATAACCTTCTGCAATAATATCCAGCTGCTTGTGGAAACGTTCCAGCTGTTCGATATCGTTCAGTTCATAGATACGGTAAAATTCGTCCTGAATCTTAATAATTTCTCTCTTATTTGCCAGATGGTACAGATTCTGTATGTTATTCAAGATGTCAGACACCAGGTTCGCCTGGATCTGGAACGAATTCTGTGCATCCATGATCTCACTTCGTACAGAGGACATCTCATTGTCCAGTACGATAATCGCATCCGCCGCTTTGCTTAATTTCATCCGGATATGCTCCGGAATATTGCGCTTATATTTATACTGCAGTGAATGCTCGATTGTAGACCAGAAATTCATTGCCAGTGTCCGGATCTGTATCTCAACCTGAATCCTTTTACTGCCGGCAAGGGTCTGGACTTCATAATAGACGATCATATGATAGCTGCGGTAACCGCTGGATTTCATATTGGTGATGTAATCCTTCTCGCTCTTGACCGACATATCGGTTCGGTTTCGGATAATCTCCACTACTTTTTCAATATCCTCCACAAACTGGCAGATAATGCGTACGCCTGCTATATCATCTAATTTTTCTTCTATCTCATTCAGCGGTATTCTCTTTTTCTGTGCCTTCTCCAATATGCTGGATATGGCTTTTACCCGCCCCATAACCTGTTCTATCGGTGAATACTTTCCCCTGGCCCGATGCTCTCTGATCAGATGCTCAAACTTCACGGTCAGCTCATTCACTGCTAATTCATATGGATCCAGTATTTCTCTCCATAATTGTATTTCCATATACCTGATTCTCCTCTTAACTATAATAATTCCCCTTAATATTTTAGTATATCGTAACAGTTCAGACAAGCTGCCCTGTTACTGCAAAAATCCATTTATAATCGCTTGTGCGATGGGATTTTTGCACTCCTGAATCACTTTCTCACGGGATGTGCAGTAAATGCGCATACCTATTTGAATTGTTACAGTATATCATACTTCATATGCATATTTCAACTTTCGATCTTCTAAATAACGAAGAACCCAGTAGGGGTTAACACTGACTTCTTCCTTCCTTGCTGTTTTAATATAGATGCCAAAATGCAGATGCACGTCAAAATTCCCCGTGGTACCTTCTATTTTACTATACCCGGTATCTCCCATATATCCCAGAAGTTCTCCTGCCTGAACCTCATCACCCTTTTTTAAAATCCCCGCATAAGAACTCAGATGAGCATAGTAGAAATATCCGCCGTGTTCCGAACGTATACCGATACGCCATCCGCCTTTTTCCAGCCATCCAACCTGTTCTACAACACCATTTGATACACTGACCACGGGATATTTGCCTCTGACATTTTCTTGTGGAAAAATATCCGTTCCTTCATGCCCCCGCTTGCCGCCGTAATTACGCTCCAGCATCCAGGAGTCCTCAAAGGAAGTCTGGGATTCTTTCTCACTGGTACTGTCCGGCACAGGATAATACATGACGTCCTCCCAAATGGCGGCATAACTTTGCTGGATTTCCTGCAGCGCATGTAAATTATATGCCTGAAAATACGTACGCCACAGATAATAATCGGATGGGGTAAGCAAAGAGGTTTTCACATTTTCAAGTTCAAATTGATATTTGGGCATCCATACAGACAGCAGATCATAGACCGGCACATCTTCCGACTTACTGATTTCCATCAGCCGCCTGTAATTATCCTCTCCAATTTTTTGGCTGCGAAATCCCATTGTCTCGTTGGACTGAAACGTTAGATTGAATATTTTTCCCTGGGTATGTAAATAATCGATGCATCCATAACAAAAAATGCCCACCAGAAGAATTACAAAGATATTTCGAAGAAGCTTTATTTTACTCATATTTTGGACGCACAGGCTTTCTATTCTCCTGATTAATATATGCGTAAAATATCCGATTTAGAATCAAAAATTGACATTTTTTCAGGAATGAATCTCTCCAGGGACTTCATATACTATAAAAAACATATTCGCGCTGTCTGGCGTAAATAACGAGATATAATAAAAAACAATGTATCTGCATTCAATCGTGCAGACAATTATATATTGTTATTTATGCCAGATAGTCACAGGTACAGCATCTATGAAAAAAATGCTCTATGGCCTGGTCATTACGACCGCACTGATCTTTCTCTATCTCTGCCCGGCAGACGGCTTTGACGCCTCTCTAGCCGGACTGCTCCTCTGGTTCCAGACATTGGTACCTACCCTGCTGCCTCTGATGATCCTCTCCAACCTGATTATAGGTCTTGGACTGATCGAACCGCTGATGTTTCTGTTTGCTCCCATCTTTCGATTTCTGTTCGGCGTAGGTACAAACGGAAGCTATGCACTCACTGTTGGATTCTTCTGCGGATACCCCATGGGTGCCAAGGTCATTGCAGATCTCACCAATGAAAAACAGATAACCCTTTCAGAAGCACAATATCTTTTAGGATTTTGCAACAATGTAAGCCCGATGTTTATTATCAATTTCCTTGTATTGGAACATCTGCATAAGGAAGAACTGATTATTCCCACCATTGTAATCATATATGGTGCTCCATTACTCTATGGATTGTTTTCCGGAATAAAATGCAGAAAACAATTCCGGGAATCCACTTCTTTACATACAAATACAGCACCTACCACGACATTGAATTTTGGACTGGTAGATGCCTGTATTATGAACGGTATAATAAATATCACAAAACTGGGGGGATACATTATGCTCTTTGCAATTCTGGCAAAAATCGTATTATATCTGCCCATCTCGAATGCAGTCATAAAAGCTTTCCTGGTCGGCATCATGGAAGTGACCAATGGGATCCATACCATATCTATGGAAAATGCATCCTTTACCGTCCAATACCTGCTTTTA
This sequence comes from Clostridiales bacterium, assembly GCA_018365455.1. GTDB lineage: Bacteria > Bacillota > Clostridia > Lachnospirales > Lachnospiraceae > Robinsoniella. The sequence goes on from JAGZJZ010000053.1 coordinate 15,855, forward strand.
ATTGCAATTTGTTCTTTTGGCGGATTATCTTCAATTGCCCAGACAGAAAGCATGATACACGAAAGCGGTCTTCGCCTTTCCAAATATGTAATATCAAAGCTCATTATTACTGTCATCGCCCTTGCACTTGCCGCATGTTATCTGCTGTAAAAAAGGTTTCATCCAAAAGTTTAACGAAACACTTTATTCTGCAGCTTCGCCTTCGCCGCTCTCTTCCATAGCTGTTGCAACGTAGTTATTCGGAACAGACTGCGGAGACAGTTCGCTGCGGTTTTTATTTACAATATCATAACAAGACTGAATGGAATTCAGGAAGGTATTGTATTTCGCACCTGCCGTATCAATTGTATGGCTCATAATTTTTTCTAAGTTTTCCAGCATTTCATCCGTATATTGAATCGCACTCATACGAATACTGTTTGCATCATTTGTTGCATTATCCAGAATTTCCTGTGCCTGGCGGTTGGTGTGCTCTAAAAGCGCATTGGACTGTGCCACTGCCTGCTGCATGATTTCATCCTGGCTGATCATCTGCTGCTGCTGTGAAGTAGCATCTGCAAGCATACTGTCCGCTTTTGCCTGGGCATCTGCCAGTATGGCATCCTTATTGCTGATAATCTTCTGGTATCTCTTTATCTCATCCGGAGTCTTCATACGAAGTTCTCTAAGTAATTCTTCCAGTTCTTCTTTATTTACAACAATTTTAGTAGAAGACAAAGGCTGAAATTTACAACTGTCTACATACTCTTCAATTTCTTCAATAATTTGTTCGATTCTGCTGCTCATTATAATCTCTCCTTATTATTCTTTCTTTCCCATATTTTATTATAAATTCTATCAACTACGACCGGTGGAACAAATTTTGAAATATCTCCGCCATAAGCGGCTACTTCCTTCACAGTTGTCGAACTCAAATAAGCATATTCCAAACTTGTTGTAAGAAATATAGTATCGATATCCTGATCCATAATACGGTTCGTCTGCGCCATCTGCAGTTCATAGTCAAAGTCTGTTATCGCCCTAAGTCCCCTTACGATAAACTTTGCATCACATTTTTTTACAAAATCTATGGACAGTCCCGTAAATGATTCAATACGGATATTCGTTATGTCTTTTGTCGCTTCAAGTAATATATTAACACGTTCCTCTACAGAAAACAACGGGGTTTTTGTATTATTATTCAAAACTCCTACGATCAGCTCGTCCACTAATGCTGCCGAACGTGCCATTACATCCAGATGTCCAAACGTCACCGGATCAAAACTTCCCGGATATACTGCTCTTCTCATGCTAATCTCCCTTCGGCCCGCTTTATGAAGACATGGGCGTTTGTCTTATATTCTTTATACTTTTCCATTCTGTAACCAATACTTTCCAGATATGAAAAATCTGTCTCTTTGGATGCTTCCACGATAATCATGGTATCTTCCGTAATACAGGAAGAATCTTTGAATGCCTCCAGGACACGTCTTTCCCACTCCAGATTATAGGGGGGATCCATAAACACAAGATCAAATGGTTCCTGCCCCTCTAACTTATGTATTGCACTTATGGCATCACAGGGCATTACCTGCGCCCGTTCATTCAGCTTTGTAAATTTGAGATTCTCTTTAATACACTCCACAGCCTGGCGGTTGTTTTCTGCAAATGCAGCGAAGGACGCACCACGGCTTAACGCCTCAATCCCAATTGCCCCGCTTCCGCTGAACAAATCCAAAAACCTGCAGTCATACATATCATTTTGCAGCATATTAAACAAAGTCTCTTTTATCCTGTCTGTCGTTGGCCTGGTATCAAGTCCAGGTACTGTTTTCAAAGGCAGGCGTTTCGCCGTCCCTGCTACTACTCTCATAGAATCTTCCTACCTTTATTGTAATGTTATTCCGTACTATTATAGTTGTTTTTTGGTGTTCATGTCAATTACTTTTGTTGACATTTATGGTAGAATTAAGAAAAATCAGTAACAGTTCAGACAGATCTGCGCATTTACTGCGCTGATCGTGCGAATACCTGGAGCATATAGACATCCATCTCTTCGCCGAAGGCGGATTTCAATGGGCTGGTTGTGTAACAGTTCATGCCGACTGAACTGTTACACAAATCACCAGATAATTGTACAGTCACTGGAGAAAAAGGTGAAATTTGACAAAAATGACAGAAGATATCAAATCTGTTAAAATTCCCCCATAATAACCTTATAAGAGCGTGTTTCAAATATCTGCAATCAGTATACACGCTTATCACAAAGAAAAACGCATAAATAGATCAAATAATTTTGAAACACGCTCTTATTCATTTCATTTAGTTAAAAAGTCCCGCCCCTTGCATGCGGGAACAAAAAGAACCGGAATTAATTTAAATAATGTTCCAGATCTCCTGTTACAATAAAGGAAACCCATTCTGCTATATTGGTGGAGTGGTCCGCCATACGTTCCACATATTTTACAATAAGCAGGTAATCCGTATATGCTTTGATCGCTTCCGGATTGTGTTTCATTGCCACGCAGAGCTCATCTTTGATCTGGAAGAAATAATCATCCACAGTATCGTCCATGGCGATAATTTTTTCAATAGGCCACACATCTTCTTTTACAAAACACTGGATGGTCATATTTACCATCTTCTTCATGACACCTATCATCTCAGTTATCCCTGCCGGCATGGGCACCGGATCTTCTTTTGCCAGTTCAATAATGTATTCTGAAATATCACTGCAATGGTCTGCAATACGCTCGATATCTGCTATCAGACGCATAATAGATGTCACTCTTCTAAGGTCTGTGGCTACCGGCTGCTGCTTTGCCACAATACGGATACATGCTCTCTCTGTCTCCCGTTCCAGACAGTCCATTTCATCATCCTGCTCCATAATTTCCTTTGCAAGCTCCGCATCCGTTTCCGTAAGTGCCTTGATGACTTTGTTAATCAGGACTTCTAAAAGCAGCCCCATTTTTTCTACATTCAGCGTAATATCATCTAATTCCGCTATATAAGATTTTCTGGTTGTCATAAAACTGTTCCCCTTTCTGCCTCTATCAACCGAAACGGCCTGTGATATATTCTTCGGTTTTTTTCTCTTTTGGATTGTTGAATATCTGTATCGTATCACCATATTCTACCACATCACCAGTCAGGAAGAAAGCAGTTTTATCAGAAATACGGCTGGCCTGCTGCATATTGTGGGTAACGATCACGATCGTATACTTTTCTTTTAGCTCAACAGCCAGATCTTCTATTTTCAAGGTGGAAATCGGGTCCAGCGCACTGGTCGGCTCATCCATCAGAATAACTTCCGGTTCAACGGCAAGTGCTCTGGCAATACAGATACGCTGCTGCTGTCCCCCGGACATCCCCAGGGCGTTTTTCTTTAATCTGTCTTTTACTTCATCCCAGATCGCCGCCTGTTTTAAGCTGCGCTCTACGATTTCATCCAATTCCTGTTTCTTTTTTATCCCGTGGATCCTGGGACCATATGCAACGTTATCATAGATACTCATTGGAAATGGATTTGGCTGCTGGAAGACCATGCCTACCCGCTGACGCAGTTTGATTACGTCTATATCGCCGTAAATATCCACATCATCCAGATATATCTTGCCTTCCACTTTTACCCCTTCAATCAAATCATTCATGCGGTTGATTGTTTTCAAAAAAGTAGACTTTCCACATCCGGAAGGACCTATAAAAGCAACAATTTCATTTTTTGGTATATTCATATTAATCTTATTCAGAGCTTTAAAGTCCCCGTAATAAAGATTCAGATCCTCGACACGAAATTTAGGATTTTCTATCGGATTCATAATGCCTACTCTCCTTTTTTACTCAGAAGTTTTTTTGTAACCATTTTTGATGCAAAGTTTAGAACAATGATGATCACCAGCAGTACAATACCAATTGCACATGCCGTAGTCAAATCATTTTCTTCTTTCATCAGGGTATACATTTTAATCGTTAAGGTAGCGCCGCTTGCTGAATTTCCAAAGAGTGCACCCGGAATCTGTGCAACGGTACCTGCTGTTAACAGAAGTGCTGCCGACTCTCCTACAATACGTCCGATACTAAGCAATACGGCAACTAATATTCCCGGCAGTGCGTTCGGAAGAACCACCTTGGATACTGTCTGAAGCCTGGTTGCACCCAGTCCTAAGGAAGATTCCCGATAAGTTCTGGGGATCGCTTTTAATGCCTCTTCAGTAGTGGTGATTATCGTAGGAAGCAGTATAATACTAAGGGTCAACGCACCTGCCAGCAGGGAATACTGCAGTCCGCATATTTTTACAAAAAACAACGAACCGAACAAACCATAAATAATGGATGGAATACCAGCAAGGTTTTCGATGGCAAAATGAATCGTTCTCATCAGCTTACCGGGTTTCGCATATTCGATCAGATAAACAGCCGATAAAATTCCGATTGGTGCTGCAATCAATAATGATAAACCAATCATATATAGTGTTGTTACCAGCATCGGACGGATACCACCACCAGGTCTAACCACTTTTATCTTTAAATTGGTATCTTTTAATCCCGCAATCTGATTTTTTAATTCCGTAAGGGACTTCTTTACGGAATCGGGGTTTTTGGGATCTGTTTCTTTTACCACAGAATCCACATTGATACTTCCGATCTTGGAAATAATATCTTTCTTTTCAACGGGATAAGCTTCTTTCTTGGGATTTAAAGCATCCTTCAGCGGAGAAGTCTTATCCATTTCACTGATATATACCTTTTTATCTTCGTTTATATTCAGCGTAATTCCAAGGGAGGGAATATATCCGTCCTGTCCGTTATCCGGCATATCTGAAGCTGCCTGTGACGTTACATAAGTAGTTTTGTCCTCATAATTCCTGGTCAGGAAATTTAAGTTGATTCCCGGCAGTCCTTTTACCACAATAAATCCAATGATAACGACAAGTATAAACACCGTAAATCCGGCAGAACCATAGATCAGGCCTTTTACAATGGAATCTTTCGTTTTCCTGCTCATGATTTTTCACCTGCCTTGCGTGTAATTTTTAATAAGGTTAAATTAACAATCATAATAAAGATAAATAAGATAACACCGGTTGCAAAGAGCATTTCCTGCTGTCTACCGGATGCATAGCTCATCTCCATGGCTATATTCGTCGTTAGCGGACGCACCATGGACCAGATACTGTCCGGCAGGCCCTGTGTGGGATTACCCGCTATCATCATAACAGCCATCGTCTCTCCGATTGCACGTCCAACACCCAAAACAGTTGCCGAAAGAATACCTGATTTTGCTGCCGGAAGTACTGCTTTAAAAATCGTCTGCACTTTGGATGCCCCTAAACCAAGGGATGCTTCCCGGTATGATTTCGGAACTGATTTAATTGCACTTTCTGATAGGGAAACAATCGTCGGTAATATCATAATTGTTAATACAATGATTACTGCCAGCAATGACTGTCCCTGTACTTTCGGGGATATTTCCTTAATAATCGGAACGATCACACCCAGACCAAAAGCACCGTATAGTACAGAAGGAATGCCAGCAAGTAGTTCAACCGCTGGCCTGATTACCTTTACGGCTCCTTTTGGTGCTATTTCAGCAATAAAAACTGCTGTGAGGACACCAATCGGCACACCGATTACAATTGCTCCTGCTGTAGCCAATACAGAAGCTACAATCATATAGAAGACTCCGTACACGTTTTGTCCGGGAGCCCATCTGGTTCCGGTGATGAAATCGATAAAACTGTAGCTGTCAGGACCAAAAAATGGCCGTAATCCTTTGTAAAAAACAAATACTATAATTGCTATTACCGAAATAACTCCCACCAGGGCACAGAGCAAGAAGATTCCTTCTACTACTTTTTCAAATACGTCTCTCTTTACATTTCGGTTCATATTTTCCTCCAGGTCCGCAATCTACTGCGGGTTAAATTTATGCAGCCTGACGCATTTTTGTAAATGTTTATCGCAAGATGCAGGTCCCGCTCCGGGTAATCTTACCGCAAAGCGGGACGCTTTTCTTATATTAATTTTACAGATGTGATGCGGTGTTCCCCATTAGTCTACGCGGATACCGCCATGGTTATCTACAGCCGCCTGTCCTTCTTCAGAGATGGCAAATTCTAAGAATGCTTTACCTGCATCTGTTACTTTGTCATCATAGTAGCAGAAAAGGAATGGTCTGCTCAGTGGATATTCTCCGGATTTTGCTAATTCAGCAGTTGGCTCAACGCCTGCCACTGTAAGAGATTTTACTGTGTCATCGATGAAAGAGAAGGATACATAACCAATTGCATTTTCATTTCCGGCAACTGCTGCCTGTACAGGACCATTTCCTTCAGATACAGATGCATTTCCGGAAAGTCCGCCTGCATCTTCCAGTTTGATTAACTCTTCAAATGCACTTCTTGTTCCTGAACTTTCTTCACGTGATACTACGAAGATATCTTCATCATTTCCGCCAACCTCTTTCCAGTTTGTGATTTTACCGGAGTAGATATCTGCCAGCTGCTCTTCTGTAATGTCTTTTACTGCTTCATTTGCAGGGTTTACAATAATTGCAATTCCGTCATAAGCGAAAACTTCTGTCTTTAATGCGTCTTCTTTTTCTTCATCCTTTATTTCTCTGGATGCAGCACCGATATTGTTTGTTCCAGATTTTGTATCGGTAATACCTGCTGAGGAACCGCTGCCTGTGTACTCGATGGTTACGTCAGGATTCTGCGCTTCAAACTCATCTTTCATATCGTTTAAGATCTTTTCTACGGAAGTAGATCCTGTAATTACTATATTTCCACTGATATCTCCTGCGGGAGCTTCGCTTCCGTCTGCACTTGCTGACTCGGATGAAGCTGCTTCTGTTGTTGCTGCCTGTGTGTCACCAGCCCCTGCTTCTGTAGCTGCTGATGTACTTGGTGAGGATTCTGTGGTTCCTGTATTGCTTCCGCAAGCAACCAGTCCTAATGTCATAATACCAACTACCGCCATTGCGATTAATTTCTTCATAATTTTTTCCTCCAAAACTTTTCTAATTTGTTCTTACAAGAAAGTATTCTAATAGATGCGTATAAAGATTATATATTGTATATGTAAAGTTTATGTAAAATCAGAAATTATACTTATAAAAACAAAAAATGCTTTTTTTTGACAGCGGTAAAATCAGTAAAGTTAAAAACCCCGCTTCGAGCAGCGGGGTTTTTAACCCTCGCGGCAGTCACCAAATGGACGCGCCAGCGTGTCCGTTTGGCTCGTTGCTCGCGGGAATCATATTTTACGAATAAAAAAAAGCCGTTTTATCAAGAAATTTCTTGAAAAACAGCTGTTTTATTATATTTGACTTATAAATGAATGGTAATTTCGGTTCCATCATCCGGTGTACTGTGGACTTCGATATATCCGCCCTGATATTCTACTACGTGCTTTACAATTGATAGTCCTAATCCTGTACCGCCTGTCTGTTTGGAATGGCTTTTATCAATTCTGTAAAATCTTTCAAATATGCGCTCCTGGTATTTGCTGGGAATGCCGATTCCGGTATCGGACACTTTAATTACCGGATGCTGGTCCTCTTCATAGATGGAAATTGTTACCTTTCCTCCCTGTCTGTTATACTTAATGCCATTTTCGCAAAGATTATAAATCAGATCCAGCATCATCGCGCGCACAGCCACCAATTTAACCGGAGATCCTTCCAGATGCAGGGTTACCATGTTCCGTTCTGCTACCGGCAGTAAACGTTCTATAATTTCCGATGAGATTTCATACAGATCCACAAGTTCTTTTGTGGTACGGGCATCTTTTTCATCCAGGCGGCTTATTTTAATAATATCCTCCACCAGAGAAATGAGGCGCGCTGCCTCCTTATAGATTTTACCTGCAAACTGGGGAATATCCTGAGGCTGAACCATACCGTTCTGCATCAGTTCCGCATATCCGGAAATAGATGTGAGCGGCGTTTTCAATTCATGGGATACATTGGCTGAAAATTCCCGTCGCATTTTTTCGGCCTTGTATTTCTCCGTAATATCCAGAACAAAGAGGACCGCACCCTGAATGCTTCCTTCCTGGATTACCGGATTTCCAAAAAATTGAATGGTAGTTTCATCCAGTTTTAAGATCTCGCTGTGGGTTTCCCCCTTCATTGACTTTTCCACTGTATTCTGAAGCTGCTGGCTGCGGTTAAAGAGTGAAATATTCTTCCCGATATAGTGCATGCTTGGTGCACCCAGTATATTTTTACAGCTCTGGTTAATGAATACAATTCTGGATTCTTTATCCAGCAAAATTAAACCTTCATTCATATTGGTGGTGATGGTATTAAATTTTTCCTTTTGCTCAATAAGGTCCGCCATCTGATCCTTAATCTGGTAATTCTGTTTTTCTATTCTGTTCAGCAATGGAAATAACTCATTAAAGGATACCTTCTGGGTTGGATGCTGCAAGTCTATATTGTTAATATTGGAAATAATTCCATTTGCCAGTTTGGTGGCAATCAGGAAGGAACCCAGTAAAATAATCAGTGAGATCACACATGCTGCCGGCAGAACTTTCATAAATGTAGGAATCAGCCCGTCAATCGTCCCTGAGACACGCAGAAAGCTGCCTGACGACAATTTTATTGCATAATAATAAGTATGCTGCCTGAGTGTATCTGATGTTCTTTTTGATATACCGGTTCCATTTTTAGATGCATCTATAATTTCGGGGCGTTCCAGGTGGTTTTCCATCTTGCTGGCATCTGCCTGACTGTCGTATATAACCGTTCCATCCGCATCGATATAGGTGATTCTGGATGGTGTCTGTGCCTCAATATCATCCAAAAAAGAAACAGGGTCCGCCAGGCCTTCATAGGCCTTGGCGATGTACACTGCTTCTGTCTTTAATTCGTTTTTTAATTGCTGCTGCATGTTATAATTAAAAAAAAGTACAAATGCAGCCGTTATGAAAATTACAGTTAGAATCCCCAGTCCGAAAACATTTTTATAGATTTTCTTTTTCATTCTTTGTTTCCCATTTTATAGCCTACCCCGCGGACGGTTTCGATCATATTACCGCTGGCACCTAATTTCTGCCTGAGCGATCCGATATGAACATCAACGGTACGGCTTTCCCCTTCGTAATCATAGTTCCAGATTACTTCCAGTATTTTATCCCTGGAAAGTACAATCCCCTGGTTTTTCATCAAATACGTAAGAAGTTCAAATTCTTTGTAGGTCAGGATCACCTCTTTGCCACTGACTGTTACTTCATGCTTCTGGATATCCAGACGAATATCCCCAAGCACCATCATATCGGTAGATATACTCTTCTGGCTTCTGCGCAGGACTGCTTTGATTCTGGAGATCAGTTCCATGACACCAAAAGGCTTCGTCACATAGTCATCTGCTCCCACATCCAGCCCCTTGACCTTATCGTATTCCGTGGATTTTGCCGTCAGCATAATGACCGGTATATCCTTATATTCATTTTTTGCGCGCAATTTTTTCAGAATGCTGATGCCGTCTTCATCCGGCAGCATAATATCCAGCAAAATCAAATCCGGGCTCCCATCCTTCAGACCTTTGTAAAACTCTGCAGCATTCTCAAAACCAATCGCTTCATACCCGGAAGTTTTCAGGGCATACGCTACTAATTCTCTGATATTCATATCATCTTCTACACAATAAATCATCTGACTCATAAACTTATCAAACCTCCAAATGTCTGTTTACAGGCTCTTGTACTGATCTGCTGTCGTTTGCAGCGTGTTTAATGTTCACTCATTACGTACCCTGCCAGATTATAGGCATGATCCGAAATTCTTTCCAGATTGCTGATAATATCCAGGAAGATAACTCCGTTAGTTGGATTGCACAGCTGTTTGGAAAGCCGTTCGATATGGGTTTCACGCAGCTCTTCTTCCATATTATCGACCATATCTTCATAGGTTACTACTTTCGTAGCAGCATCAATGCTTTCTTCTTCCCTTGCTTTCATGGCATAAATGAAAGAGTTGGTAACCAGTTCCATGATCTCGCTCAGTTCTTTCCCTGCTTCGTCGGAGAACTGAATATCGTCCTTCGCCTTGTTTTCCGCCAGTTCTGCGATATTCTCCGTATGGTCACCCACACGCTCAATGTCACTTACGGAATAAAACAGATTGTTTATAATGGTATGCTGGTCTTCATTTAAAGAAAGATTGCTGATTTTTACCAGATATTCGGTAATCATCTTCTCCATGCTGTTAATGGTTTTTTCCGTTTTATAGACAGCCTCTATTTTTTCCATATCATTATGAAGTACTGCATCAAATGCATTCTGCATATTTGCCTGGGCAATTCTTCCCATATGAACAACTTCCAGAATCGCATTCTCAACTGCAAAGGTAGGTGTTTCTAAAATACGGTCATCTAAATGACGCAGTGTAATTACTTCGTCTGATTCGCTTCCTTCCAGAACTTCGCCTCCCTTATCCGGAACAATAAGACCTGACAACTGAACCAGTTTGTTCGCAAATGGGAACAGTATAATCGTACAGATAATATTAAATACCGTGTGGAAAATAGAAATTCCAACACTACCGATTCCTGCCGCCGCAAACACCGGATTCAGCTGGAAGATTCCAAACATCGCCGCTCCGAATATAACCGCTCCGATCATATTGAAAGATAAGTGGATGATAGCTGCACGCTTTGCATTTCTGGGTGCCCCGATACTGGATAAAAGTGCAGTAAAGCAAGAACCTATATTAGAACCAAGACTTATGTATATTGCTGAGCTTGCCGTAACTACACCGCCGGTTGCCGCCAGTGTCTGAAGAATACCTACAGATGCGGAAGAACTCTGCATAATTCCGGTAACCAAAGCACCGATTGCAATTCCAAGGAAAGGGTTGCTTCCGAACAATGCAAATGCTTTTGTAAAGATAGGCAGTTCTGTATAGGAAGAAGCAGCATTTTTCATGAAATCAAGTCCAATGAACAATAATCCAAGACCGATAATGATTTCACCAATTGTTTTCTTTTTCTGCTTTTTGGAAAACATAATAAAGAATGCTCCAATTCCAACTAACAGGGGTGCATAAAGTGATGGCGAAACAGCTTTGAAACTATCCCCAAGCTGTCCTAATGATACGATCCAGGATGTGATACAGGTACCAATATTTGCACCCATGATTACGCCTACAGCCTGTCCCAGATTCATTATGCCTGCATTTACAAATCCAACCACCATAACGGTAGTTGCACCACTGCTTTGAATGATTGCTGTGATCAAGGCTCCAACCAGAATTGCCATTACCCGGTTGTTCGTCAGAACTCCCAGCAGCTCCCTCATTTTGTTACCGGTTGATTTCTGGATTCCATCCGACATGCTGTGCATGCCGTAAAGGAACATACCAAGGCCTCCGCAAAACATAAACAAATTCTGTACGTCATTAATTGACATCTGATAATCCTCCTAATTAAACCAAATCTTTTTCATAATTATAGAAATTCAAGTAACAGTTCAGACAGGTATGCGCATTTACTGCGCATACCGTGAGAAAGGGCAGCTTGTCTGAACTGTTACAAATTCACAAAAAAATAGGGATGCTGCTACACCCCTCTCTTAGATTTTATATCTGTAATCTCCATTCAAGATCACCATGAGCTAATCCAAGAATTAAAGATTCCGCAGTTGCAATATTGGTTGCAATTGGGATATTATATTTATCACAACATTTTGATATTGTGTAAATATCCGGCTCCTTAGGATCTACCATCGCCGGGTTGTAGAAAAAGATTACCATATCCAGGCCATTTCTCTCAAGCATCTCTGTAAACTGCTTATCTCCTCCCACACTTCCAGGGAGAAATTTGTGAACGCGGAGATTTGTTACATCTTCCACACGGCGTCCCGTAATTCCTGTCGCATAAATTTCATGTTTGCTAAGTATATGCTTATATGCAAGACAAAAATCTTCAATTAAACTTTTTTTACTGTTATGTGCAATAATACCGATATTCATCTAACCATCCTTTTTTCTCTTCTTTCTACCGATTATAACATATAAATAGGGAAAATGGAAAATGTTTTTTTGATTTTATCTAAATTTGTAAAAAATTGAAAAAATTTCCAGTTTAGAATTTCGATTAATTCATATACTAGGAAGGCAATAACAAATTGCAAATAAAAAAAAACAGACAGAAAAAAAGGAGGGGTTATGATGTCAAACAGATCATCTAACACAGCAGCAGTACCAGAAGCAAAAGGAGCTTTAGACCGTTTCAAATTTGAGGTAGCTAACGAATTAGGAGTTCCGTTAACAGATGGTTACAATGGTAACTTAACTTCCAAACAGAATGGTAGCGTTGGTGGCTATATGGTTAAGAAAATGATCGAAGCTCAGGAAAGACAGATGTCCGGCGGAGCAAGCATGCCAGCAGGTAACATGTCAGCAGGAAGTACTTCTCAGTACTAATCTCAAAAACGAATTCTTTCGTATTTGACAAAAAAAGGGCCCAGATAATTTTATACGGGCTTCTTTTTTGTTTGCTAATAACTTTATTTTTGATATTAACTGTATCACTGTTATTAACTTTCTTTTTGCTTTTATCTATAAGTACACATTACCGGTCACATCGCCGTTGATTACAAAATATGCCGCATTCTCTTCCGGTTTTAAGTATACGTCTATGGATTTAATATCCGCAGCTTTGTTTTTCAAAACCTTCGTCCAATGTTCCTTTGCCTGTTTCGTAATATCTTCTACATTGATTTCTTTTCCAAGATACTGTAAAAAGATCGTTTCTTTTACAACTGCTTTGTTCGCCGGAGCTTTTTTTGCTGCTGGCTTTTTCTCAACCGGTGCTTTTTCAGCTGCAGGTTTCGCTGCTGGCTTTGCCGCTGTTTTCGCTGCTTTCGTTTTTGCTGTAGATTTCGCTGCCGGAGCCTTCTCCGCTGTTTTCTCTTCTGTTGCTTCTGTTACTTCCGTTACTTTTTCTTCTGCTGCTTTTGCAGCAGGTTCTGCCTTCCTGACTGCTCTCTTTGATGGTGTTTTTGTTGCTTTAGTGGCTTCTGTCGTACCTGCTGCTGTCTCTTTTACGTTTGCTTTTACGGTTTTCATACATTTTCCTCCTCGCAAAACACTTCCATGCATATATATCATTTACATAAAGCATAATATACCATTTTTTCAAAAATAGCAACTATTTCTTCTATAAATTGATACGGACAAAGCCTGAAAGCATGTACTCCCGGAGTTTTTTATCCAGATAAAAGTACTCCGGTTTTCCGGACAATTCTCCCTGATCCAGAATATTCTGGGCAGCCTCACTTGCCTTTTGCAGGATGGATGCATCCGTAAACACATCCCCGATTTTAAACTCCAGCAGACCGCTTTGGCGCACACCGAATACATCTCCCGGTCCCCGGAGTTTTAAATCCTCACTGGCGATAAAAAAGCCATCGTTGGATTTATTCAGAATTTCCAAACGCTCTTTTACTTTTTTGCTGTCTGACGCCCGCACCATGATACAGTAAGACTGGTATTGTCCCCGTCCTACTCTTCCACGGAGCTGGTGAAGCTGTGCCAGACCGAAGCGCTCTGCATTTTCTATCATCATTACAGTGGCATTTGGTACATTTACACCAACCTCCACCACGGTAGTGGAAACCAGTACATCAATTTCATGATTTAAAAAACGTTCCATAATGCTGTTCTTTTCTTTTGGTTTCATCTTCCCATGAAGATATTCAATTTGAATATTTCCATCCAGCGCTGCTCTCAGCCGGTCGGTATACTCAATGACATTTTCAGCCTCGATGGTCTCGCTTTCTTCAACCATAGGACAGATGATGTAAGCCTGGCGCCCTGCTTGAACTTCATTTTGAATAAAAGCATATGCTTTTGGGCGGTACCTGGTATCTACCACACAGTTTTTAATTGGCAGACGGTTAGCCGGAAGTTCGTCAATCACGGAGACATCCAAATCTCCGTACAGAATTACAGCCAATGTCCGGGGAATCGGCGTAGCACTCATAACCAGCACATGGGGCATTTCACCCTTTTCGGAAAGCGCCTCCCTCTGGCGTACACCAAACCTGTGCTGTTCATCGGTAATCACCAGCGCCAGATTTTTGTAATTCACTTTTTCCTGAATGAGAGCATGTGTACCAATGATGATATCTGCCAGCCCGGTTTCTATTTTATCATATGCCGTCCTTTTTTCTTTTGCCGTCATGGACCCGGTTAAAAGCACCGGCTTAAAATCTAGCTGCTGTTCCTTTAGAAGTCCTGAAATGGATTCAAAATGCTGTACCGCCAATACCTCCGTAGGTACCATTAAGGAGCCTTGATATCCATTCTCGGCTGTCATAATCAATGCCAGAATAGCAAGTATGGTTTTCCCGGAACCAACATCACCCTGGACCAGCCTTGCCATTACTTTGGGACTTAACAAATCTTTTTCAATTTCTTTCCATACCTTTGCCTGTGCCCCGGTTAAGGAGAATTTCAGGTTCCCGATGATCTGATCCGTCAGCGGTGTTTTCTGCATATGAAAACTGTGGTACAAATCTTCTGTGCTGTCTTTCAAACGGCGAAGCGCCAGGATAAACAGAAAAAACTCATCGAATACCAGCCGGTTTCTGGCAAGCATCACATCGTGCATATCTTTTGGAAAGTGTATCTGCTCTATGGCATAGTGAAATTCAGCCAGATGATATTCTTTTCTGATATCTTCCGGCAGATAATCATGATATTCTTCCAGAAGTGGAATTGCCTGACGCACCGCTTTGGTTATCATATTATTGGTAAGTCCGGGTACTAAGGTATAGACCGGCTGCATCACATGGAGCATTTCCTGGTATTGATCTACACGAAAAACAGCAGGTTGTTCCATTAACAACTGCTGTTCTTTGCGTGAAATCTTCCCACGGAATATATATTTACTTCCCCTTTTCAATGTGTTTTTTAGATAGGGCATATTGAACCAGGTCAGGCGGATCATGCCGCCGCTGTCATCCCTTATAACGGTATTGGTGATCTGCAGCCGCCTGACTCTTTTCACGTCCAGCGTCTGCACAACCGTACCATAAACTGCTGCAGACACATCATCGTCCGAGATCTCAGATACCTGCACGATGTTATCGTAGGTATCATAATTTCTGGGGTAATAATTCAGCAAATCATCGATTGTCTGTATCCCTGCTTTCTGGAATACCAGAACCGTCTTTTCACCGATTCCTTTTAATTCCTGAATGGATGATTCCATATTCATCATAGTTCACCTGTTACTCTACGGAAATCACGTAATAATAGATTGGTTGGCCTCCGGAATAAACTTCTACATCACAGTCCGGATATGCTCTGCGGAATTTATCCCCAAGTTCGTTTGCCGCCTCTTCTGTTACTTCTTCTCCATAATAGATGCTGATTAACTCAGAATCATCATCCATCATCAATTCTACCGTCTCATTTGCCACTGCTTCCAGTTTTTCTCCAACCGCCAGAATAGAATGATCACCAATTCCCATAATATTGCCTTCTTTGATATCTTTGTCATCAATATGAGTATCGCGAACTGCATAGGTAATCTGTCCAGTTTTAACATGCTGAATCTCTTCTACCATGGCTGCTTCGTTTTCTTCCGGCGTTTTCTCCGGGATATAATTAATGATTGCCGTAATTCCCTGTGGCACAGTTTTAGTAGGAATAACAATAATTTTCTTATCTTTTGTCAACAGCTTTGCCTGGTTTGCGGCAAGAATAATATTTTTATTGTTTGGAAGGATATAAATGGTCTCTGCATTCACTTTTTCAATTGCATTTAACATATCTTCCGTACTTGGATTCATAGTCTGTCCGCCTTCGATGAGGTAATCCACACCAAGCCCTTTAAATATTTCCCCTATTCCTTCTCCGATGGAAACAGAGATAAAGCCAGCTTCTTTTGGCGGCACATCCGAAACTGCCTGTGCTTTTACCTGATCTTCTGCCTGCTGCTGCAGCGCAAGCTTTTCTGCATCTTTGATCAGTTTCTCCTGATGTTCTTCCCTCATATTATCAATTTTCATGCGGGATAACTCACCATAAGTCAGTGCACGGGAAATTGCCTTTCCAGGGTCATTGGTATGTACATGAACCTTGACAATCTCCTCATCAGCTACAACGACAATGGAATCACCAATGGATTCCAGGAATCCCTTAAATTCCATTTCCTGTTTATCCGACAATTCACTTTTGGTCATAATAATAAATTCTGTACAATATCCAAACTTAATATCCGCTTCTGCCTGAGGGGTAATCTTCGTTACACTCCCCTGTGCAGACGCTCCTTCAATCGTATAATCGATCTCTTTGCCAAGGAATCCGTCATAAGCTCCTTTTAGAACCTGCACCAGTCCCTGTCCGCCGGAATCTACCACCCCGGCTTCTTTTAATACCGGAAGCATCTCCGGTGTCTGTGACAGAACATACTCCGCATGCTCAATCACTTCTTTTAGAAACTGCTCCATACTGACATCTGTCTCCGCAAGCTCTGCAGCCTTTTGTGCAGCGCCTTTGGCTACCGTAAGAATCGTCCCTTCCTTGGGTTTCATAACGGCTTTATAAGCGGTCTCCACCGCTTTTTGGAATGCACCCGCCAAAATCTGGATATCAATTTCTTCGTGCATTTTAATCCCTTTAGTAAAGCCACGAAACAGCTGTGACAGAATAACGCCCGAATTTCCTCTCGCTCCCCTTAAAGAACCGGATGAAATCGCTTTCGCCAACACCTCCATGTCAGGATCGGTAAGTGCCGCCACCTCTTTTGCCGCAGACATAATCGTCAATGTCATATTCGTTCCTGTATCTCCGTCGGGAACAGGGAATACATTTAATTCATTGATCCATTCTTTCTTAGACTCCAGATTTTTAGCACCCGCCAGAAACATCTTCGCACACAGACTGGCATTTATCGTATTTGTTACCACAACAAGTTCCTCCTTAATCAATCGATCTTACGCCTTCAACGTAAACATTTATTTTTTCAATCTCCATGCCGGTAAACTCTTCTACCTTATATTTTACATTACTGAGTAAATTATCCGCAACGGCTGAAATGCTTACGCCATATGCCACAATCACATGAAAATCCAATGATATTTTATTTTCTTCCACCCGTACGTTAATCCCATGCTTCAGGCTTTCTTTTCTTAAGAGCTTTACCAAACCATCTTTCATATTAACAGCAGCCATACCAACGATACCAAAACATTCAACGGCAACACTGCCTGCATAAGTAGCGATTACATCAGTATCAATCAAGATAGAACCCAGATCTGTATCCATGCGTCCCTTCATATCGTTACCTCCAACTTTTAAATTATAATATCTCTGCGTACATTATACCCTCTTTTCACACAAAATGAAATATTAATTTTAATTTTTAACAATTTATTTCATAATTTTTTATTTTTCACTTGCAAAATATGGTGCCATCTGATAGAATAACTAGTGTTGTGAGTCTATATCCAGTACAGGCTTGCGCAAATAATGAAGCGATACACCAGATATTCTTTCTAGAAATACCAAAGTGTATTATTTGATTATTTGTGGAATGCTGTGCAAGAGTGAAGACGAATATTAAAGTCAAGGAGGTGCTTATTCATGGCTAAATGTGCTATTTGTGAAAAGGGTGCTCATTTCGGAAACAATGTGAGTCATTCTCATAGAAGATCGAACAAAATGTGGAAATCTAACATCAAATCAGTTAAAGTAAAAGTTAACGGAGCTGCTAAGAAGATGTATGTATGTACTTCTTGCTTAAGATCCGGTAAAGTTGAAAGAGCTTAGTTAGAGGAACCTCTCACCATTGGTTGAGAGGTTTTTTTGCAGAAAACGACTTCCCACACAACAGCTCGTATAGCGTTGCTTAAATTGCTATGTTACAGGGATTTACGCAACGCTGTACGAGAGCCAGTCCCAATGCTGAAAATCAGCATTGGGACTGGCTTATTTTAATCTATTCGCTTTACAGATTTGCTTCACCGTTTTGATAAATTTCGTGCTGTCAGTCAGTATTAAGCGATGCCTCTATATATTATGGATACCAAATAGTCAAAACCTTACTTCCAGAGCATGAAAGTTTAACACATAAACAGGTTATATCCTATTAATAAGAGCACAAAAATTATCAGCACGGTTATAAAGGCGTTTGGCATGCATAGCGCTAACAGCATCCCAACTGCTATCCAAAACAGTGTATAACCAACAATCCGTTTCATAACCGTCCACCTGCATATCTCTTTTCTATATCATATGCAGGAACCAACGATTTAACACTTTTTATTCTTCTACTGTGTCAGTTTCCGGTGCGTCTGTATCTGCTTTCCCGGAAACACCTGCAGTATCTGTATCTGTCTTGCCGGAAGCAAATTTATTTACAAAATCAGGCACCATATCCAGAATCTTGGTAAGACCATCCTGATTCTTCACATTGACCAGTTTTGTAGTACCATTTTGTATCACAAGTACTGCACTTGGGGACATCTTTCCTCCCATTGCTCCGCCGCCATTATTTTTGGCATCTCCGGAAAGTGCACCTGCAGCAACTCCAAATGAAACATCTACCAGGGGAAGAATTATGGTATCACCTACTGACATTGCATCTCCCACTACTGTTTTTGTATTGATAAAGCTGTCCATCCCCTTGAATAATGAATCTACGGTTGTCTGAAAATTATTGTCTGAAGCCATGTTTATTTCCTCCTTATTGTCTAATACGTTTTAGGAACTTTTTGGTATTTTTATCTTTAAAGATTTTCCATCCTGATTTCAGAAGATGGATTGCGCGGATATGCCCGCGAATCACTACATGACCCTCATAGATGGATTTATCAAAATCAGGATAAACCTGAATTTTGGTGGAATAAATCGGCAGAATCAATCCGGCTATTCCCAGAATCTGCCCTGTTGTTGCCGGATCTCCGGTGCCGAAGCGAATATAGCCCTTTGCATTCCTGGGCTTAAAATGCTTCAACAGATACAGAAATTCTGTCCGGGAACTTCCAAACAGTAACTTCGTTTCTTCTGCACGGATGATTTCCAGATATTTATGCACCTGCCCTTTTACATGGGTAAGTTTATAAATTATATTACGGATTACTTTTGGAATTCCCTTTAAGATATTCCAGATTTTCTTTATCACATCCAATATCTTACCTACTGCAGATTTTATTTTTCCAAAGACATTGCTTCGCTGCGTCTGATCTGCTTTCTCTGTATGATCCGAACTTTCCTTTTTTTCTATCCGGCTGCTTTCTCCGGTATGCTTCGTTTCTTCTTTATGCTCTGTTCTTACCTGTTCGGTCAGATCTAACAGGCTGCCGTCTCCGGTCACCTTTTCTTCTGCCTTTGAAGAGTCTGCCGCTTCCGCTCCCTGCACCCTTTCCTCAATCGAGCGGGATGCCTGCTCATTCCGCTGTTCTTCTGTACCGGTACTGTCTTTGCTCTTATCTCCTGAATTTTCTTTTCTCTGCTTTTTGAATTTTATAAATTTCTTTAAAACTCTGAATTTTTCCACCGGTATTCCAAAAAGCCTGATCTCATATCTGGGTTTGCCCTCTTTATATTCTGCCATCACTGTCAAGATATGAAGCAGATAACTGGCTTTCCCCTGTCCATAGAGAATATCACCTTCTCTTTGAAGCGTTAAACGGTATCGCAAAGGCACAAAAACCACCGCCAGGAGAACCAGAAGTAACAGTGCCAAAATGACTGCCAGTATGATACCTATAATCTTAAGTATTACCAAAATGATATGTAGCATATTCTCACACCTGTCAATTTCTTTCTTTTCTCTCCTTACGGGCTAAATATTGGCGTACCTGAAAACTGCCGGTTTCTTTATAGACCTCCAGAGCAATATTCAGGGCTAACTGAACTGCTTCATCATAGCCGCATGCAATCCCTACAATCAAAGGGCAGTTACGCCTTACTGCCTTTTGCATCAGGACGGCGGATGAAACGATATCAAATAAATCAGTCCCATTGGCGGCCAGTGTAACCACATACACATCAACCAGGCCTGCATTATGATTTATTTTCCATATTATTTTCTTTTTTTTCTTTCTTGCTGTTTCGCCTATATATAGATTTTGATACCATTTCATCTTTTTTATTCCTGACCTTGCTTTTTTATTTTACTTTATGCATGATTCAAGCACTTTTTAGGATAATATCAGGCACTTTTACTTAATGCGTGATTCAAGCGCTTCTACGATGGTCTCAAGGACTTTTATCCGGGCATAGTATTTGCAGTTTCCTTCTACAATGATCCAGGGGGCATACGTTGTGGATGTGCGGATTAACATCTCATCCACTGCCGCCTCATAAGCATCCCATTTTTCCCGATTGCGCCAGTCTTCGTCTGTAATTTTCCACTGCTTCTCCGGATTTTCCATCCGTTCTTTGAACCTGCGTTCCTGTTCTTCTTTATCAATCTGCATCCAAAATTTTAGCACAACTGCACCACTGTGCGCAAGGGTAGCCTCTAAATCATTAATTTCTTTATATGCCCGTTTCCATTCCTGGGTGCTGCAAAAACCTTCAATCCGCTCTACCATCACTCTTCCATACCAGGTTCTGTCATAGAGAGCAATGTGTCCGGCCTTGGGAAATGTCTGCCAGAAGCGCCACAGATAGTGATGTGCTTTTTCAATATCGTTTGGCGCTGCAGTTGGATTCACCTCATAGCCTCTCGGGTCCAGACACTGCGTCACCCGCTTGATGGCTCCGCCTTTTCCACCCGCATCCCATCCTTCAAATCCCAAAATAACAGGTATCCGCCTGCGGTATAATTCACTGTGCAGCAAAGCCAGTTTCTTCTGCAGTTCATCCAGCCTTTCCTTATACTCTTCCTTTGTATACGTCAAAGAGAGATCCACACTGCTTAACACCGATGAGTGAAAGCCTGATTTGGTTTCATCCACTTCTTTGTTCTCCAGCTTTTCTTCTTCCCTAGCAAGCCGTTTCAGCTCTTTTTGATTCGCAACCCGCTTTTCCAGACAATTTACTACAGTCGTGATGATTTTAACCGCTGCGTACTCTCGGTCCATAACCTCTATAATTGTCCATGGCGCAAAGTCCGTATCTGTTTTCTGAAGCATTTCCTCATTCATCATTTTGTATTCTTCAAAATGTTTATTTCTTTTTAAGTCACCTTTGGAAACCTTCCATGCCGTTTCTTTCGATTCCAGCATTTTATCGAAACGCTTCTTCTGCTCCTTTTTCGTAATGTCCAGGAAAAACTTAATCATAACATTTCCGCCGTCGGTCAGCTGCTGTTCAAAAGAAACAATCTCATTATAAGCATGTCCCAGCTGCTTTTCTGTAGTCACCTTATCAAAACGGTCGATCAAAACACGCCTGTACCAGCTTCTGTCAAAAATAGCAATCCGTCCGTTTTCCGGTGTCTTAGTCCAGAAACGCCATAAAAATGGACGCAGCTGTTCATCATCAGATTCCCCATTGATAGCATATACGTTAAATCCCCTGGGGTCAAGCGGCTGAATCAGCTGATTGATCAGGGTTCCTTTTCCTGCTGCACCAAATCCTTCAAAAACGATAATAACCGGAATCTTTAAGTTCCTGCACTCTCTCTGCAAAGTTCCAAGCTTTCCGGAGAGCTCTTCCATGGTTTGCTTAAATTCTTTTTTCCCCATCTTCTTTGTCAGATCAATCTTCTCCAGCATATATTGCTCCTTTCCAGGCAGCCTCTGCGCCTCTGGTATATATTACTAACTATTTTATATTTTAACAGATTTCTTAAAATAATTCATCTTATTAGAGGAAATTTAAGAAATATTTCAGACACAGGCCCACCCAGTCCATAATGAACGTAAAGGAAAAGAAAAGAAAAAGAAAGAAGATACACATTCGTATCTTCTTATTATCCCAGAGCCTGTTTGAAAATCAGCGAATATGTCAAAAATAATTTTCAAACATGCTCTAAAAATATTTGCGACTTCCCCAAAGATTCGACTTCTTCAAGTCTAAATATTCGTTATATGCTTTTTCCAGGATTATTCTTTCATTGGCAAATTTTAAAAGATGATATGCTTCATGAAATTTATAATACCCGGAATCTACAAAATATTCTTCGCGCTGCGGTTTACTGTAATAGCTGTCGGACATCATTAAATACCAATGAACATCCTTTGCTACTGTGTCTTCCGGCACATTAAAGGTATATTGACTTTTACCAATATATTTAATAATTGATGCTTTGGCTCCCGTTTCCTCCAATACTTCTCTTATTGCTGTATCCTTATACTCCTCGCCAGCTTCTACAGTTCCTTTAGGCAACACCCATCCTTCATACTTATTCTTGTAACTTTTGTATAAAAGAAGTATCTTACCACGAAATATTACCACACCGCCACAGCTCGTTGCTTCGACCATTGCAATCCCTCCTGTTATGCGTTGTGCACTCCTAACTGGTTTTAGTATAACTCTTTTTTTTAAATCATGCAACCTTAATTATTGGTCATATTCATACCGTTATTATAGTAGGCATCGAATACAGCCTGTGCAATTGGCACTGCTGCAGAGCTTCCGGTACCGCCGTCTTCTGCTATGACACTGACCACAATATCAGGACTGCTGACATTTGAGAACCCTACGAACCAGGAATGAGTTCCTTTATCTGCCGCATTTGACCCTATTTCATACTCGGCAGATCCGGTCTTGCCGGCTACGGTATATCCAAGTCCGCTGAGGGATTTTGCCGTTCCGCCTTCTACAACCTGCGTCATAAAATCAGAGAGAATCCCGGCTTCCTGGGCCGACATTAATTCCTTATATACCTCCGGTTTATTTTCTTTTACCTTATCCCCGTCAAAGGTTTCCAGGCGGTCAATGATATATGGTTTCATTAAAGTACCTGAGTTTGCTACGGTTGAGGTGATTAACGCCATATGAAGAGGCGTTACCAGGGTATTTCCCTGGCCGATTGCCGTTGCCATCTCTTCTCCGTAGGATGTGTGTTCGTTCAGTTCAAAACGGCTTGTACTTGCTTCCATAGAAATCGGCAGCGTGTTGTTAAACATAAAATCTTCACATAAACTTCTGAATGCGATATTATCCAGTTCCAGTCCCATATTGGCAAAGGAACTGTTGCAGGAATATTTAAAGGAATCCGCTAAATTGACCTGCCCATGGGCTTCTCCCCCAAAACAGGTAATCGTCACATCTTCTTTTGATATACGTCCGGTACAGTTATAGCTATAATTCTGATAATCGGGATGTTCCCTCATATATTCCAGTGCAGTCATGATCTTAAAGGTAGATCCCGGCGGATATAAGCCCTGTACGGCACGGTTCAGAAGAGAACTGTTGGTTTCATCCGAAACCAGGGTATCCCAGTCACTGGATATAGTATTGGGATTAAAGTCCGGCTTGGAAACCATTGCCAGTATTTTACCGGTACTGGGTTCCATGACTACCACGGCTCCCTTATACACACCCATGGCATTATACGCCGCTGTCTGAAGTCTGGTGTCAAGAGTCAGCACCACACTGTCTCCCCGAACCTTTTCATGCTTTGCCTCATTCTGCACCTGCTCCAGAATGGATGCATGGGATGTGAGAAGATCATAATTTGAAGTTGACTCCACACCTGCCTTACCATTGCTGGCATATCCTACCACATGGGCAAACATATTTTCATAAGGATAAAGGCGTTCCTCATTGCCTTCGGCATCCACATTAGTTCCTGCCAGCGTCTCACCGTCGGAAGATATAATAGCACCCCTGACAATCTTCTGCGCTTGTGCATCCTGTTTCGTATTATTTACATTTGAATTAATTGTATCCGCTTTTATTGTATTAAAATATACCAGATAACCAATCAGCATAAAAAACATGGCAGCGAAGAGATATGCAACTTTCATCATATCCTTATTTCTGCCACCCCGGGACTCCGGTCCCGCATTTTTCTTTCGCTGGGGTTCATTCACCGGTATTTCATTAATTTGGATATTGTCCGTAGATTTTTTCCTTTTCAATGCTTTCTTCCTCGTCTTCCCTAAGAATGTACAGTCCCTGTATGATCGCAAACATGATCAGCGTACTTAGCATAGAGCTTCCTCCATAGCTGACAAACGGCAGTGTAACACCGGTGAGCGGGATAAATTTCATAGTTCCACCCACTGTCAGAAATACCTGAACCGCATACATCGTACCAAGTCCCAATGCAACCAGCCGGTAGAAGGGATTGGATAATCTCATGGCAATATTCAGAATCATAATAAAACAGCTCAAACATACCAAAATCAGACAGATAGAAAATATCCCGCCCAATTCTTCCGTCACTGCTGAAAACATAAAATCCTGCTCTACAATCGGTATTGCCGTAGGTGAGCCCTGAAATAATCCGGTTCCAAACCACCCGCCTGCGCCAATGGCGAATAAAGACTGGGCAATCTGATAACCATTTCCTGCATAATCCGCAAAAGGATTCAACCACACTTCCACACGCACACGCACATGGGAGAATAGAAAATACGCCGCAACCGCCGCCAGGCTTCCTGCACCCAGCCCCGCCGCCAGATAGAGTACATTTCTGGAAGCTACGTAAAGCATAATCAGATACGTAATAAAGAAAATCAGCGCACTTCCAAGATCCGTGGATACTACCAGGATCAGAACGTGGAGTGCCGCCAAAGCCGTTGCCACTACAATATCCTTAAATGATTTAGCACGGAGCAATAGTCCAGCCATACAGAATACAAAAATTATTTTTACAAATTCCGATGGCTGCAGGGTAATTCCTCCCACCGTAAAAGCAATTTTCGCGCCATAAGTTGACCGTGCCGCTACAGCAACCAGACCTAATAGTCCGATTCCCAGAACAGCATACACCCAAGCCCATTTTGTAATCAGGCGCAGCTTGCGTATGATGACCGGTATAAACAATGCCAATACCGTAGAAGCAGCCGCGATTTTAAACTGCTTAATTGACTGGTCATAAGAGATCCTGGTAATCATAATCATACCGATGGATATGAGCATACACATATGATTGATCAATAATCTGGATGCTTTCGGATAGAGATTTCGAAACAGCACCAGAGTTGCCGCCAGATAAATTACCTGTGCGCCATAGAAAAACAGCAGCTGGGATTCTTCCATTTCCAGATAAAGTACCATGAACGCCACAAAATGCATACAGAACATGATTACATTCTGCCTTAAGAATAAAAAATCGGCATCGTCTTCATCCTTACGGAATACCACATAGCTCTGCAATGTATAAATCGCCATTAAAATGATAATTACATATTTTGAAACCTGAATGATAAGATTTGTCACTTTTCCACCTACTCCACGCCTCTCTTAAAATGCCCTCTTGTAAATTCAGGCAAATCAAGCCTGATGTCCTTCTCCTTGCAAAATGCATCAATATATTTCTCAGTAACTGACAGAACCTGTTTTTTATCTTCCAATGTAAAACTCAGCCGTATCGCCGCCGGAGACAATTTTCTGATTTCATCTCTGTTTTCCAGAAGTACTGACGGAGCACTGTTATAAATAATATTATAACAGAACTGGCAGTTCGTTTTCACTGGAAAATCTTTTTTCATACGGTCACGCAGATACAGTACTTCCGGCTCTTTATTGCATCTGCCGGCTGTCTTTTTCAGACATTGGGCACTGACCATCATCGGCAGGTGTCCATAAACCAGAATCTCGCTGTCTGCACAGCCTCTTTTTCCAATTTCCTTTGCATTCAGTTCCAAAGGCACCGTATCAGAAGCAAATCCCTGTTCTTTCAAAAACGCTTCTGACTCCCGGTTAAATGCATAGAGGTTATGGTCTGCAATTAAGGGATTCGTCAATCCGCACTCTTTCAGATAACCGGCTTCATCCAGACTTTTCACTACTATGGCATCGTATGCCGACAACATTCTGCGGGCAGCATCGGATTCATAATATTTTCTGGTCTCTGCCCGAAAAATATACGGCATAATGTAATTGCACTTTTTTCCTGCCTCATGACACTTCCTGATGTATGTTCCGGAATTCAGGAACTCACGGTTATCTTTAAAAGCAGCGCTGTCCAGATAAATCCCGGATACTTCATCCAGTCTAAGCAGACCTTCCAGGGCGTCCAGGGATTCCAGTGATACATGAATTGGGATACCAGTCTGATTATTTTCTTTTAAAGCATTACCTTTTTCGTCATATTGATAACCTGCAGACCTTAAGGACTCCGTATTTTCTTTTGAAGGAAGACCCCTTCGGTAACTCTCCTGAATTTCCCTGGTCAACGTTTCCAGTCCCATTCGCCGGAGTTCATTCAGCGACTGAACGGGAAGAAAAATATCAGGCTCCATATCAATATCCAGTTTTTCGAATATATAGGGCGTGTTCCCTGTTTTTTGCATTTGTTTTTTTACTTTTTCATAAGACAATGGTTGATTCACCGCTTCCGTTACTTCGTCGCCCGTAACTTGAACTGCAAAATCCCCCATTCTTATTTCGAGTATAGCAGGATTTTTTTTGTAAAGTATTAATTTCCCATTAATTTTTTCTTTCAATTTCCCAACCAGATACGTATCCTCCAGTTGCTTTAGCAGCTGTTCATTTCTGGTACGGATCACTGTTTTACAAGTCTCCGGTTTTTTCCCGGAAGGAATTTTAACC
This sequence comes from Clostridiales bacterium, assembly GCA_018365455.1. Classification (GTDB taxonomy): domain Bacteria; phylum Bacillota; class Clostridia; order Lachnospirales; family Lachnospiraceae; genus Robinsoniella. The sequence continues at coordinate 42,481 of JAGZJZ010000053.1, forward strand.
TGAAAGATTTCTCCAGGCTTTTTTTCTTCTCTTATGGTAAATTCTGTGCCCTTCTGCCCTGATTTCTCATCCAGACATTCCAGAACATCTCCGGGATGAAGTGCTTCTGCCGCTTTTAGCTTTAATATATTCTTCCCGGTATCCACGACTTTAGCCGCTTTCGTACCAATATGGTTGGGACGAACCAGCGACATCATTTCTCGTCCGTTCCGGGTTTTATAATACCCAGTAGAAAAACCGCCCCGGTTGTAGAGATCCATCAGTTCCAAACGATCCTTTTCTTCGATCCGGTACCCTTCTCTTCCATTTTTTACATACAAATCAATATACTTGCGGTAAATGCGAACCACTCCGGCAGTGTATGCTGGTTTTTTCATCCTTCCTTCAATTTTGAAAGAATAGACACCAGCTTCTATCAGATCCGGAATCAGATCCAATGTACACATATCCTTGGGGCTCATAAGATATTTTTCTGCTCCATAATTGATCTTAGATCCGTTCTGGTACAGATCATATGGCAGACGGCATGGCTGGGCACACCTGCCCCGGTTGCCGCTGCGCCCTCCGATAAGACTGCTGTACAGACACTGCCCGGAATAACAATAGCACAATGCACCGTGCACAAAGCTCTCTATCTCAATATCTACCCTTTCATGGATACCGGCAATCTCCTGCAGGGATAACTCCCTTGCCGTAACAATCCTGGATGCCCCAAGATCTTTTAAAAGTTTTGCACCGTCCGATCCCGTAATGGTCATCTGCGTACTGGCATGTATTGGAAGATCGGGAAATTCCCTTCTTAAAAATGTAAACACACCCATATCCTGCACAATCACTGCATCCAGACCTCTTGTATAGCAGGGAAGAATATATTGATACAGTTCCGCCAATTCATTGTCTTTCAAAAGAGTATTTACGGTCAGATAGAGCTGCTTTCCTCTTAAATGGCATTCATCTATCGCCTGAAGCAATGTTTCTTCCGTCAGGTTGTTGGCAAATGCCCTGGCTCCAAATCTGCTTCCCCCTGTATAAACAGCATCTGCTCCGGCACTCAGTGCCGCTGTTAAACTTTCGTAAGACCCTGCCGGGGCCAGTAATTCTACTTTCATCAGTCACCTCATTATCATTATCCAGAGCGTGTTTGGAAATTCCTTCATTTTCCAGACACGCTCTGGTACTGGTCAAAAAAGAGGCAGTTGCACGATTTATCTTAAGCAACAGCCTCTCTTTGTCTATTTCCTCAATAATTCATCCAGCTCTGTCTCAAGCTTCACAATTTTTTTCTGATATTCCGTGGATTCTTTCTGCAGTCTTTCTAAATCTTTTTCAGCAGTCTCGTACCGGATCTGGACACCGATTACTTCGTGTTTTAAATCATATAATTCCTTGTCCTTGGATGCCAGTTCTTCTTCTACAAGTTCTACCTGCTTTT